>CATOSA010000016.1 GCA_951812315.1 uncultured Burkholderiales bacterium
GCGCCAAGGTGGGTCAAAAACAAGGTGGGCCCCGCCTTTCGGCAGGCTGAGTTCGACATTCTTCTCTATGGAAAGGGCATTTCCCGGGAGGGTGAGATCATTGATCTGGGCGTTGCCCACAGGCTGGTTGACAAGGCGGGTGCCTGGTACAGCTATAACGGTGAGCGTATCGGCCAGGGCAAAGACAATGTTCGGGAGTATCTGAGAGAGCACAAAGAAATGGCGCGCGACATTGAAAACCGGGTTCGCGAGGCGGTCGGCATTCAGCCGCTCCGTGAGGAGGTCGAAGAGAAGAAAGCGGACGAAGTAGCGGTCGACGCCGTAGGTATAACTTTCTCTGGTGTAATTTTCTTTTGGCTGAGGCCGCAAGCTTGCGGGTGCGGGCGCTTCGGTTGTTAGCCCGCCGCGAGTATTCGCGTTTCGAGTTACAGACCAGGCTTTCGTCGAACGGCGGCGATCCGGAGGAAATAAGCCAGCTGCTCGACCATTTTGAGGACAAGGGCTGGATTTCCGAACAGCGGTTCGTGGACGCGGTCGTGCAGACCCGGCGTACACGCTTTGGCAGTATGAAGGTCCTCCACGAACTCAGGACGAAGGGTGTTTCGGAGGATGGTCTTTCCCGCGCGCGCGATGCGCTAGCGGGGAGTGAGGTCAGCACCGCGCTCGACGTTTGGCAGAAAAAATTCGGCAACAAGCCGGTTTCCATTTCCGAGCGCGCCAAACAGGCACGCTTTCTTGGCGGGCGTGGCTTCTCCGCGGACGTGGTACGAAAGGTTCTCGACGAAATTGATGACTAGTGAAGCGGTAAGCTAGCTCTCCGTCGGGGCGCGAATATCGGCTGCGCTCTTCTTTACAATCATGGCCTGTCTTATCGGTGCCGCCAGGATTAAATGATGTCCTGGCAAGAAATGGTGCCTCACTGGTGATTCATTCGCCGGCCATTTTCTGGTAGGTTCAATGGGATGAAAAGCGACGAAATACGTAAACGATTTTTGAAGTTCTTTGAGCGCAACGGCCACAGCATCGTCGCGTCCAGTCCGCTCGTCCCCGGTAACGATCCGACGCTATTGTTCACCAATGCTGGCATGGTGCAGTTCAAGGACGTCTTTCTCGGTCAGGACAAGCGGCCGTACTCGCGTGCGACTACGTCTCAGCGCTGCGTACGCGCCGGCGGCAAGCACAACGACCTGGAAAATGTTGGCTATACAGCCCGCCACCACACATTTTTCGAAATGGTGGGAAACTTCAGCTTTGGCGATTATTTCAAGCGCGACGCCATTCGCTTTTCGTGGCAGCTCCTGACGGAAGAATTCGGCCTTGATCCCGATCGAATGTGGATCACCGTGTACGAAACGGACGATGAGGCCTATGACATCTGGGCCAATGACATCAAGGTTCCTGCCGAGCGAATCGCCCGTATCGGCGACAAGCCGGGCGGGCCGAAATACCAGAGCGATAATTTCTGGCAAATGGGCGATACCGGACCTTGTGGCCCGTGTTCGGAAATTTTCTGGGACCACGGACCTGGTGTTGAGGGAGGACCACCCGGAAGCGCGAATGAAGACGGCGATCGTTATATTGAAATCTGGAATCTCGTGTTCATGCAGTTCAATCGAGACGAAGCGGGGACGCTGAACCCGCTGCCAAAACCGTCAGTCGATACCGGCATGGGGCTGGAACGCATTGCCGCCGTGTTGCAGGGATTGCATTCGAATTACGAGATTGACCTGTTTCAGGATCTTATCAAGGCTGCGGCGCGTGTTACCGGCGCGACTGATCTTGAAAGTAACTCGCTCAAGGTAATCGCCGATCACATACGCGCCTGCAGTTTCCTGATTGTCGATGGTGTCATCCCGGGAAATGAAGGTCGCGGATATGTGTTGCGGCGAATCATCCGGCGCGCAATTCGCCATGGATACAAACTCGGCTGCAACAAACCGTTCTTTTACAAACTGGTGGACGATCTGTCTCGCGTCATGGGAGACGCCTATCCGGAACTGCCGGCATCTGCACAGCGCGTCGCCGAAACGTTGAAACAGGAAGAGGAGCGATTTGCCGAAACGCTTGAAAATGGCATGGGCGTGCTCGAAAGTGCGCTGCATCGCGAAGACAGGATGCTCGACGGCGAAACCGTTTTCCGTCTCTATGACACCTTCGGTTTTCCGGTTGATCTGACTGCGGACATCGCGCGAGAAAGAGGCGTGCAGGTTGACTTCGCCGGCTTCGAGTCGGCAATGGAGGCGCAGCGCGAGCGCGCACGGGCAGCGTCACGGTTCCAGAGTGCGCGCGGCGTTGAATATGAAGGGCAGGCCACGCAATTTGATGGTTACGAGACGCTCAACGAACCGGCGAGTGTGGTCGCCCTGTATCACGATGGTTCGTCCGTCGACAGATTCGAGGCCGGCGAGCATGGCATTGTCGTGCTCGACCGTACGCCTTTCTACGCTGAATCGGGTGGTCAGGTCGGCGACCGGGGCATACTTGTAACGACGTCGAGTCCGTTTGCGACGGTCAAGGTCGAGGACACGCAGAAGATACGTGCCGAAGTGTTCGGTCATCACGGACAGGTTGTTAAAGGCGGGCTCAAGGTCGGCGATGTGGTCAATGCCCAGGTTGATTTACGCTTGCGCAATGCCACGATGTTCAATCATTCCGCCACTCATCTCATGCACGCGGCCTTGCGCAAGGTGCTCGGCGATCACGTGCAGCAAAAGGGTTCGCTGGTCGATGAGCACAAGACGCGGTTCGATTTCTCGCATCCCAAACCGATGAAACCCGATGATATCGCCCGCGTTGAATCCATCGTCAACGAGGAGATTCGCCGCAATCTGCCGGTCAAGGCACGCGTGATGAAGTATGACGACGCGATCAAGGCCAGAGCGATGGCGCTATTCGGCGAGAAGTATGGTGACGAAGTGCGCGTAATCGGGATGGGTGATTTCTCCACAGAATTGTGCGGTGGCACGCACGTGTCCCGCAGTGGTGATATCGGACTGTTCAAGGTCGTTCTGGAAACAGGAGTTGCGGCTGGCATTCGCCGCCTGGAAGCAGTGACAGCTCACACGGCGCTTGACTACGTGCAGAGGCGCGAATCGCAATTTAGCGAGATTGCCGCGGCGTTGAAAGCGGCTCCCGAAGAGGTTGAGCACAGACTGGTTCAGGTTCTGGAGAATGTAAAACGTCTCGAGAAAGAACTTTCGCGTCTCAAATCCAAGATCGCAAGCGCGCAGGGCGACGACCTTGCCGATCAGGCGGTGAGTGTCGGGTCGGCCAAGGTGCTGGCTGCGAATCTGGATGGTGCCGACATGAAAACGCTGCGCGAGACCGTCGACAAGCTCAAGGATAAACTGGAAAGTGCGGTCATCGTGCTCGGCAGTTCGAATAAAGGCAAGGTCAGTTTGATCGCCGGGGTGACCGGTAATCTCACTTCCACACTCAAGGCTGGCGAATTGGTCAACTTCGTGGCCGGGCAGGTTGGTGGAAAGGGAGGAGGGCGCGCCGATATGGCACAAGCCGGTGGAACCGATGCCGCAGCTTTGCCGAAAGCGCTGGCAAGTGTAGAGGGTTGGGTCAGGGAATCGTTTTCGTAAATCTGCTGTTCCCAGCCGCAGGTCGGATTGCGCTACGCTAATCCGACCTGCAATACTGTGCCATTCCGGCCAAAAAGCTGTCGCTAGAAAGGTAGTTGCAGGTCCGATCTGGTTTGCAGGAGGACTTTCCTAAACGCTTCCTGAATACGCGCTAGAGCGGCATCGTCGTCGGCCTCAAATCGGAGCACAACCACCGGAGTCGTATTGGACGCGCGCGCCAGACCGAAGCCATCCGGGTATTCGACTCTTAGTCCGTCTATCTTGATAATTTCTGTTGCACCCGGAAATTGTGCCGCCTCGCGCAGCAAATCGATAAACGCATAGTTCTCTCCTTCGGAGAATTTGATTTGCAACTCTGGTGTGTTGACGGAATCGGGCAACTGATCGAACACAGCCTTGATGTTCTGCTGCGCACTTAGATATTCGAGCAAGCGAGCGCCAGCATATAGGCCATCGTCGAAGCCGTACCAGCGCTCTCCAAAGAAAATGTGACCGCTCATCTCGCCGGCAAGCGGCGATCCGGTTTCTTTCAGTTTCGCCTTGATCAGGGAGTGGCCGGTTTTCCACATCGTGGCTTTGCCGCCATGTTTGCGTACCCACGGCGCCAGATTTCGGGTGCATTTAACGTCAAACAGAATCTCGCTGCCCGGTTTGCGCGACAGTACATCGGCGGCGAACAGCATGAGTTGGCGATC
Source organism: uncultured Burkholderiales bacterium (assembly GCA_951812315.1). Classification (GTDB taxonomy): domain Bacteria; phylum Pseudomonadota; class Gammaproteobacteria; order Burkholderiales; family Eutrophovitaceae; genus SG8-40. The sequence continues at coordinate 4,286 of CATOSA010000016.1, forward strand.
GGGAAAAATGATGTTTCCCTCGCGCGTGACAACGCCGAGGCGGTCACCATCACCGTCGAAAGCCAGCCCGATTTCGGCGTCACCGCTGTGCAACGCTTCAATAAGGTCTGCGAGATTGGCTGGTTGCGAAGGGTCGGGATGATGATTCGGAAAGGTACCGTCAACTTCACAAAACAGTTCTTCTACTTCGCATCCGAGGCGTTTGTACAGTTCAGGCGCAAATGCGCCGGCAATGCCGTTTCCGCAGTCAACGGCAATACGCATCGGCCGGGCAAGTTTGATGTCGGAAGTGCCCTTGTCATAGTATGCGGCCGCAATTTCGCGTTCTGATATGGCGCCATTTCCGTTGTGCAGATCAGCGTTCTCGATTCGGGTTCGCAATGCGCTGATTTGCTCTCCGGAGAGCGTTTCGCCAGCGAGCATCATCTTCAGGCCGTTATAGTCTGGAGGATTGTGGCTGCCGGTAACCATTACGCCACTGCCTGTTCCAAAATGATGGGCGGCAAAATATAGAATTGGCGTAGTGACTCTTCCGACGTCGATCACATCTACGCCGGCGCGCTGAAGCCCGCGCGCAAGCGCGCCTGCCAGTTCAGGGCCGGACAGGCGACCATCGCGGCCGATGCATACAGCCTTGCTTTTTCGCTCGATGGCTTCTGAACCGATTGCGTGGCCGATGGCTTCAACAGATTCTGCCGTCAGGGTATCGCCAACGATTCCGCGGATATCGTAGGCCTTGAATATTTGTTTTGCTGGAAGCATGGGTTCTATATCAGTAAGCGAATTTAGTGTGATGTCGGCGATAACCACTTGAGGCGTCAGGTTCTCACTTTGCTCTCGAAATCGTTGTGTGTCTCGTGCGCGTTGCTCGCGCCGGCAAGATGCCGGTTGTTCAGATGCTGTGCGAAAAATCCGAGCGTTCGCTCGGGAAGCCACGAGAGCTTACCCGGAAACGCCCCCGTCACGAAACCGACATGCCCGCCACGTTCAGTGAATTCAAATTCAACCGGGCCGTTCTCCGGCCTGTCTTTCGGTAGATGGCGCCCGGGCAGAAACGGGTCGTTGCGCGCATGGACTATCAAGGTTGGCACGGTGATCCTGTCAAGTTCGCTGATGGTGCTGGCGCGAGTCCAGTAGTCGACGACATCGCGAAAGCCGTGAACGGGGGCGGTGAACACGTCGTCGAAGGCGCGCAAGGAGTTGGCCGTGCGTACCCCGTGAATGTTGGCAAGATCCGGATAGCGGGCCAGTTTTTCAAACGCCTTTTTTCTGAGGGTACGCAGAAAATGGCGGCCATAGACCCGATTGATTCCTGAACTGAGCCGATGACCGGCCGTCATCAGGTCAATCGGTGCGGATATGACTGCGCTTGCGCTTAGTACCCTTCCGGCCGCTGTGCCCTGGCGAGCGAGCCATTTCAGCAAGGCGTTTCCGCCGAGCGATACACCGGTCCCGTACAAGTAACCACTGACGCGGGCGCGAACTTGGCGCAGCATCCAGTCGATCTCGTCTGCATCGCCGGAATGATAGGCGCGCGCCAGTCGATTGGGCTCACCGCTACAACCGCGAAAATGTACGACCACGCCGCGCCAGCCGCGCGCCGCGACCGCGTGCATCATTGCACTTGCGTAATGGCTGCTCGAGGATCCTTCGAGTCCGTGAAAAAGGATGACAGTTGGATTGTCCGCAGGCGCGTCCAGCCAGTCGAAATCAACGAAATCCCCGTCGGGCGTGTCAATGCGTTCGCGGCGGTAAGCAGGTGGCCGTCTGCGCAGGAAGAAAAAAGGATAAACGGTCTGCAGATGGCCTCCGGGCAACCACCACGGCGCATTGTAGCGAAACTTATCGGCCATCAGTGCAACACCGTGGGTTCCTGTTGTTCCTGCAAAGGTCGAGAGGGGATCGGCGACGCATGATGCAGCAGCATTTTCCACCCATGGTCGGTGCGCGCGAATACGTTGGTGGCGATGGCACTTGCCGGCGGGTGTGCGCCGGCGCGATGGGTCATTTGTTCACAAACGCTGTGAATTGACAGCATCCTTGCCTGATGAGATTTGCTGTTAACAATCTTGAATATCAGCTGCGGGCCGTGCATGAATATTTGCCGCCACGATTCGTGGACCTCGGCCGGGCCGCAATGACGCACGCCCCCGGGGTGGATGCAAATGATATCTTCGTCCGTCGACCATACCGCCATCATCTGCGCCAGGTTTGCGCTCTGGATTGCTTCGTAGAACGCCTTTTGTGCGTCCTGGGCAGTCGCAAAATTGGTGTCAGTCACAGATTCACGCCAAGTGCCTTGATGGTTTCAATTACTTTGTCCGGCCCGAGTTTCTGCATGCAATCGAAATGTTTGAGCGGACATGTGCGGGCAAAGCACGGACTGCATGGCAGGTCGAGTTTGACGACTTGAGCGCGGCTGGACAGGGGCGGCGTAAACCCGGGCGAACTGGATCCATAGATTGCAACAGTCGGGCGGTCAAGAGCGGCTGCGACGTGCATCAGTCCGGAATCATTGGTGACGACCAACTCGGCCGCGGACAACAGGTTGATGGCGTCATCGAGGCTGGTGCTGCCACAAAGATTTATTGCGACATCGCCACTGTCACGTGCTATTTCGTCGCCGACCGTTTTGTCGGCGGCTGAACCCAGAAGCCAGACTGAAAATCCGCGCTCGGCCAGTTGTTTAGCCAGGCTTGCGAAGTGCCGGGTTGGCCAGCGCTTGGCAGGACCGTACTCGGCACCCGGGCAGAAGCAGGCTACGCGCGCCTGCAATGGCAGATCATGTTGCTCGAGCGTCGCCGCGCGCTGTGCGGGGTCGACGCTTATCTTCGGATTGGCAAGCGGCCTCGCGAGGACTGTATTGGCTGGTTGGGCAAGCCACGCAAAACGTTCAACCATCAGGGGTAGCGCTTGCTTGTCCAGAGGACGGCGATCGGTCAGCAGTCCGTATCGCATTTCGCCTTTGTAACCAATGCGAGCAGGAATACCCGCAAACCAGGGAACAAGGGCACTTTTCAGTGAGTTGGGAAGAACATATGTGGCCGCATAGCCGCGTCGGGCAAGCTTGCGTCCGAGTCTGTAGCGTGCGCCGAGCCCAAGTTGGCCGTGCCTGAACGGGTTCTCAATCGTGTCCGCGACCTCGGGCATGCGCCGGTAAACCGGTAACACCCAACTGGCGGTGAGCACGTCAATTGCCGGTGCCGGCGCCCGTCTGGAGAGGCGCTCCAGCAACGGTTGCGAAAGAACGGCATCGCCGATCCAGGACGGAGCGACGACAAGTATCCTGTTGGCGTGATTTTCCGTGCGGCTCATCTTGACTGGCGGTGGTTTTGTGTCAGCTGCCGCAAATGCCCTGTTGAACGGAGCAACGGTGCTTGCGGTGAAACTGGGGAAACCGCAGCGCGCTTTCCGGGATCAACCGCATAACTACCTTCCCGATGAATGCGCACACTGCGCGTCGTGCCTGTAATTCACAGCACCCATCCTTGAATTTCCGTTTCTTGAAATCCTGCTCCTTGAGAGCCTGTTCCTCGAGATGCTAGTCCTTCAGCACGTAGCGCGTTCCGCAATATGGGCAAAGTGTTTCGCCGGTTTCCTCGATTGGCAGGTAAACGCGCGGATGCGCATTCCAAAGCAGCTGCTCGTCAGTCGGACAGTGCAACGGAAGATTCATTGCAGATACTTCAACCCTTCGTTCTTGCGAAGTCTGGTCGTTTTTCATCGGACGGTCAGTTTCCATCAGACGATTGCTTCCATCAGAAAATCGGTTCAGTCAAAAATCGGTTCTATCAAAGCTGGTTCTATCAAAACCGGCGCGACAATTTTGCGATGCTCAGACGACAGTTAACCATGATCGGTGTTTCTCCGAGCGGCCGTTGACGGCGTCAAAGAACATCGATTGCAACTTTTCGGTAACTGGCCCACGCGTACCGGCGCCGATCAATCGGCTGTCGAGTTCGCGAATGGGAGTAACTTCAGCGGCTGTTCCGGTAAAGAATGCCTCGTCGGCAATATAGATGTCGTCCCGTGTGAGCCGGGTTGACTCGATTTCCAGTCCGATATCCCGAGCGAGTGTAATCAGCGTATCGCGGGTGATACCAATCAGTGCCGATGTAAGTTCGGGCTCGTAGAGCTTGCCATTCTTCACGATGAACAGGTTCTCGCCGGTTCCCTCGGCGACAAAGCCGTCGACATCGAGGAGTAACGCTTCGTCGTAACCGTGGTCGATAGCCTCCTGATTCGCAAGAATGGAATTCGCGTAGGTACCGGAATACTTTGCGCGGCACATGGTGACATTGACGTGATGTCGCGAGTAGCTGGCTGTTTTCACACGGATGCCTTTTTCTATACCATCCGCGCCCAGATAGGCACCCCACGGCCAGGCTGCTACCGCGACATGAACGGTAGCCCCTTGAGGAGAAACGCCCATTTTCTCCGACCCGTAGAACGCGATCGGTCTGACGTAGCACGACTTGAGGCGATTTTCCCGCACGACGTCGAGACAGGCCTTCAACAGTGTTTCCCGCTCGTAGGGAATTTTCATCATATAGATGTGAGCAGAGTCGTACAGCCTGTTGATATGCTCCTCTAGCCTGAATATTGCTGTTCCAGCCGAGGTCTCATACGCTCGAAGGCCCTCGAAGACGGCCAGACCATAGTGCAGAGAATGCGTCAGCACATGCGTCGTCGCATTGCGCCACGGCACCATTTTGCCGTCGTACCATATGACGCCGTCCAGATCCGCCATCGACATTACCAAAACCCCTCGCAAAAAAGATTGCAAGTGTAGCGCATGTCGGGCCTCACAGCGGCACCGGAGTTTCGTTTGACGCCGGGCCTGATCACATATTTGGCGGCCAACCGCGGGCACATTGCGTCGATTCTCGTTGGTATGGATGTTGCATATCAGTCCTCCCATAGCCACGCGCTATCGTCCAAACAACGCAACAATCCCGATGGCTGAATCCAACATCGCTGCATCTACCATGGCTCCCGGGTTCATCCGCAAGCTCGCCAATTCTGCCATCGACATAAATGACGACGAGGTGATGCGTCTTCGCAAGACGACGCTTCTGTTGGCGAGCGGATTGATGAACGTTGCTGCCATCGTCTGGTTGGCAATTTACTGGTGGATGGGACTGAAACTTCCGACGACGATACCGTTCGGTTTCCAGCTCCTGTCGACACTGGTCGTCTATACGTTTCTTCGTACCCAGAATTTCGAACTGTTTCGCATCGTCCAGTTGGCGTTGTTCCTGTTCTTTCCGTTCGTGGTGCAATGGTCTATTGGCAGCTTCGTCAGCTCGTCCGGAATTGCATTACTGGCACTACTGGCGCCGATCGGCGCAATGGTGTGCTATGGGCCAAAGGAGTCAATCCCGTGGTTTGTCGCTTTTGTCGTGCTTACAGGGGTGTCGGGCGTTTTCGATTTCTATCTGGTGTCGGGCGACAGCTACGGCATACCGATGCGCACCATTGCGGTTTTCTTCGTGCTGAACTTCACGATTGTGGCGGCCGTAATGTGGCTTCTGCTTCGTTACTGCGTGCAGCAGCGCGACACGTTTCAGGAGCAGCTGTCGCGTCAACACGCGCTCGTCGAACTTGAGCGCAACAAGTCAGATCGCTTGCTCAAGAGCTTGCTGCCCGAGCATGTGGCCGATCGTCTGAAGCACAATCCGGGAACAATTGCGGATGGTTTCGCCGACGTTTCGGTGATGGTCGCTGACGTTGTTGGTTTTACCCGACTTGCCGAGGAACTCACTCCGAAACAAGTGGTGTCGTTTCTTGACACAGTGTTTTCCCGGTTCGACGAACTCAGCGACAAGTATGCACTGGACAAGATCAAGACCATAGGCGATGCCTACCTGGTAGCAGGAGGGCTGGAAGGCGATGACACGGATTATGTTGACCGGACCGCCAACATGGCGCTGGAAATGATTGAGATCGCGCGCAGTGATCCGGGTCTGCGCAGCCATGGACTGCAGTTGCATGTCGCTATTGCGACCGGTCCGATCATCGCCGGAGTGATCGGTTCCAAGCGCTTCATGTATGACGTGTGGGGTGACACCGTCAACATCGCATTTCGTCTTATTGGCGCAGCGCCCAACGACACGATCGCCGTCGACAAAACGACGTATCGCCGTATCAGCCAGCGCTACAGGTTCGAAGACGAACGCGAAGTCAAACTAAAAGGCAAAGACGCAATGCCCGTGTACAGTCTGACTGGAAAAATCTGATCGCGCACTTTTAGCAACGTATCGGCGCGACCTGCCTCGGTCCCCCGAAGCACTGTTTCATACCCGCTTGTCCTCGAAAACCCATGTCCATAACTCACGAACCGAATCCACATCGGATACGACATCGCTGAGCGGAAGACGCGCGTAACTCTCACCGCGCAATCGAAGCGCGTGTTGCCGGGCGCGGAAAACCCGATACGCGTTGTTTGTGCGGCTGGCGATGTCTTTTGGTATCAGGTGAAGTTTGGCGGCAAGCGTGAGAAGGGCGAGGTTGCCGATGTTGTCAGTCAATTCCGGATGTTGAGCAGAGTATGCCAACACCAGATACTGAACGACGAACTCCACGTCGACGATTCCGCCGGGATCGTGTTTCAGATCAAACAAGCCGCTCTCGTTCGGATGCCCGTCACGCATTTTTCGCCGCATCGCTTCGACATCGGCTCTTAGTGCAGCCTGATCGCGTTGCTGGCAAATCACTTCGATGCGCAATTTTTCAAACGCGCTGCCCACTTGCTTGTCGCCACAGATCGCACGGGCACGCGTCAAGGCCTGGTGTTCCCAAACCCACGCCTCGCGAAACTGATAGTCGCGAAACGCTTCAACGCTGCTGATCAGCAGGCCAGCGACGCCGCTCGGCCTCAGCCGAAGGTCGGTCTCGTACAGTTCTCCCGCTGCTGTCATGCTGTTCAGCCAGTTGTTAATCCGTTGCGCGAGACGTGCGTAGTTTTCTGCGGCGTCATCGTCGTCGTCATAGAGAAACACGATATCGAGATCGGAGGCGTATCCGAGTTCCTTGCCACCCAGTTTGCCGTAACCCATGATGCCGAATCGGGGTTCATCGCGATGTCGGGTGCGAATGGCTTGCCACGCAAAGCAAAGGGTTTCTTCCAGTAGCAGCGATGCGAGGTCGGACAAATAATCGGAAAGTGTTTCCAGTTCGACGCCTCCGGCCAGATCAAGCGCGAGCAGGCGAAAGGTCTGCGCGTGTTTGAAATTTCGCAGCAAGTCCATCTGTTGTTCCGGATTGCCTGCACTCGCTTCCAGCTCTGCATGTAACTCCTTTTGAAGTCGCTTCCAGTCGGGTATGTCGTCCTTATGCGGCGCGATCAGTTCGTCGAGCAATACCGGATAGCGGGCAAGATATTCCGCCGCCCATGGGCTCGCCGAGGCGAGGCGGGCGACTGAGGCAAGGGCCTGCGGGTATTCGAGTAACAAGGCAAGATAGGATTCGCGCCGGCCGATCGTATCGATGATGTTGAGTACGCGGCGAAGGGTAACGTCCGGGTCCGTCTCGCGCGACGCGCTTTCAATTACCAGTGGCATCAGGCGCTCGAGTCGCGCCTGCCCGGACGGGGCCATGCGTTTGAAACGCAAGCTATCGCGCTGGCGAGACAATTGCTCGAGTGTGGCCTCTGGTTCATGAAAACCCAGTGTCGTCAGCTCCGATACCGCTTCTTCATCGGACAAGGTGCCGAGCCAGATGCCACTAGCCGGGCCGCGAGAGGTGTCCTCGTTCTCCGAGAAGATCGCCTCGAAATGTTCCTGTACCGTATCTCGATGCGTCTTCAATACCGCAAAGAAGCTATCGATGTCTGCGAATCCCATCGACTCTGCGATCAGGCGCAGGTCATCCGCGGATTCGGGCAATTTCTGTGTTTGCAGGTCGTCGAGATACTGCAAACGGTGTTCAAGATTGCGCAGGAATATATAGGCATTGCGCAGTTTGCCCGCGACCTCTTTTTCGAGCAGGCCACGTTGTTCCAACTGGTCTAGCGCGCCCAGAGTCGAGCGCTCCCGGAGCATCTTCTCCTTACCGCCGCGGACCAGCTGAAATACTTGAATCAGAAACTCGATTTCGCGTATACCTCCCGGCCCGAGTTTGATGTCGTCTCCCGCGTCACGCCTGTTGACTTCGGTGCGAATCTGGCTATGCAGGTTGCGCAGGCTCTCGAGCGCCGAATAGTCAAGATGGCGACGATAGACAAAGGGTGAGGCAAGCGACTGCAGTTGCTCGTGACGGTCCCCGGTGATGGCGCGTGCCTTCACCCACGCATACCGTTCCCACTCCCTGCCTTGCGTGTAGAAGTATTCCTCGAGCATATCAAAGCTTACGACCAGCGGGCCGCTGTCACCATACGGGCGCAGCCGTGTGTCAACGCGGAAAACGAAACCATCTTCGGTAAACTCGGCAATTGCACCAATGAGCTGGCGTGCAAGACGGGTGAAATAGTCGTGATTGTCTATCTGGCGTTCGCCATCGGTGTGGCCGTCATCCGGATAGGCAAAAATCAGATCGATATCCGATGAAACGTTGAGCTCAAAGCCGCCAAGCTTTCCCATGGCGACAATGTGCAGCGTCTGAAGCTCGCCGCTGGCGTTTCTCGGATCTCCAAACTTCGCGCGTAAGGACTGCTCGCAGAACGCCGCAGCGGCACGCAATGACTCTTCTGCCAGTGCCGTTACGGTATCCACAACCTCATGCAGATCGGCGAGGCCGTTCAGGTCTCGCGTGACGATGCGAATCATTACCTGTTGTCGAAGCTTGCGCAGCTTGTTCATGAGCTGTGCTTCATCGGCAACCGGTGTTGCAAGAATTTCGCGCATACGGGTTCGCGAAAACGGTGCGCCAAGTTCATCTGCGCCAATCGAGCAAGCCCCCGATTCGACGAGATTGCGCACGTATCGTGACAGCCGCTTGGCGCGCTCCAGTTCGTCGCGAGGGACTGATTGAGTTTGCATACGGTGGGTTAAAATGAACGTTTACGCTGGGTGCAGGACTAACCTAGTGTCGGCGCCCGTTGAAGAAGGCTTGATTTAGCGAGCCCGATTAAACGAGCCCGGGTAATACAAGCCTGATGAAGTAATACAGTGGACTTCGGCGGCCCGTAGATGCCAACACAGGCAAAATCGGTGCGGGACTGAAATATCGCGCCAATTTGACGGTTTGGGCATCGTGTGGTGTATCGGGATTAATTCATAAACCGGGAAATGCTTGTCAAAGGCGTGCTCCCGCGATTGTCCATGTTTTGGATCCGCGGGCGTCCGCGGACAGGGAATTCTTCAAGATTGCGTCAATCTTAACCGAAGACGCTTTTCAGACACGCCCGGTGGCGAGAACTTGTTAGTAGGCAATGGATTAAATTGGGAGTGTTGCAGTACCCGTTGGCGTAAGGCAATGCGTGTGGAGCACAGTTTGCTAGCTTCCGTATTCCAGGAAGGATTTGTTTTCAGAGGCAATGTGCCTCAACAGAATTCGGTGATCGGTGGCAGGGGAATAACAAGGCTATTGCTCAATGTCGATTGTTCGTGCTTTGGTGGCAGATTTTTCCCGGGTGCGAATAGGTACATAGGACCGCTAAGAGACCGTTGGGCGAGACCGTTGGGCTGCGAGGTGACGCAACCCGCTTTTGAGCGATATTCGCAACGCGCTCGCAACGTCTGGTCTCGGCCATTGTGGCTGCCGGCACTTCAACTGAATACGATTCGGCGGGACTTGAGCGACCTGGCGACTACGGACTTGGCTCTGACTGATTTGGCCCCACTTAAAGCATAGTGTTCTTCAAATTCCTCAAGCATGGGTCGGCATGGACGTATCGTCTTGTTACCTGGCTGTTACTGTTTGTCGCGATTTGCGCTGGCGCTGCGATTGTTGCGCTTCGTTTCTTTGTGTTGCCGATTGTCGATGACTACAAGGATCCCATAGCGCAGTCAATAGCACGGACGATTGGCCAGACGGTAGAGATCGGAGGCATCGAAGGCGATTGGCGCGATTTTCGACCTCAGCTCAGACTTCTGGACGTGCGCATTCATGAAGCCGGTGGTGCGCAGACACTGGCTTTCGAGAACGTAGACACGGCTCTGTCCTGGCGCTCGTTTATTGCCGGCAACATCGTCTTCAAGCGCATCGAGATTGCCGGATCGGACCTGGAGATCCGGCGCGATTCGCTGGGGACTCTATGGGTTGCCGGGACGCCGATCGCGCGCGGCGAACCCGGCAGCCGCTCCAGACTTGCGAACTGGTTGCTCAGGCAGGGGCGGGTCGTCGTCCACAATGCGCGCATATCATGGATCGACGAGATGCGGGCAGCGCCAATCCTGGTCGTCGATGACGTCACGATCGAAATGGAAAACTCCAGATCGGATCATCGCTTTCTCGTGAGCGGCGCACCACCGGTGGAACTGGCTTCAGCAGTCTCGCTTAGTGCTGAATTCAGCGGTGAGCGAGTTCGTGATATAGCATCCTGGGAAGGGGAGATTTTCGGTGGATTCGAGTACGCGAATCTGGCCGTTGCCCAGCAATGGATGTCGTTGCCGGTTGACTTTGACGCCGGTCTTGGCCAGCTGAGCGTATGGATGGACGTGTCAGAAGGGCAGGTAACCCATGTCGTTGCCGAGGGAAATCTTGTCAATGTGGGTGCGCGGCTTGCGCCGGATCTCGAGCCACTTGCACTTGCCAACCTGTCGGGCCGGTTCCAGTGGGACGGCGATGAGCTCGGGGAAACATTCGCGATGTCGCAGTTGACGCTGGAGACCTTTGGTGGCGTCAGGCTGCCTCCGGCAAGTATCGAGATCCGCAAGCCATATTTGACACGTGCGCCGGTTGAATTAACAGTCAGTGCGCTTGCGCTGGGGCCCGCTGTCGCTTTGAGTAAATCGTTACCCGTAGATGCGGCGTTCGGTGAACAACTGTCCAGGTTCGAACCCGAAGGCGCCATAGATGACTTGACAGCAAGGTGGGTCACGCCGGAGAACGGCGAAAATGGCGCTTATGAAATCGCCGCACAGTTCAGCGATCTGGCGATCAAACCAGTCGACAAGTTACCTGGGTTCAGTGGCATGAGCGGCACGTTCAACGTGTCGACTGAAGGCGGCTCGGTGTCGCTGAAGACGGAAGCGGCGCAACTGGCGTTTCCGAAAGTGCTCGTTGAACCGGTTGCGTTCGACTATCTGGATGGCAACGCTGACTGGACGACCGAAGGCGGACAGCTGCAGGTCAACATTCGCAATGTGTTATTTACCAATGAACATGCTGCAGGCAAGGCGAGCGGCACCTATCACTTCGCCGGAACAGACAAGGGCAATATAGATCTGCGTGCGATTCTCGTGCGAGCGGATGCCCAGCACGTCTGGCGTTACTTCCCCAATATCTTTCCGAAAGTGCACGCCTGGTTGAAACAAGGGCTGCTGGCAGGACATTCGGAAGGTGTACGTTTACACCTTGCCGGGCCGTTGCATAAATTTCCGTTCGCTGACAAAGGCGACGGTATTTTCGACATCAGGGCTGCAGTTCAGGATGCGTCGCTGCGCTTGAAGGAAGGATGGCCGGTAATTGAAGGGATCTCTGGTGATTTTCTTGTAAACGGTGATCGCATTGATATCGAGCCCCGGTCTGGCGTCGTGATGGGCGTTGACATTTCCGACTCGCGCGTTTCAGTAGTGGGACTTGGCAGCGGGCGCGAAAGGGTGGTCGCAGACGGTAGCGCGACCGGAGGGGTTGGTCAATTGCTGCGCTACATCTCCAGTAGTCCGGTCGCCAGATACACCAAAGGCAGCACCGCGAACATGAGCGGTGTCGGCACCGGCAAAGTTACTTTGCGGATGGATTTACCTCTTCGCAACCCGGCGGATGTTTCCGTGGACGGTCGCGTTGATCTGGCAGGAGAGTACTTTACCGTGAGTTCGCGCGTGCCGGTTCTGCGCAACTATGCGGCGAGGGTGGAGTTCAGCGAGGACCGCGTGATGTTGCACGATGGCCGGGCTCTGGCGCTCGGAGGGGAATTGCGTTTTGGCTCGAACGAAACGCCACGAGGCACAATGGAGATCGGAATGTCCGGCACGATTGCTGCCGCCAGCCTCGCCGCGTTTACGCGCAGCCCGCTTCTCGCGCACTTGTACGGAGATGCAAAATGGAACGGGCTGTTGGTATTCAACAAGGGTAAATCGCATCTGCATGCTGTGTCAGCGCTGGTTGGGATCGGCTCGCGTTTGCCCTCGCCGATGGACAAACCGGCACCGAGCGCGCTGCCCGTCATGTTTGATGTGTGGTCGAAGGGCAAGGCAGGTTACGAGTACAAGTTGAATATCGCGAAAATCGGCGATGCGCGATGGATGGCGCGAAGTGGCGTTATCGGTCGAGGGTCAATTGTATTTGGTGGCGCGGCGAAATTGCCGCCACAGGGACGCGGAATCGGGATTGAAGGTCAGGTCGCATTTTTCGATCTGGACGGCTGGCGCAACGTGTTCGTCAAAAGTCAGTCGCAAAACGCGCGCGGTGGAGTGGGTAATTTTGATTTGCTGGATTTGAAGATTGACAGGTTTCGTCTCGCCCGGCGCGTGTTTGGCGATATGCGCGTTCAGGGCGAGCGCGAATCGGCGAACTGGAAAATCTTTCTTGCTGGACCTCAGGCCGAAGGCATCATTTCAATTTCACAGAACACGGACGGTGGTGATCGCGTCAACGCGAGATTTTCAACACTTGCAGTGCCGCCACGGGAAGTTACCATTTCGGCGCCTTACGAGGAGGAGGAAGTCGATCGTCACCGAAGGTTACCTCCCGCGTTGAACGCGGTTGTAGAAGACCTCAGATTCGAAGGCAAACTGCTCGGTCGGCTGGAATTGCTCGCCGAACCCGACGAAGACACATGGCGACTCGAGCGTCTGGCGATCTCCAATCCCGACGGGCGAATGGACGTCAAGGGCAAGTGGTATATGACGGGGCGGCCACGTACCGAATACGTCGCGCGTCTGGAGGCATTCGATATTGGCAGATTCTTCAATCGCCTGGGCTATGCGGATTCCGTCGTCGGTGGAACAGGAACATTGACGGGGCCGGTGAGCTGGCTGGGTGGCCCGTTCCATCCGAATTTGGCAACGTTGACCGGGAAACTCAAGCTCAACGCTGCTGACGGGCGATTTGCCCAGGTAGATCCTGGGGGGGGCCAGTTACTTGGCATTCTAAGCCTGCAGGCATTACCGCGTCGCATGACGCTCGATTTCAAAGATGTTTTCAGCGTCGGATTCAGTTTTGACAGCATCACGGCCAATGCAACCGTCACCGAAGGAATCGTCCAGACACAGGATTTTCAGATGGACGGGCCCGCGGCCCAGGTAAAAATGAATGGCATCGTCAACCTCGCTGCCGAGACCCAGATTCTCGACGTTTATGTACGCCCACAGCTATCCGGTGCTGCGGCAGTGGCCGGAGCAGTAGCGGTTAGTCCGATTGCGGGGGTGGCTGTTTTGCTGGCACAGAAAGTCCTCGGTGACCCCGTAGAAGTGGCCGCATCGCGTGCCTACCACGTGACCGGGGCGTGGGCCAATCCGCGCGTTGAACGCATCAAGCGCGAGCTGAAACAAGCCGAGGCCCCGTCCAAGGGTGGGCGATGACAACACGCGCGGTATGCTGGCAGGTATCGAGATCAGAATAGATGGCGAGACCAGAATAGATAGCGAGACAAATGTAGATGGTGAGATCAATATACCGGGGCCGCGGGACGGCTTGTCCGTTAGTCAACTTCAGATGAAGGGAATATTTTGTCGGTGAACGAATTGTCAACTGCCAACGCCGAATTGCTGTTTAACACGGCGAGCGATACCTTGCTTGCGCCGAATGGGCTCGATTCGACACAACTGTCCGGTGTTTTCGGGCAGATCATGACTCACGACGTGGACTATGCGGATTTATATTTTCAGTACAGCCGCAGCGAGGGCTGGAGCCTGGAGGAGGGAATCGTCAAGTCGGGAAGTTTCAATATCGATCAAGGTGTCGGCATACGTGCAGTCAGTGGCGAGAAAACTGCCTTCGCCTATTCAGACGATATCAGCATGACGGCGCTCGAATCTGCTGCCCAGGCGACTCGCGCTATCGGTCGCCAGGGCGGAGGGGCGGAAGCAGGCCTCGTCCGGCGCGGCCAGTTGCGCCCGCTATATGAGCCGAGAGATCCGCTGACAAGTCTTTCCGACTCGGAAAAAGTCATACTTCTCGAAAAACTGGAACAGATCGCGCGTGGCCTCGATTCGCGCGTGACGCAAGTGATGGCGAGTCTTGCGGGCGAGTATGAAGTTGTTCTGATTTCTCGCAGCGACGGCATGTATGCCGCTGACGTTCGCCCGTTGGTGCGGCTTTCGCTGCTTGTCATTGTCGAGGAGGCTGGGCGGCGAGAGCAGGGCAGCGCAGGAGGCGGCGGGAGATTTGATTACAGCTATTTCGATGATGAGATGCTGCAAGACTACGCCCGCAAGGCGGTCGACCAGGCGTTGCTCAATCTGTCGGCACAAAGTGCGCCCGCTGGCACCATGACAGTGGTGCTTGGCTCAGGCTGGCCCGGCGTGCTGTTGCACGAGGCGATTGGACATGGCCTGGAAGGTGATTTCAATCGCAAGGGTAGCTCTGCGTTCACCAGTCGCATCGGCGAGAGAGTCGCGGCGCCTGGTGTCACCGTTGTCGACGATGGCACCATCCCCGGCAGGCGAGGTTCACTGGCCGTTGATGACGAAGGCAATGTGACTCAGCAGACAGTGCTGATCGAAAACGGTATTTTGCGCACATACATGCAGGATATTCTCAATGCCCGGCTGATGAAGGTCGTACCCACCGGGAATGGGCGGCGTGAGTCGTATGCCCATATTCCGATGCCGCGCATGACCAATACCTACATGCTCAATGGTGACAAACATCCTGATGAAATTATCCAGTCGGTTGATAAGGGTCTGTACGCGGTGAATTTCGGCGGTGGACAGGTCGACATCGTCAGCGGCAAGTTCGTGTTCTCGGCGGCAGAGGCCTACCTGATAGAGAAAGGCAAAATCACTCAGCCGGTGAAGGGCGCGACACTGATTGGAAATGGCCCGGACGTTCTCACGCGAGTTTCGATGATTGGTAATGACATGGCACTCGACCCGGGTGTCGGAACCTGTGGCAAGGATGGACAAAGCGTACCGGTTGGCGTCGGCCAGCCAACCCTGCGCGTTGATGGCTTGACCGTCGGCGGCACCGGCGCTTGAGCGCGGCGACGTCTGATATTGGATGGCGGTTGAGTTTGACCGCCGTTTAGGTTGCTGGCTTGCACGTGGTGCTTAAGCTATTTTCCAGGTTTGCCGATCAAGCACCAAGACAACACATTTGAAACTGACGCAGCAATACGAACCCGATGATCCTGATACTCGACGAAAATACAGACGCGCATTCAGACGAATACCGGCAGCTCATGGAGCGGCTCTCACTGCTTGAAAATATCGAATCACGCGTGCACCAGATTCAGGGAAGCGAGCGTGCCGTGCGCGAAATCTATTTGATTGGCGACACCAAGGTGTTGCAGATCGATGATATGCGTGCGCTTCCGTGCGTTGCGCAGGCGATTCGTGTATCCGAAGAATATCGTGTGTTGGGCCGCCACAAACACGATAGCCGGCCGGCTCATTTCGACTACCAGGGTTTACGTTTCGGCCAGGATACGCTGCACGTTTTTGCCGGACTGTGCGCGGTGGACACTCGTGAGCACGTCGAGGAAATGATGCGTGCGCTCAAAGATAACGGCCAACAGTGTACGCGCATGGGTGCGTACAAACCGAGGACCAGCCCTTATGCGTTTCAGGGCCATGGCAAGGAATGCCTCCCCTGGGTCTTCGAGCTGGCCGGCAAGTACGATATCAAAGTAGTCGCGATGGAAGTAACCCATGAATCACATGCCGAGGAGATTCGCGGTGCGCTGGAGCTTACCGGTAATCCGACCGGCATCATTCTGCAAATTGGCACGCGAAATACGCAGAACTTCGAGTTGCTAAAGGCGGTTGGGAGACAAACGGACTATCCGGTATTGATCAAGCGGGGATTTGGCATCACGCTGGACGAATCACTCAATGCTGCAGAATATCTGGCCAGCGAAGGCAACAGCAAGGTAGTTTTTGCATTGCGCGGGATGAAGACCAATTTGGGTGATCCGCATCGAAATTTTGTCGATTTCGCGCACGTTCCCGTTGTAAAACGGCTGACCCGAATGCCGGTTTGTGTCGACCCGAGCCACTCGGTCGGATCGCGGTCCTCGTCGCCAGATGGCATTTTCGACGCATTTCACGTGACCGCCCAGGCGATAATTGCAGGCGCCAACATGGTGCTTGTCGATTTTCATCCGAATCCAGCAAAGGCACTTGTCGACGGCCCGCAGGCCCTGAAAATAGACGAATTGCCGTACTTTCTGGAAGATGTTGCAATTGCCCGTGAAGCCTATTTGAAACGCGCCGAAGCTTCAGCCAGTTTCCGGGATCGGCATTGATTGTCGGCATTAGTTGTCCGCATTAATTAGCGGCTTTACCAGTTGTGCCGGCTCGCGCATAATGCTCGGCAGTCGGTATTTCGGCGACTGGACAGCAGTACGGGTCATTATCATTAAAAGTATCGGCAAGTGGATGCTATGGTGGGTGAAATGAATCAGCCCGCTCAGAACGCTCAGGCCGTTCAGCCTCAAAACGCTCAGCCCGCTCAAAATGCGCTGCTGGAGTCTCTTTCGTAACTCGGCGAGGGCAGTTCGATGGTGCAGGAGATATTCGAAATGATCGGGCGGTCGAAGTTTTACGCGGATTTCACGCGCGATGACGTCGAGCGATTGACGGCATTCATGTATGTATATCGCGCCAGTCCGGGGCAGGCGATCATTCACGAAGGTGACGTGGATGACTACATGATATTGATCATCGAGGGGCGCGTTGAAATCGTAAAGACAGATTCACAAGGGAACCATCGACCCATGACTGCCGTGGGTGCCGGTGCGACTCTTGGAGAAATGTCGATGATCGACGGCGAACCGCGCTTTGCGACTTGTGTCGCTGTGGATAGCACCACCTTTTCGGTTCTGTCTCGCGAGAGCATGGTGAAAATAATTCTCGAAGAGCCTGCTCTTGGATCAAAGATATTGATCAAGCTGGCTACCTTGATGTCGCAGAGATTGCGCTCTACCAGTTCGAACCTGCTGCACTATCTGGAACGCTGACGCGGTTCGCGGCACGGCTTTCGACGTTCACTGCCGGATCTTCTTCGGTGGCGCGTAGCCCCATTGATGATGCGCTCCTGATCTGCCTGAGCCTGATCCTTTGGCTGGTGTGGTGGGCGAATCCGGGATACGCGGCGATATCCGTCGTCGATGATCGCCAGCGGATTGTCACCCTGGAGCGCCCGGCGCAACGCATCATTGCCATATCGCCGCATCTTGCCGAACTCGTTTTCGCCGCCGGAGCGGGCGGCCGACTGGTGGCAACCGTGCGAGGTGCAGATTATCCAGATGGCGTAGTGGTGATTCCCGTCGTGGGAGATGCGGCTGGTCTCGACTTCGAACGAATTCGTCAGCTCGAACCGGATCTGATTCTTGCCTGGCGCAGTGGTAATCGGGCGCTTGATCTTGAGCGACTGGCAGGCGAGGGCATTTCACTGTATGTCGCAGAGGCTCGCTTGCTTTCCGACATCTCACGCCATTTGCGCGATATTGGAAAGCTCGCCGGAACCAGCCAAGTCGCGCAACGGGCTGCGGACAATTTTGACGCGCATTTGCAACGCCTGCGCGACGATTATGCAAGTAAGGAGGTCGTCGACGTCTTCGTTGAAATCTGGCACCGGCCGATCTTCACCGTCGGTGACCAGCATTTGTTGGCCGACGTCATGAGAACATGCGGCGGTCGTAATGTGCCTGGCGGTTATCCGCTTCTTGCTGGTCCCATTTCGCTGGAGAACGTATTGTCTGCTCGTGCAGACGCGATACTGTCTGTCACGGGGATGGGGGCCGCCGCTAACGTTGAACGATGGCATGAAATGCTGCCTGTCTCAGAGCGCGTGAATGTGGCCGTCATTAGCCTTTCACCAGATCTGTTGACGCGGCCTGCGCCGCGTGTGTTGAGTGGGACCGCGCTATTGTGCAAGCGTTTACAGCAGCTACGGTAAAACGGTTTGGTTATTTTTTGAGCGTGCTCTTCTGGCACAACGAATTTGCAACCAACCGGTTTGCAACGAACAGCTGCGGTCAATGGCGAAACCGTTCACGCCATTATGCACTTGCCCCGGTACAACATCGGGCCGGTCGGTTTGCCACTGGGCGAGCCGCCCTTGGGCTCGACGGACATTCCCAGTCCCCAGGCCTCATCCAGAGGCTGTGCCAGCGCCTGTGGCACCCGCAGCACCTGAAGTTCGTGCGTCGTAATAAGGCCAAGCGATACCGGCGCACTGTCGTCATGCGGAACCATCCATAACTCCCAGGCGGTGTCCGGCGCCATCTCTGCATGGCCGATGACACGCAGGCGCAAGACCCTGTTGTCAAGGTTTGTAGCACCGGACTCCCACGACACAGTCATTGCTGGTGATTGCGTCTGCATATCTTCCATGATCACCACCATCATGGAATCCGTGGCCGGATCGATGGTCGGAATAGCCGCCGGATCTTCCGCGGCCGGAGTCAGTACGAGCAAGCCGGAAACGACCAGCATGATCGTCGTAAAGCCGGTAGCAGCTCGCCAGAAACCAAGGCTGCTCCACCAGGTCTGTTGCATTTCGGGTTCCTGCGAGTGCTTGCCAAATAACTTCTTCTGAATCGTATTCCAGACATGGCGCGGCGGCACGACTTCCGGGGCAGAGGACGCCATTGGCGTCAGACGTGCCTCCCATGCCGCTACGACTTTGCGTAGTTGCGGATTGGTTTTCAGTATCGCCTCAAATCGCTGACGCGTGCGTGTCGGCATCGTGCCGAGCACGTAGTCTGCCGCGAGCTGGTCGCCGATTTCCGGATTAATGTGCTTCATTTGCGTTCCAAACCGTCAATACACCCTTTGAGTCTGTCCAGTCCCCTACGGATCCAGGTTTTTACTGTTCCCAGCGGTTTGCCCATTTCTTCTGCGAGTTCCCCGTGCGAGAGGCCATGAAAAAAGGCTAACGTTATGCTGCGCTTCTGATCATCGCTCAAGTGTTCCATACATTCGTGCAAATTCCTGGCGTCTGCGGCAAGAGAAGCGAGATCCTCAGGTCCAGGCCCTTCGTCCGGTATCGCACTCAGCAGGGCTTCCTGCTCTTCGCTGGTCCTTACTTCCCGCGGCCGTCTCAGCCAGTCCAACGCCCGATTACGTACGATCGCGGTCATCCATGTCATCGGCGCGCTTTTGTCGGAATCGTAGCTACCGGCGTGATGCCAAATTTTGACAAAACTCTCCTGAAGTACTTCCTCGGCCCAATCTCTCCTTCTTGTTATACGCACGGCGACGCCAAACAGTTTCGGCGAAGAGGCTTCATAGAGGGCGGCAAATGCCTTTTGGTCGTGAAGCACGCAGCGCGAAAGTAGTGCTGCAAGTTGTTCTTTTGTAGGCGGATTCGCGTGTGTTGTCTGGTTCACGCCGGTTTTGGTCGCGATTTGCGTCGCAGAGTTCACATCATTTGGAAGATTCATGTGCCTGGCGTGCGATTTTTCTGCCAATAGACGTCTTCCCGATCGGCATTGCGATTGAGGACGCGACAGAGCACGAACAGCAGGTCTGAAAGGCGATTGAGATAGCGCTGTGGCACGCCTGGCAACTGCTCGGACTGGCCCAGGGCGACAAGACTGCGTTCGGCACGTCTGCAAACCGTGCGGGCAACATGGGCGAGTGCCGCAGGGCGCGATCCGCCAGGCAGAATGAACTCCTTGAGCGGGGGCAGGTCGGCGTTGAAAGCGTCGAGGCTTGCTTCAAGATGAGCAACGTGCTGATCTCCGATCGAGACGTGCCCGGGGATACTCAGTTCGCCACCCAGATCAAACAGCTCGTGCTGTATTTGCGTTAACAGCTCCGCAACGTCTTCGGCGACACCCTCTGCCAACAGCAATCCCAGCGCACTGTTGAGTTCGTCGACGGTTCCGATGGCTTCGATTCGTTCACTGTCCTTCGGAACACGCGAGCCGTCGCCCAGCCCGGTCGTTCCGGTGTCACCGGTGCGCGTATAGATTTTTGACAGTCGGTTTCCCATGATTGCCTCGATTATATGCGTATGTGCCAGATCCTCGCCGTAGCGATCATAGTGCGCCCTGCGGAACGGCAGTTGAGCGCGGGTCGCCACCAAGGTCTTCAATTTCCAGCTGAAGTTGCCGATGAAGTGCATTGCGGCGGTGATTCGGTTCGTAAGCTGACCAGTCGGAAAACGCCGGCAGGCCGGCTCTCTCGATCGTCTCGAGCAGGCTGGAGGTCTCGGCATAGAGTGCGCGCACGCGTGCATCGAGCGCATCGAGATAGGCTCCCATTGCCGCGATGGCCATTGGCCCGTCAGGCGGGCCGAAGCCGGGAACGACATGTTCTACCGGAAGTCGGGTAAGCATCGCAAGTGCGTTCTTCCAGCCGTAAAAATCGGCGTCGCGTATCGTAGGCACGTGATCGGTGGTAACCAGGCCTCCTGCAAACAAGGTCCCGCTCGTCTTGTGAAATACGGCGACGTCGCCAGGGGTCGAAGCCCACCCTGTAAAGATAACGTCAAGTTCGACGCCACCCACTCGTATTGTTGTTGTGTCCGTGAATGTTTTCGTGGGCAGAATCAGCCGGGTGCCATCAAGTTCGGCGCCCAATTGTTCCTCGAGCTGCGTGAGACAGTGCGCGCAACGCGCCTTCATCAGATCCAGCGTTTCCTGGTGAGCGGCGATGCGTGTGCCGTCTTCTTCGAAAGCACCAGCCCCGAAAACAAACTCCCGTACGGCATGTGTGAGTATGACTAGCTCAACGGGTCGATCTGTAACCAGGCGTATCGCTTCTTTCAATTGCCGACCGTGCCTGTACGATACCCCGCTGTCTACGACGACAACGCCTGACCGGCCGACGATAAATCCGGCATTAGCGACTCGGCCGCGGTTTTCGCGTGTTACCGTACCTCCGCTGCCGATGAAACCGTATACGTTGTGTGTAATTCTGACGGTTCGTGGCTCGTTCGCAATCGCGTTGGCCGGCATTATGTAATGGCTGGCGATTGCAACAAAAACCAACAAGTAGCATTTCATTGAGAACGATGTTGCTGGACTGGAAGATGAAAATTACGCAGATGCCTGTTTATTTGCAAGTCAACAATACGCGATCTGAAGATTCGGCATCTGCCGAACTTCAAATCGGCACAGCGCTGCCTTTTCCAGGTGGCCGCTCTTGTGACGATTATTTGTTCTACAAGTTCGCTTCGATGCTCGCGCTAGTGCTGGCGCTGTTCCCCTTTGTTCTTCCGGTCAAGCAGGTCTTGGCACAATCCGTTGCCTTCGCGATCGAGGAGATTGCGCCGGGAAACTACGTGCATTACGGGTCGTACGCCGATCGTTCGCCGCAAAATTTCGGAGACAATGCCAACGTCGGATTTATCGTCGGTGACACGTGCGTGCTCGTGTTCGATAGTGGCGGTTCGTTCGCTGTCGGACAGGCGCTGCGCAATGCGATCCGCAGTGTCACTGACAAACCGGTCTGCTATGTAGTCATCAGCCACGTGCATCCGGACCACTTCTTTGGCACCGCGGCATTTCTCGCCGAGGAACCGGAGATTATCGGACATGAGAATCTGCCGCTTCAGTTGGCGGCTCGCGGCAGGCACTATGAGATGACGCTAGCACGTGATCTGGGCGATGCTTCGGAAGGCAGCCGGATCGTCCTGCCTACGAAAACGCTCGCCGCAGGGACAACGATGACGGTCGCTCTCGGTGGTCGTGATGTCGAGATTCGCGCCTGGGCACCAGCCCACACAGACAACGATTTGAGCGTTATTGACTTGTCGACTTCAACGCTGTGGCTGGGCGATCTCCTGTTCGTCGATCACACACCCATTCTTGACTCCAATATCACCGGATTTCTGGCGGTGATGAAGGAACTTCGCGAACTGCATATCCGTCATTACATACCTGGGCATGGACGCAGTGATTTGCCCTGGCCGCAAGTCATGGATCCGCAGCAGCGCTATTTTGAACTGATTCTTACCGAAACCCGCCAGGCGATTCGCGACAACGTGCGCCTCATGGATGCGGTCAATCAGATTGGGTATTCCCAGGCGCAAAACTGGGTGAATTTCGAGACCTATCACCGGCGAAATGTCACGACCGCGTACACAGAGCTGGAGTGGGAGTAGTACGGTATACTGATTGGCTGAATCAATTCGGAGGCCTGAATCGTGAAACTACGAACGACCCTGTTTTCTGCCCTGTTTTTAGGGCTGTACGTAACCGCGCATGCAAATCCGAATCCTGAGCCGGATCACACCAAGATCCCGGAATGGGCCGTGATCAAGGATTTGATGTTCGGCGATCGCGTCATCAACCCTGATGATCGCGAGGTCATTCGCGTTTATCTGAATACGCGCGCAGATGACGCTGCGACCGTGCCGGTGATGATCAACGGCCTTATTGATCAGTCGCCGACGGACTATATCAAGACGATGTACGTCATCGTTGACCGCAACCCGATTCCGACTGCCGGCATTTTTCGTTTCACTCCGGACAGTGGGCGGGTCAAGATGGAAACCCGGCTTCGCTTTGAGCAATACAGTTTTGTTCGGGCGGTCGCCGAACTCAATGATGGACGGTTATACATGTCCCAACGCTGGGTAAAGGCCGCCGGGGGTTGTTCGGCCCCGATGGGAAAGAATGTCGCAGCCGATTCGATGGGCAAGATGCGGTTTCGCGTGGACGATCAGGTTGAATATGACAAACCCATGTTGATTGAACTGCAGGTGCGCCATCCAAACGAATCGGCACTGGCATCCGATCTCGATCCTGATCACGTCCCCCAGTTCGTACGCAATGTGAACGTCGACTACAACGGTGATCCGGTGATGTCCGGAGAGGTGAACTACTCGCTTTCCGACAACCCGGTATTTCGTTTCTACTTCGTCCCTCGCGCCGAAGGCGACCTGAACGTCAAGGTAGAAGACACGCACGATAGCGTGTATACGCAGTCCATGCGGGTGAGCGAAGAGGATGGTGTAGCCGCGCAGTAGGTCCAGGCGTAGAACCAGGCGATTAGGCTGGGGCAATCTGACATTTTGGTTGGCCGGGCGTTGCCCCGCGTGTCACCGTTTCCACGCTCAGTCGGCGATCCAGGAACGGGGCGCACAACTGGGGTGCTCTGTCCACAACCGTGAAAATTGCTTTCCCCTTTGCGGTCGATTGATCTTCGCCGGCGATTTATTCTGCCTGACAAGTCCAGCGTCTTTTGGCGTACAGCGACTTATGGACCTTTGTTGAGATGATCGCGCAGGCAGGCGAGATAGGCACTCTGATTAGGCGCGGTACCTGAGCGATTTGCCTGCCAGACCGTTTCGCCCAGGCAGTCAAGAACAACATGCAGCGCCGCGTGCCGGTCGCCGTAATGTTCCGCCAGTTCTTCAAATAGGGCGTTGATGCCGGCTGGCTGATTCATGGCGAGTTGTTCGGCGATCGCAAGATGCAGACTCATATGAAGGAACGGATTCACTTCTCCGGATTCAGGCGGGTAGTCGCGTTCGACGTGCGCGTCGCGCTTACCCAAAAGTGCATGATATTCGGGGTGTAGAAGGACGACCTCCAGGACAGTCTGTTCAAGTCCCTCGATGCGCTGGCTCGAAGAGTATTTTTCCCAGGTATCGAAGAACAGGTTGCGCGCCTGCTCGCGCGATGGTGTAAACATCAGGACGATTTTGCCTTCTTCCGGTACTCGCACAAATCAACGATCGGGCAATCAGGGCACTCCGGATTGCGTGCTTTGCAGCAGTATCGGCCGTGCAGGATCAGCCAGTGGTGGGCGTCTTTCTTGAACTCGTCGGGAACCAGCCGGATCAGACGTTTCTCAACCTCTACGACGTCTTTTCCGGGCGCGATCCCGGTTCGATTTGCAACCCGGAATATGTGCGTATCCACCGCAATGGTAGGTTCACCAAAGGCAGTATTAAGCACGACGTTGGCAGTTTTGCGCCCGACGCCCGGCAACTGTTCGAGTTGCTCGCGCGTCCTTGGAACCTCACCCTGGTGGCGCTCCAATAGCAGGCCGCAGGTCTTGAGGATGTTTTTTGCCTTGTTTCGAAACAGGCCGATGCTCTGGATCAGAGGCAGCAATCCATTCTCGCCCAGTTCGATTATTGCCGCCGGGGTATTGGCGATTGCAAACAGTTTGTTGGTCGCCAGATTGACGCTTTTGTCGGTTGCCTGGGCCGACAGGATGACTGCAATCAGAAGTTCAAATGGCGTGTCGTAGATGAGTTCTGTCGTCGGTTCCGGATTGGCGGCACGCAACCGCGAAAAAATTTCCGTCCGTTTGGCCTTGTTCATCTGCTGTCTCGAGTTCTTTGACGATCAGTTCAGCGCGTCTTGCGCCGTGCGCGTTCGAATGCACTCTGGCGCGCCCGGGCCCGCAGCCGTGCTGCCTCGATGATCGCTTTCTTCCGGTCGCTGCCGCCGGATCCCGATTCCGGTGCTGGCTGTAGTGTCATATCCGGATCTGTCGATCGCGCTCGTTTGGCCGATCCAGTTTCTTCGATCAACAGGGTGCCACTTTTCGCGTTCAGCCGCTTTTCTGTCTGGTCGTGCTCCCGGTCATAGCGCGCGTTGTGTATCTGGTAACGGCGACGTGAAACGTAAGCCAGGTCATCGGTTGACTGATCAAGCGACCGTGTAGCGGCATCGTGTCCGACCGTGGATAAATCGCTCAGTTCAACCATGTCAATACAGTCGACCGGGCAGGGCGGGAGGCACAGATCGCAGCCGGTGCAGTAAGCAGTGAGTACCGTATGCATGCGCTTTGCGCTGCCCATGATGGCGTCGACCGGGCAGGCTTGAATGCAGAGCGTGCATCCGATGCAATGACGTTCATCGATGACGGCAGCGGTGCGTGGACCTTTGCTGCCATAGTCGGGATTAAGCGGAATCTCGGGCTTGCCCAGGAAATTTGCAAGACGCCGCAAGCCGGCCTGGCCGCCGGGAGCACATTGATCATATGAGGCCTCTGCGCTGGAAATTGCGGCGGCATAGGCGTGGCAGTCGGGGTAGCCGCAGCGCGTACATTGTGTCTGCGGCAGCAATGCATCGATGGCATCAATTCTGTTCGCGTCCATAATCGCGATCAATGCACAATCAGTAACCAGAAAGGATTAGTCTATAGCCAGGCGCAACGAAAATGCGCTCAGGCATTTTCCCGCGCTGATCGAACTTCGAGTTCGTGCAGACATCGATCGAGCCATTGGGCCGACAATTTCTCCTGCAGCGAATTTTGTTTCAGCCGCGCCGCCAGTCCGTCGAAATCGACCGAGTCGAGCGCCTGATCCTGATTGAAACATGAGAATACGTAGCTGCGCGCGCCAGTTTGCGGATCGACGTGTGGCTGCAGGCATTGCGCGCAGATTTCTTTCATCATGCATTGCATCGGCGAATTGATCGAGCCGATCGCGAAGTGTTGCGGATCCAGATGATCCGAAAGAACCGTGTGTCTTGCGGCTGCGACCGCTGCCATCATCCGGTCCGAACCGATTGCAATGATGCGGTCACATTCGTCAAGGCGAATGCCAAGATCGCCAAGATCGCCATCCGCGTAGGCCTGCATGGCCTGAACAATGTTTCCCACATAAGCTTTGTCATCCGGGCGATTGGGTTCGAATCCGGGCTCTTCGTCGCTACACCAGATCACCACATCGGACGCGGCTTCGATTTCGCTGACCTTGTAGCGATCTACCATGCGTTTGTAACCGGCGAAATACAGCACCCGGGACCCTGCTTGCCGGAACGCCTGGCCAATCGAAAACAGGACTGCATTGCCGAGGCCGCCGCCGACCAGGACAACGGTCTCGTTGCCAACGATTTGCGTCGGCGTGCCGGTGGGACCCATCAGTACGACCGGTTCGCCAGGTTTGAGCAACGCGCACAGATCAGACGAACCACCCATCTCCAGCACGATGGTCGACACCAACCCGCGTTCCCGATCGACCCACGCGCCCGTAAGTGCCAAACCTTCCATGGCAAGACGTGTGTTGCTGGCGTATGGTGCGAGCGTCTCAAAGTTCTGTAGGCGATAGAACTGTCCCGGCCGGAAACGCCGCGCCGCTTGCGGGGCCCGCACCACCACTTCGACGATATTGGGTGTCAACCTGATCACTTCATGTACGCTCGCTCTGAGCGTCTGGTTGAGATTTGCGATGAACTCGCTGTCCGTTCCTGCGAATGCCGGTTTGACCTGTTCCAGTACCCGGCTGACGACCGGATATCCTTGCTTGGCGCCGCCCATGGCCTTGACGACATTGCCGAAGAACGACGGATGCAGGTCTCCGAAAAAACTGATAAAGCGCCCGTCTGCTTGCCGGTTAAGCAGTACCTGTACATCCTCGGGTTTGGCTGTTCTTTGCGGGCTGACCGGAACGCCCTGTTCGTCGACTGCCTGGAAATAGCGACCATCGAGTTTGAAGTGACCCGGGTCCTCGCGCGCGGCGACCGTATTGGGCTGGGTCCCGGCCGCGACCAGAATTGTCCTCGCCGGTAGTATTTTGCCTGTTTCGGAAGGATTGCCGGCGTCATCTTCGCCGGCAGCGACCACACTTAGTTCACGTGCGTGGCCAAACTCGTCGACTTCGATTGATTGCGGCGTCAGTCTTTCGGCAAAGCGCACACCTTCCTCGAGCGCATTTTCCACTTCTTCATGATTGAGTGTGTACGACGGACTGTCGATGAGGCGTTTACGATAGGCGATCGTGATCCCGCCCCACGATTCAAGCAGTTCGACAATGCGCGCCTCGCGGTTCTCTTGTTTAGCCTGGCTGCGCTCGTTGCGAATCGCACGCGCATGGTCGAGAAACTCATCGCCGATTGCACGTTCTTCCGCATTCCAGCCCGCGCGTACTGCACTTTCGCCACGTTCGGCAACCAGTATTTCATAGCGTGACAGAAACTTCTCGACCTGCAGTGGATAGTAAGCCGCCGATTCTGTAGCAGTGTCTATCGCGGTCAAACCACCTCCAATGACAACGACCGGCAGGCGCACTTGCATGTTGGCTATGGAGTCGCTTTTGGCCGCTCCCGCCAGTTGCAATGCCATCAGAAAATCCGATGCCGTGCGTACGCCGCGTGCGAGCGCGTTTGGTATGTCGAGTACGGTCGGTTTGCCGGCCCCTGCGGCGAGCACTATATGATCGAAACCGGCGCCAAATGCCTCGTTCGCGTCCAGTGTGCCGCCGAAGCGGATACCACCGAACAATGCGAACTGGTTGCGGCGTTCGAGTAGCAACCGGACGACTTTCAGAAAGTTCTTGTCCCAGCGAACGGTTATCCCGTAGTCGGCGACGCCACCGAAGCCGGCCATTACCCTCGATTCCAGTGGTTCGTTGAGCGTATCGAAGTCACGAATCGGATCGAATGCGGTTCGTTTTCCGAAAGCATCAACGCCTGACAGTTCCGGCGCAAGCGGTTCAATTTTCAGGCCGTCAATGCCGATGACAATATGGCCGTCGTTAATCAGGTGATGCACCATGCTGAAGCCGGCCGGTCCCATGCCGGCTACGAGTACGCGTTTTCCGGTTGGCGCAGACGGAAACGGGCGCTGAATATGCAATGGATTCCAGCGGGTCAGCAGCGAATAAATTTCGAAACCCCATGGCAATGCGAGCACGTCTTTCAGGGTGCGCGTTTCAACCTGGGGAATGTCGACCGGGTCCTGCTTTTGATAAATGCACGATTTCATGCAGTCGTTGCAGATTCGATGACCAGTCGCTGCTGCAAGAGGGTTGTCGACACAGATCATCGCCAGTGCGCCAATTGCGACGCCGTCGGCTTTGAGCTTCTGAAATTCTGAAATACGCTCTTCGAGCGGGCAGCCTGCGAGCTGGACGCCGAATACGGTCTTCCTGAACGCGCCGGTCTTGTCTTTCAAGCCGTGCGAACAAGAGTCTTTTTCCTGAGCATGGCACCAGATGCAGTAATTGGCCTGATCCAGCGCGCCGACCAGGTCGGTGCCGTTGTCGGTGAGCGCAAAGCCATCGCGACGGCGCAGATGTTTGAGGCCAAGTTTGGGGACAACGCCATCGTTGCTGGTTTCCACCGGGACGAGACGTTGAAAATCCAGTTTGCGGGGAATCTTGAACAGGACGCCATTGCCGTGTTGCACCCGGCCGGCGCCAGTGTGTACCGCCCAGGCAGCGTATTGCATTGCCGCTTCAAGTTGTGCCGTGTTGGATTCACTGTCTTGCTGCCACCGTTCAACATGACGGGCAAACCCCAGTTCTGTGAGCGGCTCACCCATGTAGCCGCTTAGCTGGCGCTCCAGAGCGGGACCGTCGAAGGCTTCTGCCGCGGGCAGTTTGTATTTGGTGGCTGCCTTGCGCTGAATGAACTGACGCTTGCACCGATGAAGTGGAGCAAGTGCACTATGCGCATCCGATAGCGCTGTTACGTCGCGTTCTATCGAGAATAGCTGCGCCAGAAAATCGTCAAGATGAACAGCGATTTCCATCAGCAGTTGCGACTCGTCTTTGCGCCCGATCGAATCGGTATTTGCGCGAGCCGCTTCGAGACGCTCCAGCAGAAGAGGATCGGCGGTGCCGAGAAATTCGAGGAAGACAGCGTCCAGCCGACGAAGCCCCTTGTGATCGTAAAGCTCGTCAAAGCCTAATTCGAAACCCAGTTCGAGTCGCGAAGCAACAGCGGATTTCGGAGAGTCGGCGGGCATTGTCGTCAGTTCCGCAAAAAAGCCGCGGATTATATCAGTTGGCCGGGTGCGACCCGGATGCCGTTGCAAGGGCGTGCGCGCATTCCGATACAAGTTGCGGGCTCTGGTAAATCAGGCCGGTATACAGTTGAACCAGACTTGCGCCCGCTGACACTTTCTCCAGCGCGTCAGCTGCACACATAACCCCGCCGGCAGCGATGATTGGCAGTTTGCCCGCCAGCAAATCTGATAACAAGCGAACGATTCTTGTTGATTGCGCTTGCAGCGGCGCGCCGCTCAAGCCACCGGTCTGGTCTGCGTTGCGCAGGCCTTCGACGCCTGAACGCGAAAGTGTCGTATTCGTTGCGATGATGGCATCGATGTCATTTTGGCAGGCCACTTCGGCAACGTGGCGCACGTCAGGTTCGTCCAGGTCAGGCGCAATCTTGACGGCGAGCGGGACGCGCCTTCCGTGCGCCTTGGCCAGATCCTCGCGCTCGCCGGCGACGCCGGCAAGCAGTTTCTCCAGTGCGGCGCTTTCCTGAAGAGTTCGCAGGTTTTGGGTATTCGGCGATGAAATATTGATCGCGACGTAGCTCGCGAAGTCATAGACAGCGCGCAGGCAAACTACGTAGTCGTCCAGTGCGTTGTCGATTGGCGTGTCAAAATTCTTGCCGATATTGACGCCGAGAACGCCTGTATAGCGAGATGCCCGCACGTTTGCCGCCAGTTTTTCAACGCCATGATTGTTGAAGCCCATGCGGTTGATCAATGCCCGTTTCCGAGTGATTCGGAACAATCGGGGCGGGGCATTGCCCGGTTGTGGTCTTGGTGTGACAGTGCCGACTTCGATGAAGCCGAATCCGAGCGTCGAAAGCGCGTCGATATGCTCGCCGTTCTTGTCCAGACCGGCAGCAAGTCCGACCGCGTTGGGAAATTGAAGACCCATGACGCGCAGCGGTGCGTTTACGGGCCGGCCGAAGATGAATCTGGCGACTCCAAGCATTGTCGAGAGGTCGAGCCCCGCCAGCGTCAGTCGATGAGCACGTTCGGCATCGAGTGCAAAAAGAAATGGCCGCGCTAGCGAATACAACACGTGTGGTTGTCCCGCGGTGCGAGCCTGCTTACACGGCGGTATTCGTGCGTCACTCTGGCACTGACTTGGTTTCGCTGGGGATGCGATTCCAGCTATCGTCGACAAGTCCCTCGAGCGGCTGGAATTGAATCTTGTACGCCATTTTCGGGCTTTGCGCGATCCAGTATCCAAGATACAGGTAAGGCAGCCCAAGGCGTTTGCACAGATCGATCTGCCAGCAGACGTTGTACGTTCCGAAGCTCGTACCTGAAATCTCTGGATCGAAAAAGGTATAAACCGAAGACAAGCCGTCGTCGAGGCGATCTACGATACTGACCATGCGCAGCCTGCCATTGTCGCGGAACTCGATCAGGCTTGAACGCACATTGCTTTGCAGCAGAAAGTGTCGATACTGCTCGCGGCTGTCATGATCCATGCCGCCACCACTGTGCCGATATGACTGGTACCGCAAATAAAGGGCGTAATGCTCTGGGTGATACTTGAGTTCGAGCATGTGTGCTTCCAGATTGCTGTGCCGGCGATGCGCCCGGCGTTGCGACCTGTTGGGATTGAATTCGTCTGCCACGATGCGCACCGGTACGCAGGCGCGGCACTGATCACAGTAGGGACGATAGGTGAATGCGCCGCTACGCCGAAATCCTGCCTTGACCAGATCACTGTATACCTGGCCGTCAATTGCGTGACTCGGTGTCGCTACCTGCGAACGCGCCAGTTTGTCCGGAAGATAACTGCAGGGGTACGGCGCCGTGGCGTAGAACTGTAGTACCGAGAAAGGCAGGTCATTTAGTTGGGTCATATCCGCACTTAATGTTGAACCTGAGATACGTGCCGTATTCCGCAGTCTCGCGGGCCGTGCATGGCCTCGGGAAACTACAGGGCTGTGTCGATCTCGATCTCCCATCGCCCTGAAATATCATCATATTTTACCAATTCGTTCAGTTCCTGCGCGAATTCAGATCTGGAAATCTCGCGTGCACCGAACATTGCCAGATGATCTGTTCGCATCTGACAGTCGATGACGCCAAAATTCCACGCCGCGAGCTGCCGGGCAAGCACTGTCAGTGCCACTTTGGACGCGTTATCAGCCCGCGTGAACATTGATTCGCCGAAAAACGCGCGGCCAATTGCTATTCCGTAAAGACCGCCTGCAAGTTCCCCATCCACCCATGTCTCAACAGAGTGGGCGTAGCCAGCGTCGTGTAACGCAGTGTACGCCGTGACCATTTGCTTGGTGATCCAGGTTCCAGGCTGCCCGTCGCGCGGCAAGCGGCACGCGGCAATAACTTGTGAGAAAGCTTTGTCAGCGGTGATCTCGAAATTTGTCGCGCGTGACGCTTTGCGCAGGGAGCGCGGGACTCTTAGTTCCGCCGGAAACAAGACCATGCGGGGGTCAGGACTCCACCACAATATCGGGTCGTCGTCGCTGAACCATGGAAATATGCCACGGCGATATGCCTCGAGCAGCGTTCCGGCGGAAAGGTCGCCGCCTGCGGCAAGCAGACCGTTCGGCTCTCGCAATGCGCGCGCAAGCGGTGGAAAAGGGTCGTTGGGACGAAGCCAGGGAATCAAACCATGCAGTGCCTGCGCCGGGTGCAGAACTGGAAAGGGGGCTGCGGTCTTAGAAAAATGTGTCGGGGTTCTTGCTAATCAGGCCGCACGCGATTCTTGGACCTGCATTGCCGCTCGGCTGGCTCGCCAGATCATCTCCTTGCGCGTGCACGATAACTGAGCGGCCGATAATACTGTCATCTCCCTTGCCGAGGCTGATCCCCGTGACCTGAATGCTGAGTATCGCCGTTCCTTTTCCATCGGCCTGGATGCTTCCGAGATCACCACCATGCCGTGGCTCAGAGAACGGTCCTCCGTGGATGCTGCCATTTGGATTGAAATGCCCGCCCGCACTGCTGCCATCGGGTGCCCGGCAGTCGCCTACTATGTGAATATGCATTCCATGTATTGAATTCGGCATGAGTCCGTCTACGCGGGCATCAATCTGCATGATGTCGCCGTCTTGCGAAAAATTGACGACGCCGCTTGCAATATTTCCTTCAGTAGGGGCTAACATCGCGATTGCGGTTATTTCTCGATGCAAGGCGGCGTTCATGCTGGCGCACGCTGTCAGCACTGCGAACAGTCCAAACACGACCCACCTGCTACACATTGATGCGATCCTCCCCCTTGGACAAGTCATCTGCATGATTCATCATGTGACAGCGGTTCTTTTAGCACCCGCGCATCCGCAGTGTCAACGCGCAAGTGCGACGGGATTCAAGCCTTCGCAGGACACCCGGCCACGATGCCGAACTGCCGATCAGTGGCTGGATCGACGACAGATACGTGCCGGTTCAGAGAATTCCCGTCTGTTATCGCTACCGAAGCGGGGTTTTAATGGCAAAATCGCGTCCACTATATCGAAATGACAGGATTTATCAGTTGCTGCGGCGAGGGAGCAATGGTTTACAGCGGCATTGCAAGCGGTGTGAAGTTGCACACGAATACGAACTGGAACGACGGGATGATAATATGCACGGGAGCAAGTGTGTCCGTTTCGGTGAAAAGACGATGACGGGCAGAAGGGTAGTGACGAGTCGTTTGTCGCTGCATTTGCGATGAGTGCTGAGACTTCGCGACATCTGGGACTGGAGCCATCGCCATGGGTATCGCGCTGGTTGCAATTGGTCACACCTGGATCGGGCGTGCTCGATGTGGCGTGCGGGGCAGGGCGTCATGTTCGTCTGGCAGCCGGGCAAGGGCATGAGGTCGTTGCGCTCGACCGGAACGCCGACGCCTTGTCCAAAATTGGGGATATTTCGGGCGTTAGCCTCATACAAGCGGATGTCGAAACCCACGAGTGGCCACTGGCCGGACAGCAGTTTGACGCGGTCGTCGTCACCAACTATCTGCACCGGCCGTTGTTTCCGGTGTTGCTGAAGTCTGTTTCCGATACAGGGCTGTTGATATACGAAACGTTTGCACTCGGTAATGAACGTTTTGGCAAACCGTCGAATCCTGCCTTTTTGCTTGAGCCTGGTGAGCTATTGGAGCGTGTGTGCCATTCACTTCGCGTGTTGGCTTATGAGGACATCTACGTTGAAACACCCAAGCCGGCAATGGTTCAACGGTTATGTGCTTGCGGAGCACGTTTTCAATGGCCTTCAGACGATGGTTAAACGGGGCGGTGATTCAGGTAGAATTTCGTATCAGTTAATCTCAGGAGTGACCCGGCTATGCTAACAGGAAGCATCGTCGCAATTGTTACGCCAATGCTTGAGGACGGCGCGCTCGATCTCGATCGTCTGCGTGCGCTTGTCGATTGGCACATTGCCGAAGGTACACAAGGCATAGTTGTCGTCGGGACCACCGGGGAATCGCCAACCGTTGACTTCGACGAGCACTGTCTGCTGATCCGCACAGTTGTTGATCATGCGGCGGGCCGCGTCCCGATTATTGCCGGTACCGGCGCAAACTCGACTCGTGAGGCGATCGCACTTGCCGGTTTTGCCAAATCAGCCGGCGCTGATATGAGTCTCAGCGTCGTTCCCTACTACAACAAGCCGACACAGGAAGGTTTGTACCGTCACTTCCGGGCGATAGCCGAGGCGGTCGATATGCCGCACATCCTGTATAACGTGCCCGGCCGAACGGTGGCAGACCTTCACAATGACACTGCGCTTCGGCTCGCGCAAATTCCGAACATTGTCGGGATCAAGGATGCGACCGGCGATATGGAGCGGGGAGCGGACTTGATCAAGCGAGCGCCTGGAGATTTTGCTGTCTATAGTGGCGAGGACGGCAAAAGCCTTGCGTTGATGTTATTGGGCGGGCACGGCGTCATTTCCGTAACCGCCAACGTGGCCCCCCGGCTAATGCAGCAAGTATGCGAATCCGCATTTTCGGGAGATTTTGCGCAGGCGAGGGCGGGAAATAATCAGCTTCTTGCGCTGCACGCGCATCTATTTGTGGAGGCCAACCCCATTCCGGTGAAATGGGCGCTCGCGCAGATGGGCAAGATTGGCCCGGGCATTCGTTTGCCGCTGACGCCATTGTCGTCTTCGTTCCACGACCTGGTGTTGGTCGCAATGGGGCAGGCCGGTATAACAGCCGAAAATGTCGCCGTTCACCAGTAGCCGTGCGCCGGCAGTTTTGTACAAGTAGCTTTGCACAAACCTCGGTAGCGCCGTTGACGTTCGGTAGAAACTTGGTTGAATGCCGGTGCAACGTTCCCGGGCACACGGTGTCCAAATTTTGGAGTTGAAACTGAAATCGAACTTTCAATGAGATCTACAGGAATTCTTGTCACTGCCGTGGCAGTGGCGATGATCGTTGCCGGCTGTTCCGGAAGCATAAATGAACGGCGCAAGATCGATTACAAGTCCGCCGGCCGCCTGCCGCCGCTTGAGGTCCCTCCGGATCTGGTGACTCCAACCAACAGTGAACGCTATAACGTCCCGCCCGAAGAGGGCGCGACTTTCTCTGACTACAGGCGGGCACGCGATGCCGCACGCAAGGGCGAGTTGGATACGTCGATATTGTCCGAGGCACCGGGCATGCAAGTGGTGCGTGACGGCGCGTATCGCTGGCTCACCATAAATGCCGAACCGGAAGAATTGTGGCAGCCGTTGCGCGAGTTCTGGCAGGAAACCGGCTTCCTGATTGCGTACGAAATTCCCGAGGCCGGCATCATGGAAACAGATTGGGCTGAAAACCGCGCCAAGGTTCCGCTTGGCGCGATCCGGACATGGGTCAAATCGGTTTTCGACAGCGCCTATAGTTATCCCGAGCGTGACAAGTTCCGAACACGAGTCGAGCGCGGCGACAAGCCCGGTTATAGCGAGATTTACATCAGCCACCGCGCCATGTACGAAGTGCTTACCAAAGAGGGGCGCAGTCAGGAGTCGACGATCTGGCAAGTACGGCCCACTGATCCTGAGTTGGAGGCCGAAATGCTGTACAGGCTGATGGCCCGGCTTGGCGGCGAGCAGGAGCAAATACAACAAGCTCGGGCAGCGCCGCCGCCGCCGGCTCGAGCAACGCTAAGCAGGTCGGAGAATCTCGAATATCTGGAGCTTCGTGATCCATTTGACCTGGCATGGCGACGGGTCGGTCTTGCACTTGATCGCGTCGGATTTACCGTCGAAGATCGGGATCGGGCGCAAGGCGTTTATTTCGTGCGTTACAACGACCCGGATGCCGAAAATGAAAAGAGTGGCATTGGACGGCTCGCGTTCTGGCGGGACGATGAGGCTGGTGACACGCAGTATTCCATTCGCGTCACCGGGGTGGACGACGGCAGCGAGGCCAGCGAGGTTCGCGTCCAGGATTCTGAGGGTGCAACAGTGGGTTCATCTACGGCAAGCCGCATTCTGGCACTGTTGCAGGACGAGTTGAGATAGATCCGGATCTCAGTGATACCGGCATATTGTCCAGTGCTTCGCTGTAAACAGCGCCGTTACAGCCGTCATTCTGATTCCAGCGCGCTGGTTAAACACCTAATGAGTTGCAATGTCCGGATTGCGTTTCGCTAGTCTGGGTAGCGGCAGCAGCGGCAACGCGATGGTGGTCCAGTCTGCCGGGACTACGGTGATGCTCGACTGCGGTTTTGGGGTTGCGGAAGTGAAGCGACGTCTGGCGCGGCTCGAGATGCATGTGGAAGCGCTCGATGCGATTGTCGTGACTCACGAGCATGGAGATCATATCGGTGGTGTTGCCAGAATTGCGCGACGCCATCAGATCCCGGTGTGGATGTCCCACGGCACCTGGCGCGGTCTTGAATCAATGTTTGCTGATATTCAGGTCAATCTTGTTGAAGGACACGCGGCGTTTTCTGTCGGAGACGTGCAAGTCGAACCATATCCGGTGCCGCATGACGCCCGCGAGCCGGCGCAGTTTGTTTTCAGCGACGGGGCAGTGCGCCTGGGTGTTTTGACAGACACGGGTGAGAGTACGCGCCACATTGAACGAACGTTAACGGCATGTGATGCAATCGTCCTGGAATGCAATCACGATCCAGATATGCTGGCCCGCTCGAACTACCCGGCAAGATTGCGGCGGCGAATTTCCAGCCGGGTTGGCCATCTGGATAACGCTGCGGCAGCTACTTTGTTGTCGCGCGTGGCCGACTCCCGCCTGCGCCACGTTATTGCGGCGCACTTGTCGGAGCAGAACAATACACCCGAACTTGCCCGGGCAGCGCTGGCGTCTGTGTTGACATGCTCGCCGGACTGGATCGGGATCGCCGACCAAAACGACGGATTTGGCTGGCGGGATCTGTCGTGAGGTCTGCCTGGCGCTCTTGCGCGTGTTAAAGACCGATCGTGGTCGGTGCAACGGCGGGCGCGGACGCTTCCCAGATTTCTTCGAAGCGCTCAACCAGCGTATGCGCTTCGATCGGGTCGTCGCGTGCATAGAGGCCACGCAGATCGTTGAAGTGAAAGCGGCGCACAGAATGTGTTTCGTCGGCAATTACGAACAGGTCGTAAACGTTCTTTGCCTCCGGCATCGTTTCGTGAATCGTCATGGCATGATTGAAGGAACGCAGTAATTCGAGCATGCGCGGGCAGTCGCGTTCCATTTTGGACGCATCATGGACTGCTATACGCAATCGGTTTCGTCTGCTGGACAGAAGAAAATGGCGCAAGGCATCGTATCGCTCAGGTGAATTAAATGCTTTTTCAAGCTGCTGATCGAAAATACGAATTTCATACTGAGCCAGCGATATGACTTCATCGACGTAATCCTGATACTCGGTATTGCCGGTAAATTTGGTCTGAGACGGTGATTTATCGTTACTCATGTCGGGCCCCATTTGCCGACACAGAGGAAGCAGTTACCGTACCAATCGTAGAAAGTTCGCAGGGCCCCTCCTGCCTTTCGAACCTGTGGGCCGCTCAGTCGGCGGTTGTCTGCCAACGCGACGATGCCAGTCCGTTCTGAGGGCGTTATCTTGAAGGCCTCGCCATTGATAAAAGCGTATGACCCCCTGAACAATAACGGCAGGGCGGGATGCAGTTCGATGCCTTCATTTCGCGCCCGCTTGGCAAACTCGGTGTATGTGGGATTCGGCGGCGGGCGCAACACAATGTGTGGCTTCGGTTCGGACAGATAGCGGCCAAGGAAATCGACCACGGTCGAGTGCTTCCACTTGATACGCGACAATGTGTCGGCGGTCTTGGCGATCATGTCGTTGCTGATTTCACCCGAGTGCGCGGGTATGGCCAGTTGTGGGTCCCGATAGCGGCCATCAATTCGTATGTGGTCATCGAGGTAAGCGAGAAACTGTGACTTCAATTCCTGATATTCCGGGGCACTGAAGCCGATTGAGTACGTAAAACAGGGTTCGAGCGCGACGCCGTTGTGTGCGTAGTGTGGTGGTAGGTAAAGCATGTCCCCACAAGCGACGTCGCAACTACCTGCCGGTCGAAAAGATCTGAGAATTCTCAGCGGAGAGTCGGCGACCGGCTCCAGATCGCTTTGCTTGCTAACCTGCCAGCGTCTTTTGCCTGATCCCTGGAGCAGGAATACGTCATATGAGTCGACATGCGGGCCGACACCTCCTCCAGGTGCGGCATAACTGACCATCAGGTCGTCGAGCCGCGCATGCGGCAAGAAGGAAAAGCGACTCAGAAGATCGCGCGCCGGGCGCGAGACATGGTTGATACCGTGCACCAGCAAGGTCCAGTTTCTTGGGGGAAGGTCCCGGAACAACCCCCGCCGCAACGGGCCATGCACGAGTTCATATTGCCCGTCATTACACAAAATCAGTCGCGATTCGCATTCGCCACTTGCAGCGATGGATATCAGCGCGCGCAAATCCAGCAAGTCGCTGTAATCGGGAATTGCACCGCGAATCAGCAATGGCAGTTTGTGCCAGTGCCGTTTCAGAAATATGGAGGGATGAAGCCCGCCCAGCAATTGTTCGTGCACGCCGCGAATTATAAGTGCTGGCACCACGGCGTTAGTGGTTTGCCTGGCTATTGCGGCACTCGATAGGACGAATCCTTCGTGAAACATGCAGCCTACTCCAGCGAACAACATGTTCGCGACGGATTGTTCCGTCCTGAGTGGCGTACACTATGCCGTATGCAAATTGGCAAAGACACTGTTGTATCGCTGAGCTACGACTTGTTTGACTCGCCGGGAAATCTCATTGAAAAGACACCATCCCCGGTGAGTTACCTGCATGGCGGTTACGATGCAATATTCCCGAAAGTCGAACGTGCGCTCGATGGCATGAGTTTGGGTGAGGCCTGCGAGATCCGGTTGGAACCGGAAGATGCATTCGGTGATTTCAACGAGCAACTCGTGCGCGTTGAACCGCGAGACCGCTTTCCGGAAGACATTTCAGTCGGCATGCAATTCGAAGGCGCGCCCGAAGGCGCCAG
>CATOSA010000017.1 GCA_951812315.1 uncultured Burkholderiales bacterium
TACAAGCATGTCGTTCTCGGGCTGATCTTCCTCAAATAAATTTCCGACGCCTTCGAGGAGAAGCATGCGGCGCTGGAAGCCGAGCGCGATCAGGGCGCCGACCCGGAGGACCCCGACGAGTATCGTGCCGGGAACATCTTCTGGGTGCCGCCCGAGGCGCGCTGGGCGCATCTCAAGGCACAGGCGCGGCAGAGCACAGTCGGTCAGCTGGTCGACGATGCCATGGCGGGCATCGAGCGTGACAACCCGGTGCTGAAAGACGTTCTGCCCAAGGACTACGCGCGCCCTGCGCTCGACAAGAGCCGGCTTGGTCAGCTCATCGACCTGATCTCAAACATCAAGGTCGGCGACGCCGAAGCAAGGGCAAAGGACATGCTCGGCCGCGTCTACGAATACTTCCTGTCCCGGTTCGCCAGCGCCGAGGGCAAGAAGGGTGGTGAGTTCTACACCCCGCGCTGCGTCGTCAAACTGCTGATCGAGATGCTGGAGCCCTATCGCGGCAGGGTCTACGACCCCTGCTGCGGCTCGTCAGGCATGTTCGTGCAGTCGATGGCGTTCATCCGCGCCCACGCGAATGGCAATGGCAACGGCGGGAAGGCAAAGGCCGATATCTCGATCTACGGGCAGGAGTCAAACTACACCACCTGGCGGCTGGCCAAGATGAACCTCGCCATTCGGGGCATCGAGGGGCAGATCGCCCATGGCGATACATTCCATAGCGACAGGCACCCGGACCTCAAGGCCGACTTCATCCTCGCCAACCCGCCCTTCAACATCTCCGACTGGGGCGGTGAGCAGCTTCGAGGCGACAAGCGCTGGCAGTATGGCGACCCGCCCGCCGGCAACGCCAACTTCGCCTGGGTGCAGCATATCGTCCACCATCTGGCGCCTGCCGGCGTTGCGGGTTTCGTGCTCTCGAACGGCTCAATGTCGTCGGGCCAGTCTGGTGAGGGTGAGATCCGCAAGAAGCTAATCGAGGCAGATGTGGTTGACTGCATGGTCGCGTTGCCGGGGCAGCTGTTCTATTCGACGCAGATCCCCGCCTGTCTCTGGTTCCTTGCGCGCGATCGCAAGAACCGTAATTTCCGTGACCGGCGCGGCGAGGTGCTGTTCATCGACGCCCGCAAGATGGGCTTCATGGCCGACCGCACCCATCGCGACCTGTCGGACGCCGACATCGCCCGGATCGCCGGCCTATATCATCTCTGGCGCGGCGAGGCCGACGTGCCGCCCGGGGCGGTGGGCGGTCTGACCGCCTACAATGATATTCCCGGCTTCTGCAAGGCCGCTTCGTTGGAAGAGATCCGCCAACACGGACACGTACTGACCCCCGGCCGTTATGTCGGCACCGTGGCGGTGGCAGAGGACGCCGAGCCCTTCGCCGACAAGATGCGCCGTTTAAACCGCCGAGCTTGCAGAGCACATGGCCACAGGCCGTGATCTGGACGACGTCATCTCTTCCAACATGATGCGTCTGGGGTTTCCGTTGAGGGGCACGAATGACAGGGGAGAATCCGGATGACGAAGCTTGACCTGTCGCCTCTTGAACGCGCCATCGGCCAGTTGGAAGAAAGCCTCCGATATAGTCGCTCCGATTTGGCGGCCGGGGATGCGAAACTCGCCCTGCTGCTCCGTGCCGCGGCGATCCAGGCGTTCGAGCTCACCTACGAATTGTCCTGGAAGATGCTGAAGCGCCATCTGAACATGACCGAGGCGAACCCGGATGACATCGA
This sequence comes from uncultured Burkholderiales bacterium, assembly GCA_951812315.1. GTDB lineage: Bacteria > Pseudomonadota > Gammaproteobacteria > Burkholderiales > Eutrophovitaceae > SG8-40. Next base: position 1,734 of record CATOSA010000017.1, read on the forward strand.
GCGGATGGCCTTTCCCGATTTGATCCGGCTTGGCAGCCGCCGCGGTTTGCTCTTATCCGATTGGGAGACCTGGAAGGGCTATCGAAGCGATCGCGCCGCGACAAGCCACACCTATGATGAGGAAAAAGCGGCGAAGATTTTTGCAACGCTTCCGGGCTTCATGGTGGATGCCCGCCATCTGCTTGCCCGGCTCAAGGACCAGGCATAGTTGTCATGTCCGCCGTCATCGACATCCGCCCCGACCATCTCGATATCGTGACGTCCATCCTGCGCGCCCATGTGCCGGCACGCGAGGTCTGGGCTTTCGGCTCCCGCGTTACCTGGACGGCGAAGGCGTATTCCGACCTGGATCTGGCCATTGTGGGGGATGAGCCGCTAGACCATGGGACACTGGCTTCCCTGCAGGAGGGGTTCAGGGAGTCCGATCTGCCCTGGCAAGTGGATGTCGTCGATATGGCCACGGTCAGCGACGGCTTCCGCCGCATCATCGAGCGCGATTACGTGGTGGTGCAGAAGAAAACGGGGATGGGAAGCGGATGGCGAGAAACGACCTGGGGCGAGGAAATCAGCCTGAAGTACGGAAAGCGTCTCCGTGGATACTCCGATGCGACCGGCCCCTATCGTGTCTTCGGATCGAACGGTCCGGTCGGCTGGACTTCGGAGGTGCTCGCCCCGGGACCCGGCGTCATTCTTGGCCGGAAGGGCGCATATCGTGGCGTCCAGTATTCAAAGGAACCATTCTTCGTAATCGATACGGCGTATTTCGTTGCTCCGAAATCGAACCTGGATCCGAAATCGAACCTGGACATGCGTTGGGTTTATTATGCGATTATATATCACAAGCTTGGTGAGATCGACGATGGCTCGCCGATCCCTTCGACAACGCGAGCAGCGGTTTATCCCCGCAACCTGATAGTTCCGCCCCCAACCGAACAACGCGCCATCGCGCATATCCTCGGTACCCTGGACGACAAGATCGAATTGAACCGGCGGATGAGCGCGACGCTGGAGGCGATGGCGCGGGCGATCTTCAAGGACTGGTTTGTGGATTTCGGGCCGACGCGGGCAAAGATGGAAGGCCGGGAGCCCTATCTCGCCGCCGAACTCTGGGAGATGTTTCCCGACAAGCTCGACGACGAGGGGAAGCCGGTGGGGTGGAAGCTTTCGGAGATCGGAAAGGAGGTCGAAGTTGTCGGTGGAGCGACGCCAAGCACGAAAGAACCCGCCTTCTGGGAAGACGGCAAGCATAACTGGGCAACACCAAAGGACCTCTCCAAGCTGGCCTCGCCAGTGCTGCTCGATACGGATCGGAAAATTGCCGATGCCGGGATCAAGAAGATCAGTTCTGGCCTCTTGCCGGTCGGAACCGTGCTCTTGTCATCGCGTGCTCCTATCGGCTACCTAGCGATTGCCGAGGTGCCGACCGCCGTCGGCCAAGGCTTCATTGCCATGGTTTGTCGGAAACGGCTACCAAACGTCTTTGTGCTGTTCTGGTGCTACGAGAGCCTTGATTACATCAAAAACATCTCCGGTGGCTCGACCTTCGCTGAAATCAGCAAGAAGGCTTTCGGTCCCGTTCCGGTGGTTGTGCCATCCGAGCAAACCCTTGCTGCCTACGAGGGTCTAGTCCGCCCACTGTATGACCGCATCGTCGCGAACACGAAGGAATCTCGCACTCTCGCCGCAACCCGCGATCTCCTTCTCCCGAAGCTGATGTCCGGTGAAATCCGCCTGCGCGAGGCCGAGCGAGCGGTGGGGGCCGTGGCGTGAAGAAGGAAGTCCGCCAGCTTCGCCGGAAGGCGATCAACGCGCTGGTTCTCTCTATCGACCACTTCAACCGTCCCTGGGATTGCGGCCGGGCCGAGGCCGCGCTCATCATGTTGGATCACTCCTTCGAGATGCTTCTCAAATCTGCGATCCTGCAGAAGGGCGGAAAGATCAGGAAGCCGCGAGAGAAGCAGACCATCGGCTTGGACGCCCGCGTCCGTAAAGGGCTTACCGACGCGAGCCCGAGATTTCTGGCCGACGAGCAGGCGTTGACACTGCAAGCGATCAACGGACAGCGGGACGCAGCCCAGCACTATCTTGTCGATATGTCGGAGCATCAATTGCGCTTCTATGCCCAGGCGGGTGTAACGCTCTTTCGAGACATTCACGACGACGTTTTCGACGAGAAGCTCGTGCTCGAACTGCCGGAGCGCGTCCTTCCGATCTCAACAACAGCGCCGAAGGACTTGGTGGCCCTGTTCGACAAGGAGGTCGCGGAAATAAAGGGCCTCTTGGCCCCCGGAACCCGAAAGAAGATGGATGCAGTCGCCAAGGCGCGGAGTCTTGCCGTTCTGGATAGCGCGGTAGATGGCGACTACGGGCAGCCTAGCGACCGCGAGCTGAAGAAGGTCTGCAACCGTCTCTCCGATGGTGAAGCGTGGTCATCCGTCTTCCCAGGCGTAGCGTCCATCAACATCTCGGCGGAAAGCGACGGTCCGACTCTCAGCCTTCGCCTAACGAAGAACGAGGGTACGCCGGTTCATCTCCTGAAAGAGGGTGAAGGAACCGGGGCCGTTGTCGCCGTGCGGCGCGTGAACGAGCTGGACTTCTACAGCCTCAGTCCAACCCAGTTCGCCGAGAAGGTCAGTCTTACGCGGCCGAAATCCCGAGCCGTTGTCGATCAGCTTGGCCTTCGGCGGGACGCCAAATGCTTCAAGGAATTTAAGATGGGAGGAGTGACGCACGCTCGATATTCGCCCAACGCTATCGAGAAGATACGGAATGCCTTGAAGACTGAATCCATCGACGGCATTTGGGGCGCCCACCGCAGACAACGGTCGGCAGAATGAGCAAGTTCACCGAAAACCAGGTCGAGCAGGCGGCTCTGGCATGGCTTGAGAGTGTGGGCTGGCAGGTCGCCAACGGCGCGGAGATCGCGCCTGGGGAGGCGGCGGCAGAGCGGGAGAGCTATGGGCAGGTCATGCTGGAACGCCGCCTGCAAGACGCTTTGGCGCGGCTCAACCCGAAGCTGCCGTCCGGGGCGCTCGACGACGCTCTGCGCAAACTTCTCCGCCCCGAGGGCGTCGAACCGATCCTGCGGAACCGGAACCTGCACCGGCTGCTCGTGGACGGCGTGACCGTGGAATACCGCGACGGCGAGCTGCGCGGCGCGCAGGTGCGCGTGATCGACTTCGACCAGCCCGAGGCGAACGACTGGCTGGCCGTTAACCAGTTCAGTGTAACCGAGAACAAGCGTACGCGCCGTCCCGACGTGGTGCTGTTCGTCAACGGCCTTCCCGTTGGGGTGATCGAACTGAAGAACGCCGCAGGCCGGAAAGCGACGGTCCGCAGCGCATTCCAGCAACTTCAGACCTATCAGTCCGAGGTACCGTCGCTCTTTGCCGCCAACGCCCTGCTGGTCGCATCCGATGGCGTGGAGGTGCGCGTTGGCACGACTGGTACCGGGTGGGAATGGTTCAAGACCTGGCGCACCCTTGCAGACGGGGCACTAGCCGAAACGGGCCGCCCCGAACTCCAGGTCGTGGTCGAGGGCCTGTGCGACAGGCAGTGTTTGCTGGCTCTGATGCGCGATTTTGTCGTGTTCGAGGACGACGGAGGACGCATCGTCAAGAAGATGGCGGGGTATCACCAATTCCACGCCGTCCAAGCCGCCGTCAGCGAGACGCTGCGCGCTGCCGGGATGGTGCGGTCTGTCCCGGGCGATAACGGCGGCAAGCGTGGCGGCAGATCCGGAGACCGCAGAGTCGGTGTCGTCTGGCACGCGCAGGGCTCGGGTAAGAGCCTGACGATGGCGTTCTACGCCGGGCGGATCATCCGCGAACCGGCAATGGAAAACCCGACCGTCGTGGTGCTCACCGATCGCAATGATCTTGACGATCAGCTCTTCGGCACATTCTCCCGCTGCGCCGGTTTACTGCGACAACCGCCAGCGCAGGCGATGTCCCGCGCGAATCTTCGCGGGCTGCTGGCGGTCGAGGCTGGCGGCGTGGTCTTCACGACGATTCACAAGTTCCTTCCTGAAGAAAAGGGCGACCGACACCCGACGCTATCGGCGCGGCGCAACATCGTCGTCATCGCGGACGAGGCGCATCGCAGCCAGTACGATTTCATCGACGGCTACGCCCGGCACATGCGTGATGCGCTGCCCCACGCGTCGTTTATCGGCTTTACCGGAACACCGATCGAACTTCAGGATGCCAGCACGCGGGCGGTCTTCGGCGACTACATCAGCATATACGATGTCCAGCGCGCGGTGCGGGATGGCGCGACGGTGCCGATCTATTACGAAAGCCGCCTGGCCAAGCTGGTGCTCAACGAGGCCGAGCGACCGACGATCGATCCGGAATTCGAGGAGGCGACCGAAGGCGAAGAAGTCGAGCACAAGGAAAGGCTCAAGTCGAAATGGGCGCAACTCGAAGCCGTCGTCGGATCCGACAAGCGTCTGAAATTGGTGGCATGCGATATCGTAGGGCACTTCGAGAATCGCCTTGAGGCGATGGACGGCAAGGGAATGGTCGTCTGCATGAGCCGTCGCATCGCGGCCGATCTCTATCGCGAGATGGCGACATTGCGTCCCGAATGGCACGACGCCATGGACGCAGCTGGCACCATGAAGGTGGTAATGACTGGCTCCGCCGCCGATCCGCCCGATTGGCAGAGCCACATTCGCAACAAGCCGCGCCGCGAGGCATTGGCCAACCGCTTCCGTGACCCGCAGGACCCGTTCCGGCTCGTCATCGTCCGCGACATGTGGCTGACCGGCTTCGACGCCCCCAGCCTGCACACGATGTATATCGACAAACCGATGCGCGGACACGGCCTGATGCAGGCCATCGCACGGGTCAACCGGGTCTTCAAGGACAAGCCGGGCGGCCTCGTGGTCGATTATCTCGGCCTGGCTCAGGAACTCAAGCAGGCGCTGGCGACCTACACGGACAGCGGCGGAACGGGGCGGGCCGCGCTTGATCAGGACGAGGCTGTCGCCTTGATGCTGGAAAAGCACGAGGTGTGCAGCGCGCTCTTCTACGGGTTCGAGCGGTCGACATGGATGACCGGAAGCCCGCAGGACCGGCTCGGCCTCCTGCCTCAGGCCCAGGAGCATATCCTTGCTCAGGAGAATGGGAAGGACCGGCTGCTGCGCACCGTGAGGGCGTTGTCACAAGCGTTTGCCTTGTCGGTGCCGCACCCGGAGGCCCTGCGGATCCGCGATGATGTTGCGTTCTTCCAGGCGGTACAGGCTGTCCTCGCCAAACGCGCACCAAGCGATGCCCAGCCGGAAGAGGCACTGGATCGTGCCGTGCGGCAGATCATCGCGCGCGCGGTCAATCCCGACGGCGTCGTTGACATCTTTGCGGCGGCCGGCCTTGAGAAGCCGGATATCTCGATCCTGTCGGATGAATTCCTGGCTGAGGTCCGGGGAATGCCGCAGCGCAACCTCGCTGTTGAACTGCTGAAAAAGCTCCTCAAGGGCGAGATCAGGACGAGGGGCCGGAAGAACATCGTGCAAGCGCGTTCCTTCGCCGAGATGCTGGAACAAACGCTGCGCCGCTACCAAAACCGCGCCATCGAGGCCGCGCAGGTCATCGAGGAGCTGATCGCACTGGCGCACGATATGCGCGAAGCCGCGGCCCGAGGCGAAGAACTTGGCCTGAGTGAGGACGAGTTGGCGTTCTACGACGCACTGGAGACCAACGACAGCGCCGTGCAGGTTCTTGGCGATGAAACGCTTCGCGACATTGCGCGCGAACTGGTGGAGGTCGCGCGAAACAACGTCACCATAGACTGGACCCTGCGTGAGAACGTGCGTGCGCAGTTAAGAGTACTTGTGAAGCGGATTCTCCGGAAATATGGGTACCCGCCGGACAAACAGGAAAAGGCCACGCAAACGGTGCTCGAGCAGGCGACCCTCCTTTCCGCCGGCTGGGCCAACTGAAACGGCAGGGTCAAAACGAGAGTGTCTGATACATCTGTGCATGGCCAATCTGGCCCATGCTGCCGCAGGAGGGAGCAAGGATGACAATTTCCAACAAATTGCCGCAGGGCGGCGAGCGACCTGAGGATCTGCTTGGCGATGCCCGACTGATGAAAGCGCTGAAGACCCAGCTCATGGAACGCATGCCGGGTGCTGAACTGATGGCGCATCTTGGCTCCGAAGAGGGCAAGGAGATGCCTGTTTTCGTTCCCCGGGGTCGGGACGGCATTTTCGAGCCCGAGTTGGACAGTCGATATGACAAATCCTGATCAGTCGCAATGCCGAATCGAGGCGCTTGAGCGTCGTCTGGCCGCTTTGGATCAGGAGCGAGATCAGGTCGTGAGCGCTCTGCAGCAGTTGAGAGACAGGTCGGGCAAGCCCATGTTGCCGGAGCATCTGGAAAGCCAAAGCCTGTTACCATTGATTCCGTCCGTGACGGCGGCATCACCGCCGAATGAGAAGATTGCTCTGTTCCGACGCCTGTTTCGTGGCCGCGAGGATGTATTCCCACATCGGTGGCAGAACAACAAGACCGGTCGATCTGGCTATGCTCCGGTTTGCAGTAATGAATGGGTCCGGGGTGTCTGTCAGAAACCGAAGATCAAGTGCAGCGAATGCTCGCATCAGGCCTTTCTCCCGATCAGTGATGAAGTGGTTCGGCATCATCTTCAGGGAACGATGCCCGGGCACTCACGCGGACCTGCCGAAGCGTTCATCATAGGCGTCTATCCGCTCCTTCCGGATGAGACGTGTTGGTTTCTTGCGATTGATTTTGACAAGCAATCTTGGCGACAAGATGCGGCGGCCCTGATCGCCACATATCGTGATTTTGGCATCTTCGCCGCACTGGAATGCTCACGATCGGGAAATGGTGCACACGTATGGATCTTCTTCGCCGAGCCGATTCCGGCCACCGATGCAAGGAAACTCGGCGCTTTGCTTATCACGGCGACGATGGAACGCTGGCCGGACATTGGGTTCTGCTCCTATGACCGCCTTTTCCCCAGCCAGGATACGATGCCCACAGGCGGATTCGGGAATCTGATTGCGTTGCCGCTTCAATCCGGACCGCGAGAGCATGGTGGAAGCGTCTTCCTCGATAACGATTTACAACCTTATGAAGACCAGTGGGCCTATCTCTCCTCGATCGACCCTATACCACGACCCAAGGTCGATGATCTGGTCTCGGCTGCAGCAACGGCTGGACGGGTTATCGGTGTTCGCCTTCCGGTCAAAGAGGATAATGACGAACCATGGTCGCGACCACCGTCACGGCGCGAGCCAGATATACCGTTGCAAGGCCCCTTTCCCGACAAAATTCAGGTCGTTCTTGGCAGCCAAGTCTACATCGATAGAAACGATCTCTCTCCCGCTATGGTCAACCGGCTGATCCACCTCGCAGCTTTCCAAAACCCCGAATTCTATGCCGCGCAAGCCATGCGCAGGTCGACATACGGAAAGCCGCGGATCGTTTCCTGCGCAGAACTCTTTCCCAAGCACATCGCGCTTCCCCGTGGGTGTCTCACGGAGGTGAGCAATCTGTTTGCCAAACTTGCGATCAGTATAGAGTTACGGGATGAGCGGGTGGTGGGCGACACTCTCGACACGCGATTCCTCGGGACGTTGTCCGACGAACAAAATGAAGCGGCGCGGGCAATCCTGGCGCACGACACGGGTGTGCTCTCAGCGGCGACCGCGTTTGGCAAAACGGTCGTTGCGGCCTTTGTTTTGGCAACCAGGCGGTGCAATACCGTGGTGTTGGTTCACCGACAGCAACTCCTGGCGCAATGGGTTGCGCAACTGGCGGCTTTTCTCGATATCTCCCCTAACGAAATCGGCGTCATTGGCGGGGGCAAACGCAAGCCCACCGGGGTTATCGACGTGGCCTTGATCCAGAGCTTGGTCAAAAAGGGTGTGGTCTCGGATATTGTCGCTGATTATGGACACCTCATCGTCGATGAATGCCATCACATTCCCGCCCTCAGCTTCGAAGCGCTCGCCGGTGAAGCGAAGGCCAAATATGTGCTTGGACTTTCGGCGACCGTCACGCGCAAGGACGGTCACCACCCGATCATCTTTATGCAATGCGGGCCGGTCCGCCACAAGGTTGATGCCCGCCAGCAGGCATCGAAGCGCCCCTTTACACATAAGGTCGTGTTTCGTTACCCCGATGTCACGCCGGAAGGATACCCGAGTATACAGCAATTGTACGGCTTGATCGCCTCCGACGAAGAGCGCAACCAGATGATTTTCAACGATGTGCTCTTTGCTCTTGAAGCGGGTCGTTCGCCCGTGGTCCTCACCGAGAGAAAGGATCACGTGATTGCGTTCGCCGACCGGCTTTCGCGGTTCGCCAAGCACGTGATTACGCTGCGCGGAGGGTTGGGCGTGCGTGAGCGCCGTGCCACGCTTCGCGCCCTATCCGAAATCCCTGATGACGAGGAGAGAGTCTTGGTGGCGACCGGACGTTATCTCGGCGAAGGCTTTGACGACGCCCGGCTCGATACCCTATTCCTGGCCATGCCGATCGCGTGGCGCGGGTTGCTCACCCAGTACGCTGGCCGTCTCCATCGTTTGCACCCTGGAAAACGCGATGTCGTGATCTACGATTATGTCGATGATCAAGTCCCCGTGTTGGCCAACATGGCAAAGAAGCGTCGTGCCGGGTATCGGCATCTCGGCTACACCGAAGCCTCGGTTCAGCAACTGTAAACAGCAACTCTTCTTTTCCCGCATCTGGTGTCGCCAAACGCGCAAATCGTGTTGCATTAACCATAGGTACGTAGATTTTGCGGGATTGCGAGGGTGAGATCGACATCCTGTGTAGAGACGTGCAAAAAACGGCGTGTAATAAATGGGAAAACGGTTGTGCAGTGATGTTCACATAGTCAACAGTTTGTTGATTCTTGGCTGTCACCTAGCCGGGCAGCAGCCACTTCGCCACAACCCCCGCAGGACTTCATCTAGTTGAGGCCGTCGAGCAAATCCGGTGCAGGGGCTGGCGGCGTGTCGTCGATGTCCTCAAAGCGGTGACTGAGTGACCATATCAGCCGGTCTTGCCGGCAGCTTGGCGTTGGTGCGTAGGTTGTTGCTGACCTCATGCACATAGCCGTCGTCCCGGCCTTGATGAACGCCGAGCACAGAATGAACGCCTCGGGATGGGAGTGGAAGTTACTGTTCAACAGCTTTATCGCAACGTAAGGTTGCCTGTCACGCGCTTCGACTTTGCGCAAGCCCTTGGCGCGCCCCCCCCACGCTGCCGCTTCCCAGCTTGTCTTAGAGAATGAGACGTTGCTTGAGCACCTTCGGGGCGTCGGACTCGCCCATTTCGCCGCCACTGACCTCGCTGATGCTGACTGCGGAAATGTTCGACTCGGCGCGAAGCACCGTCTCGTCGCTGCCGGCTCCAGGCGAGCTGCCTTTCGAGCCATCAAAGGGCCGCAGGTTTGTGCGGTGGCACCGAAGGTCGCCTTGCCTTCGTCCGTCTTCAGAAAGTCAATGTCTCCGTTCCGGGCATCGCGAAGGTAGGCGTCGGCATTGCGATGAGGGAATTGCAGGCTTGAGATCCTTCTTGGCAGATGCGCCGGCAAATGGTCGATTTCGGACAGGTCGAGGACGAATTCGGGGATCCCGACCGACTCGCGGTTGCGCCATAGTGTATCCTCAAGACGGTTTGCCTGTGATGGAACGTTGTCGATTATGATGACTGGCGTCGGTTCGTCGTCGGGACTGGCCCATCGCCGGTCAGGATGGTAGTCGCCACCGTCGAAAACCGCAGGCTTGACCGGACCACCGGGTCCAGACAGAGGCTCTATTTCCGTGTAAATCCGGATGCCGCTCTCAAACGCAGTGTCCGTGCGTCCCTCCAGCAACACTTCCAGATCAATTACGCGTGACATGTGGGCACTTTCCTTTATTGAAGGTCGACTGCTGACGCCCAGGATTGACCGGCTTTGCGCGGGTATCTTTCGTAAAAATTAAGCGCTCATTTTGCCGAGATATGTCCGCTCGGGACTGCCCCCACCGCCAGCCACAAAAAGGACCCTCTTGAGACTGTGTAAATAGTCTGGGGCTTTTGAGAAAATACCCGCACATTGTTGCGGGTATTTTTTTATGCACATTCAGGGACAAAGCCGGGATCAGGCGACGCTATTTCCGGAGCGGCTCGATGATCTGATAGGCCAGGACAATGCAGTCCGGGTGATCGACGCGTTTGTTGATACGCTAGATTTGAATGCACTTGGTTTTGCCCGCATGCAGCTTCAGGCCACGGGCCGGCCACCGTACCACCCGGGTGATGTGTTAAAGCTGTATTTGTACGGCTATATGCACCGAGTACGCAGCTCACGGTGTCTTGAGCGCGAGTGCCAGAAGAACCTCGAGGTGCTGTGGTTGCTGAACCGGCTGGCGCCAGATCACAAGACCATTGCCAACTTCCGGGTGGACAACCGTGTGGCCCTGACGCGCGTGTGTCGGGCGTTCGTGCAGTTTTGCCGCTCGCAAGCGCTGTATGGCGGCGAGCAAATCGCGATTGATGGCAGCAAGTTCAGGGCGGACAACAGCCGCAGCCGAGTCACACACAAGAAAGATCTGCAACAGCGAGTCAGCGGCCTGGATCGCAGGATCGGAGCGTGGCTCGATGCGCTCGAAGACAATGAGGACAATGATGACCAAGGGCCCAACGGCGGCGACACCCAAGGCGCTCTTGGCGCACTCAGGGCCGAGCGCGAGACCTTAACCGAACGCATCCGGGCGATGGACGATGCGCAAGTCTCGGCGCAGCCCGATACGGACGAGCAGGCGCGGGTGATGCCCCGCGCACATATTGGCTACAACGTACAAAGCACGGTCGATGGCAAGCACCGCCTGATCGTGGATGTGGACGTGGTACAAAATGCCAATGATTTGCAGCAGTTGTATCGCATGGCGCGACGCAGCCAACGCCAACTGCAGCGCGATCGGGTGCAGGTACTGGCCGATGCAGGCTATTCCAATGGTCAGCTGCTAAAGCGCTGCCAGGCCCCCTATGTGCCGGTACAGCGCGCCACGAACAACCAAGGCGATGGCTGCTACTTCGACAAATCGGAGTTTACCTACTGCGGCGAGGGCGATTACTACGAGTGCCCGGCCGGTGAGCACTTGCCAAAGAAGACCCAGTCGAACAAGCAGCGCCACTGGCTGTACACCAGTGAGGCGTGCACGAACTGTCACATCAAGGCGCGGTGTACGGCCGCTAAGCAGCGCTGGGTGACGCGCCACTTCGAGGAAGACGTGCTTAACGAGGTCGCCGATCGCACCGCGGCCAATCCACTCATGATGCAACGGCGCAACGGCATGGTGGAAAACCCATTTGGCACGCTCAAGCGGCGTATGGACGGCGGGCGTTTCCTGGTAAGAGGCATTGACTTGCCCCGCCATAATTAGGCCAACCGCTATGTTAGGGTTTCTCAATGGAGGAGGACCCGATGAAAGGCAATCGATTCAGCGAAGAACAGATCATTCGAATATTGCACGAGGCCGAAGCAGGATTGTCCGTGGCCGAAGTGTGCCGCAAGCACAACTGCTCGGAGCAGTCGTTTTATCGCTGGAAAGCCAAGTTTGGCGGCATGCAGGTCGCTGAGGCGAAGCGGCTTCGAGAGCTCGAGCGCGAGAACGCGCAGCTCAAGAAGATTGTGGCCGAACAAACGCTGGACATCCGGATGTTAAAGGACGTGAACAGCCGAAAGTGGTAAGCCTGCCAGAGCGCTGGCGCTGCGTGACGTACCTGCACAATACGTACGCCGTTAGCGAGCGCCGCGCCTGTCAGGCGATGCACATGAACCGTTCGAGCTACCGCTATATCGGTAGTAAAGACATTGTCGACGCAGCCTATGGGCAGGTGGTGAACCTGTCGCAGCGCTATGGTTGCTGGGGCTATCGCAAGATATACGAGCTGATGCGCGCAACCGGGTTAGCGATTAGCCGCGAGCGCGTACGCCTGATACGTCGCCGTGAAGGACTGCAGGTGCTCAGAAAACGGCGCAAACGCAAGGTGTTGGGTACAACGACCCAGTGGGTGAACCGGGCGAATTATCCGAACCACGTATGGAGTTACGACTTTGTGTTCGACCAGAGTGCGCGACAACTCAAGTGCCTCACGGTGGTCGATGAGTTCACCAGGCAAGGTCTTGAAATCAGCGTGGCACGCAGCCTGAACGCAAGCGATGTCATTCGTGTTCTGGGCAAGCTGTTCCACGAGCAGGGCCGCCCGGCGTGTATTCGCTCGGACAATGGTCCGGAACTCGTCGCGACGGCAGTACAGCAATGGCTGAAGAAAAAGCACGTGGATACCCACTACATCGACCCGGGCAGCCCATGGCAAAACGCATACTGCGAGAGTTTCAACTCGATCTTTCGAACCACGTGCCTGAATCGCTGGCTGTTTTGCTCGATGACCGAGGCCAGGGTCGTAATCAATCAATGGCTCGAGGAGTACAACACGATCAGGCCGCATGGATCGCTGGGCGGCATGAATCCGGAGCAGTTCTTACAGCGATGGACCGAAGGACAGACGATTCAACAACCTAATTCCCTAACAGCGTGAATGGACCAAAGATCTCGGGCTTGACAGCATACAGAAGGTCAAAGCCGAGATGGCATTGGCCGTGACCGCTTATAACCTGACCCGTGCTATTAACATCCCGGGAACGAAGCAACTCTGCAAGGCACTGGCTATCTAATCACAAATGAAAAAGAGGCCACCTCGAACAAGATGGCCTCCGGGTTTTTACACAGCTTCTCTATGGTCCTTTTTTTTGCGCTGGCGGAGAGAGGTTTGAGAGCTCTCGACAACCGAATGTCCAGTGGACATTTGGTTGGACGCCATCACAAAGTGGTGGCGGTCCCGAGCCATGCTCGGGATGACTGAATCGCCCTAAGGCGAGACAGTCACAATCCCTCTCCCAAAATATTGGCATCAGCCAAACTTACGGCGCGGGTCCCTTTTTTTGACTGGCGGGAGAGAGAGGGTTGCAACGCCTCGCGGTTCGGCCACTGAATGTCCCGGGGACATTTAGTGGTACTCAGTCATGGACAGAATATCTCGGCAAATCACTGAACACCCACGTCAGCGGAATAAGGTTATCAGTGCCAGGATCGGATTGCAGCGTAGCGCCAAGCAACAAAAACCGAGGCGCAAAGCGCAATAATCACACCGCCCCACAAAAGCCACGACCGCGGCCAGTACGGCGCGCGGATAAACGCATCGCTGACTCCAGCGACACCCCACAGATCACCCCCGCCATCGCCGACAACCAGTTGGCCGCGCATACCCATTTCCATGTGCTGGGCGACGTCGCAATGAATCAGATAGTTGCGTTCCTCGGCGGGGACAATGAACGTACCTTTTCGCGACGTTCCGCCTGACGCCTCGATGTGAAACATGCCGGCCGGGTAAAGATACTTGGGAAGTCCGTGCACCATCCACTGATGGCGTACTTCGTCATCGTTTATGAATGTGACGTTTACACGGCTACAGGGATCGACGTTCACTTCGTGCTCGCTCATGCCGAAGATCATGCCGGGCTCGCTGGCGTATTTCTGACCTGCGTATATGGTGAATTCGTGGTCACGGCTTATCTGGTCGCAGCCGCGAGGTAGCTGGTCGACGTTTTCATTCATGACGGCGCCCGTCGCATCAACCGTCATGCTGTGGCCCTCATGGCCGTCGTGACCCTGGTGACTTTGATGTCCTCGGTGTTCCTGGTGTTCTTGGCGTCCCTGATGTTCCTGATTGGTCCCTTGCTCCTGATGGCCTTGATGTTCGTGGCTGCCGGAGTGCACTTCTTGAGCGTGATGTTGTTCCTGTACCTGATGCTGGTCATGGCCCCGGTGTTCATCGTGTCCCTGATGTTCTTCCTGCCCCAGCTGCTCCTCTTGATCCAGGTGCTCGTCATGACCTTGGTGCACGTCATGATCTTGGTGCTCATTGCGACGTTGATGCACTTCATGACCCGTTTGCGATTCGTGCCCTTGATGATTGTCGTGACTCTGGTGTTCTTCGTCGACCTGGACTCGTTGGTGATCCTGGTGCCCTTCATGGCTTTGATGTTCTACATGGCCCTGCGCCTCATGACCCTGGTGCGTTTCGTGGCCTTGATCGTCAGCCTCGGCCGACGCAATCGCCGGAGTTACCAGCATCAGTGCCAGAATCCAGTTCTTCATGTATGCGTAATTACCTGCGGCGGCGCAGTTGCGCGAGCACGAGTCCTATCATCAGACCGGCAGCCATCACCAATGCGATCAGGCGCGTGACCATCCACCAGTCAGCCCTGGTGTCGCCAAACAATCCTGGTGCATACGCCTGCCATATGGGGACTTCCTTGCGGTAGTACTCCTGCGTGAAGTAATTGTCCCAGGACACACCTTGCGTACGCGGCCAGCCGTTCTCGTCAACAAATTCGGCGTAAACGATGGCACTGAGATTGCCGCCCGGACCAATTCCATCGTTGGTGATCCCCTGGTACTGGTGATCGTGGAACGGCCAGATTCCCTGTCCGTAGGCGTGCAGGCCGTCGTTGTGCAAGGTCAGGGACAGATCGACGCGTTGACTGGTGGCCACCCAGACCACGTCCTGCGGTACCACCGACCCACGCGGAAGTGCGGCACCATCCTTGTGCGTTACCGTGAACTTGTGTCCGTGCGTGTGTAGCGCAATGCCTTTCATGCCGCCGTTGACAACGCGCAACTTGATGCGCTCGTCGTCTTTGCCGACCAGCAGTGATTCGCGAAATGTATACGGGAATGATCGGCCATTTAACGTGAAGAAATCAGGAGTGGCATCGGTAATGTCATAGTCGCGATGCATCGAGCGGGTGATCAGCCGTGGATCGTTGTTTTCGCGAATGCGCCGGCCAAGTTCCTTGTCCAGGTCCTGGTAGTGCAAATCATATTCGCGGTCATACTGCTTCAGAAGTGACTTTGACGGCGCACGCACAAGACCTGCGCCGACGTTCATGGTCTGTAGCCAATTGTTCGGTTTGTTCTCTTCAATCACGAACAATCCCTGCAGACCCATCATGACGTGTACGTGGGGTTGTACGTGGCAATGGTAGAACATCGTGCCCGCATGGCGGGGCGTCAGCTCATAGGTGCGCGAGAAGCCGGGCATCACCGGCACTTCGCTGGTAATCGGTACGCCGTCATTGCCCTCGCCACTGACATCGACGAAGCCGTGATCTGCCCCGTGCAGGTGGATGGTATGCGGCATGTAGTGGCTGTTTTCGAGCGTGATTCGCACCTGATCACCCTGCTCGATGCGAATCGCCGGCGACGGCAGGCGCAACGATGCCCGCGCGCGCTGCGATTCGAAGTTCTCTACAGCCATACCAACGAACTTTGGTGCAAACACCCATAGACCGGGTTGTATGCCTGGCGCGATGTCATACTGGGTGACCGGTTTCGGCGACACTGGAGAACCGCCATTGAGTTCCGTAACTTCCAGGCGAATATGGATTTCGTCAGGATCGCCGTCACCATCCAGATCGCGCCCTTTTTCCACCGCATCGGCAGTCAGCTCACTGGCAAGCAATGTCTGTTGGTTGACATTGTTGGTACCTTTGACGAATGCCGCGACCGCATACGGGTTGTCCGCAACGCATGAGGCGGAAGCGGATACTTTCACGCCTTCTATAGTTTGCGCCTTACGCCAACCGGAGGCATCTTCCGGACAGAACGGCTCAGGGTCGACGGCGGGCATCTCGCGTGAAGACGGCAGCGGCCGGTAGTCGCTCGCGCCGAACCAAGCAGTAAGTTGTATTCGAACTGGCAACGGGTACCACTGCGGTGGAAACGCAACGAGCGCAAGCACAATCGCGATCAGCCACAACCAACGTTTTTTCATTGCGCCACTTTCATTGCGCCGCTTTCATTGCACTACTTTCATTGCGCTACTGCCCCACGGCGCCGCAAGAAACGGTAGCCCAGTGGCAATAACAGGATAATCACCGAACCAGAAAGCATTAGCCAGGTATAGTCGTTCTTGGCGACGGTGAATGGAAACACGGCTCTGTAAATTGCATCTTTGGTCGGATGGCCGGCCGTGACAACCCCAATGTAATTGCCGGGCGCCGCAAAAGTATGATCGACCGACATCGAAGCGTCTGAATGCACTGTTGGTTCATGATAAAACACGGTGATCGGCTCGATATTCTCGATCGCTTCTATGTCACTTACCTGGACGAATCTGCCCAGGTCGGTCACATCAGTAATGATTCGAAAGTCAATCGGCACCTCTTTCATGCTGCCGTGCAAGTAGTCGAGCACAAACAAGGTCTCCCCTACATCTGGAAGTTCCTGACAAAATTGTTCGTTACCGCGAGTCTGCGGCTGATACGCGGTGAAGTGTGCGTCGTAGAAACCGATCTCGATGATGCACTTGTCATCACGCAATACCATGCCCCCGCCAGCCCACAGCGAGCCCGCCATCAGTGTTGTAAACAAACCTGCACATAGCCAGCGCAAAACCGGCCAGCGCAAAACGTGCTGAGGCATGAATATCAGCCCGGTCTTAGCATCGACGATTTCCCCGCCCAGATGCTGTCAGAATACCGAACTGGTACAGACTGGCCAAGTTGCTGAATTTCAGCATGGCAAGGGCCAGACACAGACTGCCCTTCCAGACGCACGCCGCCAGTACTTGCTGCGTTCCGCCCACTTCCGACCGAGACGGTTTTGCCCAAACCGACTATTGGACAAAGAAGAAATTCCATTTTTGACAGTTCGGCTCACTTCTCTCACGGCGCCACGCGCGCCGCGCAAAAAATAATTGTTATCAATTGTTTAAACAGCAACCCACTTATGCCAGTACAAGAATTCCGGTGCAAATTACTGATAAACTAAATTCATTTACAGCGAAGATGGGCAATCACATTAATGACAATGGCGGTCGGCGAAAATTCCAATAACAAACGTCCCACAAAACGCTGGGTACGCATCATACAGTCGATTGGCGCGCTTATTGTGACCGCATTTGTGCTGTGGTTTCTGTTTGGGGTGCCGGGATATATCCTGTTCTCAATCTTCATGGATTAGAAAAGCTGTTGCTCTTTGGCGAAAGACCGATCTTTTCGGCGCCACCCTCAATGCGTCCCCAACAATGACTGTTTCGAAGATCACTGGTTTGTTCTCGATCAAGGTATCGGCATTAAGTTTCGGGCGATACGTTCAGCAACCAGCAACAGATACATAGCTGATCGATCCCGGTCCGAACTGCGCTCGAAGTGGCACTGCACCTCATGCAACGCCAGATTCGTAGATCCGGAGTTCAGGCACGTTGAGATCGTACGCGCCGGTTCCGCCTGCCCGTCGAGCCACGTGGCACCCCTCATTGCGGAACCCCCAGGCAAAAAAGTGCGCAACCATAACAATTGCGCACCCATCGCTTCGCCACTATGTCCGGCTTCAGCAGTGCTGCCGGACTAGTCCAGCAGCGCTGACATCGCCAGTTTCTTTATTGTATCCCTAGTGGTGTCCTCCGCCCTGGAAGAACTGCCTCCAGTCAGTGAAGAACATTTCGCGCGTCCCGAATACGTAATTGGCCTCCAGTGCCATCAATGCGATCAGAACGCCGATCGCCAACGTTGGTACCAGTATGGCGTAAATTAGCGCCCAACGCTCCCACATCATGTGCATGAACACGGCGACGATAAGCCCTGCCTTGAGGAACATGAAAATAAGAATCAGGCTCCAGCGCAAGTAGCCCTGAAACGCCATGTAATCGACCATGTACGAGAACGCGCTCAGCACGAACAGCAATCCCCATATCCAAAAATAGGTACTAATCGGATGCTCTTGACCTTCCGTTGCCATTCTTTTCCCCTTACTTGTTCACTGAATTACGGTGTGTATTGTTACCCGGCCAGACGCATCACCATAAATAGAAGAATGCAAAAATAAATACCCAAACCAAGTCCACGAAGTGCCAGTACAGGCCCATCGTTTCAACCATTTCGTAGCGTCCCTTGCGCCCGGTCATAAACCCGGGCCGTTCGTGGTCAAAGTCACCCCTGCGGACTTTGATCGCGATGATAATCAGGAATATCACGCCGAAGGTCACGTGTGTACCGTGGAACCCGGTAATCATGAAGAATGCCGCGCCAAACTGCGGCGCACCCATCGGATTACTCCAGGGCCGAACACCTTCTTGAATGAGCTTGGTCCATTCGAAAGCCTGCATGCCAACAAACGACGCACCGAGCAATGCTGTAATGATCAGCAACCAGAACGTGACGTTGCGATTCTTCTCATACCCGAACTTCACTGCCATGGCCATCGTGCCACTGCTCGTAATGAGAATAAAAGTCATGATGGCGATCAGCAGAAGCGGTACAGGTGTACCAAAGGCTTCGAGTGCAAACACCTCACTCGGGTTCGGCCACTCCACCATCGTCGTCATGCGTACCGACATGTACGCTACGAGGAAGCAGGAGAACACAAATGTGTCGCTGAGCAAGAAGATCCACATCATGGCCTTGCCCCAAGGCACGCCCTTGAATGCGCGCTGATCGGAAGACCAATCGGCTACGAGACCCTTCAGACCGGGTTGTAACTGGACAGATTCAGACACTTTCGAGACCCCTTCTTGTTATGTTGTCAACAACAACCCAAATAAGATCAACCAAACGACCAACAGGTAATGCCAATAAACGGCGCACAATTCGACGCCGACCTTGATGGACTCCATGTCCTGTCGGCGCCACAAACGCGATACGGTTCGCGACAACGCGACCAGACCGCCAATCAGATGCAACGCATGCGCACCGGTCAGAACGTAAAAGAAACCGATCGCCGGGTTACCAATCGCAAAAAATCCGGCCGATGCAAGTTGTTCCCATGCGGTCCATTGGCCAAATATGAACGCAATCGAAAAAGCGCCACCAATGCCCACGCCGAGCCAGACTGTCTGAAGGTTGCCTCGTTTCGCACCAACCCAACCCCATTGAAGAAAAACGCTGCTCAATACGAGGATAGCTGTATTGGTCCAAAGCAGCGCCGGTTCCGTGATCGGACGCCAGTCCGGGTATTCCATGCGGATTGAATACGCACTGATGAACAACGCGAACAATGATGTCGCAACCGCGAGAAATACACCGAGCCCGATTTTGATATTGGAGAGCGGCTTGCTCGTAATCGGCGATCTGATGCCTTCGTCACGAACGCTGTCTGTCGCAGGATGCGCAACCCAAGGCTGCACATTGATGGTTTGCTTGACCAGCCACCAAACGACCGCCCCCATCAACAGAGCGAGAAAAACCAGCACAATGCTCAATGAATTTCCTTTCGAGCCAAAACTCTAGCTACGGGCTACTTGCACCTACGCCTTTTTCACGTCCTTGGGCGGAACATTCTGCGGAATATAGTCATCCGCCGCTCCCGGCACGCCAAAGTCGTACGCCCACCGATATACAGCCGGTAGTTCCGGACCGAAGTTGCCATGTTTCGGAGGGTTATCCGCTGTCTGCCATTCCAGAGTCGTTGCTTCCCACGGATTTGGATCAGCCTTCTTGCCGCGGAAATAACTGACAATCATGTTGTAGATGAAGAACAACTGGGCCAACGCGACGACGATCGCCGCAATCGTGATCGCCGCATTGAGGTCCTGGGAAGACTCGGACATGAACGCGGTGTCGCCGTAAGCAAAGTAACGCCGCGGAATACCTTCGAGACCCAAGTAGTGCATCGGATAGTAGATGGCGTAGGTCCCAAGGAAAGTCAGCCAGAAATGGACTTTTGCCAAGCCATCATCGTACATTCTGCCGGTGATCTTCGGATACCAGTGATAAATAGCGCCAAAAATAACAAGAACCGGCGATACCGCCATCACCATGTGGAAATGCGCGATAACAAAATAAGTGTCCGACAACGGCAAATCTACCGTCACATTACCCAGGAACAAACCTGTCAACCCGCCGTTGATGAAGGTAAACACAAAGCCGATCGCGAACAGCATCGGGACATTCAGGCGAATATTGCCGCGCCATAGCGTCAGCACCCAGTTGTACACCTTGAGCGCGGTCGGCACTGCAATAATGAGCGTCGTCGTAGCAAAGAAGAATCCGAAGTACGGATTCATGCCACTGACATACATGTGATGCGCCCACACGATGAAACTCAGGCCGCCAATCGCAACGATTGCCCAGACCATCATGCGGTATCCGAAAATGGCTTTTCTGGCATGTGTACTCAACAAGTCAGAAACGATTCCGAATGCCGGCAAGGCAACGATGTAGACCTCGGGATGTCCAAAGAACCAGAACAGGTGCTGAAACAGTATTGGGCTGCCGCCGTCATACGCCGTTTGCTCTCCCAATGAGACCATAGCCGGCATGAAGAAACTGGTGCCGATCAGCTTGTCCAGCAGCATCATGATCGCGCTGACCAGCAGCGCCGGGAATGCGAGCAATGCAAGGATCGTTGCGACAAAAATTCCCCACACGGTAAGCGGCATGCGCATCAGGGACATGCCGCGCGTGCGCGCCTGCAACACCGTAACAACGTAATTCAAACCGCCCATCGTGAACCCGATGATGAACACGCCCAGCGACAACAGCATCAGGATGATTCCACCATCAGAGCCCGGCGTTCCTTCGGTAATCGCTTGAGGTGGGTACAAGGTCCATCCTGCGCCCGTCGCGCCGCCCGGCACGAAAAAGCTTGCTACCAGAATGAGCACTGCCGCCAGATACACCCAATAACTGATCATGTTCAGATATGGGAAGACCATATCTCTTGCTCCGACCATCAGCGGAATCAAATAATTGCCGAATCCGCCGAGGAACAGTGCCGTCAGCAGATAAACGACCATAATCATGCCGTGCATCGTGACGAACTGAATATAGTTCGAAGGATCGATAAAGGAAAACGTGTTCGGGAAACCCAGTTGCAGTCGCATGATCACCGACAGCACCAACGCAACCAGGCCGATGGCGATGGCCGTAATACCATATTGAATGGCGATTACCTTGGCGTCCTGGCTCCATACATATTTACCTATCCAGGTCTTTGCGTGGTAAAGCTCCATTTCCCCCACTTCTGCGGGCGGGGCAAAATCCACGGCATCATGGGCGGTCGTCTCTGACATCAGTGATTCTCCCTAGTGGCGACTTGCTGAGGTTTCTTTCCAGACAAAGTATTTATATATGCGACAACGTCGTTGACCCGATCTTCGGTTTGCAAGATCGCTGCCATCAAGTTCATTTGCATCCCGAAATCATCGTCCGGATGTGCACCCCGAATGCCGTCACGGAACTTCTTGAGCTGACTGGCGATATACCAGTCACTCATGCCCGCCTGGCGGGGTGCCCTGGTAGCGGCTTTGCCTTCTCCATTTACGCCGTGACAAACGGAACAATTCCTGTAAATCTTTTCCCCTGAGGCGACATCACCGACGATCGTTGTTGGCGGTGGATTGTCCGGCAGCGTCTCGATATACGCGATGACGTTTTCAATGGCCGCATCATCAACGAGCATCCCCGCCATCGCCGCCATCTGCTTACCCGTTTCATCATCTTCGTGCGCTCCACGCGCGCCCGATTTAAAGTTCTGGAGCTGGCGCCGCATATACCAGCCTTCCTGACCAGCCAGCTTCGGCCCGTTAAGTGCCTGATTGCCCTCTCCTGCAGCCCCATGACAGGCTACACATACGGCATATGTGCCTTCTCCGACACTCGGATCGCCTGCTTTCATTGCCAAAATCTCGGAGTACGTGGGCTGGGCAGCCAGCCAGGCGTCGTAGTCTGCCTGCTCATCGACGACGACCATCCCTCGCATCGCGAAGTGCGCAAGGCCACAGTGTTCTTCGCACAGGACTTCGAACGAACCAGTCCGTGTAGGCGTAAACCACAAATAAGATACCAACCCCGGTACGAGGTCCATTTTTACGCGAAACTGGGCCACCGCAAAATCATGAAGCACGTCCAGGGAACGCAAATTGAACTTCACCGGCTTATCGAGTGGAACGTGAACGGTTTGACTGGTTATGAGCACGTCGTCCTGACCGTCCGGGTCATCGGCATCCATGCCAAACGGATTGTCGTCACTGATGAAACGTGATTCGACGGCACCCAATTTTCCATCCTCGCCGGGAAGGCGATAACTCCAGTTCCACTGCTGGCCAACGGCTTCTACGACATGCGCGTCTTCCGGAACAGTAACAAAGTCAGCCCAGACGAACAGGCCTGGTGTCAGCAAGGCCGCCACACCGACGGCAGTGATGCCAGTAAGCCATCCTTCGAGCTTTTTGTCTTCGGGCTTGTATTCGGAACGTCGATTCCGGTTATAGCGAAACTTGATGACCGCATACGCCATAAACAGGTTCACGGCAACGAACACGACGCCTGTGACCCAGAACGTCAGGTCAAGCGTGAAGTCGATGGTGCTCCAGTTGGACGCAAGTTCCGTCAAATACCACGGACTCACGACATGGAACAGCAGCGAACCAAAAATCAACAAAATTAGAACAATTGCGAACACCATTGAGCTTACCCCTTAATCCCGGCAATCATTGCAGTGATTTTAACGTCGAATGTTTCGAACTATTGTTATTTGGAAATCCTCGAAGCATCTAGTTGCCGATGCCGTCGCGGGTAACAAGAAATTGTTTGCAGGGATGACGTGCAGAGAAGCACGGCGCGCTGTGCACCAGAGCCGCCTAGTACCCGGCGTCCAGACAACGACCGGGCGTAATACACACTGCATCGCCTGCTTTCGGATCGAGATTAACGGACAGGATCCCGATGTCCCCCTCATATGATTCTTATACCCCCTTCGCAGGTGCGGATGATAACGGACGGCAAACGGCTAGTAAATACAATGGGCGCCAGAATCCTTATAAAAAATGCGATGTTATTCGATTAAGGGGGGACTGTTTGCATAATCCTTAACGCGAATTCAGCGTATCAGCGCAAAGAATTCGAAGCTGATTCATTGCATCACGGCACACAATTTCGAGCGAGCCTGCGATTTCTTGAACCCTGTTTTGCGGGTGTATTTTGAGCAGCCAAACACGAAGGCCGCTGCATTCGCAACGCACAGCGCCTGTTTCAGAAAATGTCACCGCCTTTGCCCATAATAGTTATGTAAATCAATGATATGGCGGGATTTTCCGGGCACCATGTTCGATGTCTCCGGGGTTCGATGTTCCTGGTATGGTCAGCGAAGTACAGGCGGACGAAAGTTCGCTTGTCAGTACCAGCCAGCCGTCGCCATGCCACTGTCCGGCCCCCAGCTGATAGATTCAAAAACAAGCGCTTCGTGCTAGCATCCTCGCCGCACTAATAGCACCTCTATCCAGTTCTGTTAACCAGGACTGTACCCGGCACGCCTCGCGGGCTTGCTATTTCCAAACCGATTCATGTCACAGGATAACCAGACCCTTATGCTTAAAAGTCGTTTCCTTTCCTTGCTCACCGTATTGCTGTTCGCCACCGGCTGTGCGACCAGTGTTACGAAAGACATATTAGTTGACGCCGACGCCGATCCCAAAGCGAATTTCAGCGCGTACAAGAGCTACGCGTGGCTCGGATCAGCAACCATCGTTTACGACGAAACCGGAAGATGGGAACCGCCCGCTTTTGATGCGGACTCGGAAATCAAGTTCTTGATCGATCGCGAGCTTCGCAAACGCGGAATGGTCGAGGATTCCTTTACCCCGGACATGATCGTCGTGTTCGCGGCTGGCGTTGACATGGACGTAATGCAATACAAGGTCGATCCGGAAAGCGAAATCGATGTACTCGAGAACGTTCCATTGGGCGCGCTTTCAATCGTGCTTGTGGATGCCGAGACCGAAGTCGTGATCTGGGCTGGACTGGCCACTGCGGAGATTCAGGACGATCCAACAACGGAAGTCGTCAAGAAGCGTCTCGACTACGCAGTTACAAACATGCTCAAAGAATTGCCGCGCTGAATTCCCAAAAAATGATGAGTCAGACTTGGGACGACGCATTCAGGATTGCTCAGCACGAGTTTTGAACCGCAGTCTGCACGTATCAGCTAGCCTGTCAATCTACGAAAAAAATGGCGCTCCATCATGGGCGCCATTTTTTTGTCCAGTGCGACGAGCATGGATGCCCCGCTCCTGTAGCCGGCATCGACGGACAATAAAAAACGCCCCTCGAAAGAGGGGCGTTCAAACTTCCGGATCATCAGGCCGCGAGGATTGCCCTCGCCGCCTGAGTGTCTCCTGTGATGATCAGACGTTAGACCTTGTCGCCGATCGGCAGTGTATGAATGCGCTTGCCAGTGGCTTCGTAGATCGCGTTGATCAATGCCGGTGTGTATGGAGGCACACCTGGCTCACCGACGCCACATGGACGCAGGTGCACAAAGTCTTCAACGATATGGACCCGGACATTGAGCGGGGAGTTGCTGATCCGCGAGACCGGATAATCGTGGAAGTTGCTCTGCTGCACTGCACCGCGGTTGGTCGTGATCTTGCCATAGCGCGCGATGGTGTTGCCGTAGATAGCCGCACCTTCGACCTGCTTGAGAACACCTTCCGGGTTCACGTAGCGGCCACAGTCGATAGCAGTATCAACCTGCGGGATCGAGAATGTACCATCGTCGTGTACAACCACATGGACCGCAGTTGCCACGTAGCTGTGGAAGCTACGGTGGACAGCCAGGCCAAGCCCGTGTCCCTTGGGCAGCTTCTTGCCATAGCCAGCCTTCTTGGCAACCGTCCTCAGTGCGTTCGAGAGTCTGACAGGCATGACCGGCCAATCTTCAACCGGGTCACCATAGTTCCAGTACTCTTTCACGCCATCTTTGGCCAGATCCATATTGTCTGCGTCACCAATCATCTCGAGCAACATTTCGAGCGGGTCGCGCCCGGCTGCTGCTGCCAGTTCATAGGCAAAACAGTTCTGGGCAAACGAGTGCTGAATGTTGTTGACCGAGCGATACCAGCCGACCCGGATGTGGGCATCCGCTTCGCCGTTCTCGATCCTGATGTTCGGGACACTGTTATACGGTGCGTCGACCATTCCCAACCCGTACTCAATACCGAAGCCGGTTTTCTGGGCCGGATTCCACAGAGCAAGAATTGACGGCCACGAGCCGGAATGCTTCCACGCGACGACCTTGCCGCTCGAATCGAGGCCAGCCTTCATCGTGTGCGCACTGGCGGTGTGGTAGTAGCCTTGCTGGATATCGTCTTCACGAGTCCACTGGACGCGTACCGGCGCACCCACCATCTTGGACAGGATCGCTGCCTCGCAGACATAGTCAGGCTTGGACTTACGACCAAATCCACCACCAAGCAGTGTTTGCCAGCACTCGATATCGGTCTTCTTCAGGCCGAGTGCTTCGCTGACATACTGACGGGTTTCATTGGGTGACTGGGTACATGCCCACACCTTGACCGGACGCGCATTGGCATCAACGATTGCCGCCGGCGGCTCCATCGGTGTGTGGATGAAGTAAGGCACGAAGTAATCCGCCTCAACCACTTTTGATGCGCCTTTGATGGCACGATCAAAGTTGCCGCGATTGCGAACGACTACGCCGCCTTTTTTGGCGGACTTGCGCAGCTTGTTGTCGTATGTACGCGAGCTGTGGACGCGGTTGGGACCACTGTCCCACTTGATCTTGAGCTTCTTGCGGCCTTCCATCACTGACCAGGTATTGGTACCAATAACTGCGATACCACCCATTGCGCGAAACTCTTGCGGCTTGTCGTCAGGCAGGTGCGGAATCTGAACAACCTTCTCTACACCAGGCACTTTCAGCGCTGCACTCGCATCATAGGACTTGACCTTGCCACGAAACACCGGCGAACGCTCGATCACGGCAATCTTCATTCCGGGAATGCTGATGTCCGCACCAAAATTGGCGCCACCGGTCGTGATGTCGAAGTTATCAACACCGGGCATGTCCTTGCCGATGTATTTCCACTGCGACTTGTCCTTGAACGGAATATCGCCTTCCGGCAACTTGATGCCTGCAGCAACATCTACGAGTTCGCCGTAATCAAAGGACTTGCCTGTGCGGGAGTTGTAGACACGGTGGTGTCTGGCATATACGTCGCCCGAACTCACACCCCACTTACGGGCCGCAGCTAACTCAAGCGTCTTGCGAGCAGCGCCACCGAGCTGGCGCATCACATCGAGGTGATGACGCGTGCTACGTGAACCGTCGGTGTTCTGACCGTCCTTGCCAGCCGGGTCGTACTTGGTTTCATCACCTGGTGCTTGCCAGAGGGTACAACGATCCCAGTCTGCTTCCAGCTCGTCGGCGAGAATCATTGGAATACCGGTACGTGCGCCCTGGCCCATTTCTGCACGGCTGCAGGTAATGGTTACCACTCCGTCGCCTGCGATACTGACGAACAGATTTGGACTCGCTACGGCCTGGGCTTGCGCCTCCTTGACCAATCCACCCGGTACAAAGTTGGCACCGATAACAAGTGCACCTGCGGTGCCAGTGGTCTTGAGAAAATCACGTCTGCTTATATTCTGTATGGTAGCCATATCAAACCTCCGTCGCGGCTGAACGAACCGCTGCGAAAATGCGCTGATAGGTACCACAGCGGCAGATGTTCCCGGCCATACCGTCAACAATTTCCTTGTCCGACGGATCCGGATTCTGATTCAGCAAAGATGCGGCCTGCATGATTTGCCCTGCCTGGCAGTAACCACACTGCGGCACATTGTGGGCACGCCACGCGCGCTGAACAGGATGGTTGCCATTGGCATCCAGGCCTTCAATCGTCGTGACGTTCTTGTTGGCTGCCATTTCGACCGAAGTAATGCAACCACGGACTGCGCCGCCATCGAGGTGAACCGTGCAGGCTCCGCAAAGTCCGGAACCACAACCGAACTTTGATCCGGTAAGCCCAAGTTCATCCCTCAGATACCACAGCAGTGGCATCCTTGGATCGCCGTTAAACTGGCGACTTACACCATTAACTCTTAATGAAATCATACTCCTACCCCCGTTTACATACGGTTTTTCTTGACACTGGACGACGTGCTGACTTGCTGCCAGACGCCACGAAAAAAAGGTCCCCAGTACCCGGTCCCACCTTTTCTAGGCGAGAGCATATCCCCTTGCGCGCCTGATCACAATGTCCCGCGTGATTTTTGCCGCCAGACGCTATATTTGTTTCCAATACATTGACTTCCAATCGAAACTCGGCTACTTCACCCGCGGTCGCCTGAATCCGGATCCAGACGGAATGGTGATAACATCGCCTTCGGCCAAATCAATCTCAAGATGTTGAAAATCAAGAGGAGAATCTGAAATGCATGCAAGTCTCAAATTGCCGACGCTGGCGCTGGGTTTGGCGCTCGGCATAACCGCACTGCCGATAGCGCACAGTGATATGCATGGCGGCATGACGGTGCTGATGAAAAGCAACTTCGTGATGGCCGAGCCCGACAATCTCAAATGGAAGAGGAACGATTCGACACCGTGGGGCATGCGTATTGTTGTTCTCTACGGCGACCCGACCAAACCGGGGCCATACATCTTCCGTGCAAAGATGCCGTCTGGATACAAGCTGCCGCCGCACCGCCACTCCGACGCGAGGAATGTGACCGTGTTAAAGGGAACCTACTGGACTGGCGTTGGCGAAGAATACGACGCGATGAATATGCACGAATTCGAGCCCGGCGCATTCTATGTAACCGAGGCGGAAGTACCCCATTACGCCTGGGCGCGGCGCGAAGTGATCATCCAGGAAATGGGAATGGGTCCGAACTCTGACATCCGCTATGTCAATCCCGAGGACGACCCGCGCAGCAATTAGCCGGCAACTGACGTTTCGGAAAAACTAGCTGGATGTGAACGGGTAGCTCGCGCTGCCCGTTTTGTCGTGGACGATACGTATTAAGGCGCCGGATTCGATCCACTCCCGTACTGGCCAGGATTGAATGAATTTGCGTGCGCAACATTCTCGGCCACCGGATTGTCGCTCGGCTTTTGGCCAGGTGCAGCGTGCTGCAAACCTCACTGCCGCCCTATCGCAGGCAGCGTTAGATTGACTGGAGAACTGTCAAGTCTGATGAAACCGCGCGCAAGCCACTTCCAGTGTTGTTTCGGCATGCGAATTGGGTCTTACGCCGAGCCACAGCTGCCGCGGCATATCGCCTGAAGACCACACCACTTCACCGTGCTGGTCAAGCATATCGATACGAAATATCCGATTAACACGCAGCTCGCAGTCCATCTCGACAATGCCGCGGGTTTCCTTGAAGACAACAGCTTTGTCTCCCAGATACTCGGTCAGGATATGCGTGTAGATGCCGCGTTTGGTGACGCGCAAATTGTCTTTCACAAATTCAATTGAATCGACATCAACGTAGAATTTGGCTTCCATGTCGGCGCCAACTTCGACCCAGTCTTCGGCAATGGCCGCAGACAAAGACCAGAACAGCAGTATCACAAAACCGCCTAGTAAACGCACGTTGGCCCCGATCGCATCATCACATCAAGCCTTTTCGGCAGATTGAACTCAAAAATTACTGCGTAGTTCTCCACCGGACCCTATCACCGGATCGGGTTCGGAACATTGTGGCGCTGCGTTTTCATTTATCTGTTTGGTCACAGGAGCAGCCGCTGCGCAAAGCTCACTGTTTGAGCGCCCAGCTCCAGCACGGACTGGTGTTGATTGTCATCCTTGAGCCTGCCCCCAGGATCGAAGGCGTCACCTGCGCGCCCTATTCCGATGCGTGCCGGTACCACCACCATTCCCAGATAAGCCAGTTGCGAGCGCAGCACCGCCTGTCCGCGCTGTCCGCCGAAAGCGCCCGGGGATGCCGACAACACGCCGGCCACTTTCCCCGTAAATGCTGCCAGCGGTTTCTCGTCGTTCTCACGGCGTGACGCCCAGTCGATCGCATTCTTCAAGGCCGCGGGGAACATACTGTTGTACTCTGGGGTCGCGACCAACACGCCGTGGTGATCCATCAGCAGCCGTTTGAACGTCGTTGCGTTCTCTGGCAGCCCATGCGCCGCCTCTTCATCACCGTCATAGATCGGCATCGGCAAATCGCGCAAATCAACTAGCGTGACTTCTGCACCGGCATCGCGCGCGCCCTCGGCCGCTATCGCAACCAGTTTCTTGTTCAATGAGGCCGAGCGCAAACTTCCCGCAAAAGCCAGTATTCTTGGCACCACCATGCAGATCCTTTCACATCACTGTGCGTCTATCGTGGACGCCTCGCACAGTGCTTGTTATCACATATTAGACCGGCACACCAAAAGTGACCCCGTTCGCCCAATTCGCTCGAACGCCTGAACGCCTGAACGTCGCGGCCACACTATTCTTTTCTTTGTTTCGCGCGGGAATCGCGCTTATGAAGCGACGCGCTTCTTCCTGGGACGCAGTCGTTCGGTAAAATCGTCGCAAGCCATTGGCTCGCCGAACAAATATCCTTGCGCATATTCGCAGCCGTAGGCGTTTAGAAATTGCAGTTGCGCTTCGTCTTCCACACCTTCGGCAGTCACTTTCATGCCGAGGCTGCGTGCGAGTGTAATGATGGCACGTACGATCGCTGCATCGTTGGCATCATGGGATATATCGCGGACAAACGAACGGTCGATCTTGAGAATATCCAGCGGCAGCCGCTTGAGATAGGACAGACTCGAATACCCCGTCCCAAAATCATCGATCGCAATGCCCACGCCCAGTTGTTTGAGTCGCTCAAGCGTGACAACCGAAGACTCGGCATCATGCATAACCGCACTTTCGGTCATCTCGATCTCAAGTGACTCCGGCGCAATCTGCTCTTCCCGGATGACAGTGCTGACGAGTTTGGACAGGTCATACTGATGAAACTGGTGCGCAGACACATTGACGGCAATTTGTGGAAACAGATCCATGCCTTGACAAGTGCGAATTTGCGCACACGCCGTGCGTAACACCCACTCGCCAATCTCACTGACCATCCCCGATTCTTCTGCGACAGGAATGAATCGGGCCGGCGCAACCAGCCCCAGTTTCGGATGATTCCAGCGAAGCAATGCTTCTGCCCCGATGACTTGCCGGGATTCAAGGTCGATTTTGGGTTGATAGACGAGATACATCTCGTCACGCTGCATGGCCTGGCGCAGCCCCGCCTCCAGAACCATGCGCTCGTGGGCTTCTTCATTCAGCGCGTGGGTAAAAAACTGGTAGTTGTTACGGCCGAGTTTCTTGGCACTGTACATCGCCGCGTCGGCATGCTTGGTCAACTCATCCGCCGACTTCGAATCATCGGGAAACAGGCTTACGCCGATGGACGCAGAAACGAACACGTCCTGCGACGTGCCAGGAAACGCCTGTGACATTTCTGCGAGTATCTTGCTGGCGGTCGCCGATACGGTATGCAGGCGTGCCGCATCGGGCACGATTATCGTGAACTCGTCTCCGCCGACGCGGGCAATTGTGTTGGTCTCGTCTGTGCAGCTCTTAATTCGATCGGCGGCCGCCTTGAGCAAACTGTCGCCGACAAAATGGCCGAGAGTTTCATTGATAATTTTGAATCGGTCCACGCCAATATGCATGAGTGCCAGGCGTTCGCGAGTGCGTTTTGCGTGAGCCACTGCCTGATTCACGCGATCCAGCATGAGCCCCCTGTTGGGAAGCCCAGTCAACAGGTCATAGTTTTCAAGATATTGTGTTTTTTCGTCGGCGTGCTTGCGTTCCGTAATGTCACGCGACGTGAGCACGATGCCACCGACGCCCGGATGTTCGAGTAAATTATTGCCAAGTACCTCGAGCCATATCCATGAACCGTCGAAGTGGCGGTAGCGAAATTCGATCGCCACCGGGTCGCCGCCGCTCGCCAGGTTTTCAAACGTCTCGCGAGCGCGCTCGTCATCTTTCGGGTGGATGGAACGAAAAGGAGTTCTGCCGACCAGCGCGCCCGCAGGATAGCCAAGAATACGTGAAGCCGCGGGCGATTCGTATAGCGTCGTTCCGTCCGCATCGTGGATGGTTATGATGTCGAACGAATTCTGCACCAGCGCGCGAAACCGTTCTTCGCGATCCTGTGCAGAGTCATCCAGGCGCAACAGATTAGAAGCGCGTTTGAAAAATCCAGGTTTCAAATACCGAACCACCGAACGATATATCGGCGTCCCCACCGGTTACCACCGGCGCCCCCTGTCCCGATATCAGGAAGTCCCCTTGAAATCCTTCTTGCTGCCGGATTCTATGGCCCGGTCAGCTTTGTTAGGCCGCCGTTTATACCATACGGATAGTTACGTGCGCGGCCGGGTAACTTAAACAGCCAACCACCAGTCAACGAAAACGACCTGGCGATCAATAAATCTGCGCCGCCTGACTGGATAGACACAAGACCAGTTAGTTGATTCGGCAACTACGCGAGATCTCGAGCGCCGGCGCGCAAGCCAGGCGCTTTCATCTCGCGTGTCCAGTCTTTTTAATACCACACCCGATAGAACCCGGATGCGCTGATACCCTGAAGCCATCATGCCCGGGACAACGCGAACACGCATCGACTCTTATCCATTCCAGCGTCGACTGCCGATGAATTCAATCCACTGCGATTGTCTTCAGGTTCAAGCGGGCCACTTCAACACAGCTATCGCGCACCGTGCTCTCATGCAACCGCCGCCTGTACCCCGCCATAAAATCGCCCCATCAGGCTTCGGCAATTGACACTAGCTACTTGCTTCGCTGCTCAAAGCCTCAACGTTGAGTGCTCCAAAGCGCTTTTCGTACTCGTCTACAACCCCCTTCAAAATCATGCTCATGCGCTTTGCTGCGTATGGACTGATAATGATGCGATCGGTGAGCTGGATCTTCACTTCCTTTTGCGCACGGTTCCAGGCCTGATTCACGCCGAACAGCATCACCACTTCTTCGCGGGTACTGGTGACATTGCAGACGTTGGCATAGGAACTCGTCATGCGCGTGTCGTCCCACTTCAGTTGCGTGCCTTCATCTGGCTTCGCGTCGCTCTTCTCTGCTTGTTTAGTTGCCATGTTTATCCAACCTCCATTGCCCAAACTACATCAATTCGTTCACTGGAATATCCGCTAAGAGCAGCCGCAACACATTTGCTTCCGGCCTTCCTCAACCCGCGAGTGACTGTCATCACAATGTACGTATCACTTCGCCAATATCCGTCGTTTTGAAAGATGAACAGATCGCCGCTTCAAGCATACGGTTAACCAGGGTTGTCGACCCACGCTCAGTTAACTCGCACTTGCGGTTTTGCTGATCCGCCCCTTTTGGCATAGCCGAACTGCGCTGCCTGCACTTGGGGGGTCCCCTCATCGGCAGCCAGAAAGCCCGGTTTCTTACTAACAGGGGCTAGCACAATGCCTGCCATCCTTACAGGGATCAGGCGCTGCAGATGCGCCAACGCGGGGTTGCAACCAATTCAACAGAATCGGCGCCATATCAACGGCGGCACGGCACTCTCGAGCTCACTCGACAGTGCTGATAAATTGCTGACGATCACACCAAAATAAGGAAATCGCTTACCTAAACTCCAACCCATTTTGTCAATTGCTGCATGGGAGGTGTAACGCAGGTCCGTGGCAGCGTGCTCGACCTGTCGAAACAGAATGAACGAAACGCAGCACTCCCAGAAATCAGTTCCAGGCCGAAGCCCGGAGACCGGCCCTCATTGGCAGGTAATTTCGTCATACGCAAATGAGGAACGATCAATCGAGCGTCAGGTTGCCAATTTCCCGCGTTTATCGGCTTAGAGCAAACGTCCCGGCAAAATTCCGGTAGCAATTGATTGCTCCAGCGGACATGACGCCCCGACTATGGCCGACGCAAGCACTTCATCGGCGAGCGGCGCCCAGCCAAAACCTCGGGATCCCATGCCCAGACATACAGACACCTCATCCATTACCGGACCGACCGCAGGTACGCGATCGCGGCTAACGCAGCGAATGCCTGCCCAACCCGCCCGACGGTCTGGCTCGGCGTTTCCAAATACACTCGGTAGTATGCGGACCGCACGCTCGTAATTTGTTACGTGATCCGCTTGCGTTTTGACCGCCGCCGAAACCGATTCGTCAAATGTGCCGCCCACTTAATGAATCCCGTTCACCCCCGGAGTGACATAACCGTCCCTGCAGACCGGCGTACGCAAGTCGCTGGATGTCAACGGAATCTCCGTCACCTGACCTCTGACTGGCCTGAGTTGCAGGTCATGCTCCGCGATGAGCGCCTGCGCCTGGCACCCATTCGCGAGAATCACATTGTCCCCCTGCGCAAGCAGATTGTTAGCTACATCCAGGACTTGCAGGCCACGATCACTGCGCTCGACGCGGGCGGCTTCAGTACCGGCAATTAATGCGATCGATGCCCCTCCCTTCTCTACCATCGCTTGACACGCGAGCTGGCCATCGACATAGCCGGCGGACGAGCACCATAGTCCCGGTTCGCGTATAGGCGCGCCGCACAGTCCCGTCGCGTCCCGCGCGTCGACCAGACGAACCAGCGAGTCAGGAAGTGCAAACTGTGCGAGCGCGCGCTGGAGCCGCTTCAAATGCGCCTTGTCGCGTGCCAGCTGCAGCACTCCGGTTCCGTGCCAGCGGAAGTTCGCTTGATTATTCAGTTCACGATAGCGGCGCACTGCATACAAGAACGCAGCCCAGCCAAAGCGACTACGCACACCGCTGTCCAAGGTCACGAAAGGACGCACCAGTGCCGCCGGATTGGACGATGTTTCCGCGCCAGGATGCGATGCCCGCTCAATCAAGTCGACCTCAATGCCCTGACGCGCCAGCGCAAGCGCGCATGACGCACCCGCTATTCCGGCGCCGACGACTATGACTCTGCGTGTCTCTGCAAACGTCTCTCGTACACCAGGAAACCGTGCGGCCAGCATTTCGCGCTTGTGCGCAAAGCCGGCTTTTTTCTGAACATCAAAACCGGCTCTGGCGAGTCCATGTTTCGCCTTCGCGGCAACTGAATATGTCGCGGCAGTCGCACCTGGTGCTGGATGAAGCCGATGAAATCCAGGCGTCAGCGGTGGATAGACCTCCAGCAAATCGTGCGCTAGCGTACCGAGTTGCGGCCATGCATGAAGCACCCGCGCAAGATCATCGCGAGCGAATGGATGTTTCTCGACTGATACGAAATCAAGCCGCGTATTGATGTTGCTCCGGTTCAATTCGTCCCAGGCCGCCAGAAAATTCAATCCACAGCCGAATCCGGTTTCGACGATAGTGAATCTGCCAACCTCCTCCCACCGTTTCGGCAGTTGATTGCCGGCGACAAACACATGGCGCGCTTCTTCTATGCCACCCGCAACGGAGTGGTAGATATCGTCAAAGCGGTCCGAATATAGTGCGCCATCGCGAACGGCGACTTTCGCGCGCGTGATCGGTTGAGGAAAAGGCAAGTTGGGCAACGTGCTCGACTATCGGGTTCTTTGAGTGCAGCGGTACGATGCTGCATCTTAACGGCTAGCGGGCTAAGTCAAAGCACTGGAGACTGGGAGCCAAAATGGCATAGATACACTGGAAATCAGCCAAATCGCATCTGCTGTTTCTGCTCAAACGCTCGCTCGTGTCCAGGCAGCGTTCGCACTCCACTGCAAATCAAACTGCGATTCTGGCCGCAGGCCGCAAACGCCTGGTCACGCATCTCCCGCATGCTTTGTTAGCAGCTTGTCGAGCTGGTTCGCAAACGCGTTGCGGTCACTCTGACTCAATGCAGGTAGACCACCGGTATCCACGCCACTCGCGCGCAAATTGTCCAGGAAATCGCGCATGCCAAGGAGGCTCTTGATGCTGTCCGCCGAGTACAGCTCGCCTCGGGGGTTCAGGGCATTTCCACCTTTTTCGATCACTTCCGCCGCCAGAGGAATGTCAGCCGTGATGACGAGATCACCGACACCAAGCCGTTTGACGATCT
This sequence comes from uncultured Burkholderiales bacterium, assembly GCA_951812315.1. Taxonomy (GTDB): domain Bacteria; phylum Pseudomonadota; class Gammaproteobacteria; order Burkholderiales; family Eutrophovitaceae; genus SG8-40. Next base: position 36,584 of record CATOSA010000017.1, read on the forward strand.
CATTGTCGGCAACATCGAATCCGCTGGAGACTTGAAGCATTTGGATGTGGCGCGATGGCGGAATGCGCATCGACTTGTTTGCGACCAGTGTCAACTCGACCCTGGTCCGCTCTGCCGCCTTGAACAAAATATCCTTGATCACTACTGGACACGCATCTGCGTCTACCCAAATTTTCATTCCATGCCACTCGTGCTCATTGCAATGCCGGACTTTCGCTCCGAACATTTTCGCGCACCGTCATAGTGCACACAAATGACTACGCGTCCGTTTCCGCGAAGGATTAGGGCACATCACGCGAAGCAACTCGCGCGATGGTTCAGGCGCGCCGTTTGCGTTTGCGTCCCGGAGTTCCGGCCGAGTCGCGCCGACTGCCAGGCTGTTGGCGGCCTGACCGGTCATTTGGTCTTCCTCCTGGCCGTCCGGCCGGCCGCGGGCCATTCGGTCTGCCACGCGGTTGTCGACGCGCCGCGGGTTTTTCGTTGGGATCGAGCTTGAATCCCTCAATCGGGCGCAGCGGGATCCGTGAACCGATCATGCGTTCGGTGTCACGCACCCAGCCGCGATCGTTCGTGGTAATGAAGGTACAGGCGATTCCTTCCAGTTCTGCCCGCCCCGTGCGGCCAATACGATGGGTATAAGCCTCCGGGGTGTTTGGTACATCGAAGTTGATCACGTGGCTCACACCGCTGACATCAATGCCGCGCGCCGCAATGTCAGTTGCCACGAGGATATCGTAGCGGCGTGCGCGGAAACCGCTCATGGCCCGGTCGCGTTGCGCCTGCGACATGTTTCCCTGCAGGCTCACGGCGCGGTGCCCTGCATTGGCCAGATGAGTCGCCAGGTGCTTTGCGCGGTGCTTGGTACGCGTAAACACGATGGCCGAGTTGCATTCCTCCAGTGCGAGCACGTGCTCCAACAAATCACGCTTTTTCGGCTCCGCGACCGGGTACAACGCATGATCGATAGTCGCGGCAGGCGCAGCGTCGGCCAGCTCGACCACCTTCGGATTACTCAGCAGATCGGTGGCCAACGCCCTGATTTCCTTTGGCATGGTCGCCGAAAACAACAGGTTCTGACGCTGCCCGGGCAAGGCTGCGAGAATCTTGCGAATATCGGGCAGGAATCCCATGTCGAACATGTGATCAGCCTCGTCCAGCACCAGCGTTTCGACATCGCGCAGGCGGAGTATTCCTTGCCCGAGCAAATCCAGCACGCGTCCCGGGCAGCCGACCACAATCTGCGGCCGTTTACGTAACGCATTCATCTGGATTCGAATTGACACGCCGCCGTAAAGTGTCGCCACTTTCAGGCGGGTGAATTTTGACAACGCATTGATCTCGGTCGCGATCTGCGTGGCAAGTTCGCGCGTGGGAGCAAGCACCAGGGCACGAGGGTTATTGCTGCCGCCGGTGAGCAGCTGCTGAAGGATGGGCAGCGCAAAAGCCGCGGTCTTGCCAGTTCCGGTCTGCGCAAGCCCGAGTACGTCGCGGCCATCAAGGCCGGCCGGTATGGTTTCGGACTGGATTGGCCGAGGGGTTTCAAACCCGAGTGCGCCAATCCCGCGCACAATGGATTCGTTGAATCCGAATTGGTGAAATCCGGTTGATGTAACAGATGTTGAAGCAGACATATAAAGCTTGTTCTCCGCCATACGCGCACAGGCTGGGCCTGTACGGCAGGGCCGTACGTTCCGACCCACACAACAGCGAAAGGCAAGAGGGATTGATTGGCGGCGTGACCTCAATTTGAACGCTAAAGGTCCTGTTGTTCGCCGCTATCGGGCGATGCCCGATTGCTCCAGTCGTTCAGCTCTACAGGTGCTCATGCATTCCATGGTCGCAAAGATCGTGTCCTGCGCTGGTGACGGGTGTTTTACGCCGCCACCTGCGCGCCCCGCGATATCGCGAGCCGAAACTGGAGGGCGCACTCTACACGAATGAGGCAGAAATGGAAACCATTGAATTTCCAAATAAAATCCCAACCGATCCGGTGAAAGACCAGTTCATGGTGCTTGTCGCAACCATGCTCAAGCCTTGAAGAGGCAACTGCGAGCTAGGAGGCGTTGTCTCCGCCCCTACGTTCGCCGCGCAAGTAAGCAAGCCAATACACCGAAGCCACCAAAAGCGTTCCGCCAACAATATTGCCTGCCGTTACCGCAATGAGGTTCGTACCCGCCCCTGCTATCGTCACCAGGCCTTCACGGTCCAGCGCCATTCCGTAAGGAAGGAAAAACCAGTTTGCGATTGAATGCTCGAAGCCCAGAATCACGAATGCGCTAATGGGGAAAATGATCGCCAGAATTTTGCCGGCCACGTTGTGCGCACCCATCGCCAACCAGACCGCGAGACACACCAGCACGTTGCACAAAATCCCGCGAGCAAACGCCTCCCCGACAGACAGGCCGGCCTTGCCGGAAGCGATCCCGAGCGCGGTGTCGCCAACGGACCCGCCCCCCAGACTGGCAACGTCTGCCCAAAGCGCGAGCAGCACCGTTCCGAGGCAACCAATCAAATTGCCAATATAGGAGATGAACCAGTTCCGAACGAGCGCGCGCGTTCTGATGCGCTTGCTCGCCCAGGCCATCGCCAGGAGATTGTTCCCGGTAAACAGCTCCGCGCCGCCAAGCAAACGCGTGATACCGAATCCCAAACTCGATCCAGTCATTACCACCGTAAAAGCAAGCGCCCCGAATGAAATAAGTGCCCCCGCAAGAACCGCCAGTGTCACTAGCGTAAGCGTATCGAGCTGCGCTTTCCCGACACCCATACTCTCGACTTTTCGGGCGATCTCGCTCGGCGAGTACGCTTCGCCAAGATAGTGTTCGGTTTTCATTACGGATTGACTCAATCGCTAGTGTTGTTGCGCATTTCAGGTGGCAGTTTACCGTGCTCCATAAGGATGAAGGCATTCGTTAACTGCTTGAGCGTCGCGCTACCTGCCCACCTGTTACGTAGTGGTCCCCACTGTTGCAACAGATAAGAAAAAAGCCGGCGAATAGGAGACTGTGTAAATAGTCTGGGGTTTTTGAGAAAATACCCGCACATTGTTGCGGGTATTTTTTTATGCACATTCAGGGACAAAGCCGGGATCAGGCGACGCTATTTCCGGAGCGGCTCGATGATCTGATAGGCCAGGACAATGCAGTCCGGGTGATCGACGCGTTTGTTGATACGCTAGATTTGAATGCACTTGGTTTTGCCCGCATGCAGCTTCAGGCCACGGGCCGGCCACCGTACCACCCGGGTGATGTGTTAAAGCTGTATTTGTACGGCTATATGCACCGAGTACGCAGCTCACGGTGTCTTGAGCGCGAGTGCCAGAAGAACCTCGAGGTTCTGTGGTTGCTGAACCGGCTGGCGCCAGATCACAAGACCATTGCCAACTTCCGGGTGGACAACCGTGTGGCCCTGACGCGCGTGTGTCGGGCGTTCGTGCAGTTTTGCCGCTCGCAAGCGCTGTATGGCGGCGAGCAAATCGCGGTTGATGGCAGCAAGTTCAGGGCGGACAACAGCCGCAGCCGAGTCACACACAAGAAAGATCTGCAACAGCGAGTCAGCGGCCTGGATCGCAGGATCGGAGCGTGGCTCGATGCGCTCGAAGACAATGAGGACAATGATGACCAAGGGCCCAACGGCGGCGACACCCAAGGCGCTCTTGGCGCACTCAGGGCCGAGCGCGAGACCTTAACCGAACGCATCCGGGCGATGGACGATGCGCAAGTCTCGGCGCAGCCCGATACGGACGAGCAGGCGCGGGTGATGCCCCGCGGACATATTGGCTACAACGTACAAAGCACGGTCGATGGCAAGCACCGCCTGATCGTGGATGTGGACGTGGTACAAAATGCCAATGATTTGCAGCAGTTGTATCGCATGGCGCGACGCAGCCAACGCCAACTGCAGCGCGATCGGGTGCAGGTACTGGCCGATGCAGGCTTGTATGGTACGTCCTGCACCTGAGGGTGCCGGGGTGGAGGGACGATGCAGGCTATCTGCCGTAACCGGACAGACCGAACTAGCCATGTCCCCACTCTGTCTTTCTGAGCGTCGATTTGGGAAGCAGCGGCAAGTGTTTACGCACCTGACCGCCGATAGAAACAAGCTAACGCGGCAAAGACAGCCCCCCTCGGCACGTTTAAGTGTACGGCGATACGGGCGGCTTGAGCACGGCGTTGTCCATGTATGCAGCCGTTGTTGCCATTGGCCGTGGAAGTGGAGCTTACATGTCTGATTCACACAAGAGCATCGAAGTCATCGGCGCGGACATTAGCCAGTGCGAAATCGTTATTGCCTGGGCGCGCTCGCAGCGACCTTGCCAGCGTATTGCCAATAAGCGCGAGGCCATTGTGGTCTGGCTCAAACAACTTCCCGCAGGCTGTGTTATCGGCATGGAGGCCACGGGCCGGTTACATCAGCAGCTGGCTGATCTGGCTGCAGGACATGGACACGTCGTGTACGTCCTTAACCCCAAGCATGTAGCGTCTTACGCCAGGGGCGTGGGCCAGCGCGGCAAGACCGATCCAATGGACGCGGGCGTGATTGCCCGTTATGTCGTACCCAGCGCCTTGCAGCGCACGCTGCGTGATTTGATCAGCCAACGCGCGAGCGTCGTGCGTCATACTACGGCGCTGCGCCAGAGCATCCGGGCTACGGGCACGCGGTCCAACCGCGCCTTAAAGCGCGCGCATCAAGGCGCCTTGAAGAGCCTGAACACGCTGCTCGCCGAGCTCAACAACGAGCTCAAACGCGTCATTGCACACAACGATGAACTGGAGAACAAACGCAAGCAACTGCAGCGCATTCGCGGCATTGGCTTTATCAACAGCGCGGCGTTGACCCATCGCTTCGATCACACGCCCTTTGCCAATAGCGATGCGGTGGTGGCCGCCTACGGATTGGACCCGCGCCCGAAGGATTCTGGTACTCATCAGGGCAAGCGGCGCCTGACCAAACAGGGCAATGCGGAGGATCGGCGGCTGATCTACCTGGCTGGGCAAGCAGCGGCAAAGACAAAATTGTTCAAACCAATTTATCGCGCACTACTAGCCAGGGGCTTGGCAACCACCGAGGCCATTGTGATCCTGGCCAGAAAGCTACTGCGCATCGCCTTTGCCATCTGGACTTCAGGACAACCGTTCAAGCCTGATATGGTCGGAAAAAAACCTTGCTAAAAACCATAGGAACTATTCCAATGGTCAGCTGCTAAAGCGCTGCCAGGCCCCCTATGTGCCGGTACAGCGCGCCACGAACAACCAAGGCGATGGCTGCTACTTCGACAAATCGGAGTTTACCTACTGCGGCGAGGGCGATTACTACGAGTGCCCGGCCGGTGAGCACTTGCCAAAGAAGACCCAGTCGAACAAGCAGCGCCACTGGCTGTACACCAGTGAGGCTGGGTGACGCGCCACTTCGAGGAAGACGTGCTTAACGAGGTCGCCGATCGCACCGCGGCCAATCCACTCATGATGCAACGGCGCAACGGCATGGTGGAACACCCATTTGGCACGCTCAAGCGGCGTATGGACGGCGGGCGTTTCCTGGTAAGAGGCATACAGAAGGTCAAAGCCGAGATGGCATTGGCCGTGACCGCTTATAACCTGACCCGTGCTATTAACATCCCGGGAACGAAGCAACTCTGCAAGGCACTGGCTATCTAATCACAAATGAAAAAGAGGCCACCTCGAACAAGATGGCCTCCGGGTTTTTACACAGCCTCTAAAAGCCGGCTTTTTTGTTTGGCGACCCCAAGGGGAATCGAACCCCTGTTACCGCCGTGAAAGGGCGGGGTCCTAGGCCTCTAGACGATGGGGTCTCGTCTCGTACTCTTGGTGGAGGTAAGCGGGATCGAACCGCTGACCTCTTGCATGCCATGCAAGCGCTCTCCCAGCTGAGCTATACCCCCCGGAAAGCAAAGAGGGGCGAATTATACGGACGCACTTATTGCCTGTAAAGAAACACTTAACCCGGAAAATTCTGCAATTCGCGGTCCATTCGGGCAAGCACTTCGTCGCGACCGATCAGCTCCAGTGTGGCGTCGATCGGCGGGGTCTGAGGCTCTCCGGTGACCATGACTCGCAAAGGCATCGCAACTTTGGGCATCTTGAGCTTGAACTCGGTGACAGCCTCTTTCACTGCCTGGCCGATCGCCTCTCGCTGCCAATCCAGATCCGCAAAACGCCGGCGCAATGCTTCCAGCGCCGGGCGAGACTCGGCAGCGTAGAACTTGTTTTTCAGCTCAGCGACAGGATGCAGTGCGCGGTAGAACAGCACCGCCGCATCGGCGAGTTCGACGATGGACGTTGCCCGCTCCTTGATTAACGCAACAACACGCTCAAGCGCTGGACCCTGATCCGGGTCGCATTCGCGCAACCGCAATACCGGCCCCACCAGTGCGGCAAGGCGCGCATCGTCCGCCGATTTCAGGTATTGCTGGTTGATCCAGTCGAGCTTGGCCGGATCAAATTTCGCCGGCGAGCGACTGACGTCAGCAAGATCGAACCATTCTACAAACTGCGCAACGGAGAAGACTTCATCGTCGCCATGCCCCCAACCGAGGCGCGCGAGGTAATTGAGCAAGGCCTCGGGGAGATAGCCTTCGTCGTGGTATTGCATGACGCTTACCGCGCCATGACGCTTCGATAACCGTTCGCCGTCATGGCCGAGAATCATGGGCACGTGACCAAATGCCGGAAGCTCAAAGCCAAGCGCATTAAAAATATTGATCTGGCGGGGTGTGTTGTTGACATGATCGTCACCACGAGTGACGTGGGAGATTTTCATATCCCAGTCGTCGACGACGACACCAAAGTTGTATGTCGGTACACCGTCGGTGCGCAACAGCACCAGATCGTCTAGCTCTTGATTGCTGACCGTTATGGGCCCCTTGACCAGATCATCCCAGCTGACTTCGCCGCCATCGGGATTGCGAAAGCGCAGTACCGGCTTGACGTTTGCCGGGGGCGTTTTGCCCTTTGCATTCTCCGGGCGCCAGCGGCCGTCGTAGCGTGGCTTGAGTCCTTGCGCGCGCTGAGACTCGCGCATCTCGGTCAATTCGTCGGGGGATGCATAACACCAGTAGGCGTTTCCGCCATCGAGCAGCTTCTGCGCTACGTCGCGGTAGTCCTGCATGCGATTCATCTGGTAGTGCGGCCCTTCGTCATGGTCCAGGCCCAGCCAGGTCATTGCGTCGAGAATCGCCTGCGTCGATTCAACGGTGGATCGCTCAAGATCGGTATCTTCAATACGCAGAACGAACTGCCCACCATGGCGGCGCGCATACGCCCAGGAAAACAGTGCGGTACGGGCACCGCCAATATGCAGGTATCCGGTAGGACTGGGTGCGAAACGGGTGCGTATCATGAAACTTGTCTTAAGTTGCGTCGGGCCAGAAAAGTGCGCCATTTTACTTGATGCTCTGGCATCTGAGCGTGTCGCCAGGCGTCCGCCGCATCAGCGGTCAAAATAGCGCCAGCGGCGGAGCGCCGGCCACCATCAGATTTCGTTCAGCAGGTTTCGGTCACGAATGCGGCATTTACCAAACCAGAGTTCGAACGCAGGCGCGCTAGCGAGCGTGTAGAAAAAGTAGCGGCCGTGCGAGCGCCTGTGCGGGATGCAAAATCGCGTACTCAGCACGCACGCTCGGCGGCCAGAGCCTCGGCGAGTTCAAGAAGCGACTGGTGCTGTGACCACTGTTCGAGCGGCAGGTCCAGGCGCCGGCGCCAGTTTGGCTGCTCGCGTACCGTGCCCGGTACATTGGCCTGCTCGACAATGCCGAGCACATCCTCCATTTGCACCATCATCAATGCGCAGTTACTGCGCGCCGCAAAGCGATGTAAAGCGGTCATGAACGCGCTCGAGGGGCGACCCGTTTGCGCGTCTTCAATTGTATCGGGGAGCAGGTTTTCGCTGGCCAATGCCTTTTGCAAGCGTTCGCGGTCATAGTCACGTTCGGCAAACTGCCGGTCGCGTGACTCGCGATCCGGGAACTGGTCAAGCGCCTCGCGCAGTTCCAGGTCGCGCCCGCACCAGTACCCGGCGAACGTCGGCAGATCGTGAGTCGTCACCGTCATCAATGCCTGATCAGGTAATTCGTTTGGGGCGAGAAATGAGTGGTCACCGTGCCAATGTTTCTCGAAATACAGCACGCGGTAAGACAGCAGACCGAAGTCATAAAGTGCGGCGCGCAACTCGTCCGGGACCGTGCCGAGATCCTCGCCGACGACCACGCAATTCGCCCGCACGCTTTCCAGGGCGAGGATCGCCAGAAAATCGTACAGCGGATAACGGACAAACGCGCCATCGGCCGCTGTCGCGCCGCTGGGCACCCAGAACATACGCATCAGGCCGATCACGTGATCGATGCGCAACGCGCCACTGGCGTGCATGTTTGCGCGCAGTGCCGCGACATAATCGATGTACGCGGTTTTTTCCAGGTAACGCGGCGACCACGGCGGCAGCCCCCAGACCTGTCCCTGAAGATTGAAGTCATCCGGCGGCGCACCGATGCTGACGTCGCGCGCATAAGCCCGGGGTGTACGCCATACGTCGGCACCGAAAGCATCGCTGGCAACCGCGAGATCACGGTACATCCCGATGCGCATGCCGCTGGCGCGCGCGCACTTGCACACGTATTCAATCTGTTCGGCGAGCATCCATTGCAGGTATTCGTGAAACTCGACGTCGATGATGTGCGCGTGTTCGAACTCCGCCACGGCTGGAGAATCAGGGTCCAGATACTCATCCGCCCAGACCTGACCTGCCGCGTCGGCATGAATGACTTCAAAAATGGCGTGCAAGCGCAACGCCCGCCCGCCAGCGGACTGAAACTGCCGGAATGCCGCCGCCCGCTCGTTTGTGGTCGACATGGCATGCGCACGGAAATGTTGGTAGAGCGCTTTGAGCACCGGCCACTTGAGCGCAGCGACACCCGCATAATCAATCAGATCAGTAGACCGCAGCCGGTCGAGCTCGGCCTGGAAGGCAGTGGCGCTGACTCTGGCGCGCGCCGCGTCGCACGCTTCGAAATCAGGAATGGCTTCGATATCAAGATAAAGGGGATTTGCAAAACCGCGGCTGGACGGACTGTAGGGACTCGCGCGGTCCGGCGCGTCGGGATACAGTGCGTGCAGCGGATTGACTCCGATAAGATCAGCGCCCAGGCTGCCAAATATTGTTGCTGCCCGGGCGAGATCGCCAAGATCGCCGATACCCCAGTTGCGTGCCGAGCGCACGCCGTACAGCTGCAACGCTACACCCCAGGGACGTCCGCGCGCACCCCCGGAAGGAGGCTGCACGCAACGCGCCGGCGTCACGATAAGCGCCGCACGATGCGCACGCTGATTCATGTTGACAGTCACCTCGTGGTAACCGGTGCCAGGCGTGCATGGAAGAGTGAATCGCCGGCGACGAAGGCGCTGACCTTCCAGTTGGGTCTCGTCGAGTACCTCATGATCGCCCGCCAGCGTGGTGCCAGATTGCTCGCTACCGTTCTCGTCACGCAACCGCCAGTGTATGGCCGCGCCCTCCTCCGCTTCCCCAAGTGTTAGCGGCAGCCAGGCAGTTTCATCTTCCCGGCGCACGCAAACCGGCGGTAGACGCTGCGTCCATTGCTCGACGAACAGCACGCGCAACGCCGTTTCAATAGAGTGATCATCAGTGACGACCATGCCCATCGCACCGAGCAGGCGGCGCGCGGTGTCTTCACCCAGCGCATGCCAGGTGCCCCAGATATCGTGGTAGCCGGATTCGATACCACAGGCTGCAGCCAGTCGCGCAAGCGGTGAATCAGGATTCATCGCACAGGCGTCAGGACGTAGCTCGTGCGCGGTTCAACCACAAGCTTGTCCAGTGTGCCCGCTGGAGCGTGCCCGCTTGCGAGCACGCAACGCCAGCCGCTCGCGATGGCGCCATCGGGCAGCACAAATTCGAGCGCCTGTTCGCCAGCATTCAGGATCACAAGAATGATGTCTTCCTCAGCACGCAGATGTCCGACCGGAACGAATTCTGCGAGGAGCATACCGACACAGCGACGCCCATCATCGTGCCAGTCGTCTTCGTTCATCGTCATGCCGTCCTCGCGCAACCACTCGATGTCGGCAAAATCGTTCAGCGGAGTGCGCTCGGTGCCATGCGCAAAGCGTTGCCGCCGCAACACCGGATGGCTTGCCCGCAACGCGATCAGATCGCATACAAAGGCAAGAAACCCGCTCTCCGCTTCGAGACCGGCCCAGTCGAACCAGCTGATTTCGTTGTCCTGGCAATAGGCGTTGTTGTTGCCACGTTGGGTGCGACCGACTTCGTCACCAGCGAGTAGCATCGGCGTGCCCTGGGACAGGAATACGCTGGCAAGCAAGTTGCGCCGCTGCCGTTCGCGTAAAGCCTGGACTACGGAATCAGAGCTCGGACCTTCCACACCATAGTTGGCACTGAGATTTTCCCCGTGACCATCACGGTTATCCTCGCCATTGGCGTCGTTGTGCCGTTGGGCATAACTGACCAGATCGCTCAGTGTGAAACCGTCATGACTGGTAACGAAGTTGACGCTCGCCCAGGGGCCGCGCGCGGGGTGTCCGAACAAATCGCCGGAGCCATGCAGCCGGCGCCCGAATTCAGGCAATACACCGGCGTCGCCACGCCAGAATCCACGCACGCAATCGCGAAAACGGTCGTTCCATTCAGCCCACTCGGGAGGAAAGCCGCCGAGGCGATAGCCGTCCGGTCCGAGGTCCCACGGCTCGGCAATGAGTTTGCGGCTTGCGAGCAACGGGTCAGCGGCAACCGCTCGTAGGAACGGCGCGTCAACGTCGAACGCCTCTTCCGAGCGCGCCAGCGTCACCGCGAGGTCGAAGCGAAAACCGTCGACCTCCATCTCCTCCGCCCAATAGCGCAAACTGTCCAGCGCCAGCGCGATCACCCGCGGATGATCGAAATCGAGCGTGTTGCCGCAGCCGGTGTAGTCGATGTAATCGCGCGGATTGTCCGGCTGCAGGCGGTAGTAGCTCGCATTGTCGATGCCGCGGAAACTCAGTGTCGGACCGGTCCGGTTGCCTTCAGCGGTATGGTTGTAAACCACGTCGAGGATTACTTCGATACCGGCCTCGTGCAATGCACGCACCATGTGCCTGAATGACGCCAGACCGCCGCCACCAAGGTAGCGCGTGTGCGGCGCGAAATAGTTGATCGTGCTGTATCCCCAGTAGTTGCGCAGACCTTGCCGCACCAGAAAATGATCATCCGCAAATGCCTGCACCGGCAGTAACTCGACGCTGGTGATGCCCAGCGCCTTGAGATAATCAACAACGCACTTCTGGCTTAGGCCTTCGAAGGTGCCGCGCATTTCCGGCGGCAGTTCGGGGTGGCGCATCGTAAAACCGCGCACGTGGGTTTCGTAGATGACGGTATCGTTCCACGGTACCGCTGGGTTGTGAACTCCAGGTCGTTCTCCTGCTGATCCAACCACGACTCCCTTGGGCACACCGGGGGCGCTGTCCCGCGTATCAAAGCTCAAGTCTTCGCGCTCGTCTCCCAGGCAGAATCCGTAGCTCGCGTCAGACCAGACCAGATCGCCAGCGAGCAAGTGTGCGTAGGGGTCAATCAGAAGCTTGTTCGCATTGAAGCGATGCCCGGACTCAGGCGCGTACGGTCCATGAACCCGGTAGCCATATTTCTGCCCTGCATGCAGTCCGGGCAGGAAACCATGCCACACACCATCGCTGCACTCCGGCAGAGCAAATCGCCCGATTTCGTGCAAACCCGATTCGTCGAACAGGCACAACTCCACGCGCTCGGCGTGCGCCGAGTAGATGGCGAAATTAACGCCATCGTCCCGGCAGGTCGCACCAAGCGGCGCGGGTGTGCCCGCACGCATCGATTCAGCCATGCTTCGATCCAGCCATGTCCCGGTTCAAGCTTGCTTCGTTACTGGCATAGCCGGTTGTGCATCTGACAGATTCGGGTGCACCGGCTGCAGGTTCCAGATCTCTTCGTTGTATTCGCTAATGGTGCGATCACTGGAAAACCGGCCGCTGGCGGCGCTGTTGAGGATGCTCATACGCAACCAGCGATCGCGATCCCGGTAAGCCGCAGCCGCATCACGCTGTGCTTCGACGAATCCATCGAAATCGGCAGCGGTCATCCACGGATCGTCAGGGCTGGTCAGTGCGTTAATTAACGGATCGAAAATGCCGGGCTCGAACTGGTTGAAGTGTCCGCCCGTCACGAGACCCATGACTTCACGAAGATCTGTGCTCGCAGCAATGATTGCCTCGGGGTCGTAATCACCGCGCAGCGCTTCCACGTCATCTGCGTCGAGGCCAAACAGGAAGAAATTCCCGGCACCGACCGCCTCGAGGATCTCGATATTGGCACCGTCACGCGTGCCGATGGTCAGCGCCCCGTTCATCATCAGTTTCATGTTGCCGGTCCCGGACGCCTCTTTGCCGGCGGTCGAAATCTGCTCGGAAAGATCGGCCGCCGGACAAATCACTTCCATTGCACTCACGCAATAATCCGGAAAGAAAACTAGTTGCAGTCGGCCCGACGTATCCGGATCGGAGTTGATCACTTTGGCGACATTGTTCACCAGCTTGATAATAAGTTTCGCTTGCGCATACCCGGGTGCTGCCTTACCGCCAATGAGAACGCAACGCGGTGTCCACTCGCTGCAATCGCCGCGCTTGATCCGGCAGTAGAGATGAATCACATGAAGCACGTTCAGTAACTGCCGCTTGTATTCATGGATGCGCTTGACCTGGATGTCGAACAGAGCATCGGGATCAAACACCACGCCGCACTCGCGTTCCACCAGTGCGGCCAGCCGGCGTTTGTTGTCCAGCTTTACTGCCGCCCATTGCTCACGAAACGCGGAATTGTCGGCATGCCCGGCAAGATCGCGCAGATGCGTCAGATCGGTTTGCCATCCATCGCCAATGGTTTCAGTGATCAGACCGGTAAAGCCCGGATTGCATACCACCAGCCAACGCCGTGGCGTAACGCCATTGGTCTTGTTGTTGAATTTGTCCGGCCAAATTTCGTAGAAGTCGCGGAACAGGCCGCGCGTCAACAACTGAGAATGAAGCGCCGCGACACCATTGACCGAGAAGCTGCCGACGATCGCGAGATATGCCATGCGCACCATCGGCTCGCCGCCTTCTTCGATGATCGACATTCGGCGCAGTCGAGCGGTATCGCCCGGCGACGCCTGCGCCACCGATGCCAGAAAACGCGCGTTGATCTCGTAGATGATCTCGAGCACACGCGGCAGCAGTCTCTCGAACAACTTCACCGGCCAACGTTCGAGCGCTTCGGGCAGCAGTGTGTGGTTGGTATAGGCCATTGTGCGCGTGACGATCGACCACGCCGCGTCCCACTGCAGATCGTGTTCATCGATGAGCAGGCGCATCAATTCGGGTACCGCGATCGCCGGGTGCGTATCGTTAAGCTGGAAGCAATGCTTGTCGGCAAACTGTGACAAATCGCCGTCATGTATGCGATGCCATTGGCGCAAGGTATCCTTCAGACTGGCGGAAGCGAGGAAATATTGCTGACGCAGCCGAAGCTCGCGTCCGTTCTCACTGGCGTCGTTGGGGTACAACACAAGTGTGATGTTTTCGACCGCATTCTTTGCGGCCACCGCTTCCGGGTAGCTCCCGGCATTGAACTCGTCGAGATTGAATGCGCCGGTGCCTTCCGACGCCCACAGGCGCAGGGTGTTGACGGTATTGTTGTGATAGCCGGGTACCGGAATATCGTACGGCATTGCAAGCACATCGTCGGTGTCGACCCAGCGTACCCGCTGGCGGCCGTCCACACCGCGAAAGAACTCGGTATGCCCTCCGAAATGAATGCGTTGTGCAAACTCGCGGCGTTCGAGTTCCCAGGGATGACCGTCGTTTAACCAGTGATCGGGGCACTCAACCTGGCGCCCGTCCTCAATGCGCTGGCGGAACATGCCGTATTGATATCGTATACCGTAGCCAATGACAGGTAGCCCGAGGCTTGCGCAACTGTCAAGAAAGCACGCCGCAAGGCGGCCAAGACCGCCGTTGCCGAGACCGGCATCGTGCTCAGCCTCTTCGACGTTTTCCAGTGAAAGACCGAGGGCCTCCAGCGCAGCATGCGCCTCATCGTCGACATCGAGATTGACCAGTGCGTTGCGCAACGAACGGCCGAGCAAATACTCAAGTGACAGGTAACAGGTGCGCCGACTGTTTTGTTGTTCATAGGCGCGCATGGTCGCGTTCCAGCGTTCGTTGAGCCGATCGCGGATCGTCAGCGCAAATGCGGGAAACAGGTAATCGCCAGACGTCTCGAAATGGTCGCGGCCGAGCGTATGACTGAAATAGCGCAGAAAATCCTGCGACAGCGAGGCGGCGTCCAGGCCGGCCGGTGCCACTTGTTGCGCCAGATGATATAGTTTCAGGTTTGTGCTCATGCGTTCATATTCTCGTTGTCGGGGACAAGCAATAGCGCGGCCAGCGGCGGAAGGGTCACTCGGATTGAATCGGGCCGGTCATGCGCTGCGACGGATTCGGTCGATACCGCGCCCGGGTTGCCCACCCCGCTTCCGCCATAGATTTTTGCGTCGCTGTTGAGCAGTTCCAGGTAGCGGCCCGCGCATGGCACGCCGATACGATAATCGTAGCGTGCCAGCGGCGTGAAGTTACACACCACGAGCAGATGATCGCGTGTATCAGTCGCCAGCCTCAGAAACGCGATGACGCTGTTTTCCGCGTCGGAGCAGTCAATCCACGCAAACCCGGCCGCATCGCAATCGCGCTGATGCAGCGCTGCACGTTGCGTGTACGCCCTGTTCAAATCACGCACCAGAGCCTGGATACCACCGTGGGCGGGTTGCTCGAGCAATTCCCAGCCGAGCGAGTGGTCAAAATCCCATTCGCGCTCCTGCGCGAACTCACCGCCCATGAACATCAGCTTCTTGCCGGGGTAGGCGTACATGAACGCGTACAGCAGGCGCAGGTTGGCAAAGCGTTGCCACGCATCGCCGGGCATCTTTCCGAGCAATGAACCTTTGCCGTGGACCACTTCGTCATGCGAGAGCGGCAGTACGAAATTTTCAGAAAATGCGTAAAGCAGTCCGAAAGTCAGACTTTCCTGGTGGTAGCGCCGGTGCACCGGGTCCTGTTGCATATAACCGAGGGTGTCGTGCATCCACCCCATATTCCACTTGTAGGTGTAACCCAGGCCGCCGACGTAGGTTGGTCGAGAGACCATCGGCCACGCTGTCGATTCTTCCGCCATGGTTACCGCACCGCGCGCATGCACGGCTTCATTCAAGCGGCGCATGAAGGCGATGGCATCGAGATTTTCGTTTCCACCGTACTTGTTGGGCAGCCACTCACCAGCTTCGCGCGAGTAATCAAGGTAGAGCATCGACGCGACCGCGTCCACGCGCAACGCGTCGATGTGGTACTCCTCGACCCACCACAAGGCGCTGGCAACGAGGTAGTTGACCACTTCCGGGCGCGCAAAATCAAACACCAACGTTCCCCAGTCGCGGTGCTCGGCCATGCGCGGGTCGGCGTATTCATAGAGAGGCGTGCCGTCGAAGCGCGCCAATCCGTGCTCGTCGCGCGGAAAATGTGCCGGCACCCAGTCGACAATCACGCCCAGACCGGCGGCGTGACAGGCATCGACAAAATACTTGAAATCGTCCGGAGTACCGTATCGCCAGGTCGGCGCAAACAGGCCAATCGGCTGGTAGCCCCAGGAGCCATCAAACGGATGCTCGGTTACCGGCATCAGTTCAATGTGCGTAAATCCCATGTCGCATGCATAAGCGACGAGATCCACAGCCAGTTCGCGATAATTCAGGCGCTGACCCGCGCGTCCAGCACCGGACTGGTGTCGCCACGAGCCGGGGTGCACCTCGTAAATCGCCAGCGGCCGATCCAGCCCACAGTGTTGTGGGCGCTGCGCCATCCACGCGTTATCACGCCAGTCGTGCGAACTTTCGTATACGATCGACGCGTTGCCGGGCGGGGGTTCCATGCAGCGCGCAAGTGGATCGGACTTCAGTGGCAGTAGCGTGCCGTCCGCGCCAAGCAGTTCGAATTTATACATTTCACCATCGGCCAGCCCGGGCACGAACAAGTCCCATATACCGTTGGCCGGGTGCAAACGCATCGGGTGACGCCGCCCGTCCCACTGATTGAACTGCCCCACCACGCTCACTCTTCGCGCCGCTGGTGCCCATACGGCAAACTGCACACCGGATACCCCGTCAAAAATGGCCGGGCGGGCGCCGAGCAACTGGTACAAGTGTTCGTGGCGACCCTCACCGATCAGATGCCGGTCGAGTTCACCGATCACAGAACCAAACCGATACGGATCGTCGATATCACTCACGCCATCGCCAGCGAACACCCTGAGACGATAGCGCTGCACAGGTAACGATAGACGCAATTCGAACAAACCCCGTGCCGCCAGCGGCCGTGCCGCGCCAAGGATCTCACCGTCCACGGTAATGACGTCGACGCGGTCGGCCTGTGGCTGAAAACAACGCACCACCCAGGTCTTGCGCGCAGCATGCGGCCCGAGAACCGCGAACGGATTACTGTGTTCGCCCTGTGCCAACGCTTCGCATTGCTCGTTGAGGGTCACGGCCGCGCCCCCGCCAGAGAACGAAATTGCGTCATCGTGTCCTGCGATGCATCCGGCTTGTAGTGCTGTAGCCGCAACAACGGCGGCGCACGGCACGTTCCGCCGGCAAAGCCTTGCTCGCCCCCGATTCGCGCGTCGATATCGTCAACTATGCTCCTTCTTCGTCGAATATTTCAATCAAACCGCTGTTTCGCTTTCTGATATCCGGGTCCTGTCGACAGCTAGTCCGGCTGGTAAAGCAACTTGATGCACGCTTCGGCGCTCGCGCGCCACCGGAAGCGGGCGCGGGCCGCAGCCTTGCGCATGGCGCCCCAGCGCCGCGGATGATTGACGCGCAGTACAAACGCGTCGCCCAACGCAGTCACCAGACCGTCGGTTTGTTCGATCAGCGAGTTACCGTTGAAACCGAATCCAGTGGCGCCGGGTTTGACGGTGTCCCTGAGGCCACCGACCTGGTGCACCAGGCACGATTGCCCGGCGCGCATTGCAAGCATCTGGCTAATACCGCAGGGTTCGAACGAACTCGGCATCAGGAACAAATCACCAGCGCCATACAAGGCCTGCGCCAACCTGTCAGAATATCCGCACAGGAATAACAGATTGCGGCGCCGCACAGAAGTCTCGGCAAGAAATTTCTCCAGGGCGGGATCGCCGCTACCGAGAATCACCAACAGGCCGTCGTCGCCAACAGCATCGAGTACCCCTTCGAGCGCCGGGCGGCCATCGCTGGCTGATTCCTGCAGCAAGCGCACTTTCTGCGACGTGATGCGTCCGACGCTGGTCACTAATGTCGCCGGACGTGTCGCGGCCAACTCGCCCAGCCGCGCATGCGCAACAATTTGTGTGCCGACGACTTGTGCGCTTGTAGCGATCCAACGCAGATTCTCCGTGCGCATCAGTTCGAGTAGCCCATTCCAGTCGGGAGCCGCTGACAGTTCCGAAGGGTATTCGCAGCCATTCAGAATTCCATGCAAACGCCCTTGTGCATGCGCCGAAACCAGATCGGCTTCGAGGCCCTCTCCGCCGTAGTATGCAGCACTGGACACTGCACTCGGTTTCAGAATCTCGCTGCAATAAGATGGTGAGACCGCGTGCACCGCATCGGCCATGCGGATACCGACCGCCATCAGATTGATACAGTCAGGCCAACGTGGATCAACGACCTGCGCTTTCTGGTAGCGCAGCCCTGGGAACCACGATTCCAACGCGGACACATCACCACGCAATGGCCGTATGCCTTGCAGCGACAAATTGTGCAATGTGTAAACGCTGCGCATCGCCCGAAGCTTGCGATAGGCCGGGTGGAAGCGGCGCAGCACGAGCAGCAAGGCCGCGTGCCAGTCATGCAGATGCAGCACATCGATTTTGCCGAGACTACCCTGTACCAGTGCCTCGGCGACTGAGACCGCAAACAGCGCAAACTTCGATGCGTCGGTGGCAAACGGGCTCTCGGGAGGATCATCACAGTAAATCACGCCGCGACCGCACGGACTGAACGCAACATGCTCGAGCACCAGTTGGCGAACCTGCGGGTGCGCATTCGGAGCGGTGACCTCGAACAGTTCAACGTGTTGGCTCTCGCCCCGAAAAACAACGTCGAGTTTTGCGACACGACGCTTTTCGGGAAAGTCGCCGAGCCGGCCGTAGCCGGGTGTAATCACGCTTACGGCACAGTCCAACTCTGCAAGTGCCGGCGGCAAATCGCGCAATACATCACCGATGCCGCCAACTTTTCCACCCGGCAGAGCATCGTTCTCCGCCGCGACCATCAATACATGCATCAGCATTCAGCGAGTGTGGTGCAGCGTTTGGCCAAGCATGTCAGGCGTAACCAAGACCACTCCGCCGGGCGTGACGCGAAATCCGCGAGCACGATCGGCATCGTGATCGCGACCGATGACCGTGCCGGCGTCAATGTTGCAACCGCGATCCAGGATCGCCTGGTGAATATCACTGCCCGGTCCAACCCTCACGTCGGGCAGGACCACGCTGTTACTCAGCCGAGTGCGCGCCTCGAGGCGCACGTCCGAGAACAACAGCGACTTGTGCACATCCGCCCCCGAAATCACGCACCCGCCAGAGACCATCGAGTCTATAGCCTTGCCGCGACGGCCATCGTCGTCATTGAACACGAATTTGGCCGGAGGCAATTGCGCCTGATCGGTAAGGATCGGCCATTCGTGGTCGTAAAGATTCAGTTCCGGAACAACCTCAACGAGTTCCATATTGGCACTCCAGAACGAATCCAGCGTGCCCACATCGCGCCAGTAAGCGCGGCTACCGTCGGCTTCACGAAAACGGTACGCCTGAACTCGATAACGCGGCACACAGTAGGGAATGATGTCTCCTCCGAAATCGTGGCGCGACGCGGGGTCGTCGGCATCTGCGATCAGACGCTCGTAGAGAAACCCGGTGTTGAAGATGTAGATTCCCATGGAGGCCAGGCAGGTATCAGAATCCTCGGGAATGGGCGTCGGTTTTTCCGGTTTCTCTTCGAATCTGCTGATTCGGCCGTCGGGATCAATCACCGCAACACCGTAGGCCTTGGCCGCCTCCGTCACCGGAACCTCGATACAACCGACGGTAACGTCCGCGTCCCGGCTCACATGTTCGGCCAGCATCAGGCCGTAATCCATCTTGTATACGTGATCGCCGCCGAGCACGACCACATAGTCGGGTTGATGGGTACGGATAATGTCGAGATTCTGGTAGACCGCATCCGCGGTGCCCCGATACCAGTCGGCGTCGACGCGCTGCGAGGCCGGTAGAATTTCGAGGAACTCACCGAGTTCACTGCGCAAATTGCTCCAGCCGCGAACCAGGTGGCGAATCAACGAGTGCGCCTTGTACTGCGTCGGAACGCCGATACGCCGGATTCCCGAATTTACGCAATTGGACAGCGCGAAGTCTATGATGCGGAATTTGCCGCCGAACGGCACCGCCGGCTTGGCTCGCCATGCAGTCAATTCGTGAAGTCTTGAGCCGCGACCGCCGGCAAGCACCAGCGCCAGCGCATGGCGTGTAAGGCGGCTGACGAATCTGGCATCATCCGCGGGATGTGTACTATTCATTTTGTGTTCTGCCTTGCAACTTCGTGTCGCGCCGCGTAGCGCCGCGCAACCGTGTGTAGCGCGGCGCAATTTGCGCAACCATAGAAATGGATGACCGGGATTGAGTATAAAGGTAATTCACTGCGCGTCGCCCGATGTGCCGGTACACGCGAGGTGGACGGCAATAGATACGTCTGCCCACGAGGGACTCGCTGCGCGCCTCAACTCGCGGCGATTGGCTGCTCTTGGCGATCATCACGCGATCGATTCCGGGTAGACGGCCGTCAGCGCCGGTTTGCATTGCTGCCGACGACGTAAGCGACACATCTCGCGTTCAATCTTCCCGCGTTGACCCCATCAAACCTGCCATGGTTTAATGCGCGCCGCTCGGGGTGGTTAGCTCAGTGGTAGAGCACTGCCTTCACACGGCAGGGGTCACTGGTTCGAACCCAGTACCACCCACCAAAAATCAAGCACTTATATATCCCCGCCTTCGAACGTACGCGAACGTACGTAACATGTACGTAAACAAGCCCTCTCCCGGTACGCGTTTCAGCGCTTCCGGTTTGTGTCCTGATGCGCTGCTTCATGACTGCCCCGCCCCGATCGTCAAGCGCGGCTTTTGCGCCAGGCACGACACCGGTTCCCGCGCCGAAACCGCATAGGATCCCTGCCCAACACATCCGCCGGAGTCTATCGCAGCGATTACCTGTTTTTCTCGGCAAACGTGCTGAAATCGAGTACAGCCCGCCAGGGACCGCAACACCGCACATCCGTAGTCATCGCAAACCAGCGATAAACTGCACTGCGTGATCGCCATGCCTGCAGCTCTCTCATCCAAATCACTCGATTTTCGATTCTGATTGCGAACTGGTTATATCCACAGTACTCTTTGACAATTACATGTGGAGGAAAATCATCTATGCGAGGCGGAGGATGCACCAAGAAGGACAATGCCTTGCGACGAAATACCGGAAGATGTCCAGGACACTCGTTGCCATTGATAAGTCAGTGCGAATGTTGGACGACCACGTGCTCATCTCGGAATTCGGCTGGAAACAGTTGCGGGCGGCACGCGCAAAACTTGTCGTGCGGCATAACGTCATTGACAAAAGCAAGTAATAGCTGAGGCCGGTTGCTTATTCTGTGCATGACAAATGCGTTTCAACGTCCGTCCACTACGTCGCAAAGGCCGCAGAATTCCCTGGCGTGAAGTACAGAATGGCCCTTCCTATTGCGGCGATCTGATTACGCACGTGCGCGAAATCAAGGGAGAACTGCTGGTGGTCGCAACGTTGCGAAATCCCGTCTCGCCAATGACCGGGCAACTTCTTCCGGAATTGCATCAACCAGCGCTGGTGTGGGTTACGCCACTTGCACTTCGATTGCGAGGCTTTGAACGCAGCGAAGACTCACAGGGCACGCTCAGCGTCGTTCAGGAATGGCATTGTGAGTCCCAGTAAGAATTGCGCAGCGGCCGCCCTACGCGTTCTTTGGCAATAGCTTCAACATATCGCTATCAGAATCCTTCAGCCGGAGTGAATGCCGCCCTTCAAGGCCGTTGCTACATAGTGGGCGTTCATTTCGCCCGAACCCGCCAGGAGGTCGCGGAATTCTTTGTCCAGCCGCAAATCCGTTCCCGGCCGGGAAGAAGTGGACCCCGAAACTTGGACCCCCGCTTAAGTGAAATCTCCATGGGGTTCAGGCCGCGCTCTTCAACGCCGTTTGTTCGAAGTACACCGCATCGGGGGTACGCCGGTCAAGCCCAGTGTGACGACGCCGGGTATTGTAAAAACGAAAGTATTTGTCCAGTCCGGCGCGTAATGCCGCCAGCGTTTCATACGCGCGCAGATACACGTCTTCGTACTTCACACTGCGCCACAACCGTTCGACGAACACGTTGTCGATCCAGCGAGCCTTGCCGTCCATGCTGATCGTCACTTCGTGGTCCTTGAGAACGCGGGTGAACGCATCGGCCGTGAACTGCGTGCCCTGATCGGTGTTGAATATCTCGGGTGTACCGTAGCCACGCAATGCCTCTTCGAGCGCCTCGACGCAAAAGTCGCTGTCCATCGTGTTCGACGCCCGCCACGAAAGCACCTTGCGCGTATGCCAGTGCATAATCGCCACGAGCTACATGAACCCCTTGGCCATCGGTAGATAACACATATCGCTCGCCCACACCTGGTTGGCCCGCGTGATTGTCATGTCCCTGAGCAAGTAAGGATAGATCTTGTGTCCCTTGTCTGGCGTGCTGGTGCGCCGCTTCGGCTACAGCGCCCTGATCTGCATCTGACGCATCAGCCGCTGTACGCGCTTACGATTGACCTGCAGCCCGCGTGTATCGAGTTCGTTGCGAATACGACGGCTTCCGTAGAACGGCAGCTCAAGGTGGATCTCGTCGATCAGGCGCATCAGCTCAAGGTCTTCGGCTGACACCTGTGCGCCGCGATAGTACGCTGTGCAGCGTGCCACTCCGAGTAACTCGCAGCGGCGTGCCCTGGACAGTTCGTGAGCGCTTTGAATCTGTGCTCGGCGCTCGCTCACCGGTCGCGCCCGAGCAACTTTGACAGAAAATCTTTCTCCATCGTCAGTTGCCCGACCTTGGCGTGCAGCTTCTCGATTTCGCGTTCGGTGTGTTGCGCCTCAACTGCGTTGCCACCGAACACGTCCTCGGCACTATCGACCAGACGTTTCTTCCAGTCCTGGATCTGATTCGGGTGAACGTCGAACTGTTCAGCCAGCTCGGCCAGTGTGTGCTCGCCACGCACTGCGCCCAGTGCTACTTTGGCCTTGAAGCTCGCCGTGTGATTTCTTCTCTTTACTACGTGTCATCTTCGGATCCTCTCTGTGTCGTAAAAGAATAATCCATAAGATTTCACTTATCAGCTATATTTTGGTGTCCAGCCGTTGGGGTCCACCTCTACACATGATTTCGCTTCAGCTCGACTTCTGCACCAAAACCGATGTTGTTCTCGCGCAGATCTACGTCCTGATCGAAGTGATAGGAATAAAAACCAGGGTTGAGCCACACATTCGGATAAAAGTCGTCTGAACTAGAGTCGTCCGGAATGGAGTCGTCCGCAAATGCGTTCGCTCCCGTGATCGCAACAAATACAACCAGAATCATTCTGAGGCGAAGTCTTGCCATTCGCCGGACAATCTGCAGCACTGTTACTCTCGCCTCCTCTAATAATTGCAAGCGTCTGTATCCGGTCACGCAACTGCTTTCGTCAAACACTCGCCCGGCAATTGAATGGCGGGTGATTCCGCGCTACGACGTTGCGCGAAGGTGCCTGTCCGATGTACGACGGCACCGGCTGAGCGCTCTTAAGCGTCATTGGTCCGTGCGACAGGAACGTCGACTGGAACCACCGCTTCCCTGGCTGTGACCATCCACACGTGTACCATTATCTCGTTTGAATACCATGTTCGCATTTGAATACCGTGATCCTATTTGAATCCGATGCTCTCGTTGCAAGCAGTATCCGGGCCTTCGCGGTATAAGCGGGAGGCCGTGAAAACAAGATTAGAATCTGAATCCAACACTACCTCGGAGGATCGTCAGCAATGGAGTTGAACGGCAGGGTTGCAATAATTACCGGCGGCAGCGGTGGTATTGGCCGCGCCATGGCAAAAGCCTTTCTTGACCAGGGTGCAAGCGCCATCGTGCTCGCCGATTTGAGCGAGGATGCGGTCATGGCGGCCGCCGGCGAGCTTGGCTGTGACGGCTTCGTCTGCGACGTCACTGACGAGCAGCAAATCGTTGATCTCGTGGAACATACCCAGAACAAGCATGGACCGGTCGATCTGTTCTGTTCAAATGCCGGTGCCTCCGTTGAAGGCGTTTTGACCGATGCCGCGAACGAGGTGTGGCAGCAGCAATGGGAACTGCATGTCATGTCCCACCTGTGTGCAGCGCGAGCAGTACTTCCATCGATGATCGAGCGCGGCGAGGGTTACTTGCTCAATACCGCCTCGGCTGCTGGTTTGTTGGCAGCGCTGGGTTCGGGCCCCTACACAGTCACCAAGGCCGCGGCAGTCAAGATGGCAGAGTTTCTCTCAATCACACATGCCGACGACGGCATCAAGGTTTCGGTTCTGTGCCCGCAAGGCGTAAACACGGCCATGGCGCCAAGAAGCCTCGGAAACGGTCAGACCGACGGCATTATCGAGGCCGACCAGCTGGCGCAAGTTGTCGTTGAAGCGGTTCGCGAAGAACGCTTCCACGTCCTGCCGCATCCGGAAGTCGAAACCTACGTGCGGCGCAAAGGAGATAACATAGACCGCTGGCTCGGTGGCATGCGGCGTCTGCGCCGGCGCTCGCTGGAGGGCTGAGATTCGGCAATAGTTCCGGCGCAGTTACGGGGGCGCGGGCGGCTTTTCCGGAAACATACAAGTTGCGTCATGACTGGCCAGCATCCGGACACAGTCATTAAAGCTGGAAAACATGCTGATACTGTTTAACAAGCCCTACGGCGTGCTCACCCAGTTCACTGACGCGCAGGGACGCGCGACATTGGCAGACTACATTCCAGTTCGCAACGTCTATCCTGCAGGCCGCCTCGATCGCGACAGCGAAGGCTTGTTGTTACTGACTGATGACGGAAAACAGCAGCAACGCCTGTCCGATCCGCGCTTCAGGAAAGCGAAGACCTACCACACCCAGGTGGAAGGCGAACCGGACGCCGCCGCACTCATCCGCCTGCGCCAGGGGATCGAACTCGACGGCGTGTTGACCGAGCCGGCAAAAGTGCGACGAATTGACGAACCCGACCTGTGGCCGCGCGTGCCCCCAATACGTGTGCGCAAATCGATCCCGACCCATTGGTTGGAAATTACGCTCATAGAAGGCCGCAACCGCCAGGTCCGCCGCATGACCGCTGCCGTTGGGCATCCGACCTTGCGGCTGGTGCGCGTCTCCGTCGACAAATACACGATCTCGGACCTCAAACCCGGCGAGTGGCGCGAGGCAGAGACTGGAGCCGGTTGACACGGCATCGGTCGACAGGTCGCATTTGCGCGCCTGATGCTATTCTTTGTATAAATCTTCCCTGCAATCGGGCAACATGAAACAGGCAATGCACAGCTTTGTGATCAGCGCAATAACCGTGGTCCTCTGCGTCGCGATTGGTTTTTCCGCTCTGCTTTATTTTTCTCAGGAGCGGCTCATTTTTTTGCGTCAACCTGCGCCTCATACGCCACCTGGAGCGACCAATCTCGCGATCAGCGAGGTCACCATTGCCACCTCCGATGGACTTTCATTGCGCGGCTGGCTGGCTCGATCCAGCAATGCAGTTCAGGAACGGCTGCCGCTGGCGATTTACTTCGGCGGCAATGCCGAAGAGGTCTCCTACATAACCGGCCTGACAACGCATGTACCAGGCTGGTCGATACTGGCTGTCAACTACCGTGGCTACGGGGGTAATTCCGGAGAACCGTCGCAGCGCGCGCTGTATTCCGACGCACTTGCGCTATACGACTGGGCGGCCAATCGCTCCGATGTCGCCTCCGCTCATATCGCCGCGATTGGCCGAAGCCTTGGAAGCGGTGTTGCAGTCTATCTGGCAGCAGAGCGGCCGCTCGCAAAAGTCGTTCTGGTAACCCCGTATGACAGCCTTCGTGCGGTTGTTCAGCACCACTATCCCTACCTGCCGGTGTCGCTCTTGCTGAAGCACCCGTTCGATTCGATGGAGCACGCGCGGCGCGTTTCAACGCCCATGCTGACAATCGCGGCGCAAAACGACAGTATCATTCCGCCAGCGCGGTCGCGGACGTTATTTGCGCAATGGCAAGGGCCAAAAACCTGGCGGGAATTTTCCGGCGCTGGTCACAACGATCTCGACGCCAGTCCCGAGTACTGGGCAACCATCGCCGCATATCTCGCAGAGGCGGGCAAACTGTCCCAATAGACCCGTTGCTGGCATTGCACATGCATGTGAATCCTGCTTTCCGCCGCTAGCGCGCTGTATGTGAGACGATAGTTGTAAATCAACCCTGTCGAACCTGCAAATGCCCGTTTTTTGGGCGCGTCGGGAATTCTTGGGGAAGTGCCGGATCTGTTCACTTGAAGAGGAACTGCCATGGATATTTCGTTCATTGTGACGCTTGTCATTATTATTGCGGCTGTGTTCTATGTCATCGCCATATTCAACCGGCTGGTCGCACTGAAGAACCGGTACCAGAATGCCTTTGCACAAATAGAAGTGCAGTTGAAACGGCGCTACGATCTGATCCCGAACCTGATCGAGACGGCGAAAGGTTATCTGAAACATGAACGCGAAACGCTTGAATCCGTCATTTCGGCGCGGAACGCCGCAGCACAGGGACTGGCCGCCGCGGCTGCAGATCCGGGAAATGCGGATGCGATGAAGTCGCTGGTCGGTGCCGAAGGCGCCTTGTCGGGCGCACTGGGAAAACTGAATATCGTCATGGAGGCCTATCCCGACCTGAAAGCGAATCAGAACATGATGCAAGTCAGCGAGGAGTTGATCTCAACAGAGAACAAGGTCGGCTTTGCGCGGCAAGGTTTTAATGATCAGGTCATGGCCTACAACACCTACAAGCAAAGTTTTCCGCAAAACCTGCTGGCGGGCATGTTTGGCCACGGAGCCGATGCAAGTTTGCTCGAGTTTGAAGACAGCGCCGAAATACAAGCTGCTCCAAAAGTTTCTTTCTGAATGTTTTCACTTAATCCAGTTCCTCTCCGGCCAGTCAGTTTCTGACCAGGTTATTTCAGACCAGGTTATTTCAGACCAGGTTATCTCAGACCGATGGATTTTTTTCAGGCACAGGATTCAGCACGCCGTAGTACCACGAGCCTTGTGGTGTTCTTCATACTTGCAGTGCTCAGTCTGATCGTGTTCACGAATCTTCTGGTGATGGTGTTATTCGGTTTCCTGAAACCGGGCGAAGAAGGCGTCACGCTGAGCTCGATTGTGGTCCAGTTTGACTGGCAGACCTTCCTGCTTATCGGCGCGGGCGTGCTATTTGTAATTCTTGCAGGTAGCGCGTACAAAACCATGGCGTTGTCATCCGGCGGCACAGCCGTAGCCGAATCACTCGGTGGACGATTGATCGACCAAAGCACCACCGACCTGCACGAGCGCAAGGCCCTGAACGTGGTTGAAGAAATGGCGATCGCTTCGGGCACTCCCGTCCCGCCCGTTTATCTGCTTGATGGCGAACAAGGGATCAACGCTTTTGCCGCCGGTTTTAGCCCCGGCGACGCAGTTGTGGGACTGACCCGCGGCACCATTACCTTCCTGACCCGCGAAGAGTTGCAAGGCGTTATTGCCCACGAGTTCAGCCATATCCTGCACGGTGACATGCGTTTGAACATCCGCCTCATCGGCATCCTGCATGGCATCCTGCTGATTGGCTTGATCGGCTACATCATCCTGAGATCGGTGCGCGGTGGCTCGAACAAGAATGCGGGCCCCATTATGGGTCTCGGTCTGGGATTACTCGTCGTCGGGTTTGCAGGAACATTTTTCGGAAACCTGATCAAGGCGTCGGTCAGTCGCCAGCGCGAATTTCTGGCTGATGCTTCGGCAGTCCAGTTCACCCGGAACAATGCCGGTATTGCCGGCGCGCTAAAGAAAATCGGTGGCTATGCACAGGGATCGGAGCTGGCCAATCCTGAAGCACCCACGTTGAGCCACGCGTATTTCAGCAAGGGCGTGAGCTCATTCATGCAATCGATGTTTGCAACACATCCGCCCCTGCATGTTCGAATCAAAAAAGTCGACCCGCGCTGGAATGGCGTATTCGAGCCGGTAACAAGAGAAGTTGTCGAGGATAAACAAACCACGGCGAAAACACCGTCAACGCCAGGGTCAGGCGCGATGGCAACCGCAGTGGCCGGCGCGGTCATCGCCAACCAGATACTCGATAGCGTTGGCCAGACCAGCCCTGAACAGCTCGACTATGCCGCCGCCCTGGTGAATGACATACCGAAAGCCGTTCGCGACGCAGTGCACGACCCCTATGGCGCGCGTGCAGTCATGTACTGCCTGGTGATCGAAGACAAGCAGAATGACATTCGCCTCAGGCAGTTGCGCCGGCTGGAAGAGATGGGTGACAAAGGTATTTCCGATCTCGTTGGCAACTTGCTGGGCACCGTAAAAGCACTGGACGTCCGCTTCAGGCTGCCGCTTGTCGACATGGCCCTGCCGTCGCTGCGGCAATTATCTGAAGCGCAGTATCAATTGTTCAGGAAAAACCTGCTGTTCCTGATGGCCGCAGACAACACCATCAATCTGTTCGAATGGTCGTTGCAGAAAATCCTGTTCCATTACCTGGATCCGGTATTCGGCAGGCCGGGCAAGAAAGTCGCCAAGTACGGATCGTTTGATCGCGTAAGGAATCACATTGACGTACTGTTGAGCATGCTGGTTTACGTCTGCGTGAAGGACAAGGCCGAAATGGTGACCGCGCTCGCGAGCGCGAAGCGAGAACTGGGTTTGGCGAACCTCGAATTGTCACCGCGTGAGCAGATCAGCCTTGACAACCTCGACCGGGCTGTTGAAGAACTGGCCTTGTTGAAGCCGCTGCTCAAACCTTCCCTGTTGAAAGCCTGTCTGGCTGTTATTACGCAGGATCAGGAATATGCGCCAGATGAAATGGAACTCATGCGCGCCATTAGCGACGTGCTTGATTGCCCTCTGCCACCCTACCTGGGCTAGTGTAGTGATTCACTATTAACGGCACGACAGACGGCGAGAATTCACCTCAAGGCTTTTCGAACACCAGGAAATGTTGCTGAGGCAAAAAATCACCGGTCTCTATCCAGCGAAAACCCAGCGCGTCCATTTCTTTTCTGGCCTGCGCTTCGCTCATTTTGTGTAGTGGCTTGATCCGGACCGCGCGATCCTCGGCCCGGTACTCAATGAGCACGATTTTGCCACCCGGTTTGAGCGCGGCGAACATCGCTTCACCCATCTCGCGTGGGTGCGAAAATTCGTGATACGCATCGACAATGAAAATCAGATCAACTTCGCCAGGCGGCAATCCGGGATCCGTGATCGAACCTTGCACAGGTAGCACATTGGTCACCCCGTAGGCGCGCTTCTTCTCATCGATAATTGCGAGCATCTCTGACTGGATGTCGACCGCCAGCACATGGCCGTCGGGCACCTGTTCAGCGACTGCGAACGAAAAGTAACCGGTTCCCGCGCCGATATCGGCGACGACACTGTCAGCTTTCAGGGGAAGTCGCTCGATCAGAAGGTCAGTGCGTTCCTCTCGCTGACGCTCCGGTCGTTCCAACCATCCAGCGCCGCGATGCCCCATCACGTGGGAGATTTCCCGACCCATATAGAACTTGCCGATGCCATCCCGACTCGCTGCACGCTGCTCGTACACCCTGACCGTGTTTGCTGTGGTTGGCGCCGCGCCAACCTCCGCCTGCTGCACGCCTGCTACTGACCCAATAGCAAACACGAGCACCCACCAGGATCGTTGTATTAGACGCTGGTTGATCATTAAATCTTCTCCGTCAACAAGTCACTCCTGACTTCATATTCTGATGCAACGTCGCACGCGTAAACTGAGCTGCATCCAGCCTGTCCCCGAAATTCGGACCAAATCATGGTGAATACTCCGCCGGCCAAAGCTGTCGCTCTGAATTGCGGCTATGAGCCGCACTAATCGGCAACGCGGTCGATAAAATCTTGAACTCTGGTAAGTTGAACTAGCGCTGCGCAATCCGATCATCCGCGACATGCATACTGGATTATGCCCAGATAAAAACTCGACCTTTGCACCAAAGAAGTACTTTCCCCTTTCTGAGCCGCCGAGTAACGCAGAAGCGGCAGGGGCTTTCGGCGAGGACTGTCTGAGTGCGACCGCGGACGGCGGAGCAGGGGCCCCGCTTGCGGGGATGCGACCCCGGAGCGGGATGCATGCGCACCGGAAAAAACGTGGTCGAATGCGCACCTACGCGGTCACATCCCCAATGGGGCCCCTGCTTCGCGCTCCGGTGCGCGAAGTTTTTGCGCGCGAGTTCCGCAGCCGCCTGTCGCTTCGAGTAACGCAGGGAACCCCGAAGGGGCGGTTCAGTGGGGTGCCTTTCTCTTTGGTTACTTTCTCTTGGGCACGCAAGAGAAAGTAACTAGCCGCCGGGCTACCCCCGGCATGCCTGCCACGGCAGCAACGCCAGATCTCGCCTAGTTGCACATGTAAGGGCTCAACAAGACCGCCGGATACGCCCAAGGGCTACCCTATCGAGGGCTCCAAAAAACATTCTGCCCAGTGCCTGTTTCAATAACCTTCTTTCTTCTGCATCGCCCACAAATGTGCAGCAACCAGCGCCCGCCACGGTGAAAATTCGGCAAGCCAGTGTTTGGCCTCCTCCTCGCGAATCTTCTCTGTTCTGCTCAGCAACTTCTGCAGGTTTCGGCGCACCGCCACATCACCATGTAACGACCCGTCCAGCCAGCCATATCCGCGCAACAACACGTAATTGACGGTCCACGGACCGATGCCGCGAATATCCAGAAGCCGGCTGCGTATCTCGTCTGCCGGCGGCGCTGCGACCCATTCATCAAGCGGCAGAAGGCCTTTCTCGATGCGCGCGTTCAACTCAATCAGAGTCCGTGCCTTGGTCAACGACAGTCCGGCCTGACGCATTTCATGCTCGGTCAATTTGGCAAGCTGTCGCGAATCGGGAAAGCACCACAGACCGCTTGAATGCCGCAACCCGGCGGCCTGAATGATTCTCCTCCTGACAGAAACCGCTGCACTGACGCTGATCTGCTGCCCGGTAATGGCCCAGTTCAATGCCTCGAACGGGCTCGCCGCCAGCGGGACCCGCAGACCGGCGTTACGTTCGATCAACAATCCCACTTGCGGGTGCGTACGATATTCGCGCTCGAACTCCTCGATTCGCTGTGTCAGCCCCAGCATCCGCCGCGCCATTCCCTCCCTCCGCTCTTGCCCGTCACTTGCCAACATGCCGTCAATCGCCAGTTCCGCGACAACGCAGGTGTTACCAAATTTAAAAGTAAGACAGGCGGGATGGCCATCCCACGGCAAGCCCTTGTACAGAGTGTCGCCGTCGACGCGCTCCGCTATGCGCTCGACATCGCGCTGGTGGAACGCTAGGACATCATTTGCGCGAAATCCCGCCGCAGCTTGATACGGCAAGACCAGGTCGTGCTGTCTTGCGCGGAGGCAAGCTTTGTTTTGTGTTTCGAGGAAATCATTCGCCACGGTTAGTGAATTCTGGAAGTGATACTACGCACATTTTTCGTTTCAGACGCAATCGGCTGCTCCGAAACTTTTTCGTTCAGCGGCCATCCCGGCTCAAATACCAGACGCACCAGATCCGCAATGAGAAGCTTGTTTGCGGCGCCAGCCTGCGTGCACGATACTATGTTTCGGAAATACCCGTGATACAGTCATCAGACACATAGGCGCGTCGTGTAACTATTCGCGCTGTATTTCGTTCTTGAAACCAGGCTTTCGTAGGGAGTGCGCCGATGCTCAGACTAAATGACACTGGAGAAGATGTCCGCACGTTTACAGGAAAACTGGCGCAGCTCGGGTACCGCCCGGCCGCGTGGATGGCCATTTTGGTCAGAAGACCGAAGACGCTGTCATCAACTTCCAGGAATCCGAGGGCGTTTACGCCGATGGCATCGTCGGCCCGCGAACCCAGGCGATGCTCGAGCGCGCGCTGCGCGAATGGGTACTCGAACAACAATCCGCGGGAGTCGAGTCTCTTGACACCCCCCGGAACGTCTGCCATTCGTGCGTGTGCCGGCCGACAAGTTCCGCGACGGATACGATCGATTCTTTCTGCGTTCGGATGTCGCCGACGCGTACAACCGGGTGCGCGAAGTCGTACTCGAAGCAGGTGGCAGGCTGACAAGTTCAGGCGCTCGCCGCTCACTCGATGCCCATGTCGGCCCGAGCCGAAGCGCGACTTCCTTTCATTACACCGGCCGTGCGCTGGACCTTCACGTTGGCAGCGGCATGGAACGGCCTGCCCGTGACCCCTGTCGTCGCCGCTGACGAGGAACGCTACTGGACCGTGTACGCACGAGCCCGGCGCCGAGCGGCGTGAAGTCTCTGCCGTTACCTATGCGGCGCGAAACCGCTCGCGCAAAGTGGAAGGCAATTTTCTTGACCTCACAGCTTTATTCGAAGCCGAGGGATTCAAACGCATAAGAGCACGCAAGTCTTTCTTCTCAGGCGGAACCTGGCTCGGGCGCCGAGTGGTGGCACTTTCAGTACGAGCGCGGATTGGAAGCAGGCGTATCGACTTTCGGCGACGAACTATTGAAAGTGTATTCCGAAGCGACCTGCGCAAATCGCCGCCCTGGAAATCCCGCGACCGGGTTTTCAAGAAGAACTGGGGCTAATGTCGGCGGCTTCTTGTTACGGACACAAGCCGGATTAATCGGCCCCGAGGCCGATGAAAAGCTTGAACTTACGTAGACCGGATTAGTGCAGCGTGATCCGACGGGGTTGTTCAGTTCCTTTCGTGTGAATTCGCCGAGAACTGGCGTTGCTGCCGTAGCAGGCATGCCGGGGTAGCCGGCGGCTAGTTACTTTCTCTGCGTGCCCAAGAGAAAGTAACCAAAGAGAAGGGCACCCCACTAAGCCGTCCCTTCGGGATTCCCTGCGTTACTCGAAGCGACAGGCGGCTGCGGAACTCGCCCGCGCAAAACCCGCGCGGGCTCAGACAGTCCTCGCCGAAGACTCCTGCCGCTCCTGCGTTACTCGGCGGCTCAGAAAGGAGGAAAGTACTTCAGTGCGTAGGCCGGATTACGCCCAATGGCTACCCTACCTCGTCGTCTTACCAACTGTGATTCTCAGTCCTCCAATTCACTTCAGCCACGCTTACTCGTGTCCGATTAGAACGCTTAACCTACGCTGCTTATCCATCGCCTATTGTCGAGGAGTTTGCGAATCACCTATCGGAGTCTCCAAAAACAATGGCCCGACGCCGACTTTTCTAACCGTTCGCGGCAGATTGCCCTTTCTCAGAACTGCGCGCGGTCTGGGACCATTCGGAGTTTCTTTCGAAATCAGACTCTCTACGCCATCGACCAACACTGAAAAGGCGTTGTCACCACTATATAGCCCGGTCCTGGTGAGATAGCGATACTTTTCATGTCTGAGCGATTCACAGGTTGTCCGGTACTCAACCCAGTTCTCCTGATAGCGTCCGAGAGTGATGAACGCAGCCACGATTACCACGCCGGCACCGAGCATGCCCATCACAATCGCAATATAAGAAGCATTCGACGCATTTGAAGAAGCGACAAGGCGCTGACGCTTGCCAGAACAGGAATAATTGCAGCGAGGACAATCTCTACACGGACGCAAGCGTTTGAACATTTTTGAGCTGCACTACTCTTGCCGTCATACCAGTCGATCTGATCGTCGAGTCGAAGCTTTAAGTACTCTTCTTCGTTCATTGCGCCCCTTTCCTATTGCCAAGTGCCACGCGCAATTCTTCCTGCGGCATCAGCGTTACTACATCGGCCAGCGAAACAAATAGATCAAGAGTCGGTCAGTGATTGTCGCGCGGCACACCTTTGGTCTGATCGATCTTCTGATACTTGACTGCCGGCTTGAGCACCATGCCGTTGGACAATTCGTCCACGATGCCGCCGTTGAATCTCCTGCCATGGCGTCTGGCTGGGCGGATATTTGAATCCGCCTTTCTTAGCCAGCGCCTTGCGGCGGCGTTCGTATTCTGTTTTGCTGATGAGAATATTCGCCGTGCGCTTGTTCAGGTCAATGCGTACCTTGTCGTTGGTTTGCAAGATCGCCAGTCCGCCGCCGGTTGCGGCTTCGGGAGATGCGTTAAGAATCGACGGCGATCCGGAAGTACCCGACTGGCGCCCGTCGCCGATGCATGGCAATTCGCCGACTCCGGCTCTGATGAGCTTGGCTGGCGGTTGCATGTTGACGACTTCGGCAGCGCCGGGATAGCCAACTGGCCCAACACCCCGAACGAACAGCATGCAAGTGTCATCCATCTTGAGGCGCGGATTGTCAATGCGCTTGTGATAGTCCTCCGGGCCTTCAAAGACAATTGCACGGCCTTCAAACGCGTTCGGGTCCTTCGGATCGGACAGGTAACGCTCGCGGAAGTGATCCGAAATAACACTTGTCTTCATGATGGCACTGTCGAACAGATTACCTTTGAGATTCAGAAAGCCGGCTTGCTTCTGCATCGGCTTCTTGTACGGCAATATGACATTGCGATCCTCGACTTTGGCGCGGCGGCAATTCTCGTAGAGCGTCTTGCCATTCACTGTGATCGCATCCTTATTGATCTTGCCAGCCTTGATCAGTTCGCCAACGACCGCTGGAACGCCGCCAGCATGATGGTAGTCCTCGCCAAGATACTCGCCTGCCGGTTGCATGTTAACTATCAACGGAACGTCATAGCCGACTTTCTCCCAGTCATTGTTGTCGAGCTTCACACCGATGTGCCGCGCAATCGCGTTGAAGTGAATGGGCGCATGGTAGATCCGCCGATCGCGGAGTTTACGACAATGACGTTCTCGAACGCTTCGCGTGTCATGATCCTGGACGGGCGCAGATCTTCCCACACCATTTCGACGATACGCTTGCCCGACTTGTAAGCATTTTCTGCACGCTCACGGTGCGGTGCCGGAATTGCCGCCCCACCCGGTAGCGACATGCCGAGTGCTTCAGCAAGAGAGTTCATCGTAGACGCCGTGCCCATGTGTTGCAGTGTCCGGCCGATGGTGCTGAGGATGCGATGAGGTCAATGAACTGCGACTGGTTGATCTCGCCAGCGGCCAGTAGCTTGCGCGCTTCCCAGACGATGGTGCCCGAACCGGTGCGCTGGCCACGGAACCAGCCGTTTAGCATTGGCCCGCCAGAGACGACAATAGCGGGAATATCAACGGTTGCAGCCGCCATCAGTTGCGCAGGTGTAGTCTTGTCGCAACCAGTGGTAAGCACCACGCCATCGATGAAGTAACCGTAGAGCAATTCAACCAGGCCGAGATAGGACAAATTGCGATCCAGTGCCGCGCCCGGACGTTTGCCGGTTTCCTGAATCGGATGTACCGGAAATTCGAATGGAATTCCGCCCGCTTCGCGAATGCCTTCGCGCGTGCGATGGGCAAGCTCGAGGTGGTGGCGGTTACAGGGGGAGATATCCGAACCGGACTGGGCGATACCGATGACTGGCCGGCCCGACTGCAATTCTTCGCGCGTCAGCCCCCAATTCATGTAACGCTCGATGTACAGCGCGTTCATCTCCACATTGTGCGGATTGTTGAACCATTGCTGAGACCGAAGCGTCGATGGCTTTTTCTTGCCGGCACTTCTTCGGACTGATTTGCTTGCGGATTTGCGTGCCATGATTGTGTCTCTCCCCCTGTGAGCCAGGTTACCTATGACCCGGCGATTGATTGTAATTACTCAGATTGAAGTCGGCTTGCCGGAACTACACTTGCAGGATTTACGGTGGCGAGTTCGTTTCCTGACCATTCGCAGCACAGTTGTTGGCGAGCAAAAGGCAGCGGATGATCACCTCATGTTTCGTCAAAAACTTGCCGCGAGGTGTCCGACAAGGCAAGCCAAAACGTAAAGAATACCCAAAAACGCCCGCTACGGAAAAACATGCGACTTCGTTACGCTTCATTGTGCCTCGTCAACGTGGAAGGTTTTGCCAAACGCCTCCCGGTTTCGTAAAGCCACCCCGCTACTGTGCGGTGCCAATGTTCACATCCAGAATTTTCCGGTCCATATCTGTCTCTATCGGTGATTGCAACAGGTAAGCTTGTGCACCGGTCAGCCAGTTTCTTTCGCCGCCTTCTTTTTACCCGCCGGGCGCAGAGGCGCTGCGCCTGTCTCCGAAGCAGTCAGGTCATCTCCCGGGCGCGCTTTACATGCTGCCAATCTGGAAAGAAACGCCCTGCTCCAGGCGTGCACGTCCTGCGTTCGTATCGTCGTCAGTAAAGACGAATGGCGGGCCTGGCGTTCTTCGAGCGACATACTGATTGCAGTTTGCAGCGCTTCCGCCACCTGGTCTTTGTCATACGGGTTAACAATAAGGGCCTGGTCCATCGCCTCCGCCGCGCCGGCAAATTGCGACAGGATCAACACACCCGGATCACTGGCCTCCTGGGCCGCGACATACTCTTTGGCAACGAGATTCATTCCGTCGCGAAGCGGCGTGACAAGGCCTACTTTGCTGGCCCGGTAGAGCGCCGCCAGCTTGGTGCGGCTCACCGCACGTCTCAGGCAACGCACCGGTGTCCAGTCGAATGACGCAAATTCGCCGTTGATTTCGCCTTCGAGCCGTTCAAGTTCGCGCTTCATGAGCGCGTAGGATTCCACCGTTTCGCGCGAAGGCGGCGTCACCTGCAATAGAACCACCTTGTTGTGATTTTCCGGGTACGAATTCAGGAAACGCCGGTACGAACTCAGTCGCCGTGTCAGCCCTTTGGAATAGTCAAGCCGGTCAACGCCAACGATAAGGTCGCGCTCTCCAACGGACTCGCGCAAATGCGCAATCTCCCGGCGCGCTTCTGCTGTCTTGCAGAGCGCGACGAACATGTCGACATCAATGCCAGCCGGAAACGCGTCGCACGCCACGCGATGTCCGGAAGGCGCAACGAGTTCGCCGGGTTCGAGCAAACGTGCGCCCAACTCCTTGCGCGCGTAGGCACGAAAGCACGTGAGGTCATTGGTCGTCTGAAATCCGATTAAATCATAGGCAAGCAAGTCTCTCATCAGATCCGCATGTCCGGGCAGTGCAACAACAACGCCGGATGGCGGAAACGGCACATGCAGGAAGAACCCTATTGGTTGCTTGCAACCGAGGCTTCTGAGTTCTTTTCCCAAAGGGATTAAATGAAGGTCATGAATCCATATGATGTCATCCGGACCGAGGAACTTTTCCAGTGCCGTCGCAAATCGGCGGTTCACCGCCCGATACTTGTCCAGCTAATCATGTTCGAACTGCACCAGATCCATGCGGTAGTGCAGAAGTGGCCACAGGCATTGATTGGCGTAACCTTCGTAGAAGCCGTCCAGTTCTTCATTCGTCATGTCAATAGTGACGATGTGAATACCATCAAAGTTGCGAACGACGGGCTTGACTTCAGCGGCATCAGACCGAATGTTTCCACTCCAGCCAAACCATCCGCCGCCGGTCGCCGAAAGCGTTTCACCAACGGCCACCGCAAGGCCGCCCGCCTTGCGATCGCGCTTGGGATCGGCGACGCGATTGGAAACAACGACGAGGCGTCCGACGCTGCCCGTTAGTTGGTTGAAGCCTCTTCGCTTTTGCGCTGCCACGTTATGTCGATTCTCAGGACCTATACGCCGGTTCTTTTCAAACCGGGGACTTTCGAGCCGATTAATGATTGCCCGGGATTTCGTCTTGACTCGATGGGTCACAATCCGCCCTGCTCCGTGCTGCTGACGGCCAAAGAGAATGTATTGAAAGCTCCCATACGGTACACCGCCACAGGAGGAACCCGATTAAGCGAATGAGGCTCGCTCAGGCAGAATCCGCTGTGAACAAATAGCTTGCAACAGACAACTTGCAGCAGATCTGCGTTGACTGGCGATGATGCCGAAAGTACGCAATTCGCTCAACCGCCAGCGTAATAATAAATTACCACAGAAAAGGCCCCGAACGTTGACTTCGGTCAACCGGTTGCATTACTACTATCGCTGCGAAGTAGCGGTCTGCTCTGTGCGCCACGCCGCGAGACAAACGTTCGCAATTATCGTCCTGCCGCTACGTGTCGACACGCACATGCGATAGAGTAGCGGGCTCGTTACATTCGCGCCGCCAGAAACGAAATGCAGAATACTCCCAACCAGTCCGCCATGTCGCTGCGTCCCGCGTCTGACTGGGCTTTATTTCTGGACGTCGACGGAACCCTGCTGCACTTGCAGCAGACACCGGATGGTGTGAATCGAAGCGAGCGTGTATGTCAGATTCTGGAAGGCATCATGCAACGACTTGCCGGGGCGGTTGCCCTTGTCAGCGGCCGCACGATACAGAACCTCGATGAGCTATTCGTGCCGCACCGTTTCCCCGTCGCCGGGCTACATGGTCTGGAACGACGCGACGCCGAAGGCAACGCCCATTCACATTCGGAATCTCAGGTGCTGGATACTTTGCGCCCTCCCCTGCGCAAAGCCGCTGAGACACACGAAGGCGTCATATTTGAAGATAAATCACGCGCGCTGGCGATTCACTACCGGCAGGCGCCAGACAGAGCGAGTGGAATCCAGCGGCTCGTTGAGGATCTGGTGCGTCCCCTGGCTCACGAGTTGCATGTGATCCACGGCAAAATGGTTACGGAAATAAAACCCTGGCATGCTGACAAGGGGTCGGCTATCAGTGCTTTCATGAACGAGCCGCCGTTCGTCGGGCGGGTGCCGGTATTCATTGGAGACGACACGACAGATGAAGACGGTTTCGTCTATGTCAACCAGATGAGTGGATACGCGATTCGCGTCGGCGGCGGAGAGGGTGACGTCGTCAAAACTGCGGCACGTTACAGCCTTGAGAATGTTGACGAAGTCATCGCCTGGCTGGAAAGCTGGCCGCCTTCATTGTAAAAACTCGACCAGGACTTATACGTGAGTAACCTTGATCTCGCCGTCATCGGCAATTGCAGCTTCAGCGCTCTCGTTGACTCATCGGCGCGAATCGTCTGGGCCTGCTTGCCGAGGTTCGGCAGTGACCCGCGATTTTGTTCACTGCTCAATGACTCACATGAAGACGCACAAGGCGTTTTTGCGGTCGACCTGCTCGGCATGGAAGAGTCGAGCCAGCAGTACCGGCACAACTCGGCCATCGTCGAAACACGACTACAGGACGCCAATGGCTCGTCAGTGCTGGTCACGGATTTTGCGCCGCGCTTCAAACTGTTCGGCCGCACATATCGTCCAGCCACATTGATCCGGCAAATTTCGCCATTGACGGGTACACCACGAATCAAGGTGCGCGTGCGTCCAACTTCAGAGTATGGGCAGCAGCTCCCGACGATCACACACGGCTCCAATCACATTCGATACGTCATGCCCGATTTGACGCTTCGTCTGACGACTGACGCTTCGGTCGCCTACGTCCTGGAAGAAACACCTTTCATTCTTGACAAACCACTCACGTTCTTTTTGGGACCGGATGAAACGCTGACGATGCCGGTTGCCGAAGCGTATCGGGAACACTTCGAGCAAACTGACCAGTACTGACTGGAATGGGCCCGCTACCTGACAATTCCGTTCGAATGGCAGGAAGCCGTGATTCGCGCTGCGATTACGCTGAAACTGTCTCACTTCGAGGAAACAGGGGCTGTCATCGCGGCACCGACAACGTCGATTCCGGAAGCTCCCGATAGCGGCCGTAACTGGGACTACCGGTACTGCTGGTTGCGCGACTCCCTGTTCGTTGTACATGCGCTCAATGCGCTTGGCGCAACAAAGACCATGGAAGGCTATCTCAACTACATCATGAACATCGCTGCGGCTTCCCAAAACGGCTATCTGCAGCCGGTGTTCGGGATTACGCAAAGCGATCGGCTTGACGAATCGACTGTAGAAACACTGGCCGGTTATCGCAACATGGGTCCAGTCAGGGTTGGCAATGACGCCTACAAGCAAATTCAGAATGACGGCTATGGATCAGTAATACTGGCCTGCGCGCAGATCTTCTTTGACAGCCAGCTGACCCGTACGGGCGATATTGCCTTGTTCCAACGCCTCGAAGTGCTGGGCGAACGCGCCGCGGAGTACTGGAGCGAGCCCGATGCCGGGCTCTGGGAATTACGAAACCGGAAAGAGGTGCATACCTATTCGAGTGTCATGTGCTGGGCCGCGTGTGACCGCCTCGCGAAGATTGCGACACGACTCGACCTGACAGACCGCGCGCACTATTTGGTCGCGCACGGCAGAAAAAATCCATGGTGAGATTCTGGCCCGGGCGTGGGACGCAGAGTCAAACAGTTTTACGTCGACATTCGGTGGCAAATCGGTAGACGCAGTACTGCTGTTGCTGCCCGGCGTCGGATTCATTGCCGGCGACGATCCGCGTTTCGCCGGAACAGTGGCGCGAATTGAAAAAGAATTGTGGCACGGCCCGTATATCGCCCGCTATGCAGACGAGGACGATTTCGGTAAACCCCAGGTTGCGTTTAACGCATGCACGTTCTGGTATATCGACGCGCTGACACTCCTTGGCCGAACTTCCGAAGCGCGCGAGCTGTTTGAAAACATGCTCGCTGTGCGAAATTCACTGGGACTTCTTTCTGAAGACATTGATCCTGTTAGCGGAGAGTTGTGGGGGAATTTTCCGCAAACGTATTCGATGGTCGGGCTCATTCATTCCGCGACCCGTTTGTCGAAATCGTGGGAAGACGCGTTCTGAGTACGCTCAGGGCCGTAAATCCAGGCGCGCCAGCCTGTCGCCTCGATTAGCCCTTAATCGGAACACCCAACGTAGACGCAGTGTACGCGTTGCCAATCCGCTACGCTGGCTAAGCTGATTTGCAATCTAGTCTGTTTCCTCGCCTTCTATCAGGCTCGCTACAATGATTCTCCGTTCGTCTTCAAGCGCCGCCGTGGATATCTGCCGGTGGGCGCGCCGGTACCAGTAACCGGCATTGGACTGGTCACCTTCCTTGCGGTGCAAATAGGCATGGACCCAGGCCGCCTCGGCTGTATTTTCTCCCTGAACGATTTTATGAGCGCGCTTCCAGTCGCCGCGCACTTCGTACCACAAGGCCTCGAGCGGGCCGGGCAGCCCATCGGGCAAATCCCCGCGGGAAGCGGAGGCAACATATTCGTCTACGGTAATCATCCCTTGCCTACCTGTTGCCCGAATAAATACGGGCCGGATTAGAAACGAACGCGATGAGAGCTGAAACGGGGTCAGCGCGCCTGCTTAAGATACGCCAAAAGAAAGCGGCCAGTCAAAGACCGGCCGCAGTCAACAACAAGGAGGTGTGTCACACGTGTGTTGCGC
Source organism: uncultured Burkholderiales bacterium (assembly GCA_951812315.1). GTDB lineage: Bacteria > Pseudomonadota > Gammaproteobacteria > Burkholderiales > Eutrophovitaceae > SG8-40. The sequence goes on from CATOSA010000017.1 coordinate 77,243, forward strand.
TTACCGCTTTCGCCCACCCAAGCGCGTAATGCGCCCGAAGAAACGATGTCAGCGTACATTGCACTGGACAGATATAGTTTAGGGCCGAACCGCGCGAAGGTATCAGGGGTAATTCACCTGCGACGTTCGGGAATTATTCCCGAGCTAGCAGTCTGTCGGACTTAGGGGTTCGAAAGCGAAACGGTGGGAGAGCGAGCACAGATTTTAACGATTTCGACGCGCATATCGGGAATACGTAAGGAGAAATCGGTGAAATATGGGCCACTCTCCCACCGTTTCGCTTTCGAACCCCTAAGTCCGACAGACTGCTAGGTCAGCCGGTGCTGTCAGCGGCATCCTGGCCGGCTGGCGCACTTGCGATCATGCCGTGATTGAGCGCAATGCGGACGACTTGAGCAGTATTGCTGACGTCGAGTTTCTGGCGAATGCTCGACTGGTAGTTGGCGACCGTTTTGTACGATAAGTGCATGATTTCGGATATTTCCTGCAACGTATGACCAGCCACCAGCAATCGAAAAACTTCGAATTCGCGCGCCGATAGCGCGTCGATCGGCTTTTCACGCCCGGGAATCATTTGTATTGCAAGCTCCTGCGCCATTTCCTGGCTGATGTACAGCTTGCCCGCAGCAACCAGACGCACGGCTTCGATCAACACGTCCGGAGCAGCCGACTTGGTTACATAACCTCGCGCGCCGGCCTGAAGCGCTCTCGACGAAAACACCGTATCTTCGTGCATGCTGAACATCAGAATTTTCTGATGTGCATAACGCGCAATCACCCGCCGCGCAACTTCAATTCCGCCGAGGCCGGGCAAGCTGATATCGAGCACCGCGACATCGGGCTGATGCTCGCATATCAGGCGGTATGCATCTGCGCCGTTAGCCGCTTCGGCAATAACGGCGATGTCACCAGTACGTTCCAGCAAGCGCCGATAGCCTTCTCGAACGACCGCGTGATCATCCACCAGCACTACTGTCAAAGGATCGCTTGCGTCGTTCGCCTTCATGACTCTTTATCCGATCTCAATTGCGTGAGAGGTATGGCCGCCGAAACACGCGTACCGGATCCGTGCGCTCCGCTGATCTCGAAGCTGCCGCCAAGCGCTTCCACACGTTCGCGCAGGCCAATCAAACCAAGGCCGGTACGTGGAACGGCAGGATCAACACCCTTTCCATTGTCGTCAACAGACATTTCCAGTTGATCGGGACCGGCGTCCGCGATGCGCCGGTGCAGAGAAACTTCAACCCGTTGCGCCTTGGCATGCCGCGCGACATTGGTCAAGCATTCCTGTACGAAACGGTAAGCGGTGATGTTGACATCTTCATTCAGCCCATCGAACTCGCCATCAATAGATAGCACGCAATCGACTCCCTTGTGCCGGCGCTGCCATTCGTCGACCGAGTACTGAACAGCGCTCGCAAGTCCGAGTTCGTCCAGAGCGACCGGACGCAGTTGGCGCAACAGGCTACGAACGACGTCATACACTTTGCTCGATACATCAATAATGGCTTGCGCACTGCGACCGACATCGGGCTGATCGCCTGCGGCCGCGCGAATATTGACAGCGTCGACCTTGATTGCGTTCAAACTTTGCCCGAGTTCGTCGTGAAGCTCACGCGCAAGAACTCGCCGTTCCTCTTCCTGAACCTGAAGATAGCGTTGCGACAACCTGCGGTTCTCGGTGAGGGCTTCCGCGAGTTCACGCTGCGCAGCGAGACGCAAAATGGCCTGCTCTACCGTCTGGCGCGACCGGCGCCACGAAAACCACGCCAGCGCCACTATCATCGCCACGAACGTGGTCGGGAGTTCATCGACCTGGTAAGCCTCAAACGGACGTGTGAACGCGATCACTCTCTCATTGAGTTCCAGAGCACTCGAGATCACGAACGTTGCGACAGTGACCGCAGCAACCACTATCAGATCACGCCACACGGACGGGCCAATGGCGTCCATTCGCAGCGGCTGTGAATTGTGTGCCAGTGAAACAGGCTCAGAATTCGCCAAACTGAACTCCTTGATATGGCGGTCAGGTTCCCTAGATGATACCCGCGCCCCGCGCGGAAATCTTCCCGCAATATCGCCCAACGTGTCCATTACGTCAGATCACGCTATGAGTCAGTTCACACCAAGGGCCAGTTCACACCATGTCGACGGGAAAACTTCACAAACGTCTTCATGAACTCTGCCGCTATTCGCATGCGTACCCGCGCAATAGCGTTGACACTGTCCCGTTTCATGAAAGCTTCCGATGTTCAACGAACTCATTATCACCCATCCATTGGCCACAATATTCCTGCCAATCGTCAGTGCCTACCTGATATTAGCCGGTGTTTTCGTTGTGCGCCTGACGAGTAAACACCTGCCTTATCAAGAAAACGAATGACACCGCAACACGGCCATACGTACCGCACAAACTACCGGTCGGGAAAAATTCCCGAATCAGAGCGGAAAGACTCCCCTGACGAAAATCGCCTGTTAATCCTAGAGTTGCGCATTCTCAGATTCATTCACTGAGAACGGGAAGCTGGTCAACAGCGAATGCCGCTTCTTCCCGCCATCCGATAAGAACCAGAAAGGAATGTCGATGTATCCCCTCAACCGTATGTCATCCGCGATTCGCGCCGCGGTCACGATCATGTTCGCCGGTGCGTCAGCTGCAGCGTTCGCCCAGGATGAAACGCCAATAAATCTGGAGGCGCCGTCGGTCGAGGTGGTCGGCTCAACGCCAGTGCCCGGTCTGGCGACACCCAAGGAAGAAGTGCCGGCAAACATCCAGGTCGAGACCGGGGAGCGGATGGAGCAGCAGCAATCGCTGAATCTGCCCGAGTTCCTGGAAGAGACGATGCCGTCGATATATATCCAGGATATCCAGAACAATCCATACCAGCCGAATTTGACTTATCGCGGCTTTCTTTCGTCTCCACTTCTCGGAACGCCGCAAGGATTGTCTGTGTATCAGGACGGCGTGCGTGTCAACGAACCATTCGGGGATGTCGTCAACTACGATCTGATTCCCCAAAACGCGATTTCGACGATGACGCTGATACCGGGATCGAGTCCGATATTTGGCCTCAACACACTCGGTGGCGCAATCGACATCCGTACCAAAAGCGGCGCCTACTATCCAGGTGTCGACGCAACATTGTCAGGCGGATCGTGGGGCCGCAAGCAAGCTGATATTGCCTACGGCGGTTACAACGAGAAAGTCGATTATTTTGTTGCCGCCAACTACTTTGACGAGGACGGCTGGCGCGACTTCTCTCCGACCGAGGTGGGCCAGCTGTTCGGAAAAATCGGTTGGGACAATGGCACCACCGACCTTGACCTGGCAATCACGCTGGCCGACACCGACCTGTATGGCAACGGCGTCACGCCGGAATCCTTCATGGCCAATCGCTGGGAATCGATATATACCCATCCGGACAACACCCAGAACAATATGGCAATGGCCAATCTGAGCGGCACCCACTGGGTGGATGATTTCTGGCTACTTTCGGGACTGGTTTATTACCGGAAAAACGATGCCGACACACTCAATGGCGACGTCAATGACGACTTCGAAGGCGGGCCCAATGACGGCGTGAACAACAACGAATCGGCCGTAGAAAACCGGTCGAGAACCGAACAAGACGGCTACGGGATCGGGCTGCAAGCGACATGGGCACTTGACAACAATACGCTTGCGTTCGGCGCGACCTATGATCGCAGTGATTCCGAGTTTTTCCAGACTTCGCAGGAAGGCGTATTCGATGCAACGCGCGGAGTCATGGTTACCGATCCCGTGTCAGTGGAAAACATTCTCGAAGGAAAGACCGATACAACCAGCATCTACTTTACCGGCACCTACAATTACAGCGACGCGCTGGCGATCACTTTCGCCGGCCGCTACAACTACACCAACGTCAAGACCACGGACAAGTTTGTTCTGACACCACCCAATCTGGATGGCGATCACACCTACAAGAAATTCAATCCGGCGATTGGTGCAACTTATGTAATCCAGCCTCGCCTTTCGACGTACGCGGGATGGAGCCAGGGCAGCCGGGCGCCGAGCCCGATCGAGCTGGGCTGCGCCGATCCCGCCAATCCGTGTACGCTTCCTGCCGGACTGGCGGCTGACCCATTCCTGGAACAGGTTGTCGCACAGACGATCGAAGCCGGTTTCCGCGGCGGATTCGGCGCCGGCATGAATTGGAATGCAGGCCTGTTCCGTACCGACAGCCAGGACGACATCCTGTTCGTCGGCACATCCACCAGCGCCGGTTATTTCACCAACTTCGGAGAGACACGTCGCCAGGGCCTGGAAGCCGGCATTTCAACTAATTCCAGCGACCGGTTCAGATGGACGGTCAACTACAGTTACATTGATGCAACGTTCGAGGACAGCGCATGCTTGCTGAACGAAAACAACAGCACGCGGGGGCAAAGTGCAGCATGCGGGGCACCCGGCGTTGACGATCTGATTCAGGTCAGTCCCGGACAAAGTATGCCCGCGATTCCAGAGCATCAAATGCGCTTCGCGGGTGACTACAGGCTCACCAACTCCTGGTCACTGGGCGGCTCCATCGTGGCGTTTTCCGATTCCTACGCGTACGGCAATGAAAACAACCTCCACCAGCCGGGCCAGTCTACTGACCTTGGTGGAACAACGCGCACGTTCGGAGGCGCCGGCAAGGTTGACGGTTATGCAGTAGTCAATCTGAACACGCGCTATGCGTTTAACAATGGGCTGGAGATATTCGGAAAGATCACCAACCTGTTTGACGATCGCTATTCCTCCACGGGGATACTCGCGGAGAACGTGTTTGACGCAAACGGAAATTTCCAGAGCGATTCCAACAATTGGTCCCGCGAGCAGTTCAATGCGCCGGGCGCGCCGCGCGGAATCTTCGTAGGCGTCAAATACCGTATGGGCAAAGCGCCGCGCTGATACCCCACCCGATATCTGCTTCCTCCGGGGGCGCAACCCGGGACTCCCCTGGGGAGCAGTGCGCCGGTCGCCATTGCGTCGATGCGCAAGCGATCTATAGCGAGATCATTCCAACCGCGACATCAATCTACTGCATATAATCCCGGTTTCATTCTATCGGGGGTCGCAATGCAGAATATCGACGCACTTGTTTTTGACGTATTCGGAACAGTCGTGGACTGGCGCGGGAGTATTACGCGCGAAGGACGCGAGCTGGGTCAACGCAAGAATATCAAGTTCAACTGGGCACGCATGGCCAACGCCTGGCGCGCTGGCTATGCCCCGGCCATGGACCGCGTTCGAAGCGGCGAGTTGCCGTGGATGAATATAGATGCGCTGCACCGCCTGATTCTCGATGAGTTGCTTGTCAAGTTCCGCATTGAAGGTTTGACCGAGGAAGACAAGGATCACTTCAATCGCGCCTGGCACCGGCTCAAGCCCTGGCCCGATTCAGTGCGGGGGCTCAAGCGGCTGAAGAAAAAATTCGTCATTGCGACACTGTCCAACGGCAACATGTCGCTGTTGACCAACATGGCGAAAAACGGCGGATTGCCGTGGGACTGCATCATTTCCGCGGAACTGTTCAACCACTACAAACCGGATCCGGAGACCTACCAGGGCGCGGCGAAGATGCTCGACTTTCCGCGTGACCGCGTCATGCTGGTGGCAGCCCACAAGGGCGACCTTCGCGCAGCACAGAACGCGGGCCTGCGCGCCGCGTTCGTCGCACGGCCGAAGGAAATGCCGCCAAAAGCAAACATCGATCTGTCGCCCGATAGTGCGTTCAACTACAACGCGACCAGCATGACCGACCTCGCCGATCAACTCGGGGCGTAAGAAACCGTGTCAAGCCCGCGCGTACCCGCGCTGGAGTGACTACGTCCGGACAGAGGACGGCCGACGGCAACGAACAGGTCGCGCCACCCGAACGGAAAACGCGTGTCTGGGATGTGCCGGTACGGTTTTTTCACTGGGCCCTTGTGTTGCTGATTGTGTCGCAAATCACGACCGTCAGTATTGGCGGCAATGCGATCGAATATCACATGCTGGGCGGGTATTGCGTGCTGGCGCTGGTTTTGTTCCGGATCGCCTGGGGTTTCTCAGGTACCCGTAACGCCCGCTTCGTAAATTTCGTACGCAGCCCGGCGACCGTCTTTCGCTACATGCTCTCTTTGCGTGGCCCCGGCGTGCAGAAGTACCCAGGCCATAATCCGCCTGGCGGCTGGTCAGTGATCGCCATGCTGGCGAGCGTATTCATCCAGGCAGTGAGCGGACTGTTCGCGGACGACGGAAAGGCGACAACAGGTCCGCTGCGAAAATATGTATCAGATAATATCGCCGCTGCGCTCGGGACACTTCACGAAGCCAATGCGCAGATACTACTGACATTGATATGCATCCACCTGGGCGCAGTATTGTTCTATCTCGTCAAGAAGAAGGAGAATCTCATTGCGCCGATGCTCAGCGGCATCAAGACTTCCCTGGATACACCCGTCGAGTCGCTACGCTCCGGCCAGGGGATATTACTAGCGACACTGATCCTGATCGCCTGCGTCGCGCTGACCTATGTCGTAGTAACGCTGTAGTGCAGTACATCAGGTAATTCGGAATTCAGAACAATCCAACCTTGCTACTCCCGATGAAATACTTGAACCTACGTATGTCGGATTAGTGCAGCGTAATCCGACGGGGTTGTTCAGTCCTTTCGTGTGCAATTCGCCGAGAGCTGGAGTTGCTGCCGTAGCAGGCAAGCCGGGGGTAGCCCGGCGGCTAGTTACTTTCTCTTGCGTGCCCAAGAGAAAGTAACCAAAGAGAAGGGCACCCCACTAAGCCGTCCCTTCGGGATACCCTGCGTTACTCGGCGGCTCAGAAGGGGGAAAGTACGCCTATATGGCGTAGGTCGGCGTAGCGTAAGCCGACGCAAGCGCTATCTGCGAAGTCCGAAGCTTGGGTTGGCTCTTGGGGTAAAGCCGACGTTCTTGACCGATTCCGTCGGAGGCCGAGGTGCGAATTCAGACGTTGCTGCTGTAGCAGTCGTGCCGGGGGTAGCCCGGCACGACTGCTACGACCGCCGATAATTTTTCACATACTCAGGCAAAACCGCATCGGAATGCACTCTGCCGTCGGGGCGCGCGAGCGCTGCCGGCGACTGAAAATCAACTGTTCCAGCCCAGATCGGCAACGCATAGTCTTCTTCGTCATCCTGCGGCGGTCCGCTGCGAACTTTCGCTGAAGCTTCGACAATGTCCATTTGCAGCACGCTGGTCTGATCGAGTTCCATTTGGTTAGCCGGGCGCAAGTCTTCCCATCTTCCGGCGAGAACGTGATCCGAGATGACTTTCATTGCCTGCTCTTTCCGTCCCGGGTCGACCAGTTCCGCCGATCCGAGCATGACGACCGAACGATAGTTCATCGACGAGTGAAACCCGGAGCGCGCAAGTACCAGTCCATCGACAAGCGTGACTGTGACGCAGATCGCGGTCGCTTCCGCCGTCAACAATCGGCCTGCCGCCGCACCGTGCAGATAAAGCAATTGGCCTTCGCGCCCGTAAATGGTTGGAATGACATAAGGCTGACCATTCGTCACAAAACCCACATGGCATACGTAGGCTTCATCGAGAATCGCGGCGACGGTTTCAAAATCGTAATGCCCGCGCACCGGCAAACGATTTAATTCGGTTCTGCTGGATTTCAGTTCATCAGTCATTGCAACTCGATTCAGGAACAAGGAAATGGCGCCAAATATATCGCAAACTCGAAACAGCCCCACACCATCCGACATTGTGCACCCGGCCGTTTTCACTCAGCCGCGCGTCGACCGCCGCGACCTGAAATAGCAGTTTACTACCGCTTGATCACGGTGCCGGGATTCAATGCTGCCGGCAATCAGTTGCCATGCAGTCTTCGAAGCGCGCACGACAACAAGATCATTCGCCGAAACACCAGCAACTAGTACAGCGCGCGATATATCCTGGCAGCTGAAACATTCATCGCCGGAGTATCCACAGTATCAGGGTAATAACCGCGGAGATCAGCAATCCTGTCGTTAGCGGAAAGAAGAAGTGAAATCCGTCGCGCTCGATGTGAGTGTCACCCGGCAGGCGCCCCAAACCGACGCGCGTCAGCCACGGCCATAGCACGCCGACCACAACGAGTGTCATTCCGATGCCAATTAGCCAACGCGACACTCAGCTTGCCCCGTCATTTATGCCTGAGCGCTCGTGCTGTTCTATCGCCCACGCCACGTGTTCGCGCACAAGTTCAGAGGGGTGATCCGCACGCGCCTTCAGCGCCGCAAGAATGTACGGAGAGCTTTGCGCATTTCCAAGCGCACAGGCAATGTTTCTCAGCCAGCGTTCGTGACCAATGCGTCGTATCGCACTGCCCTGTGTGTTGCGATCGAATGTTTGCGCATCCCACGCGAACAGATCGACGAGCTCGCTGCTGTCAAGTCGGTGGCGTACGTCAAAATCGGGTAGCGTCGATTTTTGCGCAAACCGGTTCCACGGACATACCAGCTGGCAATCGTCGCAACCGTAAATGCGATTTCCGATCTGCGGACGCAGTTCAACCGGAATGCTCCCTTTGTGTTCGATCGTCAGATACGAAATACATCGGCGCGCGTCCAGCTCGTAGGGCGCAACAATTGCCCCGGTCGGGCAAATATCGATACAGCGCGTGCAGCTTCCACAATGTTCTTGCTCGGGCTGATCGACTGGCAAATCCAGATCTGTATAAATCTCGCCGAGGAAAAACCATGAGCCCGCTGCGCGGTTCAGCAACAACGTGTGTTTTCCGCGCCAGCCCAGGCCGGCCTTCCTCGCGAGTTCCACTTCCATTACCGGCGCACTGTCGGTAAACACCCGGTAACCGTAATCGCCTGCGACTTGCCCGATACGACGCGCCAGTTTTTCCAGGCGGTTGCGCAACACCTTGTGGTAGTCACGCCCCACGGCGTAGCGTGCGACATAAGCACTATCGGAGTCGTCCAGTACAGCTTGTGGAGATTTTGCGTTCTCAGGCATGTAGTTCATGCGCACGCTAATTACCCGCCGCGTTCCGGCCACGAGTTCAGCGGGGCGCGTGCGCCTGGTGCCATGAGCCGCCATGAAATCCATGTCCCCCTGGTATCCGCGATCGAGCCAGGCTTTCAGGCGTTGTTCCGCATCGGCCAGATCGCAGTCGGCAATGCCCGCCTGCTCAAACCCCAGCTCTTGCGCCCAGGCCCTGATCTTGTCGGGAAGATCCTGAAGCGATTGCGCGATCATGGCGCCGCAATCCCCGCGGCGCGAGATAGGTACGGGTCGGTTACGAACAAATCGGCAAGCCGTCGCGTCTGTCCGTGCTGCATCAGAAAAAACGTGTCCTGTGATATCCCCGCTTTTGCCAGCGACCGGGCAAGATTTGCCGGTGGTTCGTCGAGGCGCTCATCGGTCAGGCGAAACGTGCCCCAGTGCATGCCCACCGAATAGCGGGCGCGCAAGTCAAGGTGTGCAACGACCGCCTCATCGGTATTGACGTGCATGGTCTTCATGAACCAGCGCGGTTCATATGCGCCAACCGGGATCATCGCCAGATCGAAACCGCCAAAACGTTCGCCGATGTCGGCCAGGTCCTTTGAGTAGCCGAAGTCCCCTCCGAAAAAAATACGGCGCCCTTCATGCTCGATGACCCATGCTCCCCACAAGGTCTTGTTGCGATCCCAGGGTGTGCGTGCACTTCAGTGCTGTACGGATACAAAATGGAACGTAAGTCCGGACAACGTGACGACGTCGCTCCAATCATGCTCGGAAACATTGGGGATACCATTGGACCGCGCCCACTTGTGCAGATTCAATCCCATCAGAAAACGTGGAGGACCACCGCTCTGGCGTGCAAGCTGTTGCAACGTTCGCAAATCAAGATGATCGTAATGACTATGCGATATAAGCACCACATCAATGTGCGGCAGATCCTCGAATGTCATCGGAAGCGCCACGAGACGTTTGGGTCCGAGGAAAGAAAACGGCGATGCACGCTTCGTCAAATGCGGATCGGTCATGATGTTCAGTCCACCGATCTGCAACAAGAAGGTGTCATGGCCAAGCCAGGTCATTGTCTCGACTTCCCGGTTGGCCTTAAGAAATTCGACATCCGGCTTGAGCACGGGAAATCCGTAGCCTTCGTCAGTATCTGCAGGCACGCCTGTGCGCAAGCGCTCCCATTGCCACTTCCAGAAACTTTTCTTGTCCGGATGCGGGTAACGGTTTCGAAACCCGTTCCCGGTGTGATGTGCTTTCACGGAACTATGACTTACACTGCTGAATTGGAGTTACCGTAAAGATTGCCGTGGGAGCTGGCCAGGAGCACCAGGATGCAGGTTATTGCACAAGCGATCGCGATACGCATTCAACTAGAGTTTCCTAGTCAATTCAGTACACATTCTGCCATCAGCGGACGCTGGTCGCCGATAACTGCGACTAGCAGTCTGTCACAAACAAGGAGGAGCGATCGTGGCCAGAGCGAGAAAACCATCCGTCGGCGTCATTGGACTAGGTTCCATGGGAATGGGCGTTGCCTGCACGCTCGTCAAAAAAGGGTTCACGACACATGCGTTCGATATTCGCGCGAGCGCGCGCAATGCCTTCGCACGTGCCGGTGGCATTTCCCACAAAAGTCCGGCCGAACTCGCTGCAGAGTGCGACGTCATCATTGTGCTGGTCGTAAATGCCAGCCAGACCGAAGACGTTCTATTCGGTGCGAATGGCGCTGTGGCAGCGCTCAAATCGGGTAGCGTGGTCATAGCAAGCGCGACTGTCGCGCCCGAGTTTGCGATCAATCTCGGTGAACGCCTCGAGAACGCAGGCGTTCGGATGATCGATGCGCCGGTATCCGGCGGCGCGGCGCGGGCGGCAACCGGCGAACTGTCGATCATGGCATCGGGCGCACCGAGCGCATTTCGCAAAGCCAAAAGCGTCCTGGACGCGATCGCGATCAAGGTGTACCGACTCGGTGATGAAACCGGCATGGGATCCAAGGTCAAAATGATCAACCAACTACTTGCAGGCGTGCATATCGCTTCGGCGTGCGAAGCCATCGCTCTGGGCATTCGCGCCGGTGTCGACCCGGACGTCCTTTACGAGGTGATATCGAACAGTGCGGGTTCGTCGTGGATGTTTCAGAATCGAGTGCCGCACATTCTCGATGGAGACTACAAACCGCTGTCGGCAGTAAGCATTTTCGTGAAGGACCTCGGAATTGTTCTTGACAGCGCACACGAGATGCAATTTCCGGCACCTCTGACTGCGGCGGCCCATCAACTTTATCTAGCGGCAGCGGGCGCCGGCCTTGCCGGAGAAGATGACTCAGCGGTCGTAAAAGTCTATCAGCAACTTTCCGGAATCGAGCTTCCGAAAAAGCGCGCCAGGAAATCGAAAAAGACGAAACGCGCTTGATTCGTTCCGGTTGCCGGTGCGCATATTCGCAACACCGGCGCGTTCAAGTCGCCACGCACAGCGCCTTCATATGCGGTCGTTTTCGAGTATTTCTTCGAGCTGACGCAGGATCATCGCGGATTCGATCAAGTTCGGATTCAGGTCCAGCGCACGGCGAAAATATTCTGCCGCCTGACGGGCATCGCTTCGCTCCAGCCAGATCTCGCCGCAACTCTGCATTGCTGAAAACTGGTACGGGTTGAGCTGAAGGACGCGCCGATAATCGGCCAGCGCGCGGTCCATATCTCCGAGTTGCGAGTACGCGTCGCCGCGTTTGTTCCATGCTTCTGCAAAATCCGGTTTGTACGCGATAATTTCGTCCAGCCGCTCAATTGCCTGCTCAATGTCTTTATGTTGAATCAACGCGATACTTACCTGAAACATCTGGCTGGCCGTAACGTCGTTCGGGCGAAGCCAAAGCCCCCACAGCGCCTGTTCGGCCATCCCACGCACAATCGGCACATCGTCGTGCAATCGTCGCAGCATGTAGGGCACATCAGCGTCAACGCCGATTTCGGCAAGGCGGGCCAATCCCTCCCGCCGCTCGCTTTCGTGTGGACTGTCCAGCTGCGCGAGGGCACGTTCCCTTGACAACGGCCCCCAATCGTCGCCTGCAAACACCTGCACAGCGAGCAGCGCAAGGCACGCTGCAGCAGCCATCGATGCGCACCTAAACGCCACTGCCCTCGTCCTCAAGCCGTTCAGTAATCATATCGATGTTGCGTTGAACACCTCGCATATTGGGATTTGCGGTCAGCGCCTGTTCAAAGTAGTCCAGCGCGCGCCGGTAGTCACCCTGACGCAGCATCAAAAGACCGTATCCCGATAATGCACCGAAATGATTCGGCTCGCGCAACAGAACCTCATCGCAGTCCGCGATGGAAAGCTCATTCTCCCCCAGCATGAAGTACAGGGTCGCGCGCTTGTTCCACGCTTCGGAAAAGTCCGGGGCAAGCCCGATCAGCGTTGTGAAGCTGCCGACCGCACCGGTGAGTTCGCCGGACTGCATCTGTTCGACGCCGTGCTGATAAAGTCGGTCATGCGCGGGATTTCCGGAACGCCCCCATACGTTCCAGATGGCATTTTCCGCAATTTTGCGCAGCAGCTTGTCGTTGTCGTATAACGCGCTAAACAGCAAGGGCAGATCTTCACGCTCGCCGAGGATACCCAGGGCGATATATGCACCACGGCGCACATCGTCGTCACGGCTATCAAGCGCCGACAGGACTTGTTCGCGGGTAAGGTCCGGCGGCAGATCCTGGACCCGGATATTGCGTACAGGCCTGTTCGACGCCGCTTCAGCGTGCGCCCACATGTTCCACGCATGCGTGCCGTGCGTCAGGAAGTAGCGCCCCGGCATTTCTGGCGCACTGACGCTGTGGGCTTTCAAGTATTGTGCAGCCGCGTAATTATTGGCGCAAAGCACAACAAAAACCGCAGCAAACAGCCTGATCATGGCGGGAAAAGCGAACATGGTTACAATGACCAAACTTGAACCGATACCACATACTACTCCAAGCATGACGACAATCAGAAACGCAGAACGATTTTTATTACTGCTGTTGGCGCTGGCGGCCTGTCCGGCGATGGCGGCGCCTTATCCCCTCGGCACGATGACTTGCGACGACATTGGCGCTTTTGCGTCAGAAGCCATGACGTGGCGCAAGTCCGGGGTCAGCCACGAAAAAGCGAAAACGCGGGTCGAGGAACGCGAATATGGCGATCCGGTCGAGAAGAAGAATTTCTCAATAATCCTTGAATACGTTTACGGAAATTACGGTAACAACTGGAGTGTGGAAGCTGCCGGCAACGTCATGCGCTCCGACTGCCGCAAGGGTCGCGATAACTGAATGACGGACTATCGGCTCAACACCCGGAATTTGGCATCGATTCGCACCGGAACCGCGCCGAATTCGGAGCACTGAACAGCTGACTGGCCTGGTGCCACTCCAGTCTTGACGGAGACTTTTCAAATGGATTTCACGCTGCCTCGCCCGGCAGAACCGGGCATGACGTTGACCGACGTCGACACGCCTGCACTGCTTCTCGATCTTGATGCATTCGACGCTAATCTTGACCATCTCGATGCGTCGCTGGAAACGTCTTCAATTCAGGTCAGGCCGCATTCCAAATCACACAAATGCCCGGAAATTGCGCTGCGGCAAATGGCGCATGGCGCAGTCGGCGTTTGCTGCCAGAAAGTCACCGAGGCCGAAGCAATGGTCGCAGGCGGTATCCCGAATGTACTGGTCAGCAACCAGGTCGTCGGACCGCGCAAGATAGAGCGCCTGGTTGCACTCGCACAGCACGCCCGTGTGAGTGTGCTGGTCGACGACGCGGCGAACGTTGCGGCGCTCAATGCTGCAGCACTCGATGCCGGTACAACACTCGACGTGCTGATCGAGATCGACGTCGGAGCCAAGCGATGCGGAGTCGAACCGGGCAAGCCGGCGGCCGCGCTTGCAGAACTGATCAATACCAGTGACGGACTTCAATTCAGGGGAATCCATGCATATCAGGGTGCAGCCCAACACGTACGCTCACCCGGGGAGCGCCGTGCCCTGATTGAACGGGCAGCGCAACTGGTACGCGAAACGCTGACATTGCTAAGCGCAAAAGGTATCAGCTGCGATATCGTAACCGGTGCCGGCACCGGCACATATCCACTCGAAGCTTCCAGCGGCGTTTATACCGAGTTGCAGCCGGGCTCGTACATTTTCATGGACGCAGACTATGGCCGCAATATCGATGATGACGGCAAACCAATACACGAATTTCAGCAAAGTCTGTTCATCCTGGCGACCGTAATGAGCCGAACCTCGCCCGAACGCGCTGTGGTCGACGCCGGGCTCAAGGCTTTGTCAGTTGATTCGGGCCTGCCTGTGGTCGCCGAAAGCGGTGCGGAATACCTTGGCGCTTCGGACGAACACGGCGTACTGAGGGTCCACGACCGGTCGCGATTCAAACTGGGCGACAAGATTCGACTCGTTCCCGGACATTGCGACCCGACTGTAAATCTGTATGACTGGATCGTTGGCTATCGCGGTGACACTGTCGAATCAGTCTGGCCGATCGTTGCGCGCGGCGCGCTTTACTAGAGAACTACAGCATTAAAGAACTACGCCACTAATGAACTGCACCACTAACCAGCTGCAAACATGTCAAAACCAAAAACATACCAGTTCGACACGCTGAGCCTGCATGCGGGACAGCAGCCCGATCCGCAGTTCGGCGCACGGGCGCAACCGATTTACTACACAACGTCCTACACGTTTCCGGATACCGACCATGCGGCGTCGCTGTTCAACATGGAACGCGCCGGCCACGTCTACTCCCGGATTTCCAACCCGACCAACGCAGCGCTGGAGGAACGCATATCGGCACTGGAAGGCGGCGTCGGAGCAATTGCAACAGCGAGCGGACAAGCGGCGCTGCATCTGGCGATTGCGACGCTGATGAATGCCGGTTCACACATTGTCGCCTCGCGGTCTCTGTATGGCGGCTCACACAACCTGCTGGAGTACACGCTGCCCCGATTCGGCATTGAAACCACGTTCGTGGATGCGCGCGACGTCGACGCGTTCCGCGCGGCGATCCGGCCGGAAACGCGACTGCTATTCGGAGAAATTCTGGGTAATCCGGGACTCGACATCCTCGACGTACCGCGGGTGGCCGAAGTCGCACATCAGGCAGGGTTGCCGCTGCTGGTGGATTCGACATTTACCACTCCTTACCTCATGCGCCCCTTCGATCACGGCGCCGATCTTATTTTTCATTCGGCGACGAAATTTCTCGGCGGCCACGGCGTTGCGATCGGCGGCTTACTGGTAGACGGCGGCAAGTTCGACTGGGACAAGTCAGGCAAATTTCCGACGCTCACCGAACCGTACGAAGGTTTTCACGGAATGGTGTTCACGGAAGAATCGTCAACTGCGGGATTCATGCTTCGAGCACGCCGCGAAGGCATTCGTGATTTCGGCGCGTGCATGAGTCCGATGAACGCGTTCCAGATCATGCAGGGCATGGAAACACTCGGCCCGCGCATGCAACGTCATATCGAAAACACCCGCAAGGTTGTTGCATTCCTTGACCAGCACGACGCCGTTGAGCACGTGGTCTATCCTGAGCTACCCTCACACCCCGATCACGAAGTCGCGAAGAAACTCCTTCCCGACGGTTGCGGAGCTGTATTCAGTTTCGAACTTAAAGGCGGACGGGCCGCCGGCAAGAAATTCATCGAATCGCTGAAAGTCTTTTCACATCTGGCCAATGTCGGCGACGCCAAATCTCTCGTCATACATCCGGCGACGACGACGCACTACCGCATGGACGAGGCTGCACTGCGCGCGGCAGGCATCACCGCGGGTACGGTGCGCCTGTCGATCGGAATAGAGGCCGCCGATGATTTGATCGAAGACATGTCACGCGCGCTGCGTGCGAGCCAGCGAGCCTGAACAAACTGTTTCAAACCGACACGACAATGACACAACCTGAGCATCGGAGCATGGCATGCTGATCACGGTCAATGGAAAAAACGCCTACGCATACACGGCCGGCCACCCATTTGATTCCAATCTTCCGACGGTATTATTCATACACGGGGCAGCGAACGACCACAGCGTGTGGGCACTACAAAGCCGCTACTTTGCGTACCACGGCTGGAATGCGCTTGCACTTGACCTGCCGGGTCACGGCCGGTCGGAGGGCCCGGCCGTCTCCAGCGTCAGCGATCTTGCTGACTGGTTGGGAAAATTCATGGATGCTGCCGGCATTGAACGGGCAGCCCTGGTTGGCCACAGCATGGGATCGCTTGCCGCGCTTGAAACTGCAGTTCGCGATCCTGAACGAATCAGCCGCGTCGCGATGATCGGCACTGCCGTGCCGATGCCGGTAACGGATACACTGCTCAGCACCTCACAGGCGAACGACCACGTTGCCTACGAAATGATCAATGTTTTCTCACACAGTCCACGTGCGCAAATTGGCGGAAACCGTGTGCCGGGCGCATGGATTATGGGTAGCGCGATACGGCTGATGGAGCGCTCTGGTCCGGGCGTGCTGCACTCGGACTTTACCGCATGCAATAGTTACGATACCGGTCTTGAAGCGGCCGCGAAAGCGAAGTGCCCGTTTCTTCTGATACTGGGCCAGCGCGATCTGATGACGCCACCGCGCTTAGCCAGACAGGCTGCAGGACAGTTTGGCGACGCGAAAACGATTATCATGGACGGCGCTGGCCATTCTCTGATGGCGGAACAGCCGGATGCGGTGCTAGACGCGCTGATCGAATTTCTGGAACTTGAGCAGGCTACGGTGGCTTGATCAAGCCACCGGGCAATTCGCGGATGATTCCTCGTCCGCGCGTTCGCGCGTGCGTTCGGCCGACTGCAGGTTCATCTGGTCGATGCTGCTTTCCATCCGCTCCATCGTTCGCTGACCTTCTTCCAGTTCCTGCTTCTTCAGGCTGGCTCCAGTCGCAGCATTGCCGACAGCGTCAACACCGCAGCCGCAAATCGAGACCAACAGAAGTGCAATAAGTAGTTGTTTCATGACGCCTCCTATTTGCGAGAATCAAGCAAATTCAGCGCCACAATTCTGTCAGATTCGCACTCTGCCCCGTTGATCTGACTCGCAGAACAGCCTTGTACGAGCACCAGCGCTGCCCGTACAACCGCCTGGACCGATCGTCAGGCTTGACTAAGCATCGTATCCGCGTCGCTGACCTCGAACTTGCCCGGCGCTTCTACATTGAGGGTCTTCACGATCCCGTTGTCGAGCAGAATGGAATAGCGTTGCGAACGCACGCCAATACCGCGTGCAGTCAGATCCATTTCAAGGCCCAGCGCCTTGGTGAGTTCGCCATTGCCGTCCGCGATCATGCGCACCTTCCCGGTTGCTCCGTGCTCGCGTCCCCAGGCACCCATCACGAACGCGTCGTTGACCGACAGACACCATATCTCGTCGACTTTTTCCTTAAGTTGATCTGCCTTTTCAACATAACCCGGCAAATGCTTGGCCGAACAGGTCGGCGTGAACGCGCCTGGCAACGCAAACAGCGCAATGCGCTTGCCCTTGACCAGATCTTCAACGTTGAACTCGTTCGGGCCGATGCTGCAGCCAGGTGTTTCTTCCTCGATGTATTCCCAGACTTTGCCCGCCGGAATCGCGGCGCCTACCTTGATGGCCATACAATCACTCCTTATCGTGGCTAAAATGGAATTGAAAGCGTGTCAATTCTAACGTGGCGCAGAGTAGTTCTGTTGTGACACACTGAAGACAACCGCATCGACGAAAAACTATGTCGCGCTGGCCGGTTTCAAACGACTGAAAGACGAAGCCTTGCATCTGCTCGACAAGGAACGTCCAGACCTGGTCAAAGTTGTCCAATGGGCCGCTTCGAATGGCGACCGGTCGGAGAATGCTGACTATATCTACGGCAAGCGCCGTCTGCGCGAAATTGATCGCCGCATCCGCTTTCTCACGAAACGTCTCGATGCAGCAGTCGTCGTTGACCCTGCCGCGCGAGAGCCAACTGATCAGGTGTTCTTTGGTGCCACTGTCACGTTGATACACGGCAACGGTAAAGAGAAAACCTATTCGATTGTCGGAATCGACGAAGCCGACGCATCGTCGGCTCGAATCAGCTGGATTTCACCGCTTGCGCGGGCTTTGCTCAAGGCGCACGAAGGCGACACCGTGGTACTGCACACGCCGGCAGGAGACGAAGAGATCGAAATCGTATCTGTCGAATATCGCGAGATCGGCTAGCAGTCTGTTGCACTTGGCGGTTCGCTTCAGAACTCACTGAGGCTAAGCGAAGTACTGCGTCAATGCCTTGACCATCGGTCCCAGTTTCGGGGGCGTCGCTTCCAATGTCACATTCACGCCTGCCTGCTGCAATGCGCGACTGCACACTGGTCCGATAGACGCGACCAGCGTTTGATTCAGATATTGCGGTAGCGTGTCCGCGGCACCACTTGCCTCTGCAATTGTCAACAGATTGCGCATCTGCGACGCACTCGTAAACACCACTGCATCGACGCTGCCAGATCGCAGCGACTCAACCAGCTTTTCCAGCGGCCCGGTGTCCTCCGGCAAGGCCCAACGGTAGGTCGGAATTTCGACCAAGTCTGCGCCGCGTTGCGCCAGGGCACGATCGAGATCAGCATTGGTCTCCCCGTAGCGCTGCACGACAACACCTGCACCGCTGACGTCCACGTCAGCAATCGCCCGCAAAAGCTCCTCGGTAGTGTAAGGATCGGCCGCCCGGTAGTCGATGCGCACGCCACGTCCACGTAATATTGCCGCTGGCTTGGGACCCCGCACGGCGACCTTGTTCTGTGCAAGCAATGCAAGAAAGTTGTCTGTCTCGCCGAGTTCATCGGTTGTCTCGAACAACACCCGTGTGCCGACGCCGGTCTGAAACAGAAACAGTTTCGGCGGTGACTGCAACAAATCGCCGACCAACTTTCCGATGTAACGTGTGTCGACATCCGGCAACTCGGCAAGCGCGGGCGCCTGCAGCACATCCGCACCCTGACTGCGCAGCAATTCCGCCAGGTGGTCGCCGAAACGGCTTTCGAGAATCGCGATGCGCTTGCCTTGCATGCGCGCTATTGTAAGGTGACCAGATTCACGCCGCCCGCATTCGGAACCTTGCTACATGAAGCTCGTTCCAAGAAACCATGAGCTCCGGTGAAAGAAAGGGAAGAACTGGTTCGATCGGGTATTGCAAACCTGTCCAGCAGCGATACGGGGGCGGTCACACTGAACATGCTGCGATGATGCTCAGTTCGCAGTAAGGCCGTCCACTTTCCTGATGCCATGTTTCAAACGCCCGATGACACGCGGCCAACGCGGTCTTTCCTGTCGGTGCCTTGTCAACCACGCCGGCGCTAATCAACGCCTTGATCACATCGGGTGAAAGCACAAACGTATCCCTGCCAACCGTCCTCAGGAATCGCGGCCCGGTAATGCCGCCGAGCCAGCTGCCCTCTTTCGACAGTTTGGTCCACAGGCCGAGGAGATCATCTTCAGGCCATTTCGCGAGAAACTTTCCAAAGCCTCCGTAGTCACCCGATATGCGCGAAACAAAACGGGCGTTGTCGAAAACCGCCTTGATTTTATGCGGGTTGCGGATAATGCGCTTGTCCTGCTTGATCGCATCGACCTGCCCGGGTTCAAGCGCGCCGAGTTCCTCAGGCACAAAGCCAACAAACACCTCTTCGAATCCGGGCCACATATTCTCGACGACTTTCCAGACGAAACCTGCCTGAAAAATGCACTTCGACATTGCGGACAGATAACGGTCGTCACCTGCCGCCGCCAGCGAGCGGGCCGATTTCGCTTTTGGAACGCGTCGATCCAGTTCCGCCTGACCGTGCTTCTTCAGGGCGGCCTTGTGAAGCGATTCGAATGACTTCATTGAACTGCGCTCAACTCAGAACTTCACGATGCCGTGCGCGGCGGGCAAAACCGCCAAACAGATCGAGCAATCTTTCCCGATACTCAAATACCGCATCATCTTTTTGCAACGGCGCATATGGCGAGCCACATCGCATCCACTGCAACGCGCCAAACACAATGTAATCTGCATAACCAGGCTGACTGCCGGCCACATACTGCTGCTCGGCCAGCATCGCGCGCAATGGCTCCAGCGCAGCGCGAAACTCGTCGCGAGTCTGATCCGGGGACGCCATGTACTGCTCTATCGACATGCCGAATCGTTTTTCCCGGGTTTCGCGAAAGTATGCCTTGTCCTTGTCGTGCAGGATCGGCAGCCAATGCCCGACCCCCATACGCGTTATGAAGGGCTGCACTGTGCGTTCCACCCAGAACTTGATGAGAAGCGCCTCGGAACGCGCCTGGCCACACGCAAACAGCGGTTTCTCCGGATAACGCTCGTCGAGATAAGCCGCTATCGACCACGAGTCGCTCACCACCGTCGTACCGTCAACCAGAACCGGAACCGTCCCGTTATTGGGTTCTGGCAAGCGCTCTTTTTCAGTGAAATGCACGGGAACTTCTTCCCACTCCAGGCCTTTGTGCGCCAGTGCCATTTTTACGCGCCAGCAGTACGGCGAAAAGCGTAGCTCCGGATCGGCAGTGGCGAGATCGTAGAGTTGAATCGTCATGTTGGTTCCGCGCGCACGGTATCTGCCGTCTGGCCAAACAGGATTTTCTTCGCCTCTTCATCCATGACCGGCTTGACGCTGATTTCGGCCCCTTTGTCGTATGCCCGCTTGGTTGCCGGGCGCGCACGAATCGTGTCAAACCAGCGCTTCAGATTCGGAAACTCTTCGATTTTCTGTTGCTGTCGCTTGTGCGGCACCGTCCACGGATAGCTCGCCATATCTGCGATCGAATAGTCGCCGGCAACATATTCGCGATCGGCAAGACGCCGATCAAGCACGGCGTACAGGCGCGATGTTTCCTTGACGTACCGATCCATTGCGTATTCGAGCCTTTCCGGCGCATAGGTGACAAAGTGATGGTTCTGGCCGGCCATCGGTCCCAGGCCTCCCATCTGCCAGAACAGCCATTGTGAAACGTCAACGCGCCCGCGCACATCCGCAGGAATGAACTGCCCGGTTTTCTCGGCA
The DNA here is from genome assembly GCA_951812315.1 of uncultured Burkholderiales bacterium. GTDB lineage: Bacteria > Pseudomonadota > Gammaproteobacteria > Burkholderiales > Eutrophovitaceae > SG8-40. The sequence goes on from CATOSA010000017.1 coordinate 98,287, forward strand.
AGATAAAGAAGTATGGCCCCGGATTCAAATACCGAAACCGGGTCTCCGCCGCCGTCCGGGTCATGATCCACGATCGCCGGCATGCGGTTGTTAGGTGCAATCTTCAGAAATTCAGGCTTGAACTGATCTCCGCGTCCAATCGCAACCGGCACGATCCGGTAATCGAGACCTGTTTCTTCCAGAAACATCGTAATTTTGTGACCGTTCGGTGTCGGCCAATAATGAAGATCAATCATTTGCTCTCCCTTGTTTAATGTGCACTGGTCAGTGCGTTCGGGTCGCCAGGATTATTGCGTTTTCAAGAGTGCTGGCAACGGCCATCTCCACTCGACGTTACTGATCGACCGCGATGATCCGCTCGGCGACCTGAAGCAAATCCGGTTCGACGATGTCCGGTGCCTCGAACAACGGCTCAACTACCATTGCCGGGCGCGCAATAAATGCCGCAGCACAGCCAGCGCGCATCGCACCGGCGACGTCCCAGCCATGCGCAGCGATCAAACGCGTCTGTTCCGGTGCAACGCCCATCGTTCTGGCGGCGTGGTGATACACCTTGGCAGCAGGTTTCAGACTCTGCACCTCGTCAACCGAAATGACTTTTTCAAGAAACGTGATCAACCCGGCATTCTCAAGTTGCGCACGTGCGACTGCCGGGGGCGAATTCGTCAGTGTGGCCAGCCGGAAGCCGGCATCGCGCAACCTCTCCATTGCAGGCAACACATCCGGGTGTGGCGGCAGTGTGCGCATCCCGCCGACTATTGCAGACTGGTCGTCATCAGTTAACGTGACGCCACGACGCTGCGCCACCATCGCCAGCGCGGCGCGCGCAACTTTTCCAAAGTCACTGTAGTCATCGGTAATAACAGTCAGCATCGCGCTGTGCAATACCTGCCCGAACCACTGATACAACACCTGCCCATCACCGAACGCTCGCTCGAAGTGGGGCAGCAACGCGCGCAAGTCGAGAAGTGATTCATTGACATCGAATAGCAGTACTTTTTTCATCGACCTATCCCTCCCTATCTCTTCCTATTTTCCGACCGCCACAAGTCATTCACTGGCGGCATCACATTCGAATTTTCAGAATGCCTGAATCCAGGCTTTCAGCTGCCCGATCTGACGATCAACCACACCGGGATCGCGCAATTCATTTGCCATCAAGGTCACGCCCTGTACCGAACCGATCAGCCAGACCCCGAGTTCCTGCGCATCGACACGGCCCATCGATCTAAACTGCTCGGAGACCCACTGCGCGCGCACGATGAGTCCCTGGTTAACGAGTGCACGCGAATCCGCCTCGCCCTTGTTCATTTCCTGACACAGACTGCCAACGGGACAACCGTATTTGGCGAGACTGTCGCGCGACTCGATCACGGAATCCAGAAACGCGAGCAAACGCTCGCGGGGCACCGGCTGTTTGTCGAATTCCGCCGCGCGGGCCCGAAAATCGTCTTCGTGCGAACTGGCGACCGCTGCCAGCAATTCCTCCTTGCTTCGGAAATAGTAATAGACGTTGCCAAGCGGCACCCCGGATGCTTCGGCAATGTCGGCAAGCGTCGTGCGGCTGAACCCCTTGCTATGAATGAGTTGCCGCCCGGCTTGAACAAGGCGTTCGCGCTTGTCACTGATTCTCGGCATGGCTTCGACGTACTCCCCGGACGATCCAATAAATTTAGTTGGGCAACTAACTATAACGATCAATCCGCATGCCTGTCGAGCACTCGCCGCACCCGGCTGCAAACTGCATAGGCCGTATCAGCCGCGTGCCGCCCAATCAGGCAGCTCGCGAGCAAGCGCGCAACGCATCACGAAATGCGAGTCGCACTCAGGGAATAATATTCTCCTGCCTGAATCTGGAAAACAAACGCAAAAACATCTCTTCGCTGTCAAGCGTTTCACAAAACCCGGCGCGGCGCGCCTTTCCGCAGTCGGAAATCACGTCCCACTCGGAAGAGAACACGAAATCACCAAACTTCCAGGCGGCAAGCTCTTCAAACCGGTGCGGTTGCAGCTTGTGTTTTTTCACGATGCGCTCCCACACGGGTTCCTTATCCGCCATGAATTCCTGCAGGGAGAAGTGTGCCGGCGGTCCGGCCTCCAGTCCGAAAAACGTCGCGATGCGCGGCCATAGCGATTCCCAGCGGAACAAATCACCATTGGTCACGTTGTAAGCCTGGTTCTGGCATTGCTCGCTGGTAGCCATCCATTCGATTGCACGCGCCAGCAATCCAGCGTCGACCGCCTGATAGAGAATATGATAGTTCGTCGGCGTTCCCGGGTGCCTGAGCGGCAGTCGCAATTCCTTGCAAATGCTCGCGTATACGGCGATGACCGTCGTAAGATTCATCGGACTGCCCAGGGAAAAACCACTGATCGTATGTGGCCTGACCGCTGACCACGTCCATTGTCGGTCGCGTTGCGCAGCCTCCAGCCAATCCTGCTGGGCGTAGTAAAAGAACGGTTCGGATAGAGGGCGCGGATCGCTTTCCTTGGCGGGTGTCTTGAACGGTCCGAGATGGCTGCCGTACCACTTGGTTCCTTCGACAAGATGCACGTGTTCGAGCGATGGTGCCGCGTTCGTCACCGTTTCCACCAGATTTCGCAACATGCGCAGATTGACTTCGGCAAGCTCGCCGGGATCGGACTTTTCGACGTAAGCCGAGTAAAACACGTGGCTGACGTCCGTGAGCGAACCCAGTTTTGCCCGGCAATCCTCCGCGTCAAGCAGATCGGCTGCGATGTGCTGGAACTCTCCGGGCAGTTCAGGCTTACGCCGCGACAGGCCGACGACATTCCAGCGGCCACTACCAACCAGATGTTCCATCAAGGCAGCGCCAGTAACGCCGGTCGCTCCGGCCACGATCGCTCGTTTCATTCACTTCTCCACGTTCACGTTGCCGGTTTCACTTTTGCAGATTCGCTTGTCCATATTCGCATTTCCGTGCTCTGCGCCTACGTTGTTTATACTGCGCCTTCTCGATATTGCCACAGGCAAACAATGAAACACTACGATTTACTCGTTATTGGCGGCGGCAGTGGCGGCGTCGCGACCGCCAACCGTGCCGCGTCCTATGGCGCCAGGGTCGCGCTGTTCGAAGCCGGACGCATGGGCGGAACCTGCGTCAATGTCGGCTGTGTTCCTAAAAAGATCATGTGGACAGCCGCAAGCCTGAATCACGCGGTCGAAGAAGCTGCCGACTACGGCTTCGATACGCACCCCGGCCAACTGGACTGGCCAGCACTCAAATCTCGCCGCGACGCCTATATCAAACGCCTCAATGCCGGTTACGAAAAAGGGCTGGGCAACAACAAGGTCGACACAGTGCGTGCCCATGCGCGTTTCGTCGAGCCCAAGGTGGTAGAAGCCGACGGACAGCGATTCAGCGCCGAACGGATCGTGATCGCAGTCGGCGGGCGGCCGCGCATTCCCGAAATTCCCGGTGCCCAGTACGGTATTACGTCAGACGGTTTCTTTGAACTGGAAACCCAGCCTCGGCGCGTTGCGGTCGTTGGCGCCGGATATACGGCAGTTGAGTTCTCCGGATTGCTGCGCGCACTTGGCGCAGAGGTTACGTTGCTGGTGCGGCGGGATCATTTTCTTCACCACTTCGACAAAACCTTGCGTGACGAATTGATGACCCAGATGGAAGCCGATGGCGTCAAGTGCATCAAGCATGTCAACGTAATGGATGTTGAGCGCTCGGACGGCAAGCTCAGAATTGAACTCGGTACAGGCGATTTTCTCGAGGATTGCGACACACTCATTTGGGCAATCGGACGCATACCCAACACTGACCGCGTCGGGATTGAGAACACCGGTGTCGGGCTGCAAGCCGACGGCAGCATCAGTGTTGACCGGTTCCAGGAAACGAGTATTCCCGGTCTGTACGCGATCGGGGACGTTGTTGGCCAGTTTGAGCTGACACCGGTAGCCATTGCCGCCGGCCGCCGGCTTGCCGATCGCCTGTTCGGCGGGCAAGAAGGTCGCGACCTTCCATATGAGAATATCCCTTCGGTTATTTTCAGCCATCCGCCGATTGGTACTGTTGGATTGTCTGAAGAGCAGGCAGTCGAAAAACTTGGCGCCGAAAATGTAACTGTCTATGAAACGCGTTTCACGCCGATGTACTACGCATTTGCCACGCGCAAGCCGACGTGCACCATGAAGCTGATTGTCACCGGCCCGGAAGAGCATATCGTTGGATGCCACATCATCGGACTCGGCGCGGACGAAATGCTGCAAGGTTTTGCGGTCGCCGTGCGCATGGGAGCGACCAAACGGGACTTCGACGACACCGTTGCCATTCACCCGACCGGCGCCGAAGAAATGGTTACCATGCGCAATGCGCGGGCTGCGCTGGTGTAGAGCATCATTAGATTGAACTTTTGCGCGGACGCGCTGAATTGAACACTGCGCGGGTCGCGCTATATTGAACTTTGCGCCGGCCTCGGTGACAGAAGCTGCGTTCGCTGGAATTTCAGCTATGGTCGCCGGGCTTTCAACAATATGCTCGACTCAATCACGAGCGGCAAGCCAGAAGATCCGGCATTTCCCCATCAAGACGATGCATTGGAGTATTTCGTGATCACTTTCAATCTCAATGGCCAATCAACGACCGTGGGCACAGAAGCGGATACACCGCTGTTGTGGGTCCTGCGCGACCACCTGAACCTCACCGGCACCAAGTTTGGTTGCGGCGTCGCCGCCTGTGGCGCCTGTACAGTACACATGAATGGAACACCGCTACGCTCCTGCGTCATGCCGGTGTCCGCCTGCGCCGGCCAGGAGATCACAACTATTGAAGGACTTCGCAATGGAGAGCAGTTGCACCGCATACAGCAAGCCTGGATTGATCATCAGGTACCGCAATGCGGTTATTGCCAGAGCGGCATGATCATGGCCGCGGCCGCTTTGCTGAACAACAACCCCAATCCGTCAGACGACGATATTGCGTCGGGCATTACCAATATTTGCCGGTGCGGAACATACCCGCGTGTTCGAGCTGCGATGCGCGAGCTTGCTGCAACAGCTTCCGACAAGAACTAGGGCGGCGGACATGACAACGACAAAAAACGAATCGACGGTCGTCAACTCCAAGGATGCATCAAAACCCGGAAATCCCCGCAACAAATGGCGGCGCCGCTTTCTGATCACCGCCGGTGTGGCCGGTGGCGCCCTCGCTATTGGTGTTTGGCGCTTTTATGCAGCGCGTGACACGCTTTCCGTGCCTGGCGAATTGGCATCCAGTGGAAGCAACGCTGCCCTCACCAGCTGGCTCAAGATCGACACAGAGGGCAAGGTCATCGTTCAAGTGCCGCGCCAGGAGATGGGACAAGGTGTCACAACGTCTCTGCCGATGCTGGTCGCAGAAGAACTGGATGCCGATCCCGCGCAAGTGCGCTTCGAGCAAGCTCCCGTGCACCCGCTGTATGCCAATGCGACCATGTTCGGCGACGGCGTGCCGATGCGCGGGGATGACACCGGCGTCCTTGCGGCGTTGATGCGAACCAGCCAGTTCAAACTGGGAGAACTGCTCGGCGTGCAGGCGACCGGTGGGTCAACCAGCGTGCGCGACGCGTGGTCGACGATGCGCCGCGCTGGTGCCGCAGCACGCGCGATGCTGGTGCAAAACGCTTCGACGTTCCGGCGTCGGAATGCGCGGTTAGCAACGGAATAGTCGAACATACCGCATCCGGAAAGCGCGCAAGCTTCGGCGAGCTCGCACTTGATGTCGCCGAACTGCCGATCACGGACGATGTTCCTCTAAAAAAACTCCGCACAGTTCAAGCTGCTCGGCACACCGCAAAAGCGCCTCGACATTCCCGCAAAAGTCGATGGCAGCGCAAACTTTGGTCTTGACGTACGTCTTCCAGGAATGCTGTACGCCGCAATTTCACAGAGCCCGGTTTTCGGAGGACGCGTGGGTTCGTTTGATGCTGAGAAAGCGCGCTCGAGAAAAGGCGTGAAAGGTGTCTACAGCCTGCCTGCAACCAGCACGTCGGCCGCTGCTGTCGCAGTTGTCGCAGAACACTACTGGCAGGCACGCAAAGGCCTCGCCGAAGTCACCATCGAATGGGAATCCGGCGCCAATGCGGCGCACGACAGCGACGATCAGAGAAAACGCTATTTCGACTTGCTATTCGATGGCGACGCACGCAGCTACGATTCCCAGGGTGATGTCGATTCCGCACTGGCCGCGTCGGCAAGACCTGTTACCGGGGATTATTTTGTCCCTTATATCGCGCATGCCGCGATGGAACCCATCAATTGCACTGCGGTTATCCGCAATGGCACACATTGCCAGGTGTGGGTCGGCAACCAGGCCCCGACCCTGGTGCGCTGGTTCGCGGCCAAAGCCGCAGGACTGGACAGCGACAATGTCATCGTCAACACGCCATACCTCGGCGGAGGGTTCGGGCGCCGTGTGGAAGTCGATGTGGTCATGCAAGCCGTCATGCTCGCAAAACAACTTCCAGATACGCCAGTTCAGCTGATCTGGTCGCGCGAGGAAGATACACGACACGATGTCTATCGCCCGATGGCTGCCGCGCGTTTTAACGCCGCGCTCGACAGCAAGGGCGCCATCGATGGCTGGCACAACCGGATTGTTGGCCAGTCATGCATGGCGGGCATTACCGGCCGCCTGATGCCTGCGGCGCATCGGACATCATGAAAGACAAGACGACGTCAGAAGGCGCGTTCGACATTCCCTACGACCTACCCCACCGGCGCGTGGAACACGTTCTTACTCACGAGCCGATACCGGTCGGTTTCTGGCGCAGCGTTGGTCACAGCTACAACGCATTCTTCACTGAATCATTCGTCGATGAATGTGCGCACGCAGCGCAGCAGGATACATACGAATATCGACGCGCGATGCTCTCCGATGCTCCACGCCACCGCAAGGTACTCGAAACCGCCGCGCAGAAATCGCAATGGAGCTCACAGTTGTCCGAAGGCCAGGGCCGCGGCATAGCGCTGGCCGAGAGTTTTCATTCCATTGTTGCGCAAGTCGCCGATGTCGAGATTGTCGATTGGAAGCTCGTCGTAAAAAAGGTCGTATGCGTCATCGATTGCGGCTTCGCGGTCAATCCGGACACCGTCGTTGCACAGATGGAAAGTGGAATTATTTTTGCGCTGAGCGCTGCCCTGTACGGGGAGATCACGATCAAGGAAGGTCAAGTGCAGCAAGGCAATTATCCGCAATACGACATGGTCCGGCTGGCGAACACCCCTGAAATCGAAGTGCATATCATTGGTTCCGGAACTGAACATCTTGGCGGCGTTGGCGAACCCGGCACACCGCCATTGGCACCCGCACTCTGCAATGCAATTTTCGCGGCAACCGGCAAGCGTATTCGCTCACTTCCGATACGCCTTTGACATACTGACGCAGACATCCAGGACGTGAGCCCTCAACCGGCGGGTAGACATGCGCAAAATGCGTATGTGATACCGTCACACCGGGTAGTGGAGATTCGACGTAGTACAGATTCGACATACCATTCAACAACGACATTGAAAGGATATACACAATGAGCATCAAAACGTCTTCACGTCGGACCACGTATGTCGCAAGTTGTAATTCACGGTGACACGGTCTACACGGCAGGCATCGTGGCCGGCGATACCAACACCGACGTTGCCGGTCAGACTGGCCAGATTCTTGACAAGATCGACCGCTACCTCGCCGAAGCCGGTAGCAACAAGTCAAAAATCCTGACGGCGACGATATGGCTTACGGACATCAAGGACTTTAACGACGTCAATACAGTTTGGGACGCGTGGGTTTCAAAGGACAATCCCCCTACCCGCGCCTGCGTCGAATCAAAGCTTGCAGCCCCGCAGTACAAGATCGAGATCCGCGTCGTCGCGGCTGCGTAGCGCACCGATTCGACTCGCAGCCACGGCCGAGGAGCAGATGTTCCCGGCTGAGGCGGACCGCTTGAAGCCTCCCCGGTCATACGCGGGAGGCTTTTTTGTCCATTACCACTCGGTAGAATCCAGCGCTTGCGTCGGCTTACACTGCGCCAAGCCGACGCAAGCGCTTTTCCCCCTTCTGAGCCGCCGAGTAACGCAGAAGCGGCAGAGGCTTTCGGCGAGGACTGTCTGAGCGCGAAGTTTCTGCGCGCGAGTTCCGCAGCCGCCTGCCGCTTCGAGTAACGCAGGGAATCCCGAAGGGACGGTTCAGCGGGGTGCCCTTCTCTTTGGTTACTTTCTCTTGGGCACGCAAGAGAAAGTAACTAGCCGCCGGGCTACCCCCGGCATGCCTGAGACAGCTGCGACGCCAGATCTCGCCGCATTGCACACGAAAGGTCTGAAAGACCCTGTCGGATTACCTACGCTAATCTCACCTACTCGCTACTTTGTTCGTTAACACTCGGTAGAATCCAGTCTCCTCCCTGAGACGCCAACACCATGTCATTCCTATCTCAAATCGCCGTGTATCTTGCGGCAGCCGTTATTGCAGTCCCGTTGTTTCGCAGATTCAAATTGGGCGCAGTGCTTGGTTATCTTGCCGCGGGCGTAGCGATCGGACCATCCGGCCTCGGGATTATCGGCGACGTGGATAGTGCGATGCATATCGCGGAACTTGGCATTGTCATGCTGTTGTTCGTCATCGGACTCGAACTGCAACCTTCGCGGCTATGGGTATTGCGCAAATCAGTATTCGGCCTGGGCACCACCCAGGTCGCGATAACCGCATTGGCAATAGCCTCTTTCGCGATGTTCACCGGACTCCCCGTCCAGACTTCAATCGTGATCGGGCTGGCTCTGGCGATGTCCTCGACCGCGTTCGTTCTACAAACCCTCGCCGAACGCGGCGAACTCACCACACGCCACGGGCGCTCGTCATTTGCGATTTTGCTGTTCCATGATATCGCCGTCATACCGCTGATCGCACTGATACCGTTGCTTGGCAAAGGCGAAGACATATCGGCGGGGGCGCACGCCTGGCTGGCAGCCGGCGAAGCGATCGCCGCGATTGCGGTCGTTGTTTTCGGCGGCCGTTATCTGCTCCGTCCGGTTTTCAGAATTATTGCGCGCAGTGGTATTGCGGAAATATTCACCGCGGCGGCACTGCTGGTCGTCATCGGGACCGCGCTGTTACTGTCCTCGGTTGGTCTGTCGATGTCCCTGTCATGCAATTTGGGTATGAACAAAGCTGCAAACATCGTCGCCAGGTCGAGCTATCAATGCGTTCGATGTTGCTGGCCATAATGGCTTATACAAGAACGGGTTGGCGCGGCAATCACAGCAATTGGATTTATCTCTTACGTTGTGTGCAGTCCTTCCCACAGAAAAAGAATGTCGCGACACTGTGGTCAACGCGATCGAAATGACGGATAGTTAACACCCCGTTGCCGAGTATCTGTCACTGAGCCATAGCGAGGTGTCCAGGGGCCGGAATGTGGGTGCTGCTAAACGGCGATCTCCGGTGTCAGCACATCGCAAATGGGGAATTTGATGAGGTGAGAGAGAACCGTCAGTAAGAATCGATCCTCTCCCTTAACGGGTGATTGACGCAAAACGGATGAACGCCGCCATGAACTTGCCGTGTCGGGCACACGGTCGAAAAGAAGCGGATCGTCATCCTGTGCTGCCAAAACGGTGGCGAAAGGGAGGAGACAAATGATTATAAGTGTGGCGACTCAGAGTATTGGCGTGTATCTCATGATGGCCCTTTCGGGCAACACGTTTTCTGACACATTCTTTCAGGAAGTCGCGGTACATGAACGCCGCAACTACGAGACGGCTGTATCGAAGTATCGGACCGCGGCCCGGAACGGGTCTGCGAGGGCGCAGACCACGCTAAGCGCACGGTACTACAAGGGTGAAGGGGGCGTTTCCAGGGACTACGAGAAAGCGTTCTACTGGTCGAGCAAAGCAGCGGCGCAGGGACATGCGGACGCGCAGACCATGCTGGGGATCTTGTACGGCCAGGGTAAAGGCGTAGAAAAAGATCATAAGCAAGCCGCAGTCTGGTTCAGGAGGGCGGCCGAACAGGGTCATGCGACCGCGCAGTACAGTTTGGGCATCCAGTACTTCATCGGTGAAGGTGTTCCCAGAGATTGTGTCCAGGCGTACGTATGGTCCAATCTCGCTGTATTGCAGTCTGTCGCTTCAGCGCGAACTGTTCGCGACGCATGTGAGAGACGCATGACCCCTGAGAAAATTGCGGAAGCGCAGCGGCTATCCCGCGAGTGGAAACCGCGTTAGCTCACGAGGCGATTTTCGTTCTAGCCATGCTGCGTGATCGCAACTCGTGACTGCTAAGTAAATCACTTAATTAAATCATTGCTTCGAGTATTTCTTCGTAAGGCGGCGTGCACTTTCCAGCAATGCACTGCCGTTCGCGCCTCTGTTGTTCATGTCCTCGACCCAGCGATCAATGATCGGTTGCGACAACGCCACCCATTTCTTCACTTCATCGGCCGGTATTACGTTGATGGAGTCAGCCGGCACCGAGTCGCGTCCGGGCGCATCTGCGTCGCTCATGATTTTTCCGATTCGGCCGGATAACTCGACGCCGCTATTTGCGTCTATGACCTGTTTCTGTTCCGCCGACAGGCTGTTGTAGCGCGCGATGTTCATCGCAAACAGAAAGACGGTTGTGTAAATTGCCGCATGAGATGAAACCGGGTCAGCTCGTTCACCTTGATCGCCGGGACGATTTCGTACGGTACGACGACGCCGTCGATGACGCCTTTTGATAGTGCCTCAGGTACTTGCGGAAGCGGCATACCAACAGGAGTTCCACCGAGCGTTGCAATCAGGTTGCTGGACTGGCGGCGCGCGAACTTTCATGCCTTGGAGATCGGCGCGACTCATGATCGGCTTGCTGACCATGTGAAACAGGCCCGGCCCATGCACATTCAGGAAAAGCGGTTTTACCTCTGCGAAATCCGTTACCTCGTCCTGCGCGACATAGTCCCAAAGTGCCTTGCTGGTTGCACCGGTATCTTTCATCATGAACGGCAACTCGAATACTTCAACCCTCGGAAAACGCCCGGCCGAGAAGCCGGGCACTGCAAACACGACGTCGGCGACCCCGTCTTTAACCTGGTCGTATAACTGTGTTGGGGAGCCGCCGAGTTGCATGGAGGGAAATATCTGGCATTTCAGATCGCCGCCGGAGGCTTGTTCGATTTGATCGCACCACGGGACGACCATTTCGCGGTGAATTGTCGAACTTTGCGGAACGAAGTGATGTACCTTGAGAATCGTGCCCCCGGTCTCGCTGCACGCTGGAAGCAGTGAAACGCTACGACAATGGCGGCTGCAGTACGGCGCATCGTCTGCATCAGTGTCCCACTCGCCGGGTAGCCTGGCTCATTGACTGTGTTTCTGAGTCAGATTGCGCGCGCTTTCCAGCAATGCACGGCCATCCGCCCCGTTGTCGTTCATTTCCTCGACCCAGCCGTCGACAATCGGCTGCGCAACTTTCTTCCATGTTTGAATTTCCCCTTTCGGGATTACGTTGATCGAATTTTCGTCAACACTGTCACGGCCTGTCTGATCGCCCTTGATAAAAGCCTTGCCAATCCACCCTGACAGCTCGACACCGCTGTTCGCGTCGAGCACTTCCTTTTGCCTAGCGCTCAGACCTTCATAACGAGCTTTGTTCATTGCAAACACAAACGTCGTTGTATAGATCGCCGGTTCCGAAGGATCGGTTTCGCTGTGAAATTTCGTCAGTTCGTTGGCCTTGATTGTAGGGACGATTTCATATGGCACGACGACCCCGTCGATGACGCCTTTGGACAGGGCTTCGGGTACCTGGGGAACAGGCATGCCGACCGGGGTGGCGCCGAGCAATCCGATCAGCTTGTTTGTCTGGCGCGTCGGCGCTCGAATCTTGAGTCCTTGCAGGTCGGCGCGGCCGGTAACCGGTGTGTCGACCATGTGGAAATAGCCCGGGCCGTGCACATGAAACGCGAGCAGATGAACATCGTCAAATTCGGAAACGTCATTCTCGGCCACGTAATCCCACAGTGCCTTGCTGGTTGCTTCCGCGTCTTTCATCATGAACGGTAACTCGAATACTTCTATGCTCGGAAAACGGCCTGCGGAATACCCGGGAACTGTCCATATGATATCGACGACGCCATCCTTGGCCTGATCGTAGAGTTGCGTAGGTGAGCCACCGAGTTGCATGGCAGGATAAATCCGGCATTTCAGGTCGCCGGCCGATTCTTTCTCGATCTTTTCGCACCAGGGAACGATGAATTCAGCGTGGGCCGTAGCACGTGTAGGCAGCATGTGATGAACTTTGAGTTCCACCTGTTCGCTTTGGGAACAGGCGCAAAGCATCACTGCGAATGCGATGGAAAGTACGGATCCACGTGTCATGCTGTTATCTCCTGATGCTGTGATTAGTCGTCCGCAGGAAAGGTTTCGATTCAGACGAAGCGGACTGAAATACTCCCTAGCCCCTGAAAACGCGCGTTAATCGAGTCGCCCTTTTGCACCGCGACTGCCTCCGTAACCGCGCCGGTCATGATGAAAGTGCCGGCGGGGATGTGTTCGTCGCGCTCGGCGAGCATGTTGGCCAACATCGCGATGCTGTTGGCCGGATGGCCGAGCACGGCCGCCGCGGCACCGGTTGCGACCACTTCGCCATTTTTCTCGAGAACAACGCCCAGCGTACGAAGATCCAGTTCGCGCGGATTGCCGGCGTGACCACCAGCCACGAAACGTGATGACGACGTGTTGTCCGCAATCACAGACTTCAGATCAAACTTGAAATCGCGATATCGTGAATCGATGACTTCCATTGCCGGCACAACGAAGTCCGTCGCTGCCAGGACGTCACCGATATGGCAACCAGGACCGCGCAAGTCAGACTTTGTGACGAAAGCGATCTCGGGTTCCACTTTTGGGTGGATTAACTCGTCGATGCGAATTTCTCCGCCGTCTCCACGCGCCATGTAATCCATCATGAATCCGAATATGGGTGTTTCTACACCCATCTGCGTCATCTTGGCGCGCGACGTGAGACCCATCTTTAGACCGGCAAACTTCTGTCCCCGGGAAAGTTTTGCCTTGCGAATTGCATACTGGATTGCGTATGCGTCTTCGAAATCCATATCAGGATGCGCATCGGTGATTTTCACAACGTCTTGCGCATTGATTTCTGCCTGCTCCAGATGCGAAGCGAGGTTCTGAATGGTTTTGTCGTCGAGTTTCACGGTTTACTCTCGCCTTGATGTTTTGTTTAACCCTGGAGGCCTCAACTGAATCGGCATGATACGCTGCCGACGCCGCCCAGGCTCATGCGAAGCACGTCTCCAGCGTTAATCGGAAACATGATGGACAGCGAGCCGGACAGAATTACCTCTCCAGCCTTGAGCACGATACCCAGTTCCCCAAGTTTGTTTGCAAGCCAAGCAACCGCATTCACCGGATTGCCCAGTGTGGCTGCGCCCGCCCCGGTGCCGATTATTTCGCCATTTTTCTCGAGCACCATGCCGCAGGTTGCCAGATCGACGCCGCGCGGGCTGATTGCGTGGTCACCCATAACGAATGCGGCGGCAGAGGCATTGTCGGCAACGGTATCCTGAATTTTTATCTTCCAGTCATTCACGCGTGAGTCGACGATCTCGAAAGCCGGCATGACGCACTCGGTCGCGGCCAGAACCTCAGGACCGCTGATTCCCGGACCGGCGAGATCCTTTTTCAGGATAAACGCGATTTCCCCTTCACCGCGTGGCTGGCAAAACCGTTTCGAATCCAGAGTCTCGCTTTCGCCAGGGGTCATTGCGGACATCAGGTGCCCGAAATCGGGCTGGTCAACATTCAACATTTGCATTACGGCTTTTGCGGTAATGCCGATCTTCTTGCCGACGGTTCTTTCGCCATCCCCGATGCGCCGGTTGATCGTATGCATTTGTACGCCATACGCATCTTCGATCGTCATGTCCGGATGCTGTTCGGTCAACGGAGCGATTTGTTTGGCATTGCGCCAGGCGTCATAGAGTGCATCGCCAAGCGTTGCGATAGTGTTCGAATCGAGTTTCATGGTCATGGTCTTACACAGACGTTGCGAAGTTCGGTATGGAACTCGAGCGAATGCACGCCGCCTTCGCGGCTAATACCCGAGGTTTTCATACCGTCGACTGGTGTTCTCCGGTCACACTGGAACCAGGAGTTGATGCAGCAGATGCCTGCTTCGGAAAACCTGCCGATCGGCGATCCGTCGACCGGACTGCGCTTCTCGAAAGCCTTGCCCGATCTCGCCGAAAAGAATTTCCCGCCGACGCAATTGCGCGTCGTCTTGACATCGGCGGGGTTCATTTGCCGGACTGCTCTGTTTGTTCCTCCCGTTTCGCAATGTTCGCAAGGATTTCGGCGCCCCGGTTGGCAGCAGAAAGTCCGCGAAACAGGAAACACAAATTGATCACGCCCTGCATTTCCTCCCAGCTTGCGCCGGCTTTGCGCGCTGCGATGCCGTGTAGCGTGGCCGCGTCGTTCAGATCCATGAGAAGCATGCCGAACAGCATGAGCTGTGCCGTTTTTACGTCAAAGCACTTCGGATACATCCCATGCTCACGCATTTGCTCCTGCAGTTCGATCATCTTCGGATCAAGCGCACCGGTTACGTTCAGACGTGCTTCAATGCGCGGTGGTACAAAACCGAGAAGTTCTTCGTAGATCTCACCGCGCTTCTCAAGCGTGACGGACTCATCGGCATACTTGCCAATCCGCCGCTGAACAATTTCCTTATCAATACGTGGGGGCAGCATCAGCGTTCCTTTCCTTCAGGTGTGTCCAATTGGTTGCTTGGTGCGGCCCCGATGCCTGCGCGCAGACAAACGCGGTAGACTTCTTGCCGCTTTACTGCTTGCTGGTAATCGGAGCGAGCACTTTTAAATCGTTATTGTTCAGAATAATCTCGATTGATCTGTGCAATGTGGCGCAATCGATTATCCAAACAATAGCGGATTTTTGGGAAGCTCAGGAGTTTATGCAACAGAAGGGTCTCGATCATGGCTCACGAGGACGGCATTTGCACGGATACAGTCTATTCCTCGTGAGCCAAACTGATTTTGGTTCGGACGTGCGGATCGAAATCTGCCGATCAGAACCTGCCGATCAGAACCTGCCAATCGAAAATTGTAGATTGGTTCAGCGTATATCGACGCGCGGTCAGGTTCGTCTGTTGACGAGGTAAATGCCGAGAATGACGAGCGCGGCGGCAAATGCAAACTGGGGCCGCAGCGGCTCTCCGAGTACCACGACGCCACCCAGCACGCCAAATAGCGGTGCAAGTGACGAAAACGCAGCCAGCCGGCCCGCAAGATAACGGGTCAGCAGCGAGAACCAGGCGAGATGACTCGCAAACGATACGATGATTCCCTGGAATGCAATGCTCGCCACTGCGACCGGTGTAAGCGCAACAACTCCAGGCTCGCCCATTGAAAATGAAGCGAGTGGTAGCAACAGCGCGGCAATACCCACCTGGTAGAACAGCGTTTTCGTTGCGCTCGCGTTCGATAGTGTGCTCGTGCGAATGACCACTGTCGTCGCTGCCCACAAGAAAGCCGCAATGATGCCGAAGATATCTCCGGTCAATGAAGAGGGGTCGGAATGGAAGCCGTCGCCGAATGCGACTGCGATCCCCGTGAAAGCGAGGGCGACCCCCAACCACTGGATTCCAACCAGCTTTTCTCCGGCAACGAACAGGTGCACCCCGATCGCCGTGAATACCGGTGCGAGGTAGACAAATACGACCATTCGCGACGCGCTGGTGTGCGCGAGTCCCGCATAGACGAAAAAGAATTCCGAGGCGTACAGCGTTCCGATGATGAGGCCAGGCCACCAAGTCCCGTCGCGCTCAAGTAGCGGGATTCGGTGCCAGCGCGCCCAGGCGAGCAGCAACGCGAATGACACGAGCGTGCGCAATCCGCCTTGCATGACAACTGAAATGTCGTTTGCAGCGAGCTTGACCGCTACTTGTGTGAACCCCCAGGCCGCGGTGAGCAATACCATTGTCGCCGCAGCGCCAGTGTCAAGCTCACGGCGCTCGGTCATTGTTGACCTGAAGCAGTCGGTGGAGAATTGCGCGAGCCCGGATGTGGGCTGAGCAGCCGCGCGCTAGCACTGTTCCAGCGAAGACATCCAGTAAGTCGGCCGTATGTCAGCGGCAAGTGCCAATGACTCGACCTGGGCAACGCCCGTCGCGATCAAGGCGGAATCGAGATTGCAAGCTGCCGCGCCGGCAATGTCTGTTTCGAGTTGATCGCCGATCATGACCGCGTTGCGTGAGCCAAGTTTTTTGACGGCCCATTCGTAAAGGTCGGGATGCGGTTTTCCAAGCCGGTCAAAAACGAGGTCATCGCGCTGCGGGAACCGGCGCCAGAGTGCCGCTTCAATGATAAGCGCGACGCTACCGGCCGCAATGCCGAACGCGCCGCGATCATGAGGAAATATCAGATCAGGATTGGGCAGGACGAGGCGTACTTGTCGCCCGCGTTCAACTGCACGAAAAAGGGACGTCAGCGCCGCGTCGACCGTCTCCACGAACACGTAGCCGTTTTCGTCTCCGATCACGAGTACGTCGAATTCCCCGCTTTCGGACACGACGATGCCGCCGGCCTGTTCCACGAAGTAGCGGCTGCCGGCAGTACCGAGTACGGCACACGCCGCGTCGCGCAGATTGTGCTGCAGAAAATATTCTGTCAGCAACAAGCCCGAGCTTAGTATTCGCTCCGGGACGATGTTCAGTCCGAAACCCTGGTAGCGTTGCGCCGCCACATCAGGTTCCTTGGACGCATCGTTGGTAATGATTGCGTAGGGCGTGCCTGTCCGGTTTAGTGAAGTGATCGTCTCACGAGCGCCCGGCATCGCGCCTGAACTGTGCACCAGTACGCCATAGGCATCGAACAGGATTGCGTCGTAACGCGAGCTCAGTTCATTTATCGTAATGCGCGGGACGGGAGCGCCGGCGGCACCGGTGGTCATGCTGTGGGATTGCCGGGCCGCCCGAAGAGCGGCGAGCACCGGTTCATCTGGGCAGTAATTCGCGTATCTTCGCTTCTACCTGCGGAGCGCCCCACTCCATAGCACCCAATACCTGATAGCGGATGTTTTGTTCGGGATCGATGACGTAGGTCGTCGGCAAGCCACTCTTCACCCATGCCTTTGACGTGTCCATAGTCGTGTCGAGAAGAACCGGCACATCGACGCCGATCTTCTTCATGAATGGTTTTATGCGGTCCGCCTTCTCACCGAAATTAACGGCGAGAAACGCGAAACGCTCGGCGGACATATTTTTGGCGAGTTTTTCGAAATCGGGCATTTCCTTGACGCAGGGGCCGCACCAGGTCGCCCAGAAATTGACGACGACGACTTTGCCACGATAGTCCGACAAATTGTGCGGCTTACCGTCAAGATCGTTCAACGCAAGTGGCGGGGGGCTTTCGCCAGACCACGGTTTCAGCTTGGACAAGTCGGCGGCCGCTGCCGGCAAGGTACAGGCGATCAGTGCAACCGCCGCGAGTGTCAATGAGCGCATGGTCGGTCAATCAGTCAGAAGAAGTCGGACTCGGATTCTGGTCAGTTTTGCTCGTGAAGTCCAGACCGTTCAGATTCTCGTAGTGTTCACAGTTGCTACTTAGACGTCCCACGGATTGGGACGTTCAGTTTGCACTCCATATTTTTCGATGGCCTTGCTGACCAGCTTGCGATCGATGCTGCCGTCGTCAGCCAGTGCTTTCAGTGCGGCGATGACGACGTGATTGCGATCGACTTCGAAAAAGTCCCGCAATGCTGCGCGTGTATCGCTGCGTCCGAATCCGTCGGTCCCCAGGCTGACATAACGGCGCGGTACCCACGTGCGAATCAAATCGGGAACAGACCGCATGTAATCAGTGGACGCGACAATCGGCCCGGTGGTTTCATTGAGGCAATGTTCGACCCACGAAAGCTCTGGTTTTTTCTCCGGGTTGTATCGATTTTGCCGTTCAACGTTCATGCCGTCACGGCGAAGCTCGGTGAAGCTCGTCACGCTCCACACATCGGCACTGATGTTCCAGTCGTTGTCGAGCATTTCTGCGGCCGCGAGTACTTCGCGCAGAATGGTGCCGGAACCGAGCAGTTGCACTGTTTGTCGCGTGCCGGCTTGTTGCTTGCCAGCGGACGGTTTTTTTACCTTGCTCTTGTGAATTTGGTACATGCCCCTGAGAATGCCTTCCTCGGCGTCTTCGGGCATCGCTGGATGGGGATAGTTTTCGTTCATGACTGTGACGTAATAGAACACGTCATCCTGCGCTTCGAGCATACGGCGCATGCCGTCACGCACGATAGTGACCACTTCGTAACCGAAGGCCGGGTCGTAGGCAACGCAATTCGGCACTGTCGAAATCAATAAATGGCTTGAACCGTCTTCGTGTTGAAGTCCCTCACCGGATAGCGTCGTGCGACCCGCGGTCGCGCCAAGCAAAAAGCCGCGTGCGCGCGAGTCACCTGCGGTCCACACCAGATCACCGATGCGCTGAAAGCCGAAACAGGAATAGAACACATAGAAAGGCAGCATCGGTACGCCGTGCGCAGAATATGAAGTAGCCGCAGCAAGCCACGACGATATCGCTCCCGCTTCGGTTATGCCTTCTTCGAGAATCTGCCCATCCTTGGCTTCCTTGTAGTACAGCAACTCGTCCTTGTCTTCCGGCTCGTAGAGCTGGCCGAATGGTGAGTAGATTGCGACCTGCCTGAACAGCGATTGCATTCCGAATGTGCGCGCCTCGTCAGCGACGATCGGGACGATGTGTTTGCCGAATTGCTTGTCGCGCAACAATTGGGAGAGCATCTGCACGAACACCATCGTGCTCGACTGGGCGCGCTCTCTGGAGCCGCCGAGCAGTTTCGAGAAAGCGGAGAGCTTGGGCACCGTCAGCGATTCGGATTTCGATGCGCGCGCCGGCAGGTAACCGCCCAATGCTTCGCGACGCGCACGCATGTATTTCATCTCCGGACTGTCTTCGCCCGGCAGGAAGAAGCGCAGTTGTTCAACGTCATCGTCCGAGATCGGCAATG
This sequence comes from uncultured Burkholderiales bacterium, assembly GCA_951812315.1. GTDB lineage: Bacteria > Pseudomonadota > Gammaproteobacteria > Burkholderiales > Eutrophovitaceae > SG8-40. Next base: position 117,326 of record CATOSA010000017.1, read on the forward strand.
CGAAGCGATCGCGGAACGCGAGCAATGCGTCGGTCTCCAGTTTCTTCTGCTGATGCGCACCCATCTTTCCCTGACCCCAGTGCCCCATGCCGTAGCCCTTTTTGGTCTGGGCAAGAATCACAGTCGGCCGGCCGCGATGATTGGCGGCAGCATGATAAGCGGCGTAAATCTTGATCGGATCGTGCCCGCCACGTTTCAAACGGTCGATGTCTTCGTCCGAAAGGTGCGCGACGAACTTCTGCAGCTCGGCAGACTTGTTGAAAAAGTGCTCCCGGTTGAATCGCCCATCGGTCGCGGCAAGTGTCTGGAATTCACCGTCAACGGTTTCGTGCAGGCGTTTGAGGATGATGTTGTCGGTATCGCGGGCGAACAACGCATCCCAGTCCGAACCCCACATTACCTTGATCACGTTCCACCCGGCGCCGCCGAACAGGCCTTCGAGTTCCTGAACGATGGAACCGTTGCCGCGCACCGGTCCGTCCAGGCGTTGAAGATTGCAATTGACGACGAAGATCAGATTGTCGAGACCCTCGCGCGCCGCCATTGACAATCCTGCGAGCGACTCCGGCTCATCCATTTCACCGTCGCCGACGAAACACCACACCTTGCGATCTTCGGCGGGTTTGATGTTGCGGTGCTGGAGGTAGCGGATAAAGCGTGCCTGGTAGATTGCCGTGATCGGGCCAAGTCCCATTGAGCCGGTTGGAAACTGCCAGAAATCAGGCATCAGCCACGGGTGGCAGTACGACGACAGGCCTTTGCCGCCGGTTTCCTGGCGATAGTTGGAAAGGTTCTCCTCGGTGAGCCGTCCTTCAAGGTGCGCGCGGGCATACACGCCGGGTGCAGAGTGTGGCTGGAAATAGACGCAGTCGCCGGACTGGCCCGCACGGAAGAAATGGTTGTAACCGACCTCGAACAAATCGGCGGATGACGCATACGTTGCAATGTGGCCACCGAGTTCCGGATGGGCACGATTTGCCCGTACCACCATTGCCAGTGCGTTCCATCGAACGATCGCTGAAAGGCGGGACTCAATTTCCGTGTTTCCCGGAAACTGCGGCTGGTCGGCGAGCGAGATCGTATTGCTGTACGGCGTATTGACCACCGGCGGCATTGGTACGCGCGAGCGGCGCGCTTGCTCCAGAAGCTTCATCAGGATGAAGGTGGCGCGCTCTGGCCCTTCCTCCTCGACGATGGCGTTGAATGCTTCGGTCCATTCGCGCATTTCCTGCGGATCGAGGTCCAGCGGAAGCACTCGCCAAAAAGCGGAAACGTTCAAATCCTGTGCTTCGGATAGATCGGTCATTAATGTTGTCCTGTGAGAAGTGAAGTCGCGCACGATGTGCCCTGAATGGTAACGGCTTTCGACAAGCATGTGGTTTTGTTTGTGGCCGAATTATTCCTAATTTGTCAGCATAAACATCTGGAAAATAGGCTATATAATGCATATTATTCTAACTATGATGCTTGATTCGACCGACTGGAACATACTGTCCTTGCTGCAATCAGACGCTCGCATTTCCAATGTCAAGCTGGCGCGGGCAGTAGGTCTTTCGCCGTCGCCTTGCCTTGCAAGGGTCCGCGCGCTTGAGCAGGCAGGTTATATCGGCCGCTACGTGTCGCTTCTCGACGCACTCAAGGTCGGCCTGAAGGTCAGTGTATTTATTCAGGTGGCGCTCGAGAAACAGGTCGAAAAAGCGTTGGAGAATTTCGAGAACGCGATCCGGGAGCGGCCTGAAGTCATGGAGTGCTATCTGATGACAGGTGAAGCCGACTATCTGTCGCGCGTGCCATGTGTCGGCAACATCAAATCCAGTTTTGCACTGAAGCAGGTGAAATATCAGACAGCGTTGCCATTGCCTGTGGATGCGGCGCAAGCCAAGCCAACGGTGCAGCGCGGCAAGAGAAAATGAGGCAGGGCCAATAAGTTACGATGCGAAGCGTCCTCGGTCGGCGGACAATCTCGTAGAAAGCAACGCATGACACCCACTGACAGGAAGGAAATACGAACACGATGACCTGGCTGGCTAGCGTTTGCGTGTATTGCGGTTCGAGTAGCGGTGATCTCCGCGAATACACTGATGCCGCAATTCAGCTCGGGACACTGTTTGCGCAGCGGTCAATAGGGCTCGTATTCGGTGGTGGCAGTGTCGGTCTGATGGGCGTGCTCGCCGACGCGGTGCTTGCTGCCGGCGGCAAGGTAACCGGCGTTATGCCGCACGGATTGCGTACCAGGGAACTGGCCCACGAAGGCGTGACCGAGATCATTGCCGTCGAATCGATGCACGAAAGAAAGCAGCGCATGGTCGAACTGTCCGATGCATTCATTGCCATGCCCGGCGGCATCGGAACACTGGACGAATTGTTCGAGACGTTCACCTGGCTACAACTGGGCATCCACAACAAGCCTGTCGGGCTGCTCAATGTCGCCGCTTATTTTGATCCGTTGCTTGAATTTCTTAAGCACATGACCGAGCGGCAATTTCTGAGTACAAAACACCTCGATTGTCTCGCGGTCGAAATGGATGGGGTCCTTTTACTTGAACAGCTGAAACGTTTCCGGACGCCGGGCGATGGCAAATGGGTGCGTTCTGCACGGTCTTTACAGCCTTGACCCCGCGATTTATCTCATAGGTCGCAGACTGCAGATATTGGGTTGGTGACGTAACAGGATTAGTAAAAAGTTGCCAAGGGCGAATCAATGTGCCAGAAACAGGCAACTGCAGGAGTAAATGACGTAGGCTATGTCTAGTGCACCTGCGATCAGAGCGGGTCGAGTAAAGGAGGAGTAAATGAAAGATTTATTGGCAGCACTGGCGGTAATTGCGTTTGCGGCGTCAGGCCAGGCTTTGGCGGCTGACATTGTTCACGACGCCGAGTACTACATAGCCGCAGCACAGAACGGTAAGAGCTGGAAAGCAGAAGACAAGCGCCTCGACCAGGAGCTTGCCGAGTTTCGCAACAACAATGGCGGTAAACCCCCAAACATTTTTTATATTCTGATCGACGATATCGGATTTGGCGATCTCGGCAGCGAGACCCTGAATTCCATTCGCGGTTATAAAACCCCATCGATCAACCAGTTCGCCCGCGAAGGTATGCGGATGGCACGCATGTATACGGAGCCATCGTGTACGCCTACGCGTGTTGCTTTCATGACCGGCCGCCAGCCGTACCGAAACGGAATGGGAAACACATCGGTCGACATCTCCGGCTTCGGACTTGCGGGTAAGGAAGTCACGCTGGCAGAAATTCTGTCGAAAGTGGGTTACAACACGGTGCACATCGGCAAGTGGCACATGGGGGATATCAAGGAAGCGTGGCCAACTTTTCAAGGCTTTGATTACGCTGCGTTTCCAATTCATCAACAGGGCCAGCTCACGATTTTCCACGACGATGCTGCCGATGAAGAAGTCAGCGTCGGCATTGGCAAGAACAACTACGATGACCGGTTTACGATTGATGAGTGGCTGAGGACCGATGCATCTTCGATGGTGACCGGTGTAGAGGCCGTGCGCGGCGGGTCCGTCCGGGAAGTTCACATGCGAACGGGGGGAGCGCTGGACGGAAGCCAAGTACCACGAAATGAACGTGCGTTATCAGAAGCAGGTGATGCAGCACCTGCGCAAGCTGGCCGCCGCTGACAAACCGTTTTTTCTGCAGTACTGGCCGCTATACCCGCTGACCGGCCCTCGAACGACGACTGAGCGCTACACCACACCCAACGGTGGCAATTATGTCGAAAAGATGAAGCTGGTTGACAAGTGGATCGGCGACCTGATGGCTGAAATGGACAAGCTGGGTATTGCCGAAAACACCATGGTCGTCATCATGGGTGACAACGGCCACTTCACGAAGTACTCGCCGCAGTCGGGTTATACGCCGATGATTTTCCGTGGTGGAAAGGGGTCCACCACTGAAGGCGGAGTTCGGGTTGATGCTTTCGTTCGCTGGCCGGGAATGATCGAAGCCGATTCGGTCGTCGGTGACATCGTGCACGTTACGGATTTGTATACGACGATTGCCCGGTTGGGCGGTGCAACCGGGGAAATTCCCACGGACCGGATCATCGACGGAATTGACCAGACGGCACTCATGTTGGAGGGAGAAACGCACGGTCGTCGCGACTACGTATTTCTCTACAACATCAACCAACTTGAAGCGGTCGTAAAGGAACAATACAAGCTTGCAATTCCGGGAGAGAATATCGACAACGCGATCCTGTCTGATTTTTATGATCTGTTTCGTGATACGCGTGAACGCAAGCCTGTGTCGACCGAAATCGGCGCATGGGGCGGGGCCAAGTTTGTCAGGATGATCCAGCGGCATCTGAAGCGCAAAGCCAAGTATCCGGACGAAGGGCCTGCGACAGGAATGCCTTATGACGGCATAGAGAATCTTCGCCCCGAATCGAAGGCGGCGGTCAAGCAGTTCCTGTACATGATGCAGACACCGGAAATGTGATTGGCTGACGATTCAGGATAGCCCCGCTTCGGCTGTGTAAAAACCCGGAGGCCATCTTGTTCGAGGTGGCCTCTTTTTCATTTGTGATTAGATAGCCAGTGCCTTGCAGAGTTGCTTCGTTCCCGGGATGTTAATAGCACGGGTCAGGTTATAAGCGGTCACGGCCAATGCCATCTCGGCTTTGACCTTCTGTATGCCTCTTACCAGGAAACGCCCGCCGTCCATACGCCGCTTGAGCGTGCCAAATGGGTTTTCCACCATGCCGTTGCGCCGTTGCATCATGAGTGGATTGGCCGCGGTGCGATCGGCGACCTCGTTAAGCACGTCTTCCTCGAAGTGGCGCGTCACCCAGCGCTGCTTAGCGGCCGTACACCGCGCCTTGATGTGACAGTTCGTGCACGCCTCACTGGTGTACAGCCAGTGGCGCTGCTTGTTCGACTGGGTCTTCTTTGGCAAGTGCTCACCGGCCGGGCACTCGTAGTAATCGCCCTCGCCGCAGTAGGTAAACTCCGATTTGTCGAAGTAGCAGCCATCGCCTTGGTTGTTCGTGGCGCGCTGTACCGGCACATAGGGGGCCTGGCAGCGCTTTAGCAGCTGACCATTGGAATAGCCTGCATCGGCCAGTACCTGCACCCGATCGCGCTGCAGTTGGCGTTGGCTGCGTCGCGCCATGCGATACAACTGCTGCAAATCATTGGCATTTTGTACCACGTCCACATCCACGATCAGGCGGTGCTTGCCATCGACCGTGCTTTGTACGTTGTAGCCAATATGTGCGCGGGGCATCACCCGCGCCTGCTCGTCCGTATCGGGCTGCGCCGAGACTTGCGCATCGTCCATCGCCCGGATGCGTTCGGTTAAGGTCTCGCGCTCGGCCCTGAGTGCGCCAAGAGCGCCTTGGGTGTCGCCGCCGTTGGGCCCTTGGTCATCATTGTCCTCATTGTCTTCGAGCGCATCGAGCCACGCTCCGATCCTGCGATCCAGGCCGCTGACTCGCTGTTGCAGATCTTTCTTGTGTGTGACTCGGCTGCGGCTGTTGTCCGCCCTGAACTTGCTGCCATCAATCGCGATTTGCTCGCCGCCATACAGCGCTTGCGAGCGGCAAAACTGCACGAACGCCCGACACGCGCGCGTCAGGGCCACACGGTTGTCCACCCGGAAGTTGGCAATGGTCTTGTGATCTGGCGCCAGCCGGTTCAGCAACCACAGAACCTCGAGGTTCTTCTGGCACTCGCGCTCAAGACACCGTGAGCTGCGTACTCGGTGCATATAGCCGTACAAATACAGCTTTAACACATCACCCGGGTGGTACGGTGGCCGGCCCGTGGCCTGAAGCTGCATGCGGGCAAAACCAAGTGCATTCAAATCTAGCGTATCAACAAACGCGTCGATCACCCGGACTGCATTGTCCTGGCCTATCAGATCATCGAGCCGCATCGGTTCTTGGCCGATTTCTGTTGATACACGCTCTTGTGTCTGGCTTCATAATGTCGTCTGGATAAATTGAGCGGCGGGCACATGAAAATTGAAAAAGACGTGGCGGTCACGGTTCACTTCAAGGTATCGGAACTGACGGGCAAGTTGCTCGATGACGGCAAGGAGCCTGTTGCCTATTTGCACGGCGGCTATGGCAATGTTCCACCCAAAGTCGAAAAGGCGCTGGAAGGGCAAAGTGCCGGCTACCAGGTCACGCTGGATCTGCAGCCGGAGGATGCTTTTGGCGTGCATGATGAAAATCTTGTGCAAACCATTTCAAAGAGCCAGTTTCCGCCTGGCGTGAAAGTGGGCGGCCAATTGCAAGGCCCGGATCGGGAAGGCCGTGCACGCACGTTTATAGTCAAGAAGATCAAGGGCCAGGAAGTGTTCCTCGACGGCAATCACCCGTTGGCCGGAAAAGGCCTGCGCTTTGACGTTACGGTGATTGGCGTTCGCGCCGCGTCGGTCGAAGAGGTGGAGCACGGTCATGTGCACGGCGACGGCGGCCACCATCACTGAACATAAAATACCAGCGTAGTTCTTCCGGTCGAGCTATACCGGCACTTCCTGTTCCAATGCGGCGTTTTGTCGCTTTTTATCCCGCTGCGCCAATCCGGCGCTATTTATCCCGCCGCGCCACTCCGGGGCTTTTTGTCCAATCGTGCCATTCCTGCGCGAAATACCAGTGGAATTACGAACAGCGTCATTATGGTCGCCACGGCAAGTCCCCACATAATCGATGATGCAACCGGTCCCCACAGAAGCGATTCTCCGCCGAGCCCGGTCGCGAGTGAGAACAGCCCAGCGATGGTTGTAAATGACGTGATCAGAATCGGTACCACCCGGCGTCTTGCTGCGTAAACGATTGCGTGGAGTACGCTCATGCCCTTGCGCAATCGATCATTTGCGGCGGCGATCAATACGATTGCGCTGTTGACGGCGATGCCGGTCAACGCGACGACACCGTACATCGTGTAAAGGCTGAGCGGATTGCCGGTAATCAGTAATCCGATGACAACCCCAGTGAATGCGAGAGGGACTGTCACCAGAATCATGAACGGTTGCAGATAGCTGCGAAATTGTGTGCCGATGATCAGGTAAATGAGGCCGAGTCCAAAAACGAAAAGCAGCAACATCGCATCAAGGCTTTCCTGAATGTCGTCCAGCGCACCCGAGAAATCGAGCGTTACATCGGGATACTTGTTCCGTACATTCTCCCATTCAGCACGGATCATATTGCTCGCCTGTATCTCGTTGAGCACTTCGCGGCCGATGTCCGCTTCCAGGGTAATGGTTCGGCGAAAGTTGTAGTGGCGAATGCTGCCTTTGCTGGGGCCGGTTTCAAAGGTCACGATTTCGCGAAGAGCCACGTAGCCGCCCTCTGGTAGCGGCACAGGCTGATTCAGCAACTGATCGATGCCGGCCATCGTTTCCGGCTCGGCGCGCACGCGCACTTCGACTTTCTCGCCGCGGTCCTGCATGAACGTCACGACTTCGCCGTCGACATAAAGGCGAATAACACGCGCCACACTTGCGGCATTCAACCCACTTTGCTGCAACGCCTCACGATTCAGGCGTAACGTCAGCTGGTCGCGGCCCGGGCTGTCGTCGTCGCTGATGTCCTTCACACCGTCAACTGTGGACAGAAAATTCGCGAGGTGATCAGTGGCGCTGCGCAATTCTCCAAAATCATCGCCGCGAATTTTTACGTTGATGGGTTTCGTCAACGGGGGGCCACCGGAAATGCGCGTGAATGTCACCAGCGCATTGCCATTGTTCGTGGCAACATCGTCGCGCATGCCGTCAATGGTCTCGTTGACGGTGCGCATCTCTCCCTCGCGCGGATTCAGACTGACGATAACTTGCGCATATTTGTTGCCATACAAGGGTTCTGTATCGGTATATTTCACGCCGGCGACCGTAGTGATCGCGCGTGCTTCTTCGGGCGCGACATAATCCCGGACTTTGGACTCGACCTGCAGCGCCCTGGCCAGCGTTTCGTCTAGTGCGGTTCCTGGCGGCATATCCACGTTCACATAGAACAGACGCATCGGATCAAACGCAAAGAACTGGATTCTTACCAGGCCGACTGCGACTGCGGAAACTGCCATCGCGAATGCGGTGAACGCGACCAACAAAAAAGTTTTCGGCCGGCGCATGACATACAGCAATGCGCGTGAATACTTCACCCGGATTTTGTGCGTGAAACGTACGCGGTGCTTGTGCTCCCGGGAAGGCTTCCTGAAATTGAGTTTCAGCCCCATGATGTGTGCGGGCAACATCCAGTAGGCTTCGAACAGGCTGAACGCCAGTGCCAGCGTAACCACCGCAGGAACGACCATCATGAATTTGCCGACAATGCCGGGTAGCAGCATCAGCGGAAGGAATGCCGCCATTGTGGTCAATACGGACGCAGTAACCGGCGCGAACACTTCACGAAGCGCCTCGACGCTGGCGGTTGCCGCGTCAACACCGCGCGTAATCCGAAAGTAGATCGCCTCCACGACAACCACGGCATCGTCGACAAGCATGCCGAGCACGATGACAACACCCAGCAGAACCGATACATTGATCGTCCATCCAAACGCATACATGAGCGCGAACGCGCCGCTGAGTGAAAACGGTATTCCCATGCTGATCAGAATTGCGATGCGGCTGCCAAGAAAGAACCACGTCGCGAGCAAGACCAGCGACAACCCCAATGCAGCGTTAGTCTGCATGATGTTGATTGCTTCCCGCGTGGGCACGGTCTGATCGTCGACCAGTGCAAGTTCGATGCCGTTCTCGACAAGGACTTCATTGCGAGCGTCGACATAGTCGTTAATTCGTTCGACCAGATCCAGCGTATTGGTGTAGCCCTTCTTGGTGATCGAGAGCAGGATGCCGGGACGTCCGTCGCGGCTGGCAAGTTGCGCAGGTTTTTCGCGAAGCCGCGAAATTTTTGCCAACGAGGATAATGGAACATGCCCGCGATCAGTGCCTGCGTTCACCGGGAAAGACGCCAGCGCTTCCGGATTAGCTTCCTTGCCGACAAGCCGTACCAGCCACTCGCGCTCGCCGACTCTTACGCGTCCGCCGAACGCATCGCGAAACCAGCTCGCAACCGAATCCGATAGCTGGGTTGCCGAAAGGTTATAGGCCTGCAGTGCTGCCGGGTCGAACTCGACGACAAGTTCAGGATCGTGGAGTCCCGCCGCAAATACATCGTCTACGCCGCGAATACGCTCCAGGTCGTCACGCGCTTTGCGTGCTGCAGTACGCAACACTTCGTCATCCGACTGCCCGACCACCAGCACCATCGCGGTTGGGAAGCCGTTCGACGTCGTAATTTCCAGCACGTTCGGGTCGTCAACTTCAGGTGGAAGTTCCTGATTGGTCTTGTTCTGGATTTCGCGTCTAAGGTCGTTAATGCGTTTGTCGAATAACGCCGGGCCAATGTCTTCAAAACGCACCAGGATCGTCGAAATGCCTTCGCGGCTGTTCGAGGATACAAAACGGATATCGGATACTTTTCGTATCGCGTCCTCAAGCGGCTGGGTGACCAGTTTTTCGACATCTTCGGCAGACGCGCCGCGCAGCGGCGTCGTCACATTGATCCAGTTGAAATTGATTTCCGGATCCTGTTCGCGCGGCATCTGCAAATAGCCGCCGATACCCATAACGATCACGACCGCGAAACTCAGGTTCGCGAATACGTGATTGGAAAGAAACGAGCGAAGCCAGTTCATGTGTCAGTGTGCGTCGCTACTGGGCGATCGACACGGTATCGCCGTTTTGCAATTGATAGCGGCCGCCAATAATGATCGCGGCTTCCGGCGCGAGATTGACCGGTACCGGGCGCCCTTCCTGCGCTTGCGGAATCGGAATAAACAGCGCCTTGCCGTTTGCTGCTACGAATACGCCGAGTTCGTTACCACGCCGCAGCACCAGATCGGGTGGAAGGTGTGCTTGCGGCGATTGCCAGACGACGCGGCCCGGCGCGCCGGGCAACGCACTTTGTTTCTGGAAACGAAACCGTGCTTCCTGACTGCGTTCGCGTTGATCGAGTGCAGGTACGATGCGCCGTAGTTTCAGCGGTAATTGTCCGTCCCGGGAATCGAACACGATGCTCTTGCTTGATTCCAGTTCTTCGGCATCGTTGGGCTGTATACGGGCGCTGACTTCAATTGCGCTGGCATCGAGCACGCGCACCAGCGCTGCGCCCGGCGTCGCGATTTCGCCGACCTGACCAAGCCGCTCCTTGATAATCGCTTTGAATGGCGCCTGGATCAGGCATTTCTTGATATTTCGTCGCGCACTCGCCAGGTCCGCTTTGGCCGATCTGACCTGTGCATTGGCGGTGCTTACGTCGGTCTCCTGCTGATTCAACGCCTGCGGCGATACGAATCCTTCGGCAACCAGCTTTCGCGAGCGCTCGAGCTGCTTTACCGCAAGTTGATATCTCGACTGTGCTGCCTCGAGCGCAGCCTGGGCGCGTTCGACGGCAAGTACATAATCACGTGAATCGAGCTGTGCAAGCGTAGCCCCTTTGCGAACGACCTGGCCGACTTCAACCGGAATTTCGACAATGCGCGCGGTAACCTCTGCCGAGATGCGGCTGTTATTGAGCGAAATTACCGTCGCAAAGGCGTTGCGCTGCGGATAGATGCCGACATCGGCAAATGGCTCCGTCGTTACGGAAACGCCCTGCGCAAACGCACTTGTTGCGCTGATTAACCAGAAAATGAAGAATAGGGTACGCATGAAAATCTTATGATTATTGAGTGTGGCATTGGAGAAATTCAGTGGCATGTCAAAGGCCGGCCCGGGTTTGCGGGCCAGACGTCTACTGACTAAGGTGCCGCCCCACTAAGCTCCAATAGCCATATTATGACGGGTATCGGCGTGGTGGCGACAATCCGCCGCAGTCCAATTCACCTGCGAATCGAGTGCGGCAGTCCTGGTGATGGGTTGGTTTGTTCGAAAATGTGAGTGGCGGGTTGGGCGGACAAATCTGCTGAGGAAAGCACTACACTCACATAGAGTGCGCCCGCAACGTAATGTTCCGGGAGAATTTGGCACTCGGTCACTATACAAAGTGTTGGTCCATTATATTCGGTGTGGGGCGTGAACAGGGCAATTCGTGACACTATTCAGCGCCATAAACGAACGGAAAGGTTACAGATGCAATTGAATGTGCGGGCCTGGAGGCAAACGTAGCATGCGAGTCGCTGTCGGCTGGTTTCAGCACGAGACCAACACCTTTGCGCCCAGCAAGGCTACGTTTGATCGATTTAATCAAGGGGAGGGTTGGCCGCCGTTGCAACGCGGTAGTGACATTCTCGATACCTTTGATGGTATCAATATTCCTATTTCGGGATTTATCGCTGCGATGAAGGGCTCGCGTCATACACTGGTGCCACTGACATGGGCTGCTGCGAGTCCGTCAGCACACGTAACCGAAGATGCGTTCGAGCGCATTGGCGCAATGATCGTCAATGACCTGAAAGCAGCCAAGCCGATTGATGCGGTGTATCTCGATTTGCACGGCGCAATGGTGACCGAGCATTTTGATGATGGTGAAGGTGAATTGTTGGCGCGGGTGCGTGCTGTTGTCGGCGAGGAAGTGCCGATTGTGGCCAGTCTCGATCTGCATGTAAATGTCACGCGGAAAATGCAGGCGAATGCGACGGCAATGATTGCCTATCGCACCTATCCGCATATTGACATGGCCGATACGGGTGGCCGCGCTGCGGCAGTCCTGAAGCGCCTTCTCGATGGTGCGCCACGTCCGAAGCTGGCCAGCGTGCGCTTGCCGTTTCTGATTCCGCTGCAGGCGCAGTCGACAATGATGGAACCGAACAGCGGCATCTATCGCGAGCTCGAGCGATTGGAAGCAAACGGCGCTGTGCTCTCTTATGCGACAGGCTTTCCGGCGGCGGATTTTCCGGAATGTGGCCCCGTTGTTTTCGCCTATGCGGACGATGATTCCATTGCCCGTGACGCCGCCGACAAATTGTCAAATATCGTGAATGAAGCTGAAAGCGACTATGACTGTCCGGTATACGATCCAGGTGAAGCCGTGCGCAAGGCGATGTCAATTGCGGCGAACGCGTCGCGCCCTGTGATCATCGCGGACACGCAGGACAATCCGGGGGCGGGCGGCAACTCGGATACAACCGGCATGCTGCGGGCACTTGTTGAGAATCACGCGCAACATGCTGCCATCGGACTAATTGTGGATCGGGAAGCGGCAAAGATCGCCCATGCCGTTGGGGAGGGCGCAGAGGTCGAAATCTCACTCGGCGGCAAGTCACGCATTCCCGGCGATGCGCCGTTCAAGGCGCAATTTCAGGTCGAGCGTCTGTCGGAGGGCAAGTTTGCGTGTACCGGCCCGTTCTATCGTGGCTTTCAAATGGACATTGGGCCGTGCGCATGTTTGCGCATCGGCGGTGTGCGAATCGTTGTTGCGTGCGACAAGCCGCAGATGGCGGACTAGCAGATGTACCGATTCATCGGTATCGAACCGACGGAGGAACAAATTCTGGTCAACAAAAGCTCGGTACATTTTCGCGCGGACTTTGCACCGATCGCGCACGACATTCTGGTTGCAAAAGCGCCGGGCCCGATGCTCGCCGACCTTACCGAATTCCCGTGGAAACGGCTGGCGCCGGTCATTCGAGTCAATTCCAACGGCAGGCCGTTTCGGCAGCCCTGAATTACGCGCATGCTTTCTATCGACAAATTGTGCAAGTCGTACTCGGGTCACACGGTTTTGCAAACGATCAGTCACGAATTTCAGGCTAATCGTACAACCGCGGTTGTCGGGCCGAGCGGTTGCGGCAAAACAACTTTGCTACGTTTGCTGCTGGGACTGGTCG
>CATOSA010000018.1 GCA_951812315.1 uncultured Burkholderiales bacterium
AACCAGTCTTTGCTTGAGGATTGGTTGCGAATTCCGGTTCTCTACGAGCAGTAGACTGTGCCGTATGCGTGCCCTTTCCCTACCTTTCCCATGCGCGGGCGGAATTGGCGGATTCGGTAGTTGGCTGGGGTGCACAGAATGTCAGCGAACGTGCCGAAGGCGCGTTTACGGGCGAAGTGTCTGTGTCGATGCTTGCCGAGTTCGGTTGCCGTTACGTTATCGTCGGTCACTCTGAGAGGCGCAGCCTGTTCGGCGAGAGCGATGCGTCGGTCGCGGCGAAAGCCGAGGCGGTGCTGGAGCACGGACTCACGCCCATCGTATGCGTCGGCGAGAGTCTCGATGAAAGAGATAGCAATGTGACGCAAGATGTCGTTTCTCGACAACTTGATGCGGTGATCTCTAGCATCGGTACAGACGGGTTGGGTCGTGCAGTGGTGGCATATGAACCGGTGTGGGCGATTGGGACGGGTAAGGTCGCGACACCGCAGCAGGCACAAGCGGTACACGCGTTTCTTCGAGACAGGGTGGCGGCACTCGATGCTGAAGTCGGGGAGCGGCTTACAATACTGTATGGTGGAAGCGTGAAGGGTGCGAACGCGGCGTCATTGTTCGCGATGGACGACATTGATGGCGGGCTGATCGGTGGCGCCTCTCTGGATTTGGCGGAATTTATGGCGATTTGCAAAGCTGCCGATCGCTGACTGACTGGAAGATCACAAATGCAAGTAGCAGTTTTGGTTGTGCACGTTCTGGCAGCACTGGGCCTGGTAGGGCTGGTGTTGCTGCAACATGGTAAAGGGGCCGATATGGGCGCGGCGTTTGGGAGCGGTTCAGCCGGCAGCCTTTTCGGGTCAAGCGGGTCTTCGAATTTTCTGAGCCGCTCGACCGCAATTTTTGCGCTTGTATTCTTTCTTACCAGTATGGGCCTGAGTTACCTGACATTTGAAAGGGCGACTACGCTTGGCGTGATGTCGACCCAGGAAATTCCTGAGTCTTCAGATGTTGGCGACAGCGACATCGACTTTGATGGCGAGAGCGGAACAGCGGGGCCGATGACAGGTCCCGGTCAAGCTGGCGAATCAGATTCCAGGGTAGACGAGATTCCAAAGTGACGACTGGCGCATGGGGTGGAGCGAGCGCGCTGTTCCCCACGCGTAATCGGTTTGGCCGACGTGGTGGAATTGGTAGACACGCCGTCTTGAGGGGGCGGTGCGAAAGTCGTGCGAGTTCGAGTCTCGCCGTCGGCACCACAATGTAATGAAATGGATAGAGTGCATTGACAAAGCGACACGCGAAAACGCGTGCGCGAAATCGGGGAGGGGCGAGTACTTGCGCATGGGCGCCCTAATATTGTCCGAAGCTGCATTGTGCGGCCGGGTTGCAACAGATGATTGATCAATACTTCCCGATACTTCTGTTTATTTTTGTTGGTCTTGCTTTCGGAGTCGGCTTGCCATTGATTGGCGCGACTCTAAGTCGACTTTTGCGCGTACACCGCCCGATCCCGAAAAGCTTTCTCCTTATGAATGCGGATTCGAAGCGTTCGAGGACGCGCGCATGAAGTTTGATGTTCGCTACTACCTCGTCGCGATCCTGTTCATCATCTTCGATCTCGAAATCGCTTTTCTGTTTCCGTGGGCAGTCGTTCTCGATGAGATCGGCACGTTCGGCTTCGTTGCCATGGTTATTTTCCTGGCAGTACTGGTAGTCGGTTTGTGTACGAGTGGAAAAAAGGCGCGCTCGAATGGGATTGAACGGGGTTGGATCATGAGCATGCAAGGTGTCACCGAACAAGGTTTTGTAACGACGTCAGTCGATAATCTCATTAACTGGACGCGCACCGGTTCGCTTTGGCCGATGACGTTCGGTCTCGCTTGCTGCGCGGTTGAAATGATGCATGCAGGTGCATCTCGTTATGATTTCGACCGCTTCGGCGTCATATTTCGCGCCAGTCCGCGACAATCGGATGTGATGATCGTCGCCGGTACCTTGTGCAACAAGATGGCGCCGGCGCTTCGCAAAGTCTACGATCAAATGGCAGAGCCGCGGTGGGTGATTTCAATGGGGTCATGCGCGAATGGCGGAGGCTATTATCACTACTCGTACTCGGTGGTGCGCGGATGTGATCGCATCGTTCGGTTGATGTTTACGTGCGGGGTGCCGCCGACGTCAGAAGCGCTGCTCTATGGAATTATTCAATTGCAGAACAAAATCCGGCGCACGAATACTATTGCTCGCTAGCAAAGCACGAAGTTGGTGACGCATAACACTACAACCCGATTTGTCGGACAACAATGACGGCGCGATTGCTGAAACTGGAAGAACAAGTTCGTTCGATTGCCGGAGACCGAATCAAGCACTTTGAGACGGCCTTTGGCCAACTGACTGCCGTGGTTGCACCGGACGACCTCAGGCAAGTGATGACCCTATTGCGAGACAGCGCTGGCCTGCGCTTCGCACAGCTTGTCGATTTATGCGGTGTCGATTATCGCGACTACGCTTCCACAGGCCGTGATGAGCAGCGCTACGCTGTCGTCTATCATCTGCTGTCTATCGAGCACAACGAGCGTTTGCGGATTCGGGCGTTTTGCGCCGATGACGATTTTCCCATTGTGGATTCGGTCGTCGATATCTGGCCCTCCGCCAACTGGTTCGAGCGCGAAGCCTTCGATTTATTCGGGATCATGTTTAACGGTCACCCGGATCTCAGGAGGTTGCTCACTGACTATGGTTTCGTCGGCCATCCATTTCGCAAGGATTTTCCGGTTTCCGGAAACGTCGAGATGCGTTATGACCCGGAGCAAAAAAGAGTCGTATATCAACCGGTCACAATTGAACCGCGCGAAATCGTCCACGCGTTGTTCGCGACGAACAATATGGCGACGTTGAGTGAGCCACTTGCGCCCGTTAATAAGGAATGGCCTGTTAATGAGGAATGCCAGCGCCGAATTGATTTGTGTACGCGGCAGACGGTCACATGAAATTTCATCTGACGCGTCTACGAAACTGCCCGAAAGCGATATTGACAACGATACGATGAATCATGTCTCCGCCGTGCTGGCTGCGCCAGCATTAGCCTTCACCGCAACAAGCGGCTCGCGCCGCGTGTTGTGGGCCGCCAATTGGCGCTGTCTGGAATTGGATATCTGTGCCTGATATCCGTAACTACACAATGAATTTTGGACCGCAGCATCCGGCGGCGCATGGGGTGTTGCGCCTGGTCCTTGAGCTCAATGGCGAAGTGATTGAGCGTGCCGATCCGCATATCGGATTGCTGCATCGGGCGACCGAAAAACTGGCCGAGCAGAAAACGTTCTTGCAGTCGGTTCCGTACATGGACCGTCTGGATTACATGTCCATGATGTGTAACGAGCATGCGTACGTGATGGCGATAGAGAAACTTCTGAATATCGACGTACCGTTACGCGCTCAGTATATCCGCGTGATGTTCGATGAGATTACACGCATCCTGAATCATCTTCTCTGGCTCGGCGCGCATGGTCTTGACGTCGGCGCGATGACAATATTCTTGTATTGTTTCCGTGAGCGTGAAGACCTGATGGACTGTTACGAAGCAGTCTCCGGAGCCCGCCTTCACGCTGCCTACTATCGGCCCGGCGGTGTTTATAGGGATCTGCCCGAGCGCATGCCGCAATACGCGGTTTCAAAGTTTCGCGACCAGAAGAAGGCAGATAAGCTCAACGCCAATCGTGAAGGCTCTTTGCTTGATTTCATCGAAGATTTTACGGCGCGATTCCCGCAAAAAGTAGACGAATACGAGACCCTGCTTACTGACAATCGAATCTGGAAGCAGCGAACCGTAAGTATTGGAGTGGTGTCTCCCGAGCGGGCGATCGCGCTTGGTTTCACGGGGCCAATGCTGCGCGGGTCAGGCGTTGCCTGGGACCTTCGCAAGAAACAACCGTATGCAGCGTACAACCGAGTGGATTTCGATATCCCGGTTGGCGTAACCGGTGATTGCTATGATCGCTATCTGGTGCGAATCGAGGAGATGCGGCAATCAAATCGCATTGTCAGGCAATGCGTCGACTGGTTGCGCGGCAATCCCGGACCGGTTATGAGCGACAACCATAAAGTGGCGCCTTCATCGCGAGTTGCGATGAAGGCGAATATGGAAGAGCTGATTCACCATTTCAAACTGTTTACCGAGGGCATGCACGTGCCGGCGGGAGAAGTCTATTCTGCGGTAGAGGCACCCAAGGGAGAGTTTGGCATCTATCTCGTCTCTGACGGGGCGAACAAACCTTACCGGCTGAAGATTCGCGCTCCCGCCTTCGCCCACCTTTCGGCAATGGACGAGATGGTGCGCGGGCACATGATCGCCGATCTGGTGGCGATCATAGGAACCCAGGATATTGTGTTTGGCGAGGTCGACCGATGACTGTCACAGCGCCGGTCAGCCCCGAGGCGCTCGCCAGTATTGACAAGGCGGTCGTGAAATATCCCGCGGATCGCAAACAGTCTGCTGTTATGGCGGCACTGACGATCGTGCAGGATGAGAAGGGTTTTCTGTCTACCGAAACGATTGAATTTGTTGCCGGATATCTGCAAATGCCGCCGATTGCCGTATGGGAAGTGGCGACCTTTTACGGTATGTACAACCTTGAAAAGACCGGGCGCTACAAGATAACGATATGCACGAACCTGCCATGCGCGTTGCGCGGCGCAGAGGCAGCGGCTGAGCATCTGCAAAAAAAGCTCGAGATCGGATTCAATCAAACAAGTGCCGACGGTCGTTTTACGCTCAAGGAAGGCGAGTGTATGGGTGCTTGTGCGGATGCGCCGGTGTGCCTGGTCAATGACAAGAAAATGATGTCATTCATGACGCCTGAAAAACTGGACGAATTCATCGACGGATTGTGGAACCAGTGAGCACACCGTTACCAGCGGACATATATGGTCCCGACGCAGTCCTCCTTAAAGGGCTGGATGGCCTTAATTGGCGGTTGCGAGATTACGAGGCGCGCGATGGCTATCGGGCACTTCGCAAGATATTTGAGGAGCGCATTTCGCCGGAGCAAATCATTGCGGAAGTCAAGAATTCCGCATTGCGCGGGCGCGGAGGCGCTGGCTTTCCAACCGGCTTGAAATGGAGTTTCATGCCGAGCGGATTCTCGGGGCAGAAATATCTGGTATGCAATTCCGACGAAGGCGAGCCGGGAACGTTCAAGGACCGCGATCTGCTGCGTTACAACCCGCACATTGTGATCGAGGGAATGATCATCGCGGCGTACGCGATGGGAATCTCTGTCGGCTACAACTATATTCATGGCGAAATATGGGAGGCGTACGAACGCTTTGAAGAAGCGCTCGAAGAAGCACGCGCGGCAGGCTACCTCGGAAACAACGTGCTTGGGTCTGATTTCAGTTTCGAACTGCACGCACATCACGGATGGGGCGCTTATATCTGCGGTGAGGAAACCGCCTTGCTGGAATCGATCGAGGGCAAGAAAGGTCAGCCCCGCTTCAAACCCCCGTTTCCGGCAAGCTACGGCCTGTATGGCAAACCCACGACGATCAACAATACAGAGACGTTTGCAGCGGTGCCATGGCTGCTTCTGAATGGGGGCGATGCATTTCTGCATCTCGGCCGGCCAAACAATGGCGGGACCAAGATTTTTTCGGTGTCTGGCGATGTGGCGCGGCCGGGCAACTACGAAGTTGGGCTTGGCACGCCGTTCGCCGAACTACTGGAAATGGCCGGTGGGATGCGCGACGGCAATGCGCTCAAGGCGGTCATCCCGGGTGGATCATCCATGCCAGTGCTACCGGCCGACATCATGATGGCGACCGATATGGACTACGATTCCATCGCCAAAGCAGGGTCGATGCTTGGCTCCGGAGCAGTCATCGTGATGGACGAAACGCGTTGCATGGTGCGT
Organism: uncultured Burkholderiales bacterium; assembly: GCA_951812315.1. GTDB lineage: Bacteria > Pseudomonadota > Gammaproteobacteria > Burkholderiales > Eutrophovitaceae > SG8-40. The sequence goes on from CATOSA010000018.1 coordinate 5,904, forward strand.
TGCTTGTTGCGTTTGTCCTATTTCTACTTCGAAGAGTCCTGTGGGCAATGCACGCCGTGCCGCGAAGGAACTGGCTGGTTGTATCGCATGGTGCACCGAATCGAACATGGTAAGGGTGAGCCAAGTGATCTGGATGCACTTGGCTCGGTAGCGGACAATATTGCAGGCCGTACGATTTGCGCACTTGGAGATGCGGCAGCACTTCCGGTGAAGAGCTTCAGCAGGCATTTCAGGTCCGAGTTCGAGCATCATATCCAGCACAAGAAATGTCAGGTCGGTTAAGCAAATGATCACACTTGAAATCGACGGCAAAACGATAGAGGTTGAAAAGCACCGCACGGTGATGGACGCCGCGAACGAGCTTGGCATCCATATTCCGCACTTCTGCTATCACCGAAAACTGTCCATTGCTGCCAACTGCCGTATGTGCCTCGTTGAGGTCGAGAAAGCACCAAAACCGATGCCTGCTTGCGCCACCCCGGTGGCCGACGGGATGAAGGTATGGACGCATTCCGAAGTCGCAGTTAATGCGCAAAAGGGTGTGATGGAATTCCTGCTGATCAATCATCCTCTGGATTGTCCGATCTGCGACCAGGGTGGCGAGTGTCAGCTACAAGATCTTGCTGTCGGTTACGGTGGTTCAAGTTCTCGTTTTCACGAGAACAAGAGAGTCGTCGCACACAAGAATCTCGGCCCTTTAGTCTCCGCCGAGGAAATGTCACGCTGCATTCACTGCACACGTTGTGTGCGCTTCGGGCAGGAGATTGCCGGGATCATGGAACTCGGCATGGCCGGTCGCGGCGAACACGCCCAGATTATGGCATTTGTCGGTCAAACGGTTGACTCGGAATTGTCGGGCAACATGATAGATGTCTGCCCGGTCGGCGCACTGACTTCCAATCCGTTCCGATACAGCGCGCGAACCTGGGAGCTGTCACGCCGCAGCTCCATAGCGCCGCACGACAGCCTTGGCTCCAACCTTGTGGTTCAGGTCAAACAGAATCGTGTCATGCGTGTTGTGCCGCGTGACAACGAGGAAGTTAACGAATGCTGGTTGTCTGATCGTGACCGCTTCTCCTATGAGGGTCTGAACTCGAGCGAGCGTCTTACAACGCCGATGATCAAGCGCGACGGACGCTGGCTTGAAGTTGACTGGTCTGCAGCACTCGAATTCGTGGCAACTGAGCTTGGCCGCATACATGCCAGCCTTGGGCCAGCCGCGATTGGTGCGCTTGCTACTCCACAGGCCACTTGCGAGGAACTTTACCTTCTTCAGAAACTGATTCGGTCGCTCGGCAGCGGCAACGTCGATTTCCGTCTACGGCAGCTGGACTTTTCAGCCGATGACGGGCAAAACGGCGCGCCCTGGCTGGGCATGAAGGTCACCGATCTGAATACGCTCGACAGAATTCTTGTAATTGGATCGAACCTGCGCAAGGAACAGCCGCTACTTGCGCAACGAGTACGGCAGGCAGTCAGGCATCACGGTGCGCAGCTGTCCGTGATCAACCCGATTGGCGATGACTTTCTGGCCACTGTGCAAAACTGCATGATCATTCCGCCAAGCCGGATTGCGGATGCGCTGGCTGCAGTGATTAAGGCGGCGGCGCAGAAAACCGGTGATGCCATTCCAGAACAGGTCAGCGGTGCTGAAGTGACTGACGAAGCGCGTCAAATTGCCGACAGTATTCTGAGTGGAGAGCGTAGCGCGATACTCCTTGGAAACTTCGTCGAGCACAGTCCGGAAAAGTCGCGCATCCACGCGCTGGCCCAGACGCTTGCCAGCATGGCCGACAGCGCGGTCGTCATGTTGGGAGACGGAGCGAACAGCGTTGGCGGTTATTTGAGCGGCGCGCTACCGACCGCCGAACCGTCGGGACGTAACGCTCGCGAAATGATTGAGCAGCCGCTCAAGGCCTATGTGTTGTTGCATACGGAAGTTGAGCTCGACACTTCGCTACCACGGCTGGCGACTGCCGCCATGCATAGCGCCGAGTTGGTCGTTGCGATGTCGCCATTCAAACACCGTGCACTGGATTATGCCCAGGTGCTGTTACCGGTTGCCCCGTTTACCGAAACTGCCGGGACGTTTGTCAACATCGAGGGTCGCCGCCAGAAATTTCAGGGTGTTGTTGCGCCTCTCGGGGAAACGCGCCCCGCCTGGAAAGTATTGCGCGTTCTCGGTAATTTGCTTCATCTTGACGGTTTCGGTTTTGAGTCCATAAATGATGTTCGCGAAGAGCTCAACACGTTCGCGGCGGAGCCAGCGGATCGGCTCGACAACAGGCTAGGTGAATCTGCCGTAAAAACGGCGCTGGACGCGAGGGCTGATGCCAGGGGCCGGGCTACAGGCAGCGTCGAACAGTTGACCGTCGAACGAATCGGCGAAGTACCCGTTTACAACGTTGACGGAATTGTTCGGCGTGCGCAGGCATTGCAGCAAACGCGTGACGCGCAGACCGATCGTGTGAGTATGCATCGTGGTCTGATAGAAAAGCTCGGATTACAGTCTGGTGACCGGGTCCGAATCTGCCAGCATGGGGGTGAAGCTGTTCTCGATTTTGACAGGGACGACCGACTACCGCCCGGATGTGTACGTGTTGCATCGGCGATTGACACAACATCCGATCTCGGCCCTGCCTTCGGCGAAATGACAGTCGAGCGCGTCGCTGCTCGAAACGTGGTCAACGCCTGATGGAAGGCTGGCTGGCAGGCTGGTTTGGCGCACCTGCGGCTGTGACGCTGTGGACATTCGCCAAGATTCTCGCGATTGTTGTTCCGATTATTCTGTGTGTAGCATATCTGACGCTTGCCGAGCGCAAGGTGATCGGCTTCATGCAATTGCGCATTGGACCGAATCGGGTCGGACCGAAAGGCTTGTTGCAGCCGTTTGCCGATGTATTGAAGTTGCTCGTCAAGGAAGTGGTTGTTCCGTCCAGCGCAAGCAAGTTTCTGTTCTTCATCGCGCCAATGCTTTCGCTGATGCCGGCACTGGCAGCGTGGGCAGTCATGCCTTTTACCGATTCAATGGTTTTGTCGAATATCGACGCTGGTCTGCTGTATGTATTGGCGATCACGTCGATGGGCGTTTATGGCGTACTTGTCGCCAGCTGGGCATCAAACTCGAAGTATGCCTTACTCGGTGCGATGCGCTCTGCCGCACAAATTGTTGCGTACGAAATTGCAATGGGTTTCGCGCTTGTGTGCGTATTGATGATGTCAGGCAGCCTGAATTTGTCGGTAATCGTCGACGCGCAGCGTACTCAGTTTGGCATTCTTGGATGGAACCTGATTCCGCTGTTCCCGATGTTCGTGGTCTATTTCATATCTGCTGTCGCCGAGACAAATCGCGCGCCATTCGACGTTGCCGAGGGCGAATCAGAGATTGTTGCCGGATTCCATGTGGAGTACTCGGGCACGGCGTTCGCGGTGTTTTTCCTGGCCGAGTACGCCAACATGATTCTGGTATCGGCTCTGGCTGTGCTGATGTTTCTCGGTGGCTGGCTGTCTCCGGTGGCTGGTATTCCGGACGGGTTCTTCTGGTTCGCAGCAAAGACAGCGTTCCTGTTGTTCTGCTTCCTGTGGATTCGCGCAACATTTCCCCGCTATCGCTACGATCAGATCATGCGGCTGGGCTGGAAAGTGCTCATTCCATTGACGATTGTCTGGCTGCTACTTATTGGCGTGTTGATGCGCATGTCGTGGTGGCCATGGTAGCTAAACACACTGGTAGTAATTCGAACTGGTAGTTAGACAAAATGGTAGTTGAACAAACAGGGAATAGGCGGCTGACAGAAGCGCACTGATGACGAACGACAATTTCGATGAACAGCATTGACAACAACCAGTACTGGCACCGGCGCCTTAAAGTGAGGACATCAAGATGACTGCGCGCTTGCGAGACTTTTTTCGGACGCTCGTGTTGTTCGAACTGATCAAGGGATTGATGCTGACTGGCCGGTATTTTTTTGCGCCCAAGACTACGGTGAGCTTTCCCGAGGAAAAAACGCCACAAAGCCCGCGCTTCAGGGGCTTGCACGCATTGCGACGATACCCAAATGGCGAAGAGCGTTGCATTGCCTGCAAACTCTGCGAGGCGGTATGTCCGGCACTGGCGATTACGATCGAATCGGAAAAGCGTGACGACGGTACGCGGCGAACGACCCGCTACGACATTGATCTCACCAAATGCATTTTCTGCGGATTCTGCGAGGAGTCGTGTCCGGTAGATTCGATTGTCGAGACCCGCATTCTTGAATATCACGGCGAACGCAGGGGAGATTTGTTGTATACCAAGGAAATGTTGCTTGCAGTCGGCGATCGTCACGAGGGTGAAATCGCCAAAGATCGCGAGCAGGATGCGCAGTACCGGTGAACAGTACCGATGAACTGCAACCTGTTCCGGTCGATGAATACCGATTGTCTTGTTTCGGACTGTGCGGACACCCCGTCAGTTCCTTCAGCCTGCCGATAGCCGAATGAATTTCGAGGCCAGCGTCTTCTATTTCTTTTCAGCCATCCTGGTGATTGCTGCGCTGCGAGTTATAACCGCGCGTAATCCGGTGCACTCGGCGCTATTTCTGGTGCTCGCATTCTTTACCGCCGCGGCGTTGTGGTTGCTGCTTGAAGCCGAATTTCTCGCGATCGTGTTGGTGCTGGTCTACGTCGGGGCTGTGATGGTTTTGTTCTTGTTCGTCATCATGATGCTGGATCTCAATCTCGAAAAATTGCGCGAGGGCTACTGGGATTATCTGTTGCCTTCATTGATTGTGGCGGGTGTAATGGTGGTCGAAATGGCGGTCATACTTGGCGGGCGCTATTTCGGTTTGGCTGCGATGCCGCATCCCCCTGCGGCTGGGGCCGACTACAGCAATACCAAAGCGTTGGGTCGCCTGTTGTATACCGAATACGTTTACGCGTTTGAAATTGCCGCCGTCATCCTGCTGGTTGCGATTGTCGCAGCGATAGCGCTGACCTTGCGCAGCCAGAAGAAGAACAAGTATCAGGCGGCATACAAACAAATCGCTGTCCGGCGATCAGATCGTGTAAGACTGGTTTCAATGCCGGGCGAGGAACGTGACAGAGGAGACGCGCCATGATCTCACTGTCCCACTACCTGATACTGGGCGCGATTCTGTTCTCGATCGGTATCGTAGGCATTTTCCTGAATCGCAAGAACGTCATTATTGTATTGATGGCGATCGAAGTCATGTTACTTGCGGTCAATATGAATTTCATCGCGTTCTCTCACTTCCTTCAGGATATTGCCGGTCAGATTTTTGTGTTTTTCATTCTCACGGTCGCTGCAGCGGAATCTGCTATCGGTCTAGCGATCCTGGTCGTGTTGTTTCGCAACATCCAGTCCATCAATGTCGACGATCTCGATCAACTGAAGGGATGATGCGGCGCGTATGCAAATGATGACTGTTTATCTTGTGGCGGCGCTGGCGCCGCTCGCTGGTGCCCTTATCGCCGGCCTGTTCGGGCACTTGACTGGCCGAACAGGCGCACACCGGATCACCATTGCCGGCGTTGCATTGTCGACCGTCGCGTCAGCCGCGGTGTTCCTTGACGTCATGGATGGCAACCTTTTCAATGGAACGGTCTACACTTGGGCGACGAGTGCAGGCATCACGTTCGAGATCGGTTTTCTGATCGACCAGCTCTCGGCAACAATGATGCTCGTGGTGAGCTTTGCTTCCCTGATGGTGCATATCTACACCATCGGCTACATGATTGACGATCCGGGTTATCAGCGATTTTTCAGCTATATCTCGGCGTTCACTTTTGCAATGCTGATGCTGGTAATGAGCAACAACTTTCTTCAGCTGTTTTTCGGTTGGGAAGCGGTTGGTCTTATGTCGTATCTCCTGATCGGTTTCTGGTACACGCGCCCGACCGCGATCTATGCAAACCTCAAGGCGTTCCTCGTCAATCGCGTGGGCGATTTCGGATTCATACTCGGTATCGCGCTCGTGCTGGCGTATTTCGGCACACTCGACTATGCCAGTGTGTTTGCCGCTGCGCCCGGCAAGAGCGGCGACCTGGTTGGCACTGCGTTTGGCGTGCACTGGCCGCTACTGACTGCGATCTGTATCTGTCTGTTTGTCGGTGCAATGGGCAAGTCTGCCCAGTTTCCGCTGCATGTCTGGTTGCCTGATTCCATGGAAGGCCCGACACCGATTTCGGCCTTGATTCACGCGGCGACGATGGTGACGGCAGGCATCTTTATGGTTGCCCGCATGTCGCCGTTATTTGAACTTTCCGAGACCGCGCTTTCAACCATACTGATCATCGGCGCGATCACTGCGCTGTTTATGGGGTTGCTGGCGATTGTGCAGACCGACATCAAGCGGGTCATCGCGTATTCGACGCTGTCACAGCTCGGTTATATGACGGTTGCGCTTGGCGCCTCGGCGTACTCGGCTGCGATTTTCCATTTGATGACGCACGCGTTCTTCAAGGCCTTGCTTTTCCTTGCGGCCGGTTCGGTGATCATCGGCATGCACCACGACCAGGATATGCGCAATATGGGTGGACTGCGCCGGCGCATGCCGATTACCTGGGCTGTCTTCCTGATCGGCTCACTCGCATTGATCGGCTTTCCGTTCTTCTCCGGGTTTTACTCCAAAGAAAGCATTATCGAGGCGGTGCATTTGTCACGCATCCCTGGTGCTGGATTGGCGTATGTAGCCGTCACGCTCGGAGTTTTAATCACGGCTCTTTACACCTTCCGCATGTATTTTCTGGTGTTCGAGGGTGAGCCGAGGTACTCGAAGCCAGCCCGCAACGCAAACCATTCTGCAGAAGAGGCGCACGGCGAGCATGTGGGCGCGGGCGAACCGCATGAGTCGCCGGCGGTCGTGTGGTGGCCGCTGGTTGCACTGGCAGTTCCCTCTGTCGTGATTGGTGCAATTGCAGTCGCGCCGATGCTGTTCGGTGGATTCTTTGGCGACAGCGTGCGCGTATTGGCCGAGCACGACGTGGTGGCGCAACTGGCAGAGCGCTTCCATGGCTGGCTGGCGATGGGTCTGCATGGATTCCTTACGTTGCCGGTCTGGATTGCAATTACCGGCGTGGTAATGGCCTGGTTTTTTTATCTGCGACGACCGGACATTGCGGCGAGGATTCGGGACCGTTTGCAGCCGTTGCATACCTTGCTTGATCAGAAGTATTTTATGGATCGTTTCAACGACTGGTTCTTCGCCGGCGGTGCGCGTTTCGTCGGCCGCGGCTTGTGGCGCATCGGAGACACGACGGTCATCGACGGCGTGATTGTCAATGGTTCGGCAAGACTCGTGGGCTGGTTTGCATCTGTGGTGCGCAAATTCCAGTCCGGCTTCGTTTATCACTACGCATTTACGATGATCATCGGCCTTTTTGTGCTGATGACCTGGTGGTTCTTGCGAATATGAGGCGCGCGACGCAATAAGCATGTTCGGATTTTCGCCCCTCTCGACAGTGATCTGGTTGCCAATGCTGGCGGCTGTCGCCGTGCTGCTGACCGGAAGCGACAAGAACGCGGCGCTTGCACGGTGGATTGCGCTGGCGGGATCAGTTGCCGGCTTTCTGGTGGCGTTGCCACTGTGGACTGGATTCGACCGGTTTATGGCGGGTATGCAGTTTGTGGAGCTCGCGCCCTGGGTGGAAACACTCAATATCAATTACTACCTTGGAATAGACGGCATTTCACTGCTGTTGATCCTGCTCAATTGCTTTACAACCGTACTGGTAGTGATTGCTGGATGGCAGGTGATTCAGGTTCGTGTCTCGCAGTACATGGCGGCGTTTCTTCTTCTTTCCGGCATGATGAACGGCGTGTTCAGCGCCCTTGATGCCGCACTGTTCTACGTCTTTTTCGAAGCCACGTTGATTCCGATGTTCGTCATCATCGGAATCTGGGGTGGCTCAAATCGCGTTTATGCGGCAATCAAGTTCTTTCTTTATACACTGGCAGGCTCACTGCTGACGCTTGTCGCTATCATCTATCTTTACAACGCGTCTGGCGGAAGTTTTTCCCTGCTTGACTGGTATGCACTGCCGATTCCCTTCGCGGCGCAAGCACTTGTGTTTGTCGCGTTCTTTGCAGCGTTTGCGGTAAAAGTACCGATGTGGCCAGTACATACCTGGCTTCCTGATGCACATGTCGAAGCGCCGACCGGTGGGTCGGTGGTACTTGCGGCCATCATGCTCAAGCTGGGTGCTTACGGATTCATACGCCTGTCACTGCCCATCGTCCCCGATGCCAGTCAATATCTGGCACCGGTGGTGATTGGATTGTCGCTGGCGGCAGTCGTGTACATCGGGTTGGTTGCACTGGTGCAGACCGATATGAAAAAGCTCATTGCGTACTCGTCTATCTCGCACATGGGATTTGTGACGCTGGGGATATTTATCTTCGATGCGCATGGGCTGCAAGGCGCGGTGATTCAGATGGTGTCGCACGGATTCGTATCCGGCGCCCTGTTCCTGTGTGTCGGCGTGCTCTACGACCGAATGCACTCGCGTTCGATTTCAGACTATGGCGGGGTCGCAAACAGGATGCCGGTGTTTGCTGCGTTCTTCATGCTGTTTGCGATGGCAAATGCCGGTTTGCCCGGCACCAGCGGATTCGTCGGCGAGTTCCTGGTCATCATTGGTGCGATGAACGTTAACTTCTGGTACGCGCTTGCCGCTGCAACAACGTTAATTTTTGGTGCCGCTTACACACTCTGGATGTACAAGCGGGTCGTTTTCGGCGCTGTCGCCAATGACCGGGTCGCCGCATTGAAAGATATTGGCAAGCGCGAAATACTGGTTCTTGGGTTGGTCGCCATTGCGGTCCTGCTCATCGGCGTATATCCACTGCCGCTGACGGAGGTGCTGAATGTTTCGGTGGGCAGTCTTCTTGAACACGTTGCAGTTTCCAAACTGTGATCCGGGCAGGTACGGGCTAGGCGTGGAGAAAGGATAGGATGGAATTCTCGATCACTGATTTGATGCCGGCCGCAGCAGACATATTTCTGCTATGCGCGGTGTCAGTCATTCTGATCATTGATCTGTTTGTCTCGGATCAACGCAAGATTGTGACTTATGGGTTGACTCAGGCGGCGTTGTTGATCACCGCGATAATTGCGGCAAGGTCCATAGGCACTGAACCGGTTTCCGCTTTCAGTGGAATGTTTGTCGGCGACGCACTCGGTTACTTCCTCAAGACGGGTGTTTGCTTGACCGTGATGGTAGGACTCGCGTATTCGCGCGCTTATCTGGCGCCGCGTGGCATGTATCGTGGAGAATATTTTGTACTGGCGATGCTGGCTGTGCTGGGCATGATGGTCATGATCTCCGCCAATCATTTTCTTGTGCTTTATCTCGGGGTGGAGCTGTTGGGATTGAGCCTGTATTCGATGGTTGCCCTGGCGAGGGACTCGGCGCGCAGTACAGAGGGTGCGATGAAATATTTCGTCCTGGGTGCATTGGCATCCGGAATGCTGTTATACGGAATGTCGATGATCTATGGTGCCACCGGTTCGCTGGGAATACCCGAGATTGCCGACGCCGTTCAGCAAGGCAACGCAAACTCCACCATTCTGAAATTCGGTCTGGTATTCGTGGTTGCCGGAATCGGATTCAAGTTCGGCGCTGCACCTTTTCACATGTGGGTTCCGGACGTCTACCACGGCGCGCCTACTGCGGTCACTCTGCTCATCGGTACTGCGCCGAAACTGGCCGCGTTCGCGTTCGCCATGCGCTTGCTGGTAGAAGCACTGGGGGCCGAGCAACTCGTTGTCGAATGGCGCCAGATGCTGGTGTTGCTGTCAGTCGCGTCTCTGGTCATTGGCAATGTTGCTGCGATTGCGCAAACCAATCTGAAACGCATGCTGGCCTATTCAACGATATCGCACATGGGTTTTCTGCTGCTGGGCGTGTTGTCGGGGACGCTCGAAGGCTATGGTGCGGCAATGTTCTACGTTTGCGTCTATGTGTTGATGGGACTTGGCGCCTTCGGAATGATCCTGCTCATGTCGCGTGATGGATTCGAAGCAGAAGAGCTCGACGATCTGAAAGGCCTCAACCAGAGAAATCCCTGGTATGCATTCGTAATGCTTCTGATCATGTTCTCAATGGCCGGCGTGCCGCCGACCATCGGATTCTGGGCCAAGCTGTATGTGCTGCAAGCGGTTGTCTCCATCGGCTATGTCTGGCTCGCGGTTGTCGCCGCTGCCTTCTCGTTGATTGGCGCCTTTTACTACCTGCGAGTTGTCAAGCTGATGTACTTTGATGAGCCGCAGCGTGATGAACGGATCGAACCCGGTTTTGACTGTCGGGTTTTAATGTCTGCGAACGGTCTTGCGGTGCTTGCGCTGGGAATGATGCCAGGTCTTCTGCTCGCTGTTTGCGTGAGCGCAATTCATTTGTCGGTCCGTCTTCCCTGATGAGCAACGATTTCACCGAAACAAAAAAGAGTTCAAAACTGGTTTATGCGGGCAAGATGCTCCGCGTGCATGAAGACCTGGTGAGCTTGCCGGACGACAAGACGGCACAGCGAGAGTACGTTGTTCATCCGGGAGCGGCTGTGATTTTGCCATGGTTTGACGACGACTCGATTTTGCTGGAACGCCAGTATCGCTATCCAGTAGGCGCGCACTGTTACGAGTTACCGGCGGGAAAATTTGATCCGGGCGAAACGTCTCTGGAAACAGCGAAGCGCGAACTACTGGAAGAGACTGGCTACGTTGCCAACGAGTGGACGCTGCTTTACTCGACCCTGCCTTGTGTCGGCTACGCCGACGAGCGCATTGAGGCTTTTCTCGCGCGCGACCTCAGTTTTAAAGGGGCGTCTCTTGACGAAGGGGAATTCCTGGAAACCCTGCGCCTGCCGCTGGTCGAAGCGCTCGAGTGGGTTCGCGACGGCAAGATTGTTGACTCGAAATCGATGCTTGGCCTGTTATGGGCCGAACGGATGTTGGTCGCAGGCCGATAGCCCGCTTTTCAAATCTTCGGCTATTGAACTCAGTGCCGTCGCCAGCGTAGTACGCTGCGCTGGTAGATCGTCACCTCAACTACCGGTCCGGCGCCTCAACGACGACCGGGCGTGCGAAGTGTCAGGCGTTCAGAGCGTGCAGCGCATTGCCATCAGGGACGATGAATGGCTTCGGATGGGCGATATGATTGCCTTGGGCAAAGTCGACGCCCAACGGGCCGAGCAGCTCGAGTACTTCAGGCGTTTCGACCCATTGCGCTATCACGTGCTTGTTCAACCCTTTGGCGACGTCACACAGCGAGCGTACGAACAGCCGGCTTGCTTCATCTGACGCAAGTTCGCGTACAAAGCTTCCGTCGACCTTCAGGTAATCGACGTCGAATCGCTTGAGATAATAGAAAGAGCTGAACCCCGCTCCGAAGTTGTCGAGCGCGCAACTACAGCCAGATTCGCGCAATCGGCCGATCAATTGCTGCGTCGTTTCGATATTGGACATTGCCGCATTTTCGGTAATCTCGAATACCAGTGCACCCAGGTTAACCGAGGCATTGGACAGTAACGTGTCAAGGCGTTGAATCCAGTGCGGGTCTGAAATGCTTGTGACAGACAGATTCACAAAGTACTGCCTGTCCTCTCCCGGCAATTTTTGGGCAGCAGCCAGAAATTCCAGCGTTTTCTCGACTACGCGCAAATCTATTTCCTGCGCAAGGCCGAGCGATTCGGAAACCGGGATGAATTTTTCCGGCATTATCAGCTCACCGTTTCGGCCGATGATGCGCGCGAAAAGTTCTTCGGGCTGAACATCCGAGTCTGTCAGGCAAGTCGCTGGTTGCGAATAAATCGCCAGACGGTTCTCATCCAGCGCGCCGCGAATCTCGCGTGTCCAGTGCAAGCGTCGATGCGTCTTTCGAATCTCGTCCGAACTGGCATCGTGCGTGACATAGCGATTTCGTCCGTCGGATTTCGCCTGGTACATTGCAATGTCGACGTTGCTGAGCAAGGTCGCGAAATCATTTCCCTGGAACGGATACGTCGCAATCCCGATAGACGCAGTCAATGGTGAAAAATTGCCCCCGACTGACACTTGCGGCGTGAACCGGCGCAGTGCGTTCAGCGTTTGTTCGGCCAGTGTTTGCGCATCATTTCTGAGTGCATCGGGCAGATGAATGGCAAATTCATCGCCGCCGAGCCGATAGACTGCAGCATCGCTTTCCGCGATCAGGTCGCCAAGGACGCTGCCGACGGAAACGAGTATTCGATCGCCCGCTCGATGGCCATGGCGGTCATTGATGAACTTGAAATTGTCGAGATCGAGTTGAAGTATCGCGCCCTTCTCTCCGTCGTCAATCGCTGTTTCCAGGTCGCGCTGTAAACTGACCCGATTCGGCAATCCGGTAAGCGAATCGTGCGTGGCAAGATACTCAACCTGCAAAGCTGCTTTGTGCTGTTCGGTCACGTTGCGGGCGGTGCCCCGCAATCCGACGATTTTTTCGCCGTCGTAGGACGCCCGCGCGTTGATCCCGACCCAGCGATCCGAGCCGTCGGACGCCACAAGATGCGTCAGATAGTCCTTGATCTCTCCGTGCTTGCGCAAGGTTGACAGAAAGCGTCGATTGGGAAATGTGTGACGGGCGGGCTTCGAAGTCAAAAAAACATCTTCCAACGAGCGCTGACGGCGGCAGTTCAAAAATATCGTGACTGCCGTTGTTTACGTAGGTAAATCGGCCGACAGCATCAGTCGTCCATATCAGGTCGTGCGACGTTTCAACCAGGTCGCGGTACCTTGACTCGCTCTCGACAAGCAACTGGATGATGCGGCGTTTTTCCTTGATGTCCTGGAGCGCGCGCGCAAGCGCATCGTCCTGAGAACCACCCTGTTGATTGCCCGGGTCGGCGTTCCCGGCAAGACCATTAACGATCTCTTTAGAATAGCGGCGATGGCCGCCCTCAGTTCTTCTTGCAACCAGTACGCCCTGCGCATCCCAACGCCTTAGCTTCTGTTCAGGGAGGCCCAGCTTGGCGGCGGCCTCGTGAATAGTGTACTCAAGCGGGTCGAGCGCCAGCGATCTTCTTCGTGAACGTTTGCGCCTGTCCTGCCGGCGTTCGTCATCTGGAATGGAACTCATCAGTGCAGTTTTGGGTTATGACGTAAATCGTTCTGGCGGCCGACCAGTCTTTGCATGAGTTTCAGGTCGCGTCGCGAGAGTCGCAACGCAGTATCTACCCATGTTTCGAGGACATCGTTCAGCTCTGCATAGTGCAGCTTGTGAACACACCGCCGGGCAGCGGCGAGACCCGCAAGGCCGTTACGAGTTCGCTTTCGTGCATCGATGTATGCGCTCACTTCAGCTTCGCCCTTTCCATTGTCGGTGACAACATCGACGATACCAAGATTGAGCATATCATCGGCCGAATAGATCTTTCCACTGGCGATCAGTTCTTCAGTCTGTTTGCGACCGATTTTACGCTCCAGAAAGGAATATGCACCCATTCCGGGAAAAAGGTTGAACAATATCTCTGGAAATCCGAATCGCGCCCCCCGTTCTGCGATCAGTACATCGCTCGAAAATGCGGCTTCAAAGCCACCGCTCAGGCACTCGCCCTGAACCAGCGAGATCGTCGTGACAGGCAAGTCGTAGGATACGTAGTTGCGATACAGGACGTTGATGCAGGCCCGGCCGTACGCACGTAGAGCTTCATGGTCTTGCGTTTGAATCAGTTGCGAAAACAGATTCAGATCACCGCCAAGATTGAATACGCCCGGTACCTTTGAGGCAAGAATCGAATATTCCAGTTCTGTAACCTCGTCACCGCATTCAAAGCGGGCTTCACTGCGCGACAGAAAGTGGCAATAGCGGTCGAGGTCTTGCAGTAGCCGGGGATTGAAGTTAGGCCGGGGTGACGGTTTCCAGCGCAGCCACATCGCCTTGCGCCCATGATCCATAAATGCCGAAAGCTGATCTGAAAAATAAAATTCCGTCGACGATTCGCTAATGCTGCCTTTGAGTCGGGGTGGGGCTTGCTCACAAAGCGACGCTGAAGAGTTCAGTATCGCCGACGGGATGTTCATGTCCATATTCTCGTTCCTTCACAAAGAAAGTCATTGAAAATTTGGGAGGCCGCGACGACGGGGCCTCGCACAATACATACCTTTTAGTTAGATTTTGTCGAGATTGCAACTGTAAGGTATTGAGAATTAATAATTATTATGATCTTATTGGTGAGAATTCCGTAAGTTCGCACATCCATACGGGGAATGGCATTGGCCCTATTTGTGTTTTAGGTGCGCATCAGTGGCAATTTCTTTGATTCGGTACAGGCGCTGCTGCGAATCGCTCGAATTGATTGACTCTGCGTGGCGCCAACGGGGAAAATCCAAGGTTCTGCCTCCCAAAGCGCTTCGCTGGTATTAGCCATGTCGTCTGTGCTCGGCCCGGTTTTGAGATGGTTGCTGCCCGTTCGTGTCATCGGGGACCTTGCGCAGTGCGAACGCGAACGCCGGGTGCTGATTGTTGCCAATCACCCGTCCAGGTTCGCCGGCCTGGTCCTTGGTCTGTTTTTGCCGCGCCAGCCCATCGTTGTGCTGCCACCCGGCGAGACTCGCGGATTGCTGGAAAAACTATTACTGCGCGTCGTCGATCACGTCGTTCTCGACGTTAACAATCCGGCCATTGTGAAACGACTGTTACGGGTATTGCGCACCGGCCGACCGTTGGTCGTGTTCCCCGAGGGCCGCGAGAACGAATCGCAAAGAGTCATGAAGATATATCCGGTACCTGCACTGGTTGCGATGAAGTGTGGCGCGAGCATCGTTCCGGTGTCGATCGCGGGATCGCAGACTCGTTTCCTGGGCATGCCTGTCGTACTTTCCAAGCTTGCTCTGACCTTGCGTATTCGAAATCCGACACGCATTGAACCAGCAGCTGTGGGCAGCGCACGTGCGCGGCGCGCTGATGCCGCGCGCCAGTTGACAACTATCATGCAGGAATTGCGCTTGACGTCGCTGCCGCGCAAACCGGTTTTCGAGTGCTTTCTTGACGCGATGTCGAGACACGGCCGTTCCCGCAAAATGATCGAGGATCAGGACGAGCAGGTGAAATCCTACGGCTTTCTGCTAAAGGCAAGCCTGGCGATTTCACGCTGGATACGGCTGCATACGCAACCCGGCGAAAACGTGGGTATGCTGCTGCCAAACGTTATTCCGTCCGTGTGTGCGGTGATGGGGTTGATGGCGGCGGGAAGAGTGCCGGCAATTCTCAATTACACATCCGGTGCTGCGGGTGTGAAAAGTGCTGCGGTCGCAGCCGACGTTCGCATCGTCATTACCTCATCAAAGTTTATATCGCGCGCGAAACTTGAGCCCGTGCTGGAAGCGCTCAACGGATACAAGGTCTTGTACCTTGAAGACATTCGGTCCGAATTCGGCCTGCTCGACAAGCTTTGGTTGATGTGTTTTGCACTGTGGTTTCCACGCCGGGTCATTGCGAAGCCTTCGAGTTCAGATCCTGCCGTCGTTCTGTTTACCTCTGGGTCGGAAGACCGGCCAAAAGGCGTGGTTTTGTCTCACGAAGCAGTATTGACCAACGTAGCGCAGATCCGCGCAGTGTTTGATTTTTCAGCTGCCGACAAGATACTCAATCCCCTGCCGATTTATCACTCCTACAGCTTTACCGCGGGATTGATATTGTCTTTGACCACGGGAACACCGATGTTTCTGTACATATCGCCTCTCAAGTACAGGGCGATTCCGGAGATTGCATACCGTCGCGATTGCACGGTGCTGTATGGCACCAGTACGTTTTTATCGTACTACGGAAGGGAAGCGGAGCCGGTGGACTTTCGCACGCTTCGCTACGTGATATCCGGGGGCGAAAAGTTGTCGGCGGAGGTTGCTCGCTTGTGGCAGGAGAAATTCGGGTTGCGCATATACGAAGGATATGGCGCGACCGAGGCAAGCCCGGTTATCTCGCTTGCGACTGCGGAACATTATCGAATGGGCGCGGCCGGTTGCTTCCTGCCTGGAGTGGACTATCGCATCCAGCCTGTAGAAGGAATTGAACATGGCGGGATACTGCATATTCGCGGGCCAAACCTCATGCTTGGCTATTATTGATATGCAAGTCCAGGCGTGATCGAACCGCCTGCCTCGGCGTTGGGAGAGGGTTGGTACGACACCGGCGACGTAGTCGATGTCGACCAGGACGGCATGGTCACGATATCCGGAAGAGTCAAGCGCTTTGCAAAAATTGCCGGCGAAATGGTGTCTCTCGACGTCGTCGAGCAAGTGGCTCGCGCGGCTTCTCCCGGGCATTTCCATGCGGCGATTGTGCTGGTTCAGGAGCGCGGCACCGAAACGACAGTGTTGTTTACCACCGACGATGCCCTGACGCGCGCTCGTCTTCTTGGCACTGCCAAGAAGATCGGTGCACACGACTTGTCGGCAGCGCGCAAACTGCTGGTGGTGCCCGAAATACCAGTGTTGGCAAGCGGCAAGACCGACTATGTCGGCCTCAAGTCGTTGATTGAAAATGACACATACAAGCGGCTGCTGTCAGCTGCCACCGGCCATTCGGCTGATCAGCTCGAAGGTGATGCAGGAGATCATTTCGCAGTACAAATCAACCCGGTGCGAACCGATTCGGTGAATCCCGATCCGGCAAGCGAACAGGCGCCGCCGTTTCCGGGTAAATCGCGGTTATCTTGAATTGCCGCTCTCCTGATTTAATGCGGTCCTGATCGGCCTCTATTTTGTACCAGTCGCTATCCGGAGTAGGTAATACGATAAATTGTGCCGCTCTGGTCGTCTGACACCAGCATCGAACCATCAGGCAACACCAGCAAATCGACTGGCCGGCCCCAGGCTGTCTCGTCCACGACCCATCCTTCAACGAATGTCTCGTATTTTGTGACTGAATCGTTGTCAACTTCGGCGGTCACAATGCGATAGCCGTTCTTCGTTGTTCGGTTCCACGATCCGTGCTGGGCAATGAAGACGCGTTTCTTGTATGGGCTCGGGAACATGTTGCCGGTGTAAAAGCGAAGCCCGTTGGGCGCAACGTGACCGCCTTGTTTGAGTGCCGGGCCAGTGAATTCAGTACAAGCGCGCGTTGAACCAAAATCGGGATCAGGCGTGTCCCCCTGATGACAATACGGATAGCCGAAGTGCATGCCTGCGCGTGGCGCGTGATTCAATTCGTCCGAGGGCATGTCGTCGCCCATCCAATCGCGGCCATGTTCATTGAACCACAGGGTGTTCGTCTGCGGATGCCAGTCGAAGCCGACCGAGTTGCGAATTCCGCGCGCAAATGTCTCCAGATCGCTCCCGTCAGGGTTCATGCGCATGATGACGGCGAAGCGGTCGGGGTCCGGTTCGCAAATGTTGCATGGCGCGCCCACTGGCACGTATAACTTGTCGTCCGGCCCGAACGCGATGAATTTCCAGCCATGATGACGTTCATTCGGAAACGTATCAGCGACGACCACAGGTTCCGGCGGATCGTCTAGCCTGTCTTCAATAGCGTCGTAACGCAAAACGCGATTAATCTCGGCGACGTACAACGCACCTTTGCGGAATGCAACGCCATTTGGCGCATTCAGGCCTTTTGCGATCGTGTACATACGATCCGATTTGCCGTCCTTATCCGCGTCGACCAGTGCGTATACGTGTCCACGCGAGCGCGTTCCAACGAACACGGTGCCCTTGTCACCGAGCGTGAGCGAACGGGCGTCTTTGACGTCTGGGGCAAATACCGCGATCGAGAATCCAGCCGGAAGACTTAGCTGCTCTATTGGTGGATCAGCAGCGATCGTTCCTGTTGCAGCCAGCAAAAGAACGCACGCCAGACAAATTTGTTTCATCTTTGAGCTCCTGTCTGATGACCCGATTATCCGTGGCTATCGCCTTCGCGGAAAGACCAGGCCGGCACTGATTTAACGTTTAAGGACCACTCGGTCCGCAGCAAGTTTCCAGGAGGCATTGAAATAGTTGGGTACAGACCCCATTTGCGGGAGCGCTGTTCAGTAAACATTGAGGGAGCAAATACTTGCCATGGCCGAAACAATGACCAGAGAAACGCTCGGCTTTCAGACCGAGGTCAGCCAGCTACTGAAATTGATGATTAACTCCTTGTATAGCAACAAGGAGATTTTCCTGCGTGAACTGATCTCCAACGCGTCAGATGCGGGCGACAAACTGCGCTTCGAAGCACTGACTGACCCGGGTTTGTTCGAGTCCGACACCGAGCTGAAGATTCATATATCAGTTGACCGGGATGCCCGCACGATTACCGTTTCAGATAACGGGATTGGCATGTCGCGCCAGGAGGTGGTCGATAACATCGGCACAATCGCAAAATCCGGTACGCGCGAATTTCTCGACAAGCTCACCAGTGACAAAGCCGCCGATGCGAATCTTATCGGCCAGTTTGGCGTCGGCTTCTATTCCTCCTTCATTGTCGCGGACAAGGTCACGCTGACTACGAGGCGCGCTGGCCTGGGGGCCGAGCACGGCGTGCAATGGGAATCGACCGGGGAAGGCGATTACACGGTAGAAACGGTAACCAAGGAAGGCCGAGGCACCGAGGTGACATTGCATCTTCGCGAAGGCGAAGACGATCTGCTTGAAGGCACGCGGCTACGTACGATTGTGCGCCGTTATTCGGATCACATTACTTTGCCGATCCTTATGCATAAAGAGGAATGGGACGTAGAGAAAAGTGAACACGTGGTCAAGGACGAAGAAGAGCAGGTCAATGAGGCCTCAGCCCTGTGGGCGCGGCCCAAGTCCGAAGTCGAGGACGAGCAATATCAGGAGTTCTACAAACATGTCGCACACGACTTCGAACCTCCCCTGACTTGGGCACACGCGAAAGTCGAAGGGCGTCATGAGTACACGCAACTGCTGTATATCCCGGCGCGCGCGCCGTTCGATTTATGGGACCGCGAACATCGCCATGGTCTGAAGCTATATGTACAGCGCGTGTTCATCATGGACGACGCGGAACAATTGCTGCCGGCCTATCTGCGCTTTGTCCGCGGTGTGGTGGATTCGAATAATCTTCCGTTGAATGTCTCGCGCGAAATTCTTCAGGAATCGAAGGACGTGGACGCGATACGCAACGGCTGCGTCAATCGAGTGCTGGGCCTTGTCGAAGGGCTTGCCGAAGACAAACCAGAAGACTTCTCCAAATTCTGGAAGGAGTTCGGCCGTGTGCTCAAGGAGGGCGTCGGTGAGGACTTTAGTAACAAGGAACGGATTTCGAAGTTGTTGCGCTTCGCGTCGACGCACAATGACAACGAAGAACAGACGGTATCGCTCGCTGATTATGTAGCGCGCATGCAAGAAGGCCAGGACAAGATTTACTACGTGACGGCCGACACACATGCTGCCGCGAGTTCCAGTCCGCACCTTGAAATCTTCCGGACAAAAGGCGTCGAAGTATTGCTGCTTTCCGATCGCGTCGACGAGTGGCTTGTGTCGAACATGAACGAGTTCGACGGCAAACAGCTTACATCGGTTGCCAAAGGAGACCTGGACCTAGGAACGCTAGGCGATGAAGAGAAAAAGGCGCAGGAGAAAGAAGCCGGCACACACAAGGATCTGGTTGAAAGAGTTAAGAAGACGCTAGGCGATAATGTCCAGGATGTAAGAGTGACATTGCGTCTGACCGATTCGCCGGCATGCCTGGTGGCGGACGAGAACGCGATGAGTATGAATCTGGAACGCATGCTCAAGGCGGCCGGACAGAACGTGCCTTCGACCAAACCGATACTCGAAATCAATCCCGGTCACCCGATCGTCCAGAAGCTGAAGTCCGAGTCGGACGATGATCTTTTCGGCGACTGGAGCCGGATCCTGTTCGATCAGGCCATGCTTGCTGACGGCGGAAACCTTGAAGATCCGTCGGCGTTCGTGAAGCGCCTCAATGGATTGATCCTGACGATGTCGGAAAGCGGGGGCGCAAACAGCGAAGCCCCGAGCGCCGATGCCTGATCGGCCACTTGATTGGTCGGCGTTGCGAGGCTATGGTCACGGCTGATCAATCATGTTGCGCTGTCAGGTGCTGGTACAGGCGTTTTAATAGTCCGCACTGAGAGCAGTTTACTGAGGGGACATGATGTATTGGTTGCCCAATGTGATTACGCTCGGTCGGTTGCTCATGGTGCCGGTAGTCGCCATGCTGCTTTCGATTCAGCTCTACGCGGAAGCGTTCTGGCTGTTTTTGATTGTCGGTATTTCGGACGGCCTGGATGGCTACATCGCGCGGCGTTTCGATGTCACATCGGCCGCCGGAGCGCTTCTCGACCCGGTTGCGGACAAGATGGTCATCATGACCTGCGCATTTGTCCTGGCGTGGAACGGATGGCTGCCATTGTGGCTTGCCGTACCGCTGATTGCCAGAGACATTGCAATGCTTGTCGTCGGGGTTACCGATCCACGCCTCAAGGATCGATGGCTTACACCAAACCTTGTTGGAAAAACCCATTCGGCGCTCGCGTTTTCGACGCTTACGATTGCCATCGCGCAGGCCGCAGCGTTCATTGATATCGGCTGGGGGCTGACATTGTTGTACGTATTGCTGTTTTGTACGGTCTGCGGATCGGCGCTTATCTACTTCGTCGCGTGGCAGCGCGCGCGCCGGAAAACGCGACTGGATTCGTCTGCAGCGTGACCGAAACGAGCAGTTGTTGCAGTGCGGCCGAACTAAATCAGTCGGGTCTCAAGCGGCCCAGCAGGCGAAAGCCGCCATCACCGAGTGGTTCGATCACCAACATGTCTGCTACGCCCATATCTGCTACACCCGGCTGCGCACCGAATGCCCGCTGATAGTTTGACCGGTGTGATATCAGCGCCAGGTTTTCGCTCGAAGACCAGCGTCTGACTGCTTCCCGCAGGGCCTCGGTTTTCTGCGCGCTGGTTGATGTGTCGTCGTCCGCATCGTCGATAACGCTCCACGGCTCCGCGCGCCCGAATACGATTCCGGCAGTTTGTATGCAGCGGCAGTCATGGCAAGCCAATACCCGATCGACAGAAACCTTGTGCAGTGAAAGGGCGTCTGCGAGCTTCTTCGCTTCAAGCTGCCCCTGCTCAGACAGTTCGTCTTGCGCGCCGCAAGCCTCGGGCGCAACACCGGAAGGTTGCTGATTGGCAGTCAGCCCCATGGCATGTTGCAAAAGCAAGACGTAACCGCCCGCCTTCAGCTTCGTCCATAGCTCTGCGTTGCTGTCTGCTTGCGCCGGGGTCGAATACGTGAGCAGCAAAGGCAAACTTGCAAGTGCGACGGTCAGTTTACGGATGAGCAAATGCAGATTCCGCGCGGGATACAAAAATGGCTCCATCACAGTGGAGCCATCTCGTTGCAATAACATGCGGGGGTTAGCCCGAATCCTTCGTGAAATATGTGGGCAAGCCCATGCAGGTTTTATGGTTCATCTGCGCCCAGAACTCAGCGGTGCCTCCACTCCGGCGAGCGTTTCTCGATGAACGCGTCGATTCCTTCACTGGCGTCGTCGGCCATCATGTTGCAAGCCATCACCTCCGCGGCGTAGTCATAGGCTTGCGCCATTCCCAGCTCGATCTGTTTGTAGAACATCTTCTTTCCGGTGGCGACCGCGACTGCTGACTTGCTAATGATTGCCCCGGCCATTGCCTTGATTTCCGCATCGAGATCGTCAAGCGCGACGACGCGATTGACCAAGCCAAACTGTTTCGCCGTCGCAGCATCGATGAACTCGCCGGTAAACAACATTTCGGCGGCCTGCTTTCGTGAGACATTGCGCGCCAACGCGACCGAAGGCGTAGAACAGAACAAGCCGTAGTTGATGCCTGATGTTGCGAATTTCGCCGATTCAGCGGCAATCGCGAGATCGCAGGCGGCAACCAGTTGGCAGCCGGCCGCGGTGGCGAGTCCATGAACGCGCGCGATAACCGGTTGCGGGATGCGCGCCAGCGTCAACATGAAGCGGCTGCACATCGCGAAAAGCGAATCGTAGTAATCCTTGCGTGGATTCGCGCGCATCTGCTTCAAGTCATGGCCAGCGCAGAATGCCGGACCATTAGCCGCAATCACCACGACGCGAACCGATGAATCGTGCTCAATTTCTTCGAGCGTGTTTTGTATGACTGTAAGCAACTCTTCCGAAAGGGCGTTGTATTGACCCGGGCGGTTGAGCGTTAGTGTCGCAATACCATCGGCGTCGCTGCGCAACAGCAGTTCGTCCTGAGTGGTAGATGCAGCAGCCGGAACCGTTTTGGCGGACGTCACAGAAGAAACTCCTGCAAGGAAAACAACAAATTATAGGTTGCTTGTCGTGAATTTGCCATGCTGCTTTTGCCGCGTAGCAACTTTTGCGAAAAGGTATGCGTGCTTGCACATGTCCTGTTCTGGCATGTTCGCGCGCTAGTGACGAAACTGACCGTCAATGAGACACGCGTTACACTAGAATCTCCGTACGAGTCATTTACCTTCCAAAAATTCCCCCGGTGTTTAATCGCAACCTGAATCAAGCCTTTGTATATGGATGCGCGGCGTCACCCAACTGGCGTGACGCCGCGCAGCTGTGCCTGACCCAGGTCGAAAAAGTGCCTGAGGGCGCCAATCTGGGATTTGTCTACCTGACTGACAGCCTTGCGTCCGAGGCTAACGATATTCTCGATTATCTGCGTGTTAATACCGGGATCTACCACTGGGTCGGTGGCGTCGGAATGGGCATTTGCGCGACCGGGCAGGAACATTACGATCATCCCGCACTGGCGATCATGCTATGCAACTTCGAGCCCGGCAGCTTTCAGGTCTTTTCAGGATTGCGTGCGCCAGCGGATCTGGAACGTATTCCGATGCATTTCGAAGGTGTTCCGGCCAACTTCGCAGTTGTTCATGCCGACCCGCGCAACGCCAATCTGGATCGCCTGGTCGAGGATTTTGCCGGCGTGCTGGAAAGCGGCTTTGTCACGGGTGGTTTGACCAGTACCCGCAGAGAGTACGTGCAGATTGCCGATATCGTCACCAAGGGCGGAATTTCCGGCGTGCTGTTCTCGGATCAAGTGGTGGTGTCGACGCGCTTGACCCAGGGCTGCTCGCCGATCGGACCACAACACGCGATCACCGGCGCGCAGCAAAATGTACTGGTTTCGCTGGATGGCCGTGCTGCGCTCGATGTTTTTCGCGAGGACATCGGTGAATCAATGTGGCAGGACATCGATCGCCACGGTGAATCGCTGTTCGCGGGATTGAGCGTGCGTGCGACGGATTCGGAAGACTATCTGGTGAGAAATCTGGTTGGAATAGACCCCGCCAACAAGCTCGTCGCAATCGGCGATACGCCGCGCGAAGGCGGTAAGGTCATGTTCTGCCGGCGTGATGATTCTTCGGCGACCGAAGACATGCAGCGTATGCTTGAAAGCATTAACAGCGGGTTGTACCGCAAACCGCGCGGCGCTGTTTACTATTCATGCATCGGTCGCGGCGCCAATCTGTTTGGCGAGAACTCCGAAGAACTTGCGATGATCCGCGACAGTCTTGGCGATATTCCTCTGGTCGGATTCTTCTGCAACGGTGAAATCTCTCACAACCGCGTTTATGCGTACACGGGCGTACTGACGCTGTTTATATGATTAAACTTCCTTTCACAGCGCTCGATTATGTCGCGTTGGTCTGGTTTCTTGGCAGCTGGATCAGCTATCAAAGATTTACTGCTTGGGCGGCAAGAAAGGGCAGACCGAGTCTGATGAGCGTTATGGGCGGTTATCGCATGGATTGGTGGCGGGGAATGATAAGCAGGGATCCGCGTATTGTTGACGCGACGATATTGACGAATCTTTCAAACAGCGCCGCCTTTTTCGCATCGACGACACTGCTGATACTTGGTGGTTTGATCGCGCTGCTTGGCACGTCAGACCGTGCGATGGCCGTTGTGTCCGATCTACCATTTTCTGCCAGTACGGACGAAGTGATGTGGGAATACAAAATATTTCTGCTGCTTGCGATTTTCGTATATGCGTTTTTCAAGTTCACATAGTCACTACGTCAGCACAATTTCTGTTCGGTTCTTGTGGGTGCAGCGCCTTCGGACCAGGCTGATCCCGATGAACTGTCCAAATTTGTAGCACGCTCGGCAGAGCTCGCTGGTTCAGCGTCAAACACGTTCAATTATGGCTTGCGCGCCTATTATTTCGGGATGGCTGCATTGGCCTGGTTTCTCAATTCATGGGTGTTTATGGCCGGAACGACATTTGTCGTCGCGATACTGTATATCCGGGAGTTTCATTCTGGCGCGTTGAAAGTGCTGTCGCGAGCGTGAACCAGTTCCTACAGACCGCTAGCATTCCCTGAAGCAGCCGGCAAAGAATCAGGAGGACTCATGCAATCCGGAAATGGTGAAGTCGATTGGTCGGGTGAGAATCCCGGTATGTATCTGAAGGAGACGGCAACCGGGCCCTTCGTCACGATTATCAGTTTCTTTCGCGTCGTAACGTCAGCGCACGGCCGGGGTCATGCGGCTTTCCTGCTCCTCGATCCGCATGGCGACGGAAAGAATTCGTACAAACCGAATATTTGCCTGACGGACAACGAGCCGCTCGCAAAATACCTTTGCAAAGACTTCGTTTCAAACTTCGGCGCATTTCGAACGGCGAAGGGGCTTGCTACTTTGCAATACAAACCCGGTTGGGATTTCATGCCCGGCGGGGACGGGCGAAGCAATCACGTCGAATGGTTTCGTTCCGCGATCGGTCAGGTCCAGCTCAACTGGAACGATCTGAGCGAGCCTTTTCTGGTCGATCTCGCGCCGCAAGAATCCGCGACCGGTTCGCACAGAATGGTTTCATTGTTCTTCGATGCACGGCAGGTTTCCGGGAACATTAATGGCAATGCTATTGGCGGCAATGCATTCCCTCGCGAGTTTGCGGGCAGAAGTGATTCCAGTACCGCGTTTCTGGCATTTTCGGAATCATGGATCAAAGCCTGAAGTCCCGGTTGTCTGACGAAGAAATCAAGAGTTTGCGATCAACGCGATGAGTGAACTGGCAATTGGCGAGGACTGGAAACTGTCGAAAACGCAGATTGCTGCGTACCGCCGCGATGGATTGCTGGTGCCGCCTTACCGCGTTCCTTCGGACATACTTCTTCGCATGCGCGAGTCGGTGGACAAACTGCTGCGCGATAACGCCGAAATCGCGCCGGAAAGCCTGGTCTGCCCGCACATCTCCTACGGCCCGACGCACGACGCAGCTGCAGCTGCGCAATGGTTCGCTTATGCGAGCAACCCGCGCATCCTTGATCTGGTCGAACAACTGATCGGTCTCGATATCATCCTCTGGGGATCGCAGGTGTTCTGCAAACCCGCGCAATCGGGTAAAGCGATTCCGTGGCATCAGGACGGGCAGTACTGGCCCATCAAACCTCGTGCAACCTGCTCCGTGTGGATTGCGATTGACGACGCCATGCCGGAAAACGGTTGCATGCGCTATATCCCCGGATCTCATGCGAACGCCGCCGTGTATGCCCATCGCACTAGCGGGCGAAGCGACGTTGTACTCGATCAGGAAGTTGAACCGGCCCTGTTCGACGCGAGCTCGGCACGCGACGACGTACTTGAAGCCGGCCAGTTTTCATTGCATGACGTCTATCTGATTCATGGCTCAAATGCCAATCACTCACCAAAGCGGCGGGCGGCATTCGTGATTCGCTACATGCCGGCTTCATCGCTGTTTGAACGGTTCATCGGTGACGAGCACAATCAGGCAGGCGTGAGCTTCAGCATGAGCAAGCGGCCCATCTGGTTGCTGCGCGGGCGCGATCGCGCCGGCAATGATTTCACTATTGGACACGGCGACGACTATCAGCTTGTTCCCCGTGTTTCCGACGAAACACAGGACGCGCGCAATTGAGGCGAAGCCGCGTCGGGGTCACGCTGTAGTTTTTTATCAATCGGTTCGTGCTCGACCACCCGACGGAGATGTTTGCACCGGCTCGTGCTCTTGCGCAGGCTGGAACTGTGACAACGACGAAACTGTCTTCGTGGACGTAATCGGAACGCCATGAACGCTGATGCAGGTAGGGAAAGATCCATGATTGGTTGCGAATATGTGGTCGCGATGGCTGAGTACAACGAGTGGATGAATGCGAAGCTGTACGCTGCTGCGGGCGGGTTGTCTGCTGAAGAACTTGCGCTTGATCGCGGCGCGTTTTTCGGCTCGATAATTGGCACGCTGAATCACATGGTCGTCGGCGATACGATATGGCTCAAGCGCCTAGCGACGCACTCGGGCAATCACGCGTCGCTCGAGCCTGTGCGACGACTACCACGCCCTTCTGCGTTGGACCAGCTCCTGTTTACAACATTTGACGAATTGTTGGCGCGACGAAAAATGCTTGATGCAGCAATACGAGACTGGGCTGCTGAATTGACCGAATCTGATTTGCAGCACGTTCTCAACTACCAGAATATGCAAGGGATGAGCGCAAGGAAATCGTATGCGGGATTGCTGGTGCATTTTTTCAACCACCAGACACACCATCGCGGCCAGGCCACCACACTGCTTTCACAAGCCGGGGTGGATGTCGGTGTCACCGATATTCTTTTTTTGCTCTCGGACGTCGAGCCTGAATAGCATTGCCTGAAAGTGCAGCGCGCAAACTGCGATCCACCGTAGCGTCGCTTACGCAATGCATCAGGACTCTGCAGACTCGTGGCTGCGCAATAGCGGCCTCATCCCGATCAGACCGAGTATCGGGCCTGGCAATAGAAGCCAGGCGGTTTTCGCGCCGAGCAGTGGCAAACAGGCTGATGCGATCGTGATGGAAATTACTGTGATCAGAAAGCCGATGCTGTTCTGGATGGCAAGCGCGCCTCCGACAACATTCGGCGGACAGGCGCGTGCCGACAGCGCCGAGAATTGCGGAGAGTCGGATACGA
Organism: uncultured Burkholderiales bacterium; assembly: GCA_951812315.1. Taxonomy (GTDB): domain Bacteria; phylum Pseudomonadota; class Gammaproteobacteria; order Burkholderiales; family Eutrophovitaceae; genus SG8-40. The sequence goes on from CATOSA010000018.1 coordinate 32,782, forward strand.
CGGTGACGCCCCAAATCAGTAAGACGATCAGCAGCAGAGCGCCTGAAAATTCCTGCAGTAGAGGAAACAGCAGACACATTGCGCCAGATGTGGCCAGCGAGAATGCCGCCACTCTTGCACTGCCAACGCTGCGACTGAGTCGTCCCCCGACAATGCAACCGACCGCTCCGGCACCGATGACTGCGAACGCCCAGGCTGACACGCTTGATGGCGCGGCACCGCTGGCAAGCACAGATACCAGCAGAAACGGAACAATTGTCCAGAACGCGTACAGCTCCCACATGTGGCCGAAATAGCCCAGGGCGGACGCTCGGAACGCAGGAATGTTGAAAACGCGCAGAATGGCACCCCAGCGCAGTCGCCGTCCCGGTACATTCATGGCAAGGTGCGGGCCGTCGCCCAGGCGCGCAACCATCACGCCTCCAATGACGGCCAGAAGTGATGACACCAGCACTACTGTGCTCCAGTCCCAGGTGTTTCCCATCGCGCGCACCGCATGCGGCAGGGCGGTGCCAAGCGTGAGCATGCCGAGTAACCATCCGAGCGCTTCACCTGACCGTTGTGGCGCCCAGCTGACAACGAGTTTCATGCCGAGCGGGTAAATGCCCGCAAGTGCGATACCGGTGACAAATCGATAGGCAACTGCATCGGCGAGGCCGGTTGCAACGAGCGCGAAGCCGGCATTGGTAGCCGCGCCCAGGAAGGCGCACACAGCGACAATCCGGCTTGCGGCAAAGCGGTCAGCGAGGCCTGACAGCGCGAATCCGAGTGTGCCTGCGATAAAGCCGAGTTGGACTGCATTGGTCAGCAGTCCGATATCGCTGGTCGTGAGTCCCCAGTCGCGCGCCAGATCGGGTGCGGACGCATTGGCGCTGAACCATAGCGAGGTGCCGAACAACTCAGCGACAATTATGATGGCAATGGCGCGAATGGACGAGTCCCTGGCCGTGTCTTTCATGATCGCCCCGTCAGCCAGATTGGGAATTCGTCCGCCAGTTCGCGGGCGTTGACGGTTCGCGGATTCATCAGGGGATGTGTGCGATCGGGCGGCGGACAACGATTAAACCTTCGGCGCCGGTCGACGCGCAAACTCGACTGCATCCGGAAGAAACCGCCGGAAGTCGCGCTCCATTTCCGGATAATTTTCCAGCAGCTCATCGGCGGAGCCAAATAGTGTGTTTTCACGCCGAAAACGCTGACTGATGCGATTCAGTGCGCGACGAACCGATTCGATCCGCGCATACGAACCCAGCCAGTCAAGCTCGATCATCGAGCTGGCGATGTCCTGCAATCGCGCCGGCATCTCTGACTGGCGTCGAGCGAGTATCGCGTAGAACTCGTCGGTAAACTCCGACAACGGCTGATCGTGAAATTCACTCCAGTACTTCGCCAAAAAGTGATCATAAAAAATGTCCACCATGACGCCGTCTGCCGGTGCTGACTCTGTTACAGCTTTCGCGCACGTCCGGGTGTGAATCGGTGTAACTGTCGATCTTTCGGTGTAGTGCAATTGCGTTTGTCATCTCTTCACTGTATCGCCCGCTGATTGCATCACTGGTGAGCGGACCCTTGACGAAGTCACCCATCAGACTGCCCAGCATTGCGTCTTCGCCCGGTGGAGACAAAAACAGGTGGGCCAGGTAATTCACGTCATCTGCATCCAACTCGATTCACTATTTTGCATTCATCTCCATATAGTCGAGTGTTAACTGGGTCATCGTGCGCACACCAAGTTTCAGTGCGGACTCATCGACCCGAAAGCGCGGCGAGTGATTGTAGGCGACCTTGCTCAGATCCGTTCCCGGTGTCGAGCCGCCCAGAAAAACGAACAGCCCGGGCGCCTTTTGTGCGAGAAAAGAAAAGTCTTCTGCGCCGGTAATTTTCGGAAACAAGATGACCTTGCCGTCGCCGGCAACCCGGCGCAATGTAGGTAACATTGTTTCGGTCAGTGCCGGATCGTTGATCGTCACCGCGTACGGCTTCTCGATCTCTACTTCGGCGGTTGCGCCTGCCGCCGAGGCGATGCTGGTTGCAGTTGTCCTGATGCGCTCGTGAATGTCATCACGCATGCCTTCATCAAACGTTCGGATCGTTCCGCTCATTTCCACCTGGTCGGGGATGATGTTAAACTGGTTGCTGCCATTGATGCTGCCGATCGACAACACTGCCGGTTCGCCAGTAATGTTGATCTGACGGCTGACGATGGTTTGCAGACCGAGGATAATTTGCGCGGAAACAACGATCGGATCAACGCCTGTCCACGGGGCGGAGCCGTGTGTTTGCCTGCCTTTTACAGTGATGCGCAGAATATCTGCCGCGGCCAGCGCCGGACCCGGACGGTACGCCAAGGTGTCGGCCGCGAGCATTGTTCCGATATGCAGGCCAAATACTGCGTCGACTTTCGGGTTGGACATGACGCATTGTTCGACCATCAAAGCTGCGCCGCCGGCTTCGCCCGGAGGAGGTCCTTCCTCTGCCGGCTGGAAAATAAACTTCACGTTTCCTTTTAGCTGCGCACGCATGCCGGCGAGAATCTCCGCCACGCCCATTAGCATTGCAACATGCGTATCGTGTCCGCAAGCATGCATGACGCCTGTTTCCTTGCCTGCCCAGGTCGTTGTAACTTTCGATGCGAAAGGCAGGTCGACCTGTTCGGTTACCGGCAATGCGTCCATATCGGCACGTAGTGCGACGGTCGGACCTGGCTTGCCACCACGTAACAGACCGACAATACCGGTATGCGCTACCTCTGTCGTCACCTCCAGTCCCAGTTCCTGAAGATGGCTTGCCACCAGCGCCGCAGTGCGAAACTCGCGGTTTCCAAGCTCCGGATTGGCGTGAATGTCGCGCCGCCATTCGATAACACGTTTCTCAATCCGGTCTGCAGCGTCGTCAGCCTCAGTGCGAAGGTCGGCGTGGGCGGCGAGAGAACTTGCCAGTGTGACGGCCAATGCGATTCGAATGCAATTCATGATTGATGGCTCCATAAGGAATTTCCGGTACGACGCCTTATTTGACAAGGCGCAATTTGATAAGGCGGATTGACGTTGCAAGGACGCTGAAGTAATGGCCGCTCGTTCGGTGCAGCCCAGTGTTAGACGGATCACCTCGATCGTCAAGTCATCTTGCGCAGGTTCAGCGAATCAGCCAAGTGCTTCAGCTGCCAGGTGAGCACTGAGAAACACCTCGCCAGGTGCGATCGCCTTGATGAGTCTGCTGCGCTCGAGTCGATCCATGACGGGTCCTTTCACGTCAGACAAGTGGAGGCTCACACCGGCTTCCTTGCTCGATTCAGCAAGCCGTTCGAGTACTTCTAGCGCGGTAGTGTCGACCGCGTTGACGCTGCTGAGCACCAGAATGACGTGACGAATTTCACCAATCGTAGCGAGTTTATTGTTAACCAGGGATTCCAGAAATGACGCATTTGCGAACGTCAGATTCTCGTCTACACGAAGAAAGAGCAGCTGCGGCCAAGTTTGTACTTTATGGCGTTTGACGTTTCGAAAGTGCTCGCTGCCCCGGATGCGACCCAGCACGGCCACGTGCGGACGAGCCGCCCGTAGCGCAAAGCTGATCAAGGACAACCCAATGCCTATTGCCAGCCCCGCTTCTATGCCGACCAGCAGCACGCCAAGGGCAGTAACCAAAAGTACCGCACCGTCGACACGGTCGTAACGCCAGATTCCGAGGATTGCCTTGATGTCGATGAGTTTGGAAACCGCGACGATAATGATCGCGGCAAGCGCTGCTTTTGGTATGTTTTCAAGCAACGGAGTGAAGAACAGAGCGACAGCGCCGACCAGTATCGCGGTGACAATTGCGGCGAACTGGGTGCGCGCACCGGCAGTGTAGTTGACCATCGTACGGGAAAATCCGCCGGCGACCGGCATTCCTCCGGAAACACCGCCCGCGATATTTGCCACGCCCAGTGCAATCAGTTCCTGGTTTGTGTCGATGCGCTGACGGCGCTGGTTTGCCAGTGCCTTGGCGATAGAAACGCTTTCGACGTACCCAACCAGGCCAATCAGCAATGCAGCCGGGAGCAACTCTATTGCGAGTTCCAGTCCGGGCAAGGGCAGTGACGGCATCGGCAGCCCTTGCGGGATGATCCCGACCACATCGACTGCGGCCGTTTCCGTGAGATTTCCGGCACTCACAGCGATGGTTGCGCATAGCACGACAAACAGTGGGGCTGCCCTCGATAAAATCGTGACGCGCTGGGGTGGCGCACCGATCGACTGCAGCTGTTTCACAAGTGGTCCGCTCGCATAGACAAGCAAGGCAATGCTCGCGATGCCGATCAAAAGCGTTATGCCATGCGTGGACGCGATACTGTCTATAATCAGTTGGACCATGTCCGCCATTTCCCACTGCGCGGGGAGCGTGATGCCAGTAAGGTTCGGAAGCTGGTTGATGACGATGAGCAATGCAGCTGCATTGATAAACCCTGACAGAACAGGATGGCTCAGAAAATTGGCGATCGTTCCCATGCCAAGCATGCCCATGAAAAGCAGAAAAACTCCCGCCAGTAACGCAAGGGTGAGAGCGGCGTGAAGCGTATCGACATCGGCTGGCAAATCGCCCAGTGCATGAGCAACCATGATCGCGGCGACCGACACTGGTCCGACCGCTAGGGTTCGACTGGTGCCGAGGAGCGCGTAGACAATTGGCGGCAATACACTGGCGTACAGCCCGACCTGAGCCGGCAGGCCGGCGAGAATGGCAAATGCCATACCCTGCGGTACCAGCAGAATTGCCGTTATGATGCCGGCAACAAGATCGCCTTCCAGGTCGTCGCGAGTGTATTTTCGCGACCACGATGTGACCGGAAACCAGCGCCTGATTCGGCGTTGGATGGCGGTTCCGTTTTCGCTTTGCATCCGGCCATTATCGCGCACCAGGCCAATCGTGCGTGATCGCGGGCCGTGCATTATCTGGACGAACGATTGCGACAATGCACAAACAGATTACCGATCCACGGCGCTTCGATACCGGGAGACAGTCGCTACTGAACGATGCTTCCGCGCAAATCGCTGCTGCCACCTCTGATGAGCACAAACGACTATCGTCTCGCTTGTCGCTGCGACTTGCGAAAATGCTGGAGCAGGGGGATGAACGCAGCGTGCGTGAAGCGCTTGCATCTTCACCATCGTCGTCGGCCTGTTGCGCACTGCAAGATGCGCTGGAACAGGCGCTCACGCCGGATAGACGTGTTGGCGGCGCGTCGTCGGCGAGTATCAATGGTGTTGTTCCTGACGCCGGCGAGATCAGGGCGCTGTTCGAAGCCGCCGGCGCACTCGGCCAATGCCGAAATTTCGGATTCTCCAATGGGCTAACCGACCTGGGCAGCCTGGAAAACATTCCGTGGCTGACCTTGTATGCGATCACCCACAGTGAACAATGGGATGGTCTGGAAGTGCTTGACCTGCCGGCGGCGGCTATTTCGGTGACCGCCAATCAGGAGAACGTGCATTTGCGCTTCCTTGTCGGCGCGGCATTGACGCCGGCTGATGCGCCCGGCTTCGTTGAATCAGCTGGCGATATTGGTAGATGGGGGATGGAGTTGACAAAATTGCTTGGCCGCCAGCTTGGTTCGCAAGATGTTTCGTTGCTGGCTATACCGCGTCCACCGCGCCCGATTGTGCATGCAGTGAAGGAGGGTTGGCATGAGGCGAGAGAACTGGGCTTTCAGCTGTTTCTCAGTAACGCACTTCGGCAGGCGCGCTTGCGCACGGGTGAGCCGGACGTTCTGATCACCGCTTGTTCGGACTCTTCCATTCGCATTCGCCTTTCATCGCCTTTCGATGACTTGTTGGACCAGACTTATGTCTGGCCGCTGGCAGCGTCGGATGATTTCGATAACATCGCGAACGGCATATTCGCACTGCTCGATGAAGCGCGGGTAGAACGCATCGAGGTAGAGTCGACGATCGAAAACGTCTCTGACGCGAAGTCGGCGCGACACTGAACGTGGATGGCGGGTTTCCGGCAGACAGCGCGTATATGGTCCTGGGTGTGGGGCGCGAAGTCTTCTCGCGCCAGCCCGCCGGATAACTGAGCGGCGTATCGTTTCAAGCCGAAGTCACGTTTCAAAAAATGGTTGTTCAGAAGAATAATTGATCGGATGAATATATGGGTACGGTAGGTGACTGACATGCGTGCGTACGTGATAAGAGAAGCCGGCGGTCCGGAACGGCTTGCTCTCGAAGAGGTGGCTCGACCTGAGCCCAGAGACGGTTGGGTGCTGATTCGCAATCGCGCGTTCGGTCTCAATCGCTCCGAGTGGTTTACGCGGCGCGGCGACTCTCCTTCGGTCGCATTTCCACGGGTGCTTGGCATAGAGTGCGTTGGAGAAGTTGCCGAAGCACCCGCTAGTGACCTGCAGCCCGGAACGCGGGTTGCCGCGATGATGGGCGGCATGGGGCGCCAGTTTGATGGGTCGTACGCGGAATATGTTCTTGTACCGCGTCAGAACGTTTTTCCATTAGAGACGAATCTCGACTGGCACATATTAGGCGCCCTGCCCGAGATGTTTCAGACTGTCCATGGTTCGCTGCACACCGGGCTGGAAATTGATCGGGCAGAAAACCTTCTGGTTCGAGGTGCGACTTCGTCGATTGGTCTCGCTGCGATTGCGCTGGGGCGTGCGGCAGGTCTGGAGGTGACCGCGACAACGCGCAACATTGACAAGGCTCAGCTATTGCTGGATGCGGGAGCGGCACATGTGCTCGAAGACGACGGAACAATTCGGAGTCAGGCAAACTCAATCCATTCAGGTGGTTTTGACCGGGTTCTGGAATTGATTGGCGCGTCAACACTGCTGGACTCGCTGCTCGCAACCCGGCGCGGTGGAATTGTATGTATGACCGGAATATTGGGTGGTGAGTGGATCATTCCGGAGTTTCATCCGATGGGAGATGTGCCGACCGGCGTCAAGCTGACGTCGTACAGCGGCGAAGCGGGCGACATCAGTGTTGCGCAACTCCAGCAATATGTTGAACTGGTGGAGTCGGGTGCGTTACAACTCAAATTGGGTCCAAGATACCGGTTCGAAAAACTTCCTGAGGCGCACGCGATGATGGACGAGAATCGAGCAAACGGAAAAATTGTGGTGGAAGTATCCTGAGCGGCCAGATAGCGGATAATTTCGAGGCCGTTGCTTGTGCCGCAAGGCTGTATGGGCAACGCGTCGCGCATGGTTTCCGAACGAGTATGTACTCGAATCGAATATTTCACTAGAACCGAACATATACCAGAGCCGACTACTTTCTTGAACCGACTGTGAGAACCGATTTTATGAAGCTCGTAACATTCCTGGTTGTATTTGCTCTTGGCTTGATTGCCGGGCCTGTCTACAGCGAGTGCGAAGGCGCTGATGGCGATTCACAAGCGAACTGCGCTGGCGGCGCGAACGAAACGGGCGAGGCCGCTGGAGAATTGCCCGAAGACGCGTTGGCGGAGGTGAATGATCTGAATGTCAAATTGCGTTATTTCAAGGCGATCGGCTTTCACGAACGGTCGAATCAGAAACGCGATGAGATCGAAGCGATTTATAACAAGCATGGCGTACCGTTGCCCGATGAATTCAAGGAGTAGACCTGTTTCTCCGCTATTCGCGTTGTACCCACAACCGTTTCGGCGCGTTTCGCTAGACAGGCATTGTTCAGTGGCAGCCTCGGCCGGACCGTAAAGAAGTGATGCCGGCTAAACCATCAACCGTTCTCGTCACTGGCGCCGGGCGCGGCATCGGCCTCGCGACCGCGCGGAAGTTTGCAGACGCGGGTTGTAGCGTTCTTTCACTCGACAAACAGTTCGGTGGTGAGGTGGTCGGGCAGCGTGTCGATTACGACCTGCGCGAACTGGCAGGGATCTCGAAACTCGTAGAACAACTGGGAACGATTGACACCCTTGTCAACGGCGCGGCGGTTCTTTTCTGCGACCCCTATGACGCCATTCCGGAACCCAATGCAGTCGAGATTCTCACCGTAAATTTGCGTGCACCGGTCGCACTGATCGAAGCGCTCGCGCCGCAGATGAAAGCGCGCAAGTCCGGCCGCATTGTCAATGTCGGGTCGGTCTCGGCATTCACCGGCCATCCCGATCTCTGGTACGGCGCAACAAAGGCGGCGCTGCTCAACATTACCAAGAGCTATGCCGGCGAATTGGGAAGTAGCGGCATTCTTGTCAATGCGGTCGCGCCGGGGCCCACGCTGACCGCAATGTACGATCAACTCCCGCAGTCGAGAAAGGATGCGGTCATGCGAAGTGTCCATGTGGGCCGCCCGTGCACACCTGAGGAAGTGGCGCAGGTGATCCTCTGGCTGGGCACCGACAGCCCCGACTATGTTTCCGGCACGACAGTGGATGTCAACAGCGGGTCTTACCCGCGCTAGCGATTTGTAGAAATAGATCGGCGCGAATGCCGGGGAGGATTCTAGTGAGACAAACTCTTTGTATCGGCGCGGTCGTTTGTTTCGCCCTTCTGGTGTCCGCGTCAGCGTCAGCCGTTTCGTACGACGGCCAGCACGCCGCATTGATCGACGGGACCGGAACGTACTCGCGCCCGATCGATACGCAATCCGCACTGGCGCAACAGTTTTTCGACCAGGGTCTGAGACTCATGTACGGCTACTACATTCCGGAAGCGATCGCGTCGTTTACGGAAGCGCTTCAGCATGACCCTGAAAACCCGATGATCTACTGTGGTCTGGCGCTCGCCATGGGGCCGAATCCAAACAGCCGCTACGGAGGATTGCGTGACGATCCGAAAGGAAATGCGCGCGCAGTGATCAAGATCGCAGTCGAGAAGAGGAGCTCTGCAAGGGACAGGGATCGGGCGTTAATCGAGGCCGTCTTTATTCGATTCGATACGGAGCGATATCCTGACATGGCCGCACGTGACAGCGCATACCTCGCGGCGATGCAGAAGCTCTTCGAAGCGTATCCGCGTGACCCCGATATCGGCGCCCTGTATGCGGATGCCTATATGGTGACCCAGCCATGGCAGTACTGGACTTCTGCGGGCAAAGCGAAACCGGGGACAGCCGTCGCAGCACGGGCCCTGGAGTCAGTCATGGACCGGTATCCTGATCATCCGGGCGCAAATCATCTTTATATTCACTTGATCGAGGCGGGGCCGGAGCCCGAACGCGCATTGCCTGCTGCCGACCGGCTGGAAGGCTTGATGCCAATTGCCGGACATATCGTGCACATGCCATCGCACATTTATGTGCGGACAGGACAGTACGACAAGGCAATCGCTACCAACGAACGGTCGATCGCAGCAGACAAAAAGTTTCTCGCAGCGTGGGGCGATCATCCGTTCCCGCGCACCGGCACCTATTTTCTGTCAGCCAGGAACCACGCCCGCCACGCAGTCGATTTCATCCGATACGCGGCCAGCGTTCAAGGCAATTATGCGCGAGCGATTATCGAAGCCAGAGTCGAGCTGGGTATGCAAAGTGCGTCCGCAATAAGGCGAGGGATGGGGCAGCGCTCGGTCGTTACGCCATGGCTCATGCACAAGATGTTCGGGAAGTGGGAAGCGCTCAGGGCTGAAACGCGAACCCATAAAGGTCTGCCCTATGTCGACGGAATATGGTTCTACGTGCAGGGTAGCGCCGATATCGCGCAAGGTGATCTGGACGGCGCGCAGATCGCACTCGAAAAATTACAGGAGCTGCAGACTAATTCGGAGGCAAAGAAAGTACGTTCCCGGTTCAACCCGGTATCCACATTGTTGCAAATCGCCGCATTCGGACTGGATGGGGAAATCAAGCAAGCTAGAGGCGAACTTTCAGGTGCGATCGGGTCTTTTAAACAGGCACAACTGCGACGGCCTGACACATCATTGCAAATCTCGAACTTTCAGGTGCGATCGGGTCTTTTAAACAGGCGGTCCATCTGGAAGACCGGCTTTCGTATATCGAGCCGCCAGACTGGGCGCAGCCGATGCGACATTATCTTGGTGCCGCATTGCTGGAAGCAGGGCGCACGGCCGAGGCCGAGAGGGTGTACCGAAGAGATATGGCCTGGAACAGAGGCAACGGCTGGTCACTGTACGGCTTGTGGCTCAGCGTAAACGCACAGGGTCGGGCAGAGGAAGCATCGGCAATTCGCAAGGAGTTCGAGACGGCTTGGCGAAAATGCCGACGTAGCGCTGCCGGCTTCGCGCTTTTAGTTGTGATATTCCGGCCCCGATCGTAAAGACACTGACAGATTTGCTTTCGCCTGGATGACGGCTTCGGAGCGGGGAGCGGTCAATCCAGTGTTGAATTTGTGGCGCGTAAATCTTCCCGGACGGTCGCCCGCACAGCGGATGCTCGGCGACCAGGGTCAGCGGCGCCTCGAGCGCACATGGAACGTGGTCTGTCCCTGAGGTTTTCCTCTTTGTTGAAGAACTTCCGCCCTTCGGGATTTCTGTTTGACGCAGCCTGCATTTCATTCCGCCAATCTAGGCTGGCACGGTGAACGTTGCCGCATTACTCGATACCCAGTCTCTGAAATAACTGTCGGTGGTATTCTTTGACCGAAGGATCGACGTAACCTTGCAAAACAACAGCGCTGCGGAAGCTTGGATTAATTCGGATTATCTCTTTGGCATACTCCTTTCGCTGTCTCTTCGTCGCCCACTTCCAGGGAAGACAAAGCAAGGTGGACGTAGCAGAAAAGGTTAATCGGGAGCGCGCTCCGCGCACTTTAGTTCCGCCGCGATAGCCTCCTCGTAACGCTTATCGATCCGATAGCAACTCCCAAGGGCGTTGTAGTACCAGGCGGGAGGGGTTGGGATTTAGGGCCATGGCACGCTGCGCGTGAATCAAGCCCGTGCCGTCGCCCGTCCAGCACGTATGAATTGCCACTATTGCCAGGGTGTCTGCTCCACTTGGATTCAGATCGAGCGCCCGTCGCCCATACTCCATGGCTTGGGCTTGTTTGTTCTTGAACATCATCACTTCAGTTAGCAGCGTGTAAGCCTCGCCCCAGCTCAGCGTCAATCGCCAAGCGCGTGATTGGCATATGCAATGGCTTTGTCCCACGCCGCGGTGGGCGAGTCCGTCCAACCTGAGTAAGCCGCCACAACCTGGTTCCATCCCAGCCGAACCCAGGCCATGGCGAATTCAGGGTCGATCTGCACTGCCTTCTCCAGATTCGTTTTCGACCGGTCGAATGCGACCTTGGTGGGTGGCTTGAATCCCCCCCGAGCGCAGAAGCAGATCGTACGCCTCGGGGCTGGATGTTGAGCGGGCGCCATATACGCGCCTGATCGCCTTCAACCAGCGCCCACATCGAGTTCTGTAACGATGTTCCGGGTGATTTCGTCCTGCAACGCGAAGATGTCCTGCTGGGGTCGGTCCCAGCGGCTCGCCCAAACGTGTTCTCCCGTTGCGCCGTCG
>CATOSA010000019.1 GCA_951812315.1 uncultured Burkholderiales bacterium
CGCCTGGTGGATGACGATGGCAATGCGGTGCCGGCCGGCCAGGTCGGCAACCTGATGGTGCGCGGCGAATCCACCGCACTGTTCTATCTGCATCAATATGAGAAGAGCCGCCACACGTTTCGCGGTGAATGGTTGTTTACGGGTGATCGATATTCGATCGATGAAGACGGCTACTACTGGCATCAAGGGCGCGGCGACGACATGCTCAAGGTCGGTGGACTGTGGGTGTCGCCGGTTGAGATCGAGAACGTGCTGAGCGAACATGCTGACGTGACTGAATGTGCGGTTGTCGGGCACAACGACGACGCAGGATTGTTGAAGCCCAAGGCCTTTGTCTGCTTGCGCGATGACACCGAGGCATCAGATGAACTGCTAGCCGAATTGCTGAAGTTGTGCGCTAGCAAACTCGACACGTACAAGCGTCCCCGCTGGGTCACCTTCCTGGACACTCTGCCCCGCACCGCCACCGGCAAATTGCGGCGGTTCAAACTGCGAGAGCAATAAAGTATGTCGAAACAGACGCGGTCGGTTCCATCCCGGCCACTTTCGCTCGAGGAAGCCAACGCCGAGATCACACGCCTTCGCGCGGAGCTTGCCGCGCGCGACGATAGCAAGGCGGCACGTGAACCCATCGCCGTGGTCGGTATGGGTTGCCGTTATCCCGGCAACGTGCGAACGCCAGACGAGTTCTGGGAACTCCTGCATTCCGGCCGCGATGTCCTGCGCGACATTCCGGATGTCCGCTGGGATGTCGATGCGTACTACGACCCGGAGGTGTCGGTGCCCGGAAAGATGTACGTTCGCCAGGGGCACTTCCTGGACGACATCGACCAGTTCGACCCGCAGTTTTTTGGTCTGTCACCCCGCGAGGCAGAGAGTCTTGACCCCCAGCAACGCCTGGTCATGGAAGTCAGCTGGGAGACGCTGGAGCATGCAGGCATTGCGCCCAGCGCATTGCAGGGCGGCAAGACCGGTGTGTTTGTTGGTCAGTACTGGGATGACTACTCCATGCAGCGGATTTACGCGACGGACAATCGGGAGATTGATCGCTACGCGCAACTCAGCGGACTTCGCGGTTTGACCGCTGGCCGTATCTGTCACATCCTGGATTCCCACGGGCCCGCAATACAGCTGGACACCGCTTGTTCCTCTTCCTCCCTTGCGGTGCACCTCGCTTGCCAGTCGTTACGCTCGGGCGAAAGTGATCTGGCACTGGCCGGTGGCGTGAGTTTGATACTGTCCCCCGAGCACCTCATCGGCATTTGTCAGATGACAGCCTTGGCGCCGGACGGTCGCTGCAAGACCTTTGATGCCGATGCCGATGGATTCGGCCAGGGCGAGGGCTGCGGAATGGTTGCGCTCAAGCGGCTCAGTGACGCCCGTGCCGACGGCGACACCGTCCTCGCTGTTATTCAAGGCTCAGCAGCAAACCACGACGGTCATGCACGGACGGTAACGACACCCAGCGGATCGGCGCAGCGCGCGATGTTGCAAGAAGCGCTCGACGACGCGGGTATCGAACCTCACCAGGTCGGCTACCTCGAAACCCACGGCACGGGAACACCGCTCGGCGACCCCATCGAAGTGATGGCGATTGCTCGCGTTTTATGTGAAGAACGAACCAGGCCTCTATACATGGGTTCCGTGAAAACCAACATCGGACACCTGGATTCTGCAGCCGGAATCGCAGGCCTGATGAAAGCGGTGCTGTCGCTGCAGCACGGGGCGATTCCGCCTCACCTGAACTGCACCAACCTGAACAGGCACATTCCGTGGGACGACTGGCCTCTCGAGGTCCCGACCGAAAATATCACCTGGGAGGGCGAACAGCGTTTCGCCGGAATCAGCGCATTTGGCATGAGCGGCACCAACGTGCATCTGATTGTCGGGCAAGCACCGCCGCCTCCGGCGATGCACGAGCAAGAGGCAACGACGCAGTCCGACGTTGCGTGGCCGGAGCAACTTCTGACGCTGTCTGCCCAGTCTCCGTCTGCATTGCCGGAACTCGCCAGCCGCTACGCGCAACTTCTCCACTGCGAAACGGAAAGCGGGGGAAATGGAACGGCAGAGAGCCAATCGGGCAAAAACGATGTCAGTCTTGCGCGCCTGTGTTTCTCGGCTGCTACCGGTCGCTCCCACCTTGCGCACCGCGCCGCATTCATGGCCAGCAATCCACAAGCGCTGGCGCAATCGCTTACCGACTTTGCTGCGAGCGGGACACCGGCGGGCACGTCAGTCGGAAGCATAGGCCGCCGCGCCCCCAAACTTGCATTTTTGTTTACCGGACAAGGCGCCCAGCACGTTGGCATGGGCAAGGCGTTGTACGAAACTCACCCGACCTTTCGCTTGTGGATGGACCGTTGCGCGGCCGGGCCCGCATCCCATCTCGAGCGTCCGTTGCTCGACATACTCTGGACGGGTGAAGCGCTGCACCAAACGGAATTTACGCAAACTGCGCTGTTTTCGATCGAATACTCGCTCGCAAAAGTTTACGAAGAGTGGGGCGTGATCCCCGATCTGTTGCTTGGTCATAGCATCGGCGAGTACGCCGCCGCGTGTATTGCGGGGGTATTCTCGCTGGAGGAAGGCCTTCGCCTGGTCGCTGCGCGCGGTCGATTGATGCAATCGCTACCCGCCGGTGGACAGATGGTGAGTGCCGCCACCGACGAAGACGTGGTGCGCGAAGCCATTGGCCTGGACCCGATGGTGTCCATCGCGGCAGTAAACGGGCCTCGAAGTACGGTGTTGTCCGGAGACAGCGACGCAGTCAACGCCGTCGTCGAGCGGCTTACGCGGCAAGGCGTGAAAACGACCGCGCTGAAAGTCTCGCATGCATTCCACTCGCCGCTGATGGAACCGATACTCGACGAGTTCCGGGAGGTAGCGGCAACCGTAACATTCAACCCGCCGAACAAGACGCTCATCTCCAATGTCACGGGCAAGCCCTGGGGAGACGGGCAACTCACCCCTGACTACTGGGTGGAGCACCTGCGCGGTGCGGTGCGATTCGCCGACGGCATTGCCTACGCCCAGTCGAAGAAATTTGAGACTTTTGTCGAGATCGGCCCGAGACCGACGTTGCTGGGACTTGGCCGCGCCAGCGTGCCGCCTGAATATGGAACCTGGTTGCCAGGGCTGAAACCCGATGGCGAATGGTCCGCACTGATCAGTAGCGTCGCCGAACTCCATGTGCGCGGCGTTGCGATCGACTGGCAGCGCTTCTATCAATACAGCGATGTGGGCCGAGTAGCGCTTCCCAACTATCCATGGCGCTATCGACGCTGCTGGACCGACGTCGTATCGACAGGCATGAATAAACCGCGGCTACATCCGCTCATCCATCGGCGCGTTGAGAACGCAAGCAGCAGCGTAATCTTCGAATCGACCTTGAGCGCCTCAAACCCGGCCTACCTCGACGATCACCGCGTCTTCGGCAGCGTTGTATTTCCGGCCAGCGCGTTCTTTGAGATGGCGATGGTCGTCGCGCGCATAATTTTCCGGCAGGACGAGGTCGCGCTGATAAACGTATCGATCGGACAGGCTCTGCTGCTGTCAGAAGAGCCCGTTACCGTACAGATGATCGCGACACCCAATGCGGACCGTTTCGACTTCGAGATTTGCAGTCGATCGACAGAGAACTCCGAGAATGAGTGGGTCCAGCACACCAGGGGAACCCTGGAGCGCCGCTTGCCGAGCCCGGCGGCATCGATCGATATCCAGTCGACACTTGGGGGCTTCCCGGAAGAAGTCGACATCGCCGAGCTTTCCGCGAGATTCGAAACGCGAGGTCTTGAATACTTCCCACGCTTCCGGGCAATCGAGGAAATCCACATACCGGCGAGCGCATCCGGTGATGAGTCCGGCACCGCATTTGCCCGCATCGAACTACCTGCTGAAGCCAACCTGCCCGGTGACAGCTACCGGATGCATCCGGTCATTACCGATGCGAGTTTCAGAATCGCAGAAGCCATTTTTCCGGATGAAGATCTGGAGCAGATCCATCTGCCGTTTGGCATTTCCGGGTTCAGCTGCGATCACGCTGCCAGCGGCACGGTCTGGGTGAAAGCGACCGCGCGTCAGCAAGCGCAAACGCGCGTGGTGGACCTGGAGCTGTTTGATGACAGCGGGGCGCGCGTCGCCACCGTGGAAAAACTCACCCTGCGCTCGGTGCCGGTGTTCAGCTTGAAACGCGCAATGACCAAACCCCGCGCTTCCGCTGATGTCCTGAACGAATGGCTCTACCAGCTCGTGTGGGAAGAGGATGAGGTAACGCTTGACGACACCCCTTCGACCGATGGCGATTGGCTGGTCTTGATGGATGGTGGCGGTGTCGGCGCCGAACTTGTTCGGCGGATGCAGGCGCACGGCCTGCAGGTTCGCATGGCCTCAGATTCGGCTGCTGTCGATTCGCTTATCGGATCGTCCGAGGCACATTCCTTTGGCGGAGTCGTACATCTGTGGGGCATGGATGCCAGCGAAACGGAACCGGACGCTGCCCTGATGGCCAGCCTGAATGTCGTTCAAGCGCTTTCACGCGCCGGCATTTCGACCCGGCATTGGTTCGTGACCCAGGGCGCCCAGGCGGTCACCGCCGGGGACGTGGTATCGCCGTGGCAGACCCGCTTCTGGGGATTTGCGCGCACGCTACAGGTTGAACACCCGGACCAGTTCGGGGGTTGCATTGACCTCGACGCCAGTTTGTCTGACAGCAGTTTGTCTGACCCCAACCCGCGCGATCTCGACGTGGCCATCGCCGAATTTTGCCGTTCCGACCCGAACACCGAGGTGGCCTTTCGCGAGGGCACCAGACGCGTCGCGCGGCTTGTCAGACTGGAACCCTGCGAACAATCCGTTGATCCTCACCAACCGCTCAAGCTCGACGAAAATGCGTCCTACCTCGTGACTGGTGGCATGGGTGCGCTCGGATTGCTGGTCGCCCAGTACCTCGCAACCTGTGGTGCCAGGCACATGCTGCTCACTGGACGGAGTGGCGTTTCCACCGACGACCAGCGTAGCGCACTGCATGCGCTGGAAGATGCCGGCGTTAAGGTCGAAGTGGTTGCGGCCGATGTCGGCAATGCCGAAGACGTTGCCCGGGTGCTCGCCATGGCGCCTCGCCTGCGCGGAATCGTGCATGCAGCCGGGGTTCTGGATGACGGAATGCTCATGCAGCAAAACGCCCAGCGCTTCAGAAAGGTTGCCAGTCCGAAGGTGGATGGTGCCTGGCATCTGCACTCCCAAACGCTCGAATATTCACTCGATTTCTTCGTCTTGTTCTCATCGGTTGCATCCGTCATCGGTTCGCCGGGGCAATCGAACTACGCGAGCGCCAACGCGTTCATGGACGGACTGGCCCACTACCGAAAACAGCAAGGACTGCCGGCAACGGCGATCAACTGGGGGCCATGGGCAGATGTCGGGATGGCGGCATCCGAAGCTGTCTTGCAACGCCTGATGCATGACGGCTGGCAGCCCCTGAATGCAACCCAGGGTTGCGACTTTATCGCCCATCTGCTGACCGCGCGTGATCTGCCCCAGACTGCGGTCATACCTGTCGACTGGGGCCAGTTCGCCCAACGAATCCCCGGCGTATCCGGCTGGAGCACGCTGAAGCACCTGCTCTCGGCCGACCGATCAAGTTCACTGACGTCGAATGCCGCCGAAGCAGCAGCCGAGCGGGTCAAGGCAGCCGCGAGTGACCAGCGCGCAGATTTGATCTGTTCCTACCTGCTCGAACGCATTGCACAGACCCTGCGCGTGCCCGCCGCCGATCTCGATGAATTTGCGCAACTTAACGCGCTTGGCATCGACTCGCTCACGGCCGTGGAGCTTCACATCTGGGTGGAGAGTGATCTGAACGTCGATCTTGCCGTCGAGCAATTGTTCACCGCGCCGAGCATACGCGAGCTCGCTGTGTCGGTTGACCAGCTCCTTGGTGACAGCCGGCCGGCTGTCACGGAGTCCGATCAAGACACCGCAATGGATGTTCAGCAGCAATGGCTCGTCTGTCCGCAACCTCGGCCAGCCGCCCGCTTGCGTCTGATTTGTTTTCCCTACGCGGGTGGCGGTGCGTCAGCCTTCAGAGACTGGGCCGACGCTATCCCTGAGGACATTGAGCTTTGCGTCGTGCAACTGCCAGGGCGCGAGCACAGGCTGGCGGAGCCGTTGATGACCAACATGTCCGAACTGGTCGAGGCGCTCACGCACGAGTTGATGGCCTACAGCGATCGTCCATTCGCCTTTCTCGGACACAGCATGGGCGCGATAGTGGCTTACGAGGTCGCTTGCCGGCTGCGCGCGACGGGAGCCGCGCAACCAACGCATCTGTTTGTTTCGGCCCGCGCGGCACCGCAGCTGGAAAACCACAGCGAACCGTTGCGATTTCTCGACAATGCGCAATTCATGCGACGACTGCACCAGGCTTATGGTGCAGTGCCGGAAGCCATTCGACAAAGCGCCAGGTTGCAGGATGTTTTTCTGCCCATTCTGAGGGCCGACGTAGAACTGCTTGAAACGCACACGGACGCTGCGGCAGACCCGCTTGATTGTCCGATTACCGCATTCGGTGGTGCGGGTGATCCCGCCATTTCGGCCGCGATGTTGGAGGGTTGGCGCGAACGCACCTCAGCAGTATTTGATCAGCATGAGTTTCCTGGTGATCATTTTTTCATTTATGAGGAGCGCGAGGCAGTCATGGCCACGATGCTTGATTGCCTGTCTACGGAAGAACTAGCTACCTGATGCTGAATGTGAAACGTTGGTAGCTAATCGCGACTATCCGCTCCCTTCGGTGGAGCGATAGGGGCGAGGTGTAGACTATGATTGAAGTCATGACATCTACAGATTGAGAAGATCTACGAGACTCGCAAAGAAGATTCCGATGACCAAAGAAAGAGTAATCATTGCAGGCGGAGGAATTGGTGGCCTGACGCTTGCGCTGACCTTTCACCAAATCGGTGTACCGTTTGTGGTGCTCGAATCTTCTCCCGAGATGCGTCCTCTCGGTGTCGGCATCAACCTTCAGCCTAATGCGGTACGTGAGCTTTTTGATTTGGGGTTTGATGCAGGCATTCTCGACACCGTCGGCGTGCCATCCAGGGAATGGGCGTTGGTTGGATTGAATGGCAGGGAGGTGTACGCGGAATCGCGCGGACTGGAAGCGGGTTACCGCTGGCCTCAATATGCAGTACACCGGGGCAAGCTGCATATGCTGCTTCACCAGACCTTGTTGGAGCGAGCCGGCAGCGAAGCGATTCGCCTGGGAACCCGGGTCGAAGGATATTCCCGTCTCCCTGAGGGTGGTGTTGTCGCAACCGTCCGCGACAGCGATGGGTCCACCTCCGAAATTTCCGGCAGCTTGCTGATTGGCGCAGATGGCATTCACTCAGTGGTGCGCGCGCAAATGCACCCGGACCAACCGCCAATACATTGGGGTGGCGCCGTCATGTGGCGTGGCACGGTGCAGGCGAAGCCCCTTCGCACGGAGTCGTCTTTCGTTGGTCTGGGCACACACCGACACCGGATGGTGATTTATCCGATTTCGGGTACTGACGCTGATGGCACGGCGCTGATCAACTGGATCGCCGAAGTCACCATGGACAACAGCGACGGCTGGCCGGAAGACTCCTGGTTCAAGGAAGTGACAATTGACAGCTTCGCCCACCATTTCGACGCGTTTCGCTATGACTGGCTCGATGTCCCCTCGATGCTGCGAGAGGCAGATTGTGCCTATATGAATGCCATGATCGATCGCGACCCGGTGTCAACCTGGGTCGACGGACCGGTCGCGCTGATGGGAGATGCGGCCCACGCTATGCATCCCACTGGTTCCAACGGGGCGAGCCAGGCGATTGTCGATGCCCGTGTCATGGGCGCTGCCATGCTCGAACACGGCGTGACTCCGCAAGCGCTCTCAGCATATGACGACCAGTTGTGTTCGAAAATTTCGGAAGTTGTATTGCGCAATCGCTCAGCCGGTCCGTTCGGATTGCTCAATATCCTGCACGAGCGATGCGAGGGGGTGTTCGACGACATTGAAGCGGTCATTCCAAGGGACGAACGTGACGAATTCATGGGCAAGTACAAGGCAGCCGCCGGATTTGCCATCGAGACGCTAAACAGCACGCCGCCGACCATTGAATCGGGTGCGAAACTGGGCTAGCAGTCCGTCGCTCTCGGAGCAACAACTTTCAATTACTGATGCAGGCAAAGCGCGCCACCAACTCAAAACGCCGTAGAAAAATTCGGGGTTAGCTCAACCTGGCCCAATTGTCTTCACACACAATTTAGCCCTGACACACTGCGCGTTATTCATCAAAATAGACAATGACTGCGGCGTTCGCAATGACGATCGAATCCGATCCATCTTCGTTGGGAACCTCGAGGCCTCCTTGCACAGGTTCCACCGTCACAGTGCCATAAGGCAGCTCGGCGGCGACTGCTTCTTTGTCGATGGCGTCCGGGTTGCCCACGCCGAGACGCACGGTGATGCGCATGTCGTTCGGTGACTTGTCGAGGGCGCGGAAAAAATTGAGGCTTGAGTGGCGGATCGCGTCGGATACGACGCGTTTGGCGGCTTTCGTATAGTCCTTGCCGTGAACGTCGGCACCCATGCCCATTTCGGTGACATAGCGGGTTAGTGCCATGTGTTTCCCTCCTTAAGTTGTTATCGCTTCGCTGCCCGAGCGTACGGTATTGTGCTGGAGTGGTCGACACAAGCGCGTGCTTGCCAATTGTTTACCACTGGTGTCGTCGGGCAACCGATGATAAATCGATGTCGCCCGAGTCAGGATGCAAGTAACGAAGCATTGTCGAGGTTGAGTATAGGAAATACAAAAGGGGGGCTCAATCGAAAACGAGGGGGCAGGTTGGAGTTCCCGGAATTCTGTGCACACATCAATGGTGCCTGATGCGAACGAACAGCAGAACCGGTATTGCCACGAAACACACCGCTGCGTACATGATGAAGGCGTTGTTGTAGCCGATCATCTGCGCCTGGCGGTCCACTTCGGAGCCGAGTTTTGCGAGGCCGTGCAGCGAGCCGATGTCCCAGTGCCCGACGACCGACGGGAAGCGCAACGCCTCGTTGTAGGGGTTCACGTTCTGGCTGAGCTCAAAGTGGTTGATCTGCGCGGTGCGCAACACGACCATGAAGCTGACGGCGATGAACAGGCTGCTGCCGAAGTTGCGCAGCAAGTGGAAAAGCGCCGAGGCATCCGGCATTAACCGCTCTGGTAGTGAGGCGAACGCAACGATGGTGAGCGGCACCCACATCACGCCGGTACCGATTCCCTGGACGATACCCACCCAGCCGACTGTTCCGGGCGACACGTTGAAATCGAAAGTCGCCATGATCACGCCGCTCACACCGACCAGGAGCATTCCACTCGTCAGCCCCACCCGTGGATCGAACTTGCCCATCCTGCCGGCGATATAGAAGCCAATCACCATGCCGACACCGCGCATCGCGAGCAGCAGCCCGATGAGGGAGTCGGGATAGCCCTTCAGGTTTTGCAGCATTGGCGGCAGCAGCGTGATGGGTGTGAAGTTGAGCATGCCGTAGACAAACACCAGCACGATGCCGATGACGAAGTTGCGGTCCTTGAAAAGCTGAGGGTTGAGAAACGGCCTGTCACTCGTCATGGTATGCACGACCAGCACGTATAAGCCCAGCACAGCACCGCAGGCGTAGAGGATGATCTCGCCGGAATCGAACCAGTCGAAGCGCTCGCTGCGATCGACCATGAGCTGCACGCAGACAATGGCGAGCGAGAGCGCGAGGAAGCCCGTCCAGTCGAGCTTGAGTTCCTCGTCCTTGCTAGTCTGACGGATGAACAACACCACCATGACGAACGCGGCGATGCACAGTGGCACGATGAGAAGGAAAACAAAGCGCTGTCAAGCCCGAGATCTTTGGTCCATTCACGCTGTTAGGGAATTAGGTTGTTGAATCGTCTGTCCTTCGGTCCATCGCTGTAAGAACTGCTCCGGATTCATGCCGCCCAGCGATCCATGCGGCCTGATCGTGTTGTACTCCTCGAGCCATTGATTGATTACGACCCTGGCCTCGGTCATCGAGCAAAACAGCCAGCGATTCAGGCACGTGGTTCGAAAGATCGAGTTGAAACTCTCGCAGTATGCGTTTTGCCATGGGCTGCCCGGGTCGATGTAGTGGGTATCCACGTGCTTTTTCTTCAGCCATTGCTGTACTGCCGTCGCGACGAGTTCCGGACCATTGTCCGAGCGAATACACGCCGGGCGGCCCTGCTCGTGGAACAGCTTGTCCAGAACACGAATGACATCGCTTGCGTTCAGGCTGCGTGCCACGCTGATTTCAAGACCTTGCCTGGTGAACTCATCGACCACCGTGAGGCACTTGAGTTGTCGCGCACTCTGGTCGAACACAAAGTCGTAACTCCATACGTGGTTCGGATAATTCGCCCGGTTCACCCACTGGGTCGTTGTACCCAACACCTTGCGTTTGCGCCGTTTTCTGAGCACCTGCAGTCCTTCACGGCGACGTATCAGGCGTACGCGCTCGCGGCTAATCGCTAACCCGGTTGCGCGCATCAGCTCGTATATCTTGCGATAGCCCCAGCAACCATAGCGCTGCGACAGGTTCACCACCTGCCCATAGGCTGCGTCGACAATGTCTTTACTACCGATATAGCGGTAGCTCGAACGGTTCATGTGCATCGCCTGACAGGCGCGGCGCTCGCTAACGGCGTACGTATTGTGCAGGTACGTCACGCAGCGCCGGCGCTCTGGCAGGCTTACCACTTTCGGCTGTTCACGTCCTTTAACATCCGGATGTCCAGCGTTTGTTCGGCCACAATCTTCTTGAGCTGCGCGTTCTCGCGCTCGAGCTCTCGAAGCCGCTTCGCCTCAGCGACCTGCATGCCGCCAAACTTGGCTTTCCAGCGATAAAACGACTGCTCCGAGCAGTTGTGCTTGCGGCACACTTCGGCCACGGACAATCCTGCTTCGGCCTCGTGCAATATTCGAATGATCTGTTCTTCGCTGAATCGATTGCCTTTCATCGGGTCCTCCTCCATTGAGAAACCCTAACATAGCGGTTGGCCTAATTATGGCGGGGCAAGTCAGCGCCAGTTATATGTTTCGGCAAGGTAGCCGCCGAGCGCCGGCCCGAGGGCCGGCCCGATAACCACCGACATGCCGAAGAAGCCTTGCGCCATCGCCCGGTCCTTGCCAGTGAAGGTGACCAGCAGGATTGCCTGAGCGAGTGGCACGATGGGCGCGCCAAAGACGCCCTGACCCACGCGATAGGCCAGCAGTGGCGCGAGTGAAGCTGCGGTGGCGCACAGCAGCGAGGTGATTGCGAAGCCGACGACGCAGGATATGAGCACCGTGCGTTGTCCCATTCGCGCCACCAGCCAGCCGGTCATCGGCGTTACCACCGCGGTGGCCACAACGTTCAGGGACACTACCCAGGCGATCTGATCGGGCGTCGCCGACAGCGCTCCCTGGAGCTGCGGCAGCGCCACGTTGACGATGGTCGCCGTCATGGCGTAGAGCATGGTGCACAGCGCCAGCGTCGCCAGGATCATGTAGCGCCGTACCCGGGAAAGCTCCTCGGGGGTGGCGGCGGTTTCGGATGTCAAAGTTTCGAGGAGGTCTCCGCCGGAGATTCAGCAAGGGCGAACAATATCAAAAGACGCGGGCCCGGCGCTGTCAAAGCTGCGCCTGTCACTGACCGCTGGTCGCAAAATTCAAGTCGCGACCAGTTATTTCAGTGGATTGATTCCAGGCTCCGGCCAGTTGTGAAGAGCGTAGCTACTGCGTTCAGTCGTAACTGCAGATCAGGACGTTCGCCGTATTTCGAATTTGTCGAACTGTTCCTGTGATTTCTCAATCTGCACGTCGGTTACATTCGCACTGGTTGGACCTTTCCAGGCCCATTCAATCATTTGGGCAACGGCTTCCGGCTCGCCATTCACCATCGCTTCAACGCTATCGTCGTGCCGGTTTCTTACCCAACCATTGATACCAAGTTGCCGCGCCTTCTCCTGCATTGATCCCCGGAAATAGACACCTTGCACGCGACCGTGAATCGACAGTCGCCTGGTTATCTTTGAGTCACTCATTCGGCGAGGTGCTGTGCTGGTCACGCGTTGGTCAACCTATCTGACCTCCATGCCCGGTTGCGCCCCATCGTCAGGCGAAAGCAGGAAGATTCCCGGGCCATCCCCGCTTGCTGCGAGCACCATGCCTTGCGATTCGCCGAAGCGCATCTTGCGCGGTTTCAGATTGGCGACCATCACGGTCAAACGGCCCTTGAGCGCTTCGGGATCGTATGCCGACTTGATTCCGGCGAACACTTGCCGTGTCTCGCTGCCGATGTCGAGTGTGAGTTTCAACAGTTTGTCAGCACCTTCGACATGTTGCGCGCCAACGATTTTTGCAACCCGCAGTTCGACCTTGGCAAAATCATCGATGGTGATGAACGGCTCTTCTTCGGGCTTGCTTTCCTGCGTGTTCTTTTCCACAACGTTCTCCTGATGCTGCGCGTGGCGCTGCCGCGAGTGCGATTGCGGCGTTGGCTCGAGACTTTCGGTGTTGGCTGCGACAAGGGCGTCGATCTGTTTACGATCCACCCTTGTCATCAAGTGCTTGTACTTGTTGATTCGATGCCCGCCCGGGAGCAGCGATTGGGTATCAGCCCAGGTCAGCGAAGAGATGCCGAGAAACTTCTCGACATTCTCAGCCACGACCGGCAAGACTGGTTTGAGATAGATGGTCAGCAGGCGGAACATGTTCAGCCCGTCCGAACAGACCTGTTGCAGCTTGTCCTCCTGCCCTTCCTCGCGCGCCAGTTCCCACGGTTTGTTCGCATCGACGAAAGCATTTGCCTTGTCGGCGAGCAACATCACTTCGCGCAGTGCCTTTCCGTATTCGCGTGCATCGTAGAGCGCGCCGATGGCATCGGCTTGCGCCTGCAGATCGCCGATCACGGGGTTGTCTTTGGCCGTGGCGGCTGCCAGATGCCCGTCAAATCTCTTGATTATGAAACCCGCGCAGCGGCTGGCAATGTTCACGTACTTGCCGACCAGGTCGCTGTTCACCCGCGCGATGAAATCGTCGAGGTTCAGGTCGATGTCTTCCATGGTCGAATTGAGTTTCGCAGCGTAGTAATAGCGCAACCATTCCGGATTCATGGCTTGCTGCAAGTAGCTCTCGGCAGTAATGAAGGTGCCGCGCGACTTGGACATTTTCTGTCCATCGACAGTCAGGAAACCATGTGCAAATACTTTCGTCGGTGTCCGGTAGCCGGCGAACTCGAGCATTGCCGGCCAGAACAGTGCATGGAAATAGAGAATGTCCTTGCCGATGAAATGCACCAGTTCAGTATTGCCGCCGGGGCGCAGGAAACTGTCCTGATCAATTGCATTGCCGGCTGCTTTTTGTTGTTCGACGTAGTTGGCGAAACTGCCAAAGTAGCCGACCGGCGCGTCCAGCCAGACGTAGAAGAACTTCTGTCCGTCCGTGCCGGGAATGGCGAAACCAAAATACGGCGCGTCACGCGATATATCCCAGTCGGAGAGCGTGCTTTCGCCTTCTTCCCCGAGCCACTCTTTCATTTTGTTTGCCGCTTCGGGCTGCAAGCGTTCACCGGATTGCGTGAACGAACGCAGAAACGCTTCACAGCGTTCGTCGGAAAGCCTGAAGAAATGATGTTCTGAGGCCTTGCGTTCGGGCTTCGCACCGGATACGGAGGAGTACGGTTCGATCAGATCAGTGGGCGTATAGGTGGACCCGCAAACTTCGCACGAATCGCTGTACTGGTCTTTAGAGTGGCACTTCGGGCATTCGCCCTTGATGTAGCGATCCGGAAGAAACATCTGTTTGACCGGATCGTAGAACTGCTCGACGGATCGGCGGTCTATCAGATTGCTCGCATCCAGTCGCAGGTAAATGTCCTCGCAAAACGCCCGGTTCTCGGGAGAATCGGTCGTGTAGTAGTTGTCGAAGGCAACGTGGAAACCGGCGAAATCGCGCGTATGTTCGCCGTGCACGCGCTCGATAAGATCGCATGGCGAGATGCCTTCGGCGTCAGCGCGCAGCATGACAGGTGTGCCGTGCGTATCATCAGCACACACATAGTAGACGTCGTGCCCCTGCATCTTCTGGAAGCGCACCCAGATGTCGGTCTGAATGTATTCCACCAGGTGACCGAGGTGGATGCTGCCGTTAGCGTAGGGAAGGGCCGACGTGACGAGAATCTGGCGCATCATCGGATCGGTGCGGAAAAGGCGTGATTCTAGCAAAACCGTACTTAGATAAGGGTCAAAGTATTGTCAATGTTGGTATCGATAGCGTATTCCGCTGCTGGCCTTTTCGATAGAATTGGCGGCCATTTTCAAGGGAAGAGAGTCGTGGCACAAACAGAAGAGCAAATCCGGGCAGCATTGGCGCAACTTGTCGACCCTGTTACCCAACGCGATTACGTGTCCAGCGGTGACGTCAAGAATATCGAGCTGGATGGCAACAATGTTGCCGTTAAGATCGAGCTGGGTTATCCGGCCAAGAGCGTGATGGATGATATTCAACGTTCGATTGCGGCCGCGATCAAGGCGTTGCCTGATGTCGGTAAGGTGTCCGTATCGGTAACCAGCAATATCGTCGCGCACGCCGCACAGGCCGGTATCAAACTGCTGCCGGGAATCAAGAACGTGATCGCGGTGGCATCGGGCAAAGGCGGTGTCGGGAAATCCACGACCACTGCCAATCTTGCGCTTGCGCTGGCGGCCGAAGGTGCACGCGTGGGTATTCTCGATGCGGACATTTACGGACCGTCGCAGCAGATGATGATGGGGCTGAGCGGCCGGCCGGAGTCGACTGACGGCAAGACGATCGAGCCGATGGAAATTTACGGCGTGCAGACAATGTCCATCGGGCTGCTTATCGATGTCGATCAGCCGATGGTGTGGCGTGGCCCGATGGTTACCCAGGCGCTCGAACAACTGCTGCGTGACACGCAATGGAAGGATGTCGACTATCTGGTCGTCGATCTACCGCCCGGGACCGGTGATATACAGCTGACCCTGTCACAAAAAGTGCCATTGACCGGAGCGGTGATCGTCACGACGCCGCAGGACATTGCACTGATCGACGCCCGCAAGGGATTGAAGATGTTCGAGAAGGTCAACGTGCCGATCCTCGGCGTCGTCGAGAACATGAGCACACATACCTGTTCCAAGTGCGGCCACGAGGAGCATATCTTTGGCGCTGGCGGCGCCGAGCGCATGTCAACTGATTACGGCATTGATCTGCTTGGTCAGTTGCCGCTGGACATGCGCATCCGCGAGCAGGTTGATTCGGGTCGGCCGACTCTGGTGACTGATCCCGATGGTGAGATCAGCGAGATTTACAAGGGGATCGCGCGCAAGGTCGCCGCAAAAATCGCAGCGCAAAAGCGGGATTACGGTGCGGCTTTCCCGAAGATTGTTGTGCAGAACACCTGATGGCGCAGCGAGCATTGCTCGTGAGTTTCCCAAAAATATTTTCGCAGGTTATTTCCGAGGCAGAGGTTCCCTAGACATGACAGTCAAGTCGGACAGATGGATACGCCGTATGGCGGAGCAGCATCGCATGATCGAACCGTTCGAGCCGCAACAGACGAAGATTGTTGACGAGCAGCGGGTTGTGTCGTTCGGGACTTCGAGCTACGGCTATGACATACGCTGTTCCGACGAATTCAAGATATTCACGAATATCAATTCAACGATCGTCGATCCGAAAGCATTTGATTCGGATTCATTTGTCGACTTCAAAGGCGATATCTGCATCATCCCGCCGAATTCGTTCGCACTTGCACGTACGGTCGAGTATTTCCGGATTCCGCGGGATGTGTTGACGATCTGTCTGGGAAAGTCCACCTATGCGCGCTGTGGAATCATTGTCAACGTCACGCCGTTCGAGCCTGAATGGGAAGGCTATGTAACGCTGGAGTTCTCCAATACGACTCCGTTGCCGGCAAAGATTTACGCCAATGAGGGCGTCGCGCAGGTCGTGTTCTTCCAGTGCGCGCCGGACGATGTGTGCGAAACCTCTTATGCGGACCGTGGAGGCAAATACCAGGGTCAGCAAGGTGTTGCATTGCCTCGCATGTAGCAGGCGAGAGAACGTCGTGGGAACCTCTGACCAACTCTCACGGACTCAGAGTTTGACACGCGTTCACTGGCTAGGCGGACGTCGCAGGCAATGTAGGTCACCTTGTCAAGACGGCCAACAACGCCAGTGATCGTGTGTCAATCTCCCGAAGGGCGCGTCGTACAAGGCCTGTTGCTGCGTTGCGCCTTTTGGCAAGGTTACCTACATTGCCTGCAAGACGCGCCTTGCCACAGGCCTTGTACGAACGCGCTGAGTTCATGACAATTGATCAGAGGTTCCCAAGATTTTTTTGCGGGATTGGGCTTGATTCCTGCGATTTCAAGCCTACAATACGCGTCTCATTTTTTCAGGGTTTTCCCTTTCCGGTCTGGGAGTTAGGGCGCTCGTCGCCAAGGCTGGCCGAATCATTCGCGATGTGAGTGACCGGTAGAAGGGGCACCACCGGGACGAGAAACAAAAAACGTTTCGCACGCAAACCATTTTTATTGGTGTAACCGTCGGTAACCCATTTTCGATCAGGAGAAAGACGATGACCGCACATGCCGCGCTCAGACAGCAAGCCGAGCTCGACAGTCTGTTCGACACGCACCCCGAAGTTTCGCTTGATTTCGGGCATGTTCAACGTGCCCTGGAGCAGGGTTATACGAAACCGTTTCTGCTGGTCGACCCGGATATCGTCCGCGGCAAGTACCGGCGTTTTTGTGCGGCAATGCCGAGAGTGCGGGCGCATTATGCCGTCAAGGCGAACCCGGATCTGCGTGTCGTGCAGGCGCTCGTCGACGAAGGTTCAGGTTTTGAAATTGCCTCGCCTGCCGAACTGGACCTGCTTGTTTCGCAAGGGGTCGATCCGTCGCACGTGCACTACAGCAATCCTGTCAAGGCACGCCAATACATAGAGTATGCAGCGTCCAAAGGCGTTGAGTGGTTTGCGCTGGATAGCGCGGACGAACTGCGCAAGATCCACGCGGTCGCGCCACGCGCAAAATTGTATCTGCGCATCGACACACCAAATATCGGCAGTGACTGGCCGCTTTCAGGAAAATTCGGTGTGCACCTGGGTGAGGTGGACGAGATTCTGGATGCTGCGGCTGCGCTCGGCGCGCAATTGTGTGGCGTTACGTTTCATGTCGGCTCGCAATGCAGAAATCCGCAAAACTGGCGTGTAGCTATTGACCGCGCCAAGCGCATTTTTCAGAAGATGCGCCTCAAGGGACTTAAGCCGGAAATGCTCAATATTGGCGGCGGGTTTCCTGTTCGGCTCACCAAACCGATTCCGTCGGTGGAAGTCATCAGCGAGGTCGTCAATGCGGCAATAGCAGACCTCGACGAGAGCATCAGGGTGATGGCCGAACCGGGTCGCTATCTGGTGTCCGATTCTGCGTACTTCGTATGCCGTGCCATTGGAACCGCCAGGCGCGGCGGTCAGCGCTGGGTTTATCTGGATACCGGCATGTTTGGCGGCTTGCTGGAAAGTACGCAGGGGCTGCACTATCCGCTGGAGTCGGATTGTGGCGGCAGGCTTGTACCGTGGCATATCGCGGGACCGACCTGTGATTCGGTCGATGTGCTGCTGCAAGATCATTTGCTTCCGGCAGACTTGCAGGATGATGACTTCATCTACATTCGCAACGCGGGTGCTTACACAACTGCATATGCGAGCGAATTTAACGGGTTTCCGCTGCCGGACGTTCGAGTCATCTAGCTCTGGCGTCGGCTTATGCTGCGTCAGGCCGACCTCCCTGCTGGGCCTTGTTGCTAACGATCAGCGGCCAATGCGTTCCAGCGTCACGAAGTCATAGCGCAAACCACTCGCTGCATCGCTGCGCTTCTCGCGCCGGCGTTCATTCCACTGCTCTTCGTCTATTTCCGAGAACCAGGCGTCGCCCTGCACGGATGTACCGATCTGCGTGAGCTCGATGCGGTCAGCAAGCGGTAACGCCAGCCGGTAGATCTGTTCGCCACCAATGACGTAAGCCTGATCGGCACTCTCGACGAGTTCGAGCGCGGCGGCAAGCGAGCTTACGCAATCCGCACCGTTCACTGTCAGGTTCTCATTGCGGCTGATGACAATGTTGCGGCGTCCCGGCAATGCCCGGCCGATCGAATCATGGGTCTTGCGCCCCATGATCACCGGATGACCCATCGTCAGTGCCTTGAATCGTTTGAGGTCGGCGGACAGGTGCCACGGCAATTGCCCGTCTTTGCCGATGACGCGCTCAGCCGCCATCGCGACGATGAGTACAACCTGTGGCTTGCGGTCCGTTTGCAGTTTGGTGTTTGCGGTCACACCGCAATCGGCGCCTTGATTGCCGGATGGGGGTCGTAACCGACCAGGCTGAAGTCATCGTATTGGAAATCGAACAGGCTGGTAACTTCCGGATTGAGCACCATGCGCGGCAGTATGCCGGGTTCGCGCGACAGTTGTTCGCGGGCCTGTTCGAGATGATTCAGGTACAGATGGCAATCACCGAACGTGTGTACGAAATCGCCGGGTTTGAGGCCACAAGCCTGCGCAACCATTAACGTAAGCAGGGAATGCGATGCGATATTGAAAGGCACGCCCAGGAAAAAATCGGCGCTGCGCTGGTAGAGCTGGCAGGATAACTTGCCGTTGGCGACGTAAAACTGAAAAAATGCATGGCATGGCGCAAGTGCCATGCGCTCGATGTCGGCGACATTCCATGCGGAAACAATCAGCCGTCTCGAGTCAGGGTTTTGTTTGATGTCTTCGATGACCTTGCTGATCTGGTCAATGTGCCGCCCGTCTGGCGCAGGCCAGGAGCGCCACTGATAGCCGTACACAGGGCCGAGGTCGCCCTTTTCGTCAGCCCATTCGTCCCAGATTGTTACGCTGTTTTCCTTCAGGTAGGCAATGTTGGTTTCGCCCTTGAGGAACCACAACAGTTCGTGAATGATCGACTTCAGGTGGACTTTTTTGGTCGTCAGCAACGGGAAGCCTTGCTGAAGATCGAAACGCAGTTGCGCGCCGAATACGCTCAGCGTGCCGGTCCCGGTGCGGTCCATTTTTCTGGCGCCGCCGTCCAGGATGTGTTGCATCAGATTGAGATAGGTGCGCATGAGCAACGGAGTGTAAAAGAAAAATTCGCGACAGTGAAGGGGTCTTGTTCGTGAAAGTTTAAATCAGTTTGGTGAGGGAATCCGCAAGCCTGCATTGGCGACGCGATTCGCCGATTCAATTGGGCAAAGCCTTTGGAAAATCCCGGAAGGTGTGTCCCCTGTGCTACACTTCTTCCGTTAATTCAAAGAGTTCCATCATGTCTGGCAACACCCTGGGGAAGCTGTTTTGTGTCACGTCGTTCGGCGAAAGCCATGGGCCGGCACTCGGTTGTGTGGTCGATGGTTGTCCGCCTGGACTGGAGTTGAGCGCGGCCGACATTCAGCAGCAACTCGACTGGCGCCGGCCGGGAACGTCGCGCCATGTGACCCAGCGGCGCGAACCGGACACTGTAGAGATTCTGTCCGGTGTGTTTGAGGGCAAAACAACCGGCACGCCAATCGGCTTGCTGATTCGAAACGTCGATCAACGATCGAAGGATTACGGAAACATCGCCCAAACGTTTCGCCCCGGACATGCTGACTATACTTACTGGCAGAAGTACGGCACACGTGATTATCGTGGCGGCGGGCGTCAGTCTGCGCGCGAGACCGCGGTGCGGGTTGCTGCCGGCGCAATTGCGCGCAAATGGCTTGGCGAGCGTTATGGTGTAAAGATACGCGGTTACATGGCGCAACTCGGGCCGATCGAAATCGGCTTCAAAAGTTGGGATTCAGTTGGTCAGAATGCTTTTTTTTCGGCGGATCCGGACGTCGTTCCGGAACTCGAGTCGTTCATGGACCGCTTGCGCAAGTCGGGTGATTCCTGTGGGGCGAAGATATCGGTCGTTGCATCAGGCGTACCGGTTGGCTGGGGTGAGCCGGTGTACGACAAGCTCGACGCGGAAATTGCGTACGCGCTAATGAATATCAACGCGGTAAAAGGCGTCGAAATCGGCGCGGGTTTTTCCGCCGTTGGCCAGAAAGGAACCGAGCACAGCGACGAGATGTCGCCGCAAGGATTCCTGAGCAACAATGCCGGCGGCATACTCGGCGGTATTTCTACCGGCCAGGACATCGTTGCGACAATGGCCGTCAAGCCGACTTCGAGCATCCGCCTCGATCGACATTCGGTCGACAAGGCGGGCAATTCAGTGATCGTGAATACCAAAGGCCGCCACGACCCATGTGTCGGGATTCGCGCAACGCCGATCGCTGAGGCGATGTTGGCGCTGGTTCTCGCCGACCACGCATTGCGCCATCGCGCGCAGAACGGTGACGTCGAGACCGGTACGCCTGACATTCCGGCCCAGGCGCCTCAGGGTGCTATCGACAATCTGCGAGCAGACGCGTCGATGGAAGACTCTGATCCCGACGAAGCCTGACTGATCTGCAATCAAACTATGCCCGCCGATAACCAGGGCGCGCACCGCGACTCAGGTCGCGGTTTTCTGTTTCTCCGGCTGTCGAATTTCTATCTCTGGTATTTCGCGTTTGTCGGCGCTTATGCGCCTTTCTTTGCGCTCTATCTGAGCAATCGCGGTTTCGAGCCGTTCCAGATTGCGATGTTGATGGCAGTCGGGCCGGTGGCTCGCATCTTTGTTCCGAATTTCTGGGCGTGGCTGGCGGACCGCTACCGTGCGCGTGGAAGAATCCAGCGCGCGCTGGCGTTGTCGACGCCATTCATATTTGCGGGCGTACTGCTTCGGCCCGGTTATGCCGGCATGTTTGCGGTGATGGTCATCTGGAGCGCCCTCTGGTCGGGCGTTTTGCCGCTGGCCGAAGCGGGCACGATGTCGGTATTGCGTGCACGCATGGGAATCTACGGGCGCATTCGCCTATGGGGTTCGATCGGATTCATCGTTGTCGTTGTCGCCGGCGGCTATTTGTTCGACCTGGTTGGCATCGATATCCTGGAGATCGTCATTCTCGTGTTGCTGTCGGTGACGGCAGCGTCGGTATTTGCGCTGCCGCGTGATCGGTCGGATCCAGCGGGTCCCGCCGCAGGCTCACTGGGTTCGGTATTGTTGAATCCGGGAGTGGCTGGACTGATCGGTGGTTTCTTCCTGATGGCGGTCGCGCACGCGCCGTACAACACGTTCTACTCGATATACCTTGTAGACGCCGGTTACTCAACAACGACTGTTGGCTGGTTATGGGCGCTCGGCGTGATCGCCGAGATCGCGTTGTTTCTGTGGTTGCCACACATGATGCGCCGCTGGCGGCTGGGGCAGATTCTCGTGGCCTGCTTCTGTTTTGCGATTGCCCGCTTTCTGATGATCGGTTGGGGACTGAACAGCCTGGCGATTCTCGCTGTCGCGCAGTTGATGCATGCGATGACGTTCGGGGCATTTCATGCCGCTGGTGTCGCCGCGACCCACAAGGTGTTCCGTGGCGACCTGCAATCGCGCGGACAGGCTTTGTATTCCAGTCTTGGTTATGGCGCCGGCGGGGCTATCGGAACTGTTGCTGCCGGATACGCCTGGCAAAGTCTGGGTGGTGCCATGACGTTCACGCTGTCTGCGGTCATAGCGACGATCGCGCTGTTGATCGTCGGCAAGGGTTTGCCAAAGCTGCAGTAGCGTGACCGTCAGTGACGCAAGCGCCAGATTTCGCGACGCAATATGTCATAATTTTGATTTACGTGACGCGTCGCAACAATGCTTCAGACTCTCTACGACAAACTTTGGGACAGCCACGTCGTGCGAACCGAGCCCGACGGAACGGCACTGATTTACATCGACCGGCACCTGGTTCATGAGGTAACCAGTCCGCAGGCCTTTGAAGGGCTGAAACTGGCGAATCGCAAGCCATGGCGTATGGATTCTGTGGTTGCCACGGCCGACCACAATACGCCAACGACAGACTGGGATAAGGGAATACAGGATCCGATTTCGCGTCTGCAGGTTGAAACGCTGGACGCCAACATGCGCGAGCATGTGCCGAAGGTCTATTTCCCGTTTCTAGACCATCGTCAGGGAATCGTGCATGTCATCGGGCCGGAGCAGGGCGCGACATTGCCGGGCATGACTGTCGTTTGCGGCGATTCCCATACCAGCACCCACGGCGCATTCGGCTGTCTTGCGCACGGCATCGGAACGTCGGAAGTCGAACACGTGCTTGCGACGCAGTGTCTGGTGCAAAAGAAGATGAAGAACATGCTGGTCGAGGTCAATGGACAGCTTGGTCGTGGTGTGACTGCCAAGGATGTGGCGCTTGCGGTCATCGGCAAGATCGGCACTGCCGGCGGCACTGGCTATGCGATCGAGTTCGGCGGGCAGGCCATTCGAGGCCTTACGATGGAAGGCCGGATGACCCTTTGCAATATGGCCATCGAGGCGGGTGCGCGCGCCGGCATGATTGCCGTTGACGATGTCACGATCGATTTTCTGAAGGGACGGACATTCGCGCCCAAGGGCGAGATGTGGGATCGCGCAGTGAAATACTGGCGAACGCTCAAGAGCGACGATCACGCGCCGTTCGATCTTGTCGTGCAGCTGGACGCTGGCGAGATCAGTCCACAGGTCACTTGGGGCACTTCGCCCGAAATGGTCATGGCGGTAGATGCGCGTGTTCCGGATCCGGAAAAGGAACGCGACGAAGTCCGCCGTGAAGGCATGGAGCGCGCCCTTGTTTATATGGGGCTGGAGCCAAATACTCCCGCGACCGGTATCAAGGTCGACAAAGTTTTCATCGGCTCGTGTACCAATTCGAGAATCGAGGATCTTCGGGCCGCGGCGCAAGTGGTGAAGGGCCGCAGTGTGGCGTCGAACATCGCGCTGGCGATGGTGGTGCCAGGATCAGGGCCGATCAAGGAGCAGGCTGAGAAAGAAGGCCTGGACCGTATTTTTACCGACGCCGGTTTCGAGTGGCGGCAACCGGGATGCTCAATGTGTCTCGCGATGAACAATGACCGGCTCGAACCGCGCGAACGCTGCGCATCAACGTCGAACCGCAATTTCGAAGGTAGACAGGGCGCTGGCGGGCGTACCCATCTTGTCAGCCCGGCGATGGCTGCAGGTGCGGCGATTGCGGGACATTTTGTGGATGTGCGTTCTGAATTTTAGAAACGATTAAGAGTTCGACGCCGCGGCACTTGGATGAAGCGGTATTTGGACGAAGCGGGCGCGAACGATCAGGAGTGATTTGCATCATGGAGAAGTTTACAAATATGGAGAGCGTTGTTGCGCAGCTGGACCGGGGCAACGTCGATACTGACGCAATTATTCCAAAGCAGTTTCTGAAGTCGATCAAACGATCGGGGTTTGGTGCAAACCTGTTTGACGCATGGCGCTTCCTGGATCACGGCGAACCGGGTATTGACGCGTCGACGCGTCAACTCAACCCCGATTTTGTGCTCAACCAGTCACGTTACGAAGGCGCGAGCATTTTGCTCGCACGCAAGAATTTCGGATGCGGTTCGTCGCGCGAGCATGCAGCTTGGGCGCTTTCTGACTACGGTTTCAAGGCGGTTATCGCACCGAGTTTCGGAGACATTTTCTTCAATAATTCGTTGAAGAACGGCCTGTTGCCGATCAGGCTTGCCGACAGTGAAGTCGACCGGTTGTTTCATGATTGCGAAGCGTTTCCGGGCTTCCGTCTGAAAGTCGATCTTGAGCAGCAGACGGTTTCCTATCTTGACGGCAGCCATGTGTTCCGCTTTGATATCGACCCGTTCCGAAAGCACTGTTTACTAAACGGTCTCGACGAGATCGGTCTGACGCTGCGCCATGCCGATGCGATCAGGGCCTACGAAGAAAAGCACAAGACCGAACAGCCGTGGCTTTTCTCGTAACGCCAGTCAGTGCACGTAGCTTAGCGGCGCATAGCACTACCCTAGCGCGCGCATCGTTTGTGCCAGCCGCGGCCGGCAAACAGGGCCGGCCCTATTTGTGGGAAACATTTGTTAGCGACGTCTGCGCATTCGTTTTCCTGTTCTTTAAATTCCTACTTACGGATCCATTATGAAAATTGCAGTTCTTCCCGGCGACGGTATCGGCCCGGAAATTATCGAGCAAGCTATGAGAGTCGTTGACGCATTGCGAGGAGCAGGTCTCGACATCGAGACCGAGCAGGCGTCAATCGGAGGTGCCGGATATGACCAACATGGCGACCCGTTGCCGGCATCGACTCTCGAGCTGGCAAAGGCAGCGGACGCCGTGATGCTCGGTGCCGTTGGCGGCCGACAATATGATGCACTTGAACGCGAAAAACGCCCGGAGCAAGGCTTGCTGCGCATCCGCAAGGAGCTGGGGCTGTTTGCGAACTTGCGCCCGGCTATTGTCTACAAGGAACTGGCCCACGCGTCATCCTTGAAGCCGGAACTGGTCAACGATCTGGATGTAATGATTCTTCGCGAACTGACCGGAGACATTTATTTCGGCCAGCCGCGCGGCCAGCGCAAGACGGACACCGGGGAGCGCGAAGGTTTCGACACGATGAAGTACAGCGAATCGGAAATCTTTCGAATCGCACATGTTGCGTTCGGGATTGCCCGAAAGCGTAGCCGCAAACTCTGTTCGGTTGATAAAGCGAATGTTCTCGATACGAGTATATTGTGGCGCGAAGTCGTATCCGATGTCGCGAAGGAATACTCTGACGTCGAACTGACGCATATGTATGTCGACAATGCGGCGATGCAATTGGTGCGAGCGCCGAAACAGTTTGACGTGATCCTGACAGGAAATATGTTTGGCGACATTCTGTCAGACGAAGCGTCGATGTTGACCGGCTCGATCGGGATGTTGCCGTCTGCGTCGTTCGACGCCGGGAACAAGGGTCTGTATGAGCCCATACATGGCTCGGCGCCCGACATTGCCGGGCAAAATCTGGCAAATCCGCTGGCGACGATTCTGTCGATGGCGATGATGATGCGTTACACATTCAATCTGGAAGAGGTGGCGCGGCAGATCGAGACTGCGGTGAGCGCGGTTCTCGGGCAAGGCTTGCGTACCCCTGACATATTCGAGCCCGGAATGCGCAAAGTCGGCACGGTGGAGATGGGCGACGCGATCGTCGCGGCATTGTGATGACAGCCGCATCGTTTGCAATGACGCCGGTCTGAGTCAGGCTTTGCGAATAGCGCAACAAGGAAGCAGGGAAGGATTATGAGAGTTGGTATTGTTGGTTGGCGCGGCATGGTCGGGTCAGTTCTCATGCAACGCATGCTTGCCGAGGGCGACTTTGGCCTGATTGAACCAGTGTTTTTCACTACATCCCAGGTGGGCGCTGCCGCTCCCGACGTAGGACAGGGAAGCGCTGCACTCAAAGACGCGAACGACGTGGACGAGCTTGCGCAAGTGGACGTAGTGATCTCATGCCAGGGCGGTGACTACACGCGGTCGGTTCATTCGCGCTTGAGAGGCGGAGGCTGGCAGGGACACTGGATCGACGCTGCGTCTGCGTTGCGCATGAATGCCGACGCAGTCATCGTTCTTGACCCGGTCAATCTGGCAGTAATCGAGGCAGCGATTGACAAAGGCATAAAGGATTTTATTGGCGGCAACTGCACTGTGAGCCTGATGTTGATGGCGATGCACGGGTTGTTGCGCGAATCTCTGGTCGAGTGGATGTCGGTTATGACGTATCAGGCCGCATCCGGCGGTGGCGCGCAACAGATGCGAGAACTGGTTGCGCAGATGGGGTTTACTCACAAGGCGGTACAACCCTTGCTAAATGATTCTTCGTCATCGATTCTCGACATTGATAGTGCGGTTACTGAAGCGTTGCGATCGGCTGAATTGCCTACCGAACAAATTGGCGTGCCGTTGGCAGGAAGCTTGATTCCGTGGATCGATCAGGATCGTGGCAATGGCCAGAGCCGCGAGGAGTGGAAAGCGGGTGCCGAGGGAAACAAGATACTCGGATTGGAATCGGCTCCCATACCTATCGACGGTATTTGCGTGCGAGTAGGGGCGATGCGGTGCCACAGTCAGGCGCTGACATTCAAGCTGTCACGCAACTTGCCAATGGAAGAGATTGAATCCCTGCTTGACGGGGCGAATGATTGGGTAAAGGTGGTCCCAAACCGCAGGACGGAAAGCATTGAACAGCTGTCACCGGCGGCGGTTAGCGGCAATTTGTCTATTCCAATCGGGCGTTTACGTAAGCTGCCTATTGGGGACGAGTACGTTTCCGCGTTTACTGTAGGCGACCAGTTGTTGTGGGGAGCGGCGGAACCGCTGCGCAGAATGTTACGAATTCTGGTTAGTATATGACGTATTTTGCGCGTGTAAGAAGATTTTCGAATTATGAATTTGTTTGAAAAAAAGGGAGTTACGGCATAATTCGAAACCGTACGTTAGCTTGCATATATAACTACATGATGTTA
Source organism: uncultured Burkholderiales bacterium (assembly GCA_951812315.1). Classification (GTDB taxonomy): domain Bacteria; phylum Pseudomonadota; class Gammaproteobacteria; order Burkholderiales; family Eutrophovitaceae; genus SG8-40. The sequence continues at coordinate 26,516 of CATOSA010000019.1, forward strand.
CTTTAAATGCACAGTTCTAAACGACATTCAGGATGGGCGCTTTGAGAAGGATTAACCTGCGCGCTTGGGTCAGCGGCGCCCTCATTGCTGCCGCGAGCCTGAATACCAACGCCGCAGGCCTCGGAAGGTTGGATGTAAAGTCGGTACTGGGTGAGCCGCTCCGCGCGGAAGTAGCGGTGCTTGCCAAAGCAGGCGAATGGTCTTCCCTGAAGGTGCAACTGGCCTCGCCACAGGCCTACGATGCCGCCAGCCTGATTTACACGCCTCTTGTGTCGCAGCTCGCCGTGACACTGCATCTCGATGAGGGTGAAAAACCAGTCGTCAGAATAACCTCGGCCGGACCGATCAATGACGCTGTCCTGGATCTGTTGCTTGAACTGACCTGGGCCTCGGGTCGCGTCACGCGAGAGTACACCGCATTCATAGATCCACCGTTCATCGCTGCGGAACGCGACCAACAACGCGTTGATGAAGAGATTGCTGCAACCCGCGCCCTCGAAGAAGCGGCGCGCGGTGCCGAAACGCAGGCTGCGACCGTACCGCCCGCGCCGACTCCAGAACCGTTACCCGAAGAGCCGCTAGACATAGAGGAGCTACTCGAGGACCCGATGGCCGAAGAATCGCCCGCTGAGATCGCCACACAAGAGGCAGATCTGGGTCCGGTCGAAACATTTGGAGGAACGGCGCCGACATTGCTTGGCACGGTCCCGACGATACCTTCCTCCGAAGACACGAATTCGGTTATTGCGGATGAGTCTCTTTACATCACGGACGAGCCGATAAAAGTTGTCAGAGGCGATACGCTGTCAAAGATTGCGCTCGCAAACAAGCCGGCAGGTGTGACGCTGAATCAAATGCTTGTCGTATTGTTACGCAACAATCCGCAGGCATTCTCCGGAAACAACATGAATCGGCTGCGCGCCGGCAAGATTATCCAGCTTGCCGATCCGGAGGAGTATCGCCAAGTCACCGTCGCTGAAGCAAACAACGAAGTGCGTGTTCAGACGACCAACTGGAAAGCATATAAACAGCAACTTGCAGCGGCAACAGCGCAGCGGCCGGAAGAACTACCGCAGCAGGCTGCCGGCGGTACGGTTACCCCTAAAATACAAGAGCAGGCCCCGTCATCAACTGATGGCTCGTCACCAGAAGTGGTCAAGTTGTCCAAGGGCGAGCCTGCCGCAGGGCAAGGCACGAATCAGGGCGCTTCTGCGGCGCTGCAGGAAAAATTGGTCTCGACCGAAAACGCACTTGAGGAGTCAAATCAGCGCGTCGCACGGCTTGAAAAAATCATCAAGGACCTGGAGAGGCTGGCCGAAGTAGAAAACCAGGACATGGCCGAAATGCAGTCTCAGGCAGGCGCAGCAGTTCAACCTGCGCCAACTCCTGCCGTGCCTCCAGCTGCTACGATGACTCCGGACAAACCTTCCCAACCGCCAGCGCCAGCCAAGCCGGACCAGGCGTCAGAAAATATCCAGCCGGCGCCCGATTCTGCTGCGCCGGCGAAGCCCGGGCAGACCAATCAGCAAGCAGCGACTACTGGTACAGCCGCGACTCCGGCGGCCACCCCGAAACCGCCTGCTGCTACAGCAACCACGCAACCCAAACCGAAACCCGCTGCACGCCACCCGCGCAGCCGGCCGCCACCGAGCTTGCTCGACAAAGCGCTTGCACAACCATATCTGATTGCAATTCCGGTGATTGTTATTGCATTGATCGGACTAGTGGTTTGGCGGCTTCGCGGCCGCTTTTCCTCTTTGAGGGGAGGATTCGGGAAAGCGTCCGGCGGCGCTGCAACTGCGGTTGATTCGGAGACTGCCTCGGGTACGTTCTCTCCGGATGCCACTGACATCGGACTGGCGGGCAGAAGTGGAGAAACTGGCGAGCAAGTCGATCCGTTAGAGGAGGCTGAAATCTTCCTCGCATACGGCCGTGACGCACAAGCTGAAGAATTGCTCCAGGAAGCAATCGCCACACACCCGACGCGATACGATATTCACTTGAAATTGCTGGAAATCTACGCGAAGCAGAGCAATACAGAGGCGTTTGAGAAGGTTGCACGCACCATCCAGCAAGATGCGGGAAGCGAAGGCGAGGTCTGGCAGCATGTCGCCAGGCTCGGCTACTCAATGGATCCCGAAAATCCGCGTTACGCTGAAGGTGCCGGCGAGCAGGGCGGGCAAACGGATCATGATCAAACTGCTGCTACTGCCACCGACATGTCGCCTGCCGAGCACCTGGATTTCGATGTGGGAGTCGGCGACAGCACCGACCTGGGTGCGTCTTCAAATTCTGAAACTGACATTGATCTTGGCGAAAACGATGATTTCGCGAAGACTCAGGTGATGAGTCCGGCCACGTCGGATCCTGGCGATGATTCCACTGCAATTGAATCCGACCTGAATCTCGACTTGCCGCCGCTTGAAAGCGGTGCCAGTGCGCTGGATTTGTCTGTCGGTGACGGCGACGGTGACAATAGCGTCGATTTTGACTTCGATAGCAACAAGGTTAGGGATCAGCCTGAGAATTCGGAGGCAGCGGAGGAGACCGCGACAACAAATTTTGACCCCGGCCTCGAGTTCAACCTCGACGACATGTCGTTTGGCAGCGATAGCGAGGAACAAGCCGAATCGTTGGAGACCGAGTCGTTGGAGGCGCCATCGCTGGAGACCGGATCGCTGGACACTACGGCTCTGGATTCCGCGTCGTTGGAGTCTGTGTCTTCGGATGCGCCGCCGGCTCTGGATCTGTCAGGAATCAGTCTGGATCTTGACGCCACGACGACTGGCAATGGCCCGTCGGATGCGTCAGGCAAGGATGACAAGTGGTATGAAGTTCAGACCAAGTTTGACCTTGCCAAGGCGTATCAGGAAATGGGCGACAATGACGGTGCCCGAGAAATTCTCAAGGAAGTCATTTCCGAAGGCGATTCGGATCAGAAGTCTGCTGCAGAGACCGTCCTCTCCTCTCTCGGCTAGCAGCCAAATCCCCCTGAGTCTGGCAGACTGCCAGATTACGATTTCCCGGGCACGCTCGCTGATTCGCGACGGTTGATGTGGTGTCCCAATTGCAGGATTTCCGATGCGAATAGCCCTCGGCGTCGAGTACGATGGCCCTACATTCTGCGGTTGGCAGACGCAGCCTAACGGCTGCGGGGGGCAGGACGCGCTTGAAACAGCACTTGCCGGGGTTGCGTCGCAGGACATCAATACCATCTGCGCCGGAAGAACCGATGCCGGAGTGCACGCACTCTGCCAGGTTGTACACTTCGATTGTGAGGCAAGTCGTCCGTACAGTGCGTGGACAGGTGGGGTAAATTCCGCCTTGAAATCCGGCATCAGCGTGCTTTGGGCGCGAGAGGTTAGCGGCGAATTTCATGCGCGCTATAGCGCAACTGCGCGGCATTACAAATATTTCCTTCTCAATCGCGATCAACGGCCGGGCCTGTTTGCCAACCATGTGGGTTGGTTTGACGCGCGACTTGACGCGGACGCCATGCACGAAGCGGGTCTGGTACTGAAGGGTGAACATGATTTCAGCGCCTTTCGAGCTTCACAGTGCCAGGCAAAAAATCCGGTTCGCACGATCCATGAACTCAAGGTTTCACGGTACGGCGACATGATCTGTTTTGAGGTTACCGCCAATGCATTCTTGCAGCATATGGTAAGGAATATTGTCGGATCACTGGTACACGTTGGCTGTGGCCGTCAACGAACGTCCTGGATCGGCGAAGTTCTCGAGAGCGGTGATCGTCGTCAGGCCGCGCCGACATTCTCGGCGACAGGTCTGTATCTTTCTTCCGTGGACTATGAGAATCACTGGCAATTGCCTCACGCTGCCACAAATTCATTGCCTGATGCGGTACTTTCCTTGATTTCATGATCTGCCTGACTGACCCGGAATGACGACGATGATCAAAATATGCGGGCTAAAAAGAGTGCAGGACGCACTCTATGCTGCCCGTATTGGCGCGCACGCGATCGGACTTGTGCTCTATCCAAAGAGCCCGCGTTTCGTGAACTACCGGCAGGCGCGGCAAATCGTTAACGCGCTGCCAGCATTTGTAACGCCAGTAGTGCTGATGGTCGACCCGTCGCAAACCGAGGTCGAAAAAATCATTGAGGAAGTCAGGCCGGCCTTACTGCAGTTTCATGGTGACGAGTCACCTGAGTTTTGCAGCAGTTTCAGCGTGCCGTACATCAAAGCTGTGCGCGTTCGGCCTGAAGTGGATTTGTTACAATACGCACGCCTTCACGCGGGTGCTAAAGGCCTGTTACTGGATGCGTTTGTTGATGGCACGCAGGGAGGCACCGGCGCCACCTTCGACTGGGCGCTGATTCCGAACGAATCTCCGCTACCCTTGATTCTCGCTGGTGGGTTGAATTCGCACAACGTTACCGATGCGATTCGGCGCGTGCGTCCATGGGCTGTCGATGTCAGCAGCGGTGTTGAATCAGAAAAGGGCATAAAGGACGCGGCCATGATTGCGGCCTTTATTCGAGGAGTGAAAGATGCAGATGTATGAGGCTCTCAAGGCCTACAAGCTTCCCGACGAGCAGGGTCATTTCGGTTCGTACGGTGGTGTATTTGTAGCTGAGACACTTGTCTATGCGCTCGAGGAGCTGCGTGAAAGCTACGAAAATGTTCGCAAAGACGCGGATTTTATTGCCGAGTTCGAATACGAGCTGAAGCACTACGTTGGACGGCCCAGCCCCGTGTATCACGCCAAACGGCTATCGGAACAAGTCGGAGGCGCACAGATCTGGCTCAAGCGCGAAGACCTCAACCACACCGGCGCCCACAAAATCAACAACACTGTCGGTCAGGCCTTGCTGGCGCGCAAAATGGGAAAAAAGCGTGTCATTGCGGAGACAGGTGCAGGTCAGCACGGTGTCGCTTCTGCGACTGTCGCAGCTCGTTACGATATGGAATGCGTCGTCTACATGGGTTCGGAAGATATCAAACGCCAGGCGAGCAACGTTTATCGTATGAAGCTTCTGGGCGCCAGCGTAGTGCCGGTCGAAAGTGGTTCAAAAACGTTGAAAGACGCGCTCAATGAAGCGATGCGCGACTGGGTTACCAATGTGGAATCCACCTTTTACATCATTGGTACGGTCGCGGGACCGCACCCGTATCCGATGATGGTGCGCGATTTCAACTCAGTGGTCGGCCGCGAATTGCGTATACAGATGCCAGATGAAGTCGGCCGTCAGCCTGACGCAATCATTGCCTGTGTTGGCGGTGGCTCGAACGCTATTGGCGCTTTCTATTCTTATATTGAAGACAAGAATGTACGGCTCATCGGGGTCGAAGCAGCTGGCTTCGGTATTGAGTCCGGAAAACACGCGGCAACCTTGTGTGCAGGCAACCCCGGCGTCCTGCACGGCAATCGGACCTACCTCATGCAGAACGACGACGGACAGATTACCGAAACGCATTCGATTTCGGCCGGGCTTGATTATCCTGGCGTTGGTCCGGAGCACGCCTGGCTGAAGGACAGTGGTCGCGCCGAGTACGTCGCTGTTGACGACCATGAGGCACTTGAGGCTTTTCATGCGCTGACGCGCACAGAAGGCATCATGCCTGCTCTGGAGTCATCGCATGCGGTCGCGTACGCAATGAAACTGGCACCACAGATGTCTAAAGACGCGGTATTGCTGGTCAACTTGTCCGGACGCGGCGACAAGGACATGCACACAGTAGCGCAGGCGTCGGGCATCACGCTTTGAGGGATACTGCGCTGGTAGAGACGGCGCAGAGAGTTAGGTAGCGTTGGTTTAGCCAGCGCAGTAAATGAAAACCGCCGTAAAGAAGTAATTGGCTCCAGGAAATTCCGCTCCAGGTTACAAGATGTGATCAAATCGCATCCACAAAAATATGTCGCGAATCGCTGCAACGTTCGAAAAATTAAAATCTGCCGACAAAAAGGCGTTGATCCCGTTTATCACTGCCGGCGATCCGGATCCGACGATGACGACGCCGATCATGGGTGCGCTGGTTCAAGTAGGTGCTGACATTATTGAGCTCGGTGTGCCGTTTTCGGACCCGATGGCTGATGGGCCGACGATCCAGCGCGCGAGTGAGCGTGCGCTCGTGCACGGTGTTGGACTGGGAGACGTATTGGAAATGGTGTCCGCGTTTCGACAGTCGGATAATGAAACGCCTGTAGTCTTGATGGGTTATGCCAATCCGATCGAAGCAATGGGATACGAGAATTTTTCCAACCAGGCACAGGCAGCCGGCGTCGATGGCGTACTGGTCGTTGACTATCCACCTGAAGAAAGTGGTGACTTGACCCGGCAATTAAACGCGCAGGGGATTGATTCTATTTTTCTGCTGGCGCCGACGACACAGCAGGCGCGCATGGACACTGTGGCTCGCTTTGCCAGTGGATACGTCTACTATGTGGCGCTTAAGGGCGTTACCGGGGCGTCGCATCTGGACATGCAGGAAGTCGCGAAAAAACTGCCGGAAGTACGCACACACGTTAAACTGCCAATCGGCGTCGGTTTTGGTATTCGCGATGGTGATACTGCGCGTGCCGTAGCCGACGTTGCGGATGCAGTTGTAATTGGGAGCAGGCTGGTTGAGGAAATCGAGAACGCGCAACCGGAGTCTGTGATTGCCGATGTCGGCGTATTGATTCGTGGAATTCGTCAGGCGATGGACGCGGCCTGATAAAGAACAAGCAAAACGGCGATGAGTTGGCTACAGAAGCTACTACCACCGAAAATCAAGCGCGCGTCGGGGACGGCAAGGAAAGCTGTCCCGGAAGGACTGTGGAGCAAGTGCGCGGAATGCGAAACAGTTTTGTATCGTGCGGATCTGGAAAAGAACCTCAACGTATGTCCGAAGTGCAGTCACCACAACCGGGTAGGTGCACGCGAGCGTCTTGACTTGATGCTGGACGCCGAAGGGCGTTATGAAATCGGTACCCAGGTCAGCCCGATTGATTTTCTGAAGTTCGTTGACAGCAAGCGCTATACCGATCGGCTTGAACAAGCGCGTCAGGATACCGAAGAAGACGAAGCTCTGGTGGTCATGCAAGGCACGATCAAGGAGGTTGGACTGGTTTGTGCCGCGTTCGAATTCCGGTTCCTCGGTGGATCGATGGGCTCGGTAGTCGGAGAACGGTTCGTTCGTGGCGTTCAGACATGTTGCGAAAACAATCTTCCGTTTGTGTGTTTTGCAGCCAGCGGCGGCGCGCGCATGCAGGAAGGTCTGACGTCTCTGATGCAAATGGCCAAGACAACTGCGGTGATGACGAGATTGTCGGCCGCGCGCTTGCCGTTTATTTCAGTTCTGACCGATCCAACCATGGGTGGCGTTTCGGCCAGTTTCGCGCTGATTGGTGATGTCATCATTGCAGAACCGGGCGCGTTAATTGGTTTTGCCGGGCCGCGCGTGATCGAACAAACCGTGCGGCAAACGTTGCCTGAGGGTTTTCAGCGTGCCGAGTTTCTCCTTGAGCATGGTGCCGTGGATATGATCGTTGATCGGCGCAACATGCGCGACAAGCTCGCGAATCTGATTACGCTGCTGATGCGCGTTCCAGCGCCTTGACACTGGCCCACAGGATTCGAACCGGCATCGCTCGCGCCGAGTGAGGCGCGCTGTGGATCGGGATACACCAAAAACACTTGCAGCCTGGCTTGTCCGCCTGGAACAACTTCACCCTAAAGAGATCGACATGGGTCTCGAGCGAGTGGTTGAAGTACGTGACAGAATCGGACTGAAGCCGTTCTGTCCGGTCATTTTGGTGGGTGGGACCAATGGCAAGGGTTCAACCTGTGCGATGCTTGAAGCAATTTATCGGAGCGCCGGGTATAAAACGGGTCTATATACATCGCCCCATTTGAACAACTACAACGAGCGTATCCGGGTCAATGGCCGTGAGGCCATGGATGAGCAACTCATCGTTGCATTCGAACGCATCGATGCGGCGCGCGGCGAAATTGCGCTCACCTATTTCGAGTTTGGTACCCTGGCTGCCCAACTCGTCTTTTGTGACAACCAGGTCGACGTGGCTATCCTTGAAGTTGGTTTGGGTGGTCGACTCGACGCAGTGAATGCGTTCGAGCCGGATTGTTCGGTGGTTCTCAACGTCGCGATCGACCACGTCGACTTTCTTGGCGCGTCGCGTGAGCTTATCGGTTTTGAGAAAGCCGGAATTTTTCGCCACGCAAAACCAGCGATTTGCGCTGAAGAAGAACCGCCCCAGTCGCTGCTGGCGCATGCCCAGTCAGTAGGAGCACATTTGCACCTTGCCAGCCGTGACTTTGGTCACAAGCGCACGGCCACTGGCTGGCAGTTCTGGAATGCCGCGGGCAAGAAGGCCGGACTTCCCTTTCCGGTCTTGCGAGGCAACGCCCAGCTGGAAAATGCCGCCGCAGCGTTTGAATGTATTCACGCGATGCGAGAGCATTTCCCAGTCGATATGGCGGCATTGCGTACCGGTTTGCTCGATGCCTGGCTTCCGGGGCGTTTTCAGGTTGTGCCCGGTGCCGGCGCACCTGACGTGATTCTGGATGTCGCGCACAATGGCGCGGCCGCGCAGACATTGGCGGCAGACTTGCAGGCACTACCCTGTTCGGGAAGAACCATTGCCGTGTTTGGCGTTTTGGCTGACAAGCAGATTGAGCAGATTACGGCTGCGCTTGCCTCGAGCATTGACCAGTGGATCGTTTGTGAGTTGCAGACGGCCCGGGGCGCGCGAGCGGCATCAGTCGAACAGGTGTTGGCACACAGCGCACCAGAAGTTCAGGTGAGCGTATGCAGCAGCGTTGCCAAGGGCTTTTCCGCGGCACAGGTGGCTGCGCGGGGGAATGATAGAATCCTCGTCTTCGGATCGTTCTATACGGTAAGCGAAGCACTTGAAGCGATTGGCAAGCGGTTAACTGGCGCGCGTGGGAATGGCGAAAGCGATTAGTAGTGAAGAACTGCAGCTGAAGAAACGCGCTCGAAGGCGCCTGGTCGGGGCCGTCGCAATCGTATTGTTTGTTATCGTATTTCTGCCGATGATTCTCGATAATGAACCGCGACAAATGTCGCAGGACGTATCGATCACCATCCCGCCGCTTCCGCAGGAAGAATCGCCGCAACCCGAAGCGCGCGAGCCGCTTCGTTTTCGACCAGTCGCGCCTTCGACCGGGCCTGCGCAGAGCGCGGCAGTGGCGCCCGAGCCAGCGCAACCGCAACAGGCACGTTCCGCTCCCGAACCTAAAGCCGCTGCGCCGTCTTCCGTAGCCAGGAAACGACCCTCTACAGACTCGCAAACCGCGTCCGCCAGTGAAGAGTATGTTGTTCAGCTCGGTGCATTTTCCAATGCTGGAAACGCCACCAGGCTGGCTGAGAAAGTTCGTGAAAACCGGTTCAAGGCATACACCCAGGTCGTTTCGACAACGAAGGGTGAACGCACCCGGGTACGTGTTGGCCCCTATCCGTCGCGAGCGGCGGCAGAGGACGCGCGCGAGCGTCTCAAGTCTCGCAAGCTGACATTCGGCGAGCCAACCATCATGAAGCGAAGCGAATGATGGCTGTCGGTGGCACTGCCGAACATTTCAATCTGTATGGCCCTGGACTCGGCGCGGCGCATGACGATTTTTGATTTCGTAGTACTGCTGATCTTGTTCGTATCGACATTCATCAGCATAATGCGCGGCCTTGTGCGCGAAGTTTTGTCTCTGGCTTCATGGGTCGGCGCGTTCATGGTCGCGAAATTTGGTGCGTCAGTTGTCGCCAGCTGGTTAACAGGAGTGGTTTCGCATCCCGGCGCGCGCGTGGCACTTGCATTTGTACTGGTCATGGTAGCGAGCGTGCTGTTGTTCAGCCTGTTATCGTTACAGATTGCCAAGCTGGTGAAGGTTACCGGACTGCGTGGAACAGACCGTGCGCTGGGCGCGTTTTTCGGTCTTGCCCGGGGCGTTCTGGTAGCGGTTTTGCTTGTCCTGGTCGCGGGTCTGACGCCTTTGCCCAGGGAACGCTATTGGCAGGACGCGTTCTTCAGAGTGCCACTGGAGACAATGGCTTCGTGGATGCGTCCGCGCTTGCCGGACAGCGTGCAGGACGCAAACCGTGGCTGAAGCAGGCAAATCGATGATGAAACGAAATTGGTGACGAGAACCGAATGGCGACATAAATCATGCCGTTCATGATGCCTCTGAGAATGAAGGGCCTATAGACCGTAGCAGGCGGGTCGGGAGAGTCGAGCGATGTGTGGACTTCTTGGTGCGGTGACCAAATCACCGGTGAACCAGTTGCTGTACGACGGCTTGCAGGTGCTGCAGCATCGGGGGCAGGATGCTGCCGGCATAGTGACTGCTGATGGTGACAATTTTCAGATGCACAAGGGAAGCGGCCTCGTGCGCGACGTATTCCGCACGCGCGATATGCTTCACCTGGTCGGTAATTCAGGAATTGCGCACTGCAGGTATCCTACAGCCGGCTCGGCGAGTTCGTTCGCCGAAGCACAACCCATGTACGTCAATTCACCCTTTGGCGTTGTGCTCGGGCATAACGGCAATCTGACCAACGCGCAACAACTCAAGCGCGAGCTTTTCCGCCAGGATCTACGCCACGTCAATACGAATTCTGATTCGGAAATTTTGCTCAATGTCCTGGCGCATGAACTGCAGGACGCGCGTGCTGAATTTCAATTGGATCCACAGGCGATTTTTGAGGCTGTCGCCTGTGTGCATAAACGTGTCAAGGGTGCTTATGCAGTTGTCGCAATGATCGCCGGTCACGGACTGTTGGCGTTTCGGGATCCGTACGGTATTCGACCACTTGTTGTCGGTGTGGCGCGGACTGAACAGGGCCCCGAGTATCTGGTGGCGTCAGAAAGCGTGGCGCTTGACGCGCTGGGGTTTGAAGTTGTCAGAGACGTCGCACCTGGTGAAGCGGTATTCATTGACTATGACGGGGCGTTTCATAGTCGCCAATGCGTAGATCAGGCCAACCATGTTCCTTGCATCTTCGAGTATGTATATCTGGCGAGACCGGATTCAATGATCGACGGGATCTCCGTCTATGAAACACGCTTGCGCATGGGTGCGAGCCTCGCTTTGAAGATCGCAGAGGAGCACCCGGATCTTGAGATCGACGTCGTGGTACCCATTCCCGATTCGAGCCGCCCATCGGCAATGGAACTGGCGGAAGGCCTTGGCAAGCCCTACAGAGAAGGATTTATCAAGAACCGTTATATCGGCCGGACATTTATCATGCCGGGACAGGAAGTCAGGCAAAAATCTGTTCGGCAGAAACTGAACGCCATCGGTATGGAGTTCAGGGGCAAGAACGTCTTGCTCGTTGACGACTCGATCGTTCGCGGAACTACCAGCAAGGAGATCGTGCAGATGGTACGCGAGGCTGGTGCTCGCAAGGTGTTCTTTGCCTCGGCCGCACCGCCGGTGCGCTATCCGAATGTGTATGGCATCGACATGCCAACTTCGCAAGAACTCATCGCATATGGCAAGACCGACGCGGAGATAGCGCGCGATATTGGCGCCGACCGGCTCATTTATCAGGACCTCGACGCGCTTGTGGATGATTGCCGGTCGGTGAATCCCGCCATCGAGGAATTCGAGACTTCCTGTTTTAGCGGAGAGTACGTGACCGGAGACATAACGCCCGAGTATCTGGCCAATATCGACGCACTTCGCAATGATGGAGAGCTGGCACGCCAGGAAGCCAAGAGCAGCCAGCTCGATCTGAACCTTGCCACCAGTGACTGAAATATACCAGCCTGCATATTTCACGAAGGCGGTACCGTATTCCACGTGCTTGCGAAATGAATCAAGTTGATAGCGGGGCTTTTGGGTATAGTCTCGCAGCTCAGTTCGTACCTATTCGCTTCTCAGGAAAAACGTGCCGTCACAGGTTGAACGATCGGCCTTGAGCAATAGTCTGGCTATTCCCCTGCGGCCGATCGTCCAACCTGTTTAGCCACATTTCCCCTGAGAAGCGAATCCTTCGTGAAATATGCAGGCCGACCCCGTTGACAAAGGGGCCGACACCCCGTAATTTAGTAACCAGCGCCGATTTGATGATCAGCTTGCGGGCGCGTAAAAAATACTGCTAAAGCGCGTCGCCCGACGAGCCCGCTTAGCATTCGCAAGCGGGCTTTTTGTATTTGTGGTTTCGTTTATCGTTTGCTAGTCGGGCAGAAGCCATGACGCGTGCTGTGTTGACGAAAGGAAAGTGATGACAGGCGGCCAGTTTGGTTTCGAGACCCTAGCAGTGCGCGCGGGCACCCAGAGAAGTCAGTTCAATGAACATTCGGAAGGGTTGTACCTGACGTCGAGTTTCGTATTTGATGATGCGGCAGAGGCGGCACGAAGGTTCAGCGGTGAAGAGGATGGCATGGTGTACTCCCGCTACACCAACCCGACGGTTCAAATGCTGGAAACGCGGCTTGCTGCGCTCGAAGGTGCTGAATCATGCGTGTCGACGGCATCAGGTATGTCAGCGATTCTCGCCGCAATGATGAGCCTGATGCAATCGGGCGAACATGTCGTCGTGTCAAGAAGTGTCTTCGGCGCAACTATTCAGTTGTTCAATACCGTTCTAAAGCGTTTCGGCATCGAAACGACGTTTGTGGAACCGACGCAACTGGATCAATGGAAAGACGCGGTGCGTCCCAATACCCGTGTGCTGTTCGTAGAGACGCCCTCAAATCCGTTGACGGAAATTGTTGATATCAAGGCGCTCAGTGACATTGCTCACGAAACGGGCGCACTGTTGGTTGTAGACAACTGTTTCTGTACGCCGGCATTGCAACGTCCAATCGAATATGGGGCGGACGTGGTGATTCATTCTGCGACAAAGTATCTGGACGGGCAGGGCAGGGTTCTGGGCGGCGCGGTTCTCGGCCGGCAGGACGTGATTCGTGCTCCGCTGACGTCGTTTCTGCGCAGTGCCGGTCCCGTTCTTTCCCCGTTCAACGCCTGGGTCGTACTGAAGGGACTTGAAACGCTAAGACTGAGAATGGATGCGCATTGTCGCGCTGCGCACGAACTCGCTCTATGGCTTGAACAACACCCTCGTGTTTCCCGCGTTTACTATCCGGGGCTTGGGTCGCATCCCCAGCATGAGCTGGCGATGCGTCAGCAATCGGCTGCGGGCGGCATAATTTCGTTTGTCGTTGACGGTGGCAGGCAAGCGGCCTGGAAAGTTGTTGACGCCACGCAGCTGATATCGATTACCGCAAATCTTGGTGATGCAAAAAGCACCATCACGCATCCTGCGAGCACTACGCATGGCAGATTGTCGGCCGAGGTGCGCAATGCGGCGGGCATCTGCGAAGGCTTGCTGCGCATTGCGGTTGGCCTGGAAGCGGTAGACGATATAAAGGTAGACCTTGATCGTGGGCTGGCGCGGATTTAGTAGTCTGCCGGAATCAGGATGATTCGGCTGCATCCCGTCTACTAAACATAAGTATCTAATTGAGCCGAAATCAAGTGATGACGACGCTTGTACAGCCGGCCGGATTGCATTCGAGGTAGGAGCCCTGTTCGTACCAATCGGCAAGTACGATCCGCTCGCAAATATGGCCGTCGACATTATGTTCGTGCGTCGCTGGCCTGTGGGTGTGGCCATGAATCAGGCGCGGGTAGTCGTGTTCGCGCAGTGCCGACTCGACCGCCGCAGGTGATACGTCCATGATCGACATCGATTTGATTTTCTTTGCATGTTCGCTTTCGCTAAGTGCTGATTCGGCAAATTGCTTGCGTTCGGCAAGCGGCTTGGCCAGAAAATCAAGTTGCCAGGCGGGATCTCTGACTTTCTTGCGGAAGCGGAGATACTCGACATCATCAATACACATGCTATCGCCATGCATCAGCAGGGTGCGGATACAGTACAGATCAACAACAGTCGGGTCTGGCAATAATTTCAACCCGGCTTCTGCAGCAAACTGGGCGCCGACGAGGAAATCGCGGTTGCCGTGCATGAAATAAACACGCGTACCACCATTGCCAAGTTCGTGTAGTGCTTGTGCCACTTGCGCTGACATCGGTTCGGTCAACTCGTCGTCCCCGACCCAGTATTCGAAAAGATCGCCGAGTATGTAGAGTTGCTCTGCCTTACCCGCGGTATCACGCAGGAACGTCAGGAAAGTTTCGGTGCAATCAGGCCGCTGCGGCGACAGATGGAGGTCGGATATGAAAAAGCTCGCTGCCAACTTGATCGCTTCCCTGGGTAATGCGGGGCTGGCCTCGCGACCAGCCGGGTGCCTAGCTCAAATACGCTCTGCGCTGGTGATGACAACGTCCTCCTGCGGAACGTCGTCGTGAAAGCCGCTTTTACCTGTTCCGACTTTTTTGATCTGGTCTACAACATCGCGACCTTCGACAACTTCTCCGAACACGCAGTAACCATAGCCTTGCGGCGATTCAGCGGTGAAGTTCAGGAAATCATTGTTCGCAACGTTGATAAAGAATTGCGCGGTGGCCGAGTGCACGTCAGCGGTTCGCGCCATTGCGACCGTATAGGCTGAATTCTTCAAGCCGTTGGCCGCCTCGTTCTTGATAGGCTCGCGGGTCGGTTTCTCTTTCATGCCAGGCTCGAAGCCACCGCCCTGAATCATGAATCCGTCGATGACACGATGAAGTACCGTGCCGCTGTAGTGACCGGAATCGACATACTCCAGGAAATTTGCCGTCGTGGCTGGTGCTTTTTCCTCATTCATTTCCAGAACAACATCGCCGAAAGATGTCGTGAGTTTGACGCGCGTACTCATTTGGCTCCTCCAAGAATTTTTGCTTGATTTATGATGACCATATTGACGGGAACATCCTTGGGGAACGGACCTCCATGGCCCGTCGGAGAAGTCGCGATCCGGTTAACGAGATCCATTCCTTCAGTAACTTTGCCGAATACGGCGTATCCGTATCCGCGCGGCGAGGGTGAACGGAAGTTCAGGAATGCATTGTTGGCGACGTTGATAAAGAACTGGGCGGTAGCCGAATGCGGGTCACCCGTGCGCGCCATCGCAACTGTTCCAATGTCATTAGTCAAGCCGTTGTCCGCTTCGTTTGTTATCGGATCGTTGGTTTGCTTTCGCTCGTACTCAGGGGTGAAGCCGCCGCCCTGGACCATGAAGCCGGCAATGACCCGGTGGAAGATCGTGCCGTCGTAGTAACCGGACTTTACGTATCCGAGAAAGTTGTCCACCGTCTTTGGAGCCTTATCCGGATACAGTTCGATGACGATCTTTCCCTGGTTGGTCGTGAGTTCTACAGCCGGATTGGCAGCGTGCGCACTGACACAGAAGATGAGCGTGCACAGCGAAAACAGCAATTGCTTCATTCGAGTCTCCCTAAGACTTTTGTGGATCGGGTATGTAAACAGCGGTGTACGGCAGTCGCCGCCACATTACAAATCTTTCTGATGAAAACGGGTTTGCGCGAGGATACATATCGCGGACGATGCCCGGGAATCTAGATTCTACGCTGCACCTTCGTACAATATCTTCCAGCGGTTGTTCTCGCGGGTCCAGTACTGGCGTTTGTGCATCCTGTTTTTGTAGTTGTTACTGGCGTAATCCTGGGAGAACGTAACAACAGCCAGCGGCGCGTCGCCTGGATAGAGAATAACCGAGATATCCGAAATCCCGACCTTGATCCAGGACTTTGCTGCATTGATACGGCGTTTGTGTGCCGACCATTGGTTGAGAGTTTTGCCGCCACCCGAGAATCGAGCCGAATAGTGTTGCAGGTAGACGCTTGTATCGCGACTTTCCCAATCGAGCCGCCAGCGTTCCATTTGACTGGTGATCTCTCGGCGGGCCGATTGAACATCTTCAGGGTGTGCCCACTGGATATGGTCAGCGATTACGACGGGCGTCGATCCGGGCTGTACGAATCTTTCAAGCGCGACGAAATCATCATTCGACAGAACGACGCAGCCATCGCTTGCGCGCGGCGGCCGACTGTACGTATCGAAAGGGGTGCCGTGTAACCAGATGCCGTACCCGTCTCGGCCGCGCAATCGATCCCACTCGTTCGGATAATTGATGGGGAACGCGCCGCTGCCATAAAAGTCCGTGAGTGTTTTTGGCGTCATCTTGCTGGTCACGTGGTAGACGCCAAGTGGCGTACGTTTGTCACCTTCGCGAATCTTGTCTGCACCGTTTTTTCCGACAGACATGTAGTAGTCGGCAACATAGCGCAACCCGTCGCGAGTGTTTTCAAACACAAACAGGGTGGACTTCGACGCGTCGAGTACCAGTGCGTGTTTCTGGGTTCGTGGAAGTTCGAGCACGTACTTCGGAACGAGATCGGTACTCGGTTGGAACGCATAGCGGGCAAGCCGGGCGCGTGCTTCGGCACGCAGGTCGGTCGCAGTGCTTTCGCTCGGCACACCCGCGCCCACGGTGTCGATCGGGCGGCTGCGGGCAAGCAGAAGATCGCCCTTTACGAGTTGGGCGAGTCTAAAGTTGGGACTCGTGGACAATACTGATTCGATCTTCTCCAACGCTGAGCTGACGCGGTTTTCGCCGACTTCGATCAACGCTTTTACCAACAACTCCTCCGGAGCCGAGAAATGCCGTGTCACTGACTGGGGGCTCGGAAGGAAGTCAATTGCCCACGCGTAGGATGAAGCAGCGAGTACGATTGCGGCAATCGCTTGCAGTGGGGACTGATGCGAGCCGCCCTGATTACGAGCCCGCAGGGCTCGAGGGAAGGCCCTCATCAGATTAATTTGAGAAGCGTTCCTTAACAATCAGCCAGCCTTCGTTTGACTTCACCATATTCAAGGTCTTGCGCCCGACCGAATCGAGTGTATTGGATTTGTAATGCTGCTGGAAGGTGACGGTCGCCTTGTTATTGCCGCTAAATGAAACTTTCGAATCGGAAATTGTGATGCGTATGAATTCCGGCCGGGTCAGGCGTGCGTCACGTGTGCTTTCCCATTGTCTACGGGTTTGGCTCCCAGCGGGGTCAAATTTCGGCGAATAGTGAGATAGGTATCTGGATGTGTCTTGTTTTGACCATGCTCTCGCCCAGCTGTTGACGGCGTCAATAACGTCGTCGGATTGGTCTGCTGTTTGCGCAACAGTTGCGGCAGGCGTTGTTTCAGCTGGTCTTGCTGCCGGTGGGGCCGGGGTGGGAGCAGGTTCGGGTGTGGCTCGCGCCGTAACGGTCTGGGCGGGCTCGGAAGCGAGCGTGTCAGCTCCGCCGAACAATTCGCGTATCAAAGCCAGTTTTGTCTGGGCCGTCTGGTTGCTGCGGTCCAGGCTGAGCGCTTTGTCGTAGGCTTCACTTGCCATCTTGGCATATACGTCTCCAAGATTATCGTGCGCAACGGCATAACTTGGATGGGTGCGAATTGCCATTTCCAGGGATTCCTGTGCCCGGTCATAATTCCCCTGCGCAGCGTAGAGAACCGCCAGGTTGTTGTACGGTTCCGGCAATTCGGGATAATCACGGGTTAGTAAGATAAACACCTGAATGGCTGCCTCGGTCTTGTTCTGCTCGGTAAGAATAAGCCCTTTGAGGAAGCGTGCACGAGCGTCTTGCGGATTTGAGGCGATCGCGGCATCGACCTTTTTCAGAGCGGCCGCATTATTGCCCTGACCGAGCAATCGGCTCGCATCCTCATAGTCGTCGGCCAACGCAGGCGACAATATACCGAGGAACAGAACCATTACTACGACAGGGATTGAATGTTGTCGTATTTTCATCTGTTATACTTCGCGTGAAATAAGGCCGCTAGGTTGTTGTAAATAATGGCAGATTCTACCAAGAACATAGCCTTGGCGACAATCGCAATTATCAGGCCTGCATGTGCAATTCACATACCTTCACGTCCGTGGAAATGGCGCCCTTTCCAGTGCCAATTCGCAGCGAGCTATTCTCCCATCGTTACAGCCAAATCAACCTGAGTCCGTAAAGTGCCTAGCATGCTGACAATCTACAACTCACTCACACGTACCAAGCAACGCTTCGTTGCGCTTCGACCAGGCAAGGTTGGCATGTACGTGTGCGGCATGACGGTATACGACTTTTGCCATTTAGGCCATGCACGCGTACTGGTGGTGTTCGACATAGTCAGCCGCTGGCTCGCGACAAGTGGCTATGAGGTCATTTACGTACGAAATATCACCGACATCGACGACAAGATCATCAAGCGGGCGCTTGAAAATGGCGAACCGTTTGAGCAGCTCACAGCGCGCTTTATAGCGGCAATGCATGAAGATTCTGCATCGCTGGGTGTGCGCAGGCCTGATCTTGAGCCGCGCGCCACTGCGACCATCCCCGAAATGCTGAAACTGATAGCGACCCTGATTCAAAAGGAGATTGCCTATCCGGCTGATAACGGCGATGTCTACTACTCGGTGCGCAAATTTGATGGATACGGCAAATTGTCCGGGAAATCTCTGGAGCAACTCAGAGCGGGTGCGAGAGTTGACGTCGATCCGAACAAGCGCGAGCCGCTTGATTTCGTGCTCTGGAAAGCGGCCAAGGAAGGTGAACCGTCCTGGGATTCTCCGTGGGGTAAGGGGCGCCCGGGTTGGCACATCGAATGTTCAGCGATGAGTGAGCGCTATCTCGGTACCCAGTTCGACATTCACGGCGGTGGCCAGGATTTGCAATTTCCTCACCATGAAAACGAGATCGCACAGTCAGAAGGTGCGCACGGCCACACGTTCGTAAACTACTGGATGCACAATGGATTTGTCCGCGTAGATGACGAAAAAATGTCCAAATCATTGGGCAATTTCTTCACCGTGCGTGAGATATTGCGTCAGTACGATGCCGAAGTCGTTCGATTTTTCATCATACGCGCACACTACCGGAGCCCTCTGAATTATTCTGATCATCACCTTGACGACGCCAGGCAAGGCCTCACGCGTCTTTACACCTCACTCAAGGGGTTTGGCGTCGCCAGCGAGGAATATGAGATTGATTGGGACGGCGAGTATGCAAAGCGCTTCCGCGCGGCAATGGATGACGATTTCAACACGCCGGAAGCTGTTGCCGTGTTATTTGAACTCGCCAATGAAACGAATCGCTCCGGATCTGCGGACCTCGCCCGGTTGCTACAAGCACTTGGTGGCGTTCTTGGGTTGCTGGAGCGTGATCCAGTCGAGTTTCTGCAATCCGGCGACGGGTCGGATCTATCTGCAGAGCAGATCGAGGCCAGAATCGAGGCACGGAGAACAGCGCGGGAGAACAGGGATTTCGCCGAGGCTGACCGCGTTCGCGACGAGCTTTTGTCGATGGGGGTTGTACTGGAAGACACCTCGGACGGCACAACCTGGCGCAGAAACTAGTCCGGAGATAGTTCTGACCGACTGCTAGGTCTCAAAGAAGTCTTTTACCTTGTTCATCCAGGATTTGGCACGAGGGTTGTGTTGCGACGCATCGCTCTGGTTGATTTCCTCGAACTCGGCCAGTAGTTCTTTCTGACGAGCGGTAAGTTTGACTGGCGTTTCAACCAGCACGTGCACCATCAGGTCACCGTGGGTGGTGCTGCGCACCCCTTTGATGCCTTTTCCACGTAACCGAAACACTTTGCCCGATTGCGTCTCTGCGGGGATTTTGATCTTTGCGTAACCATCAAGTGTCGGTATCTCGATATCGCTGCCGAGTGCCGCCTTGGTAAAGCTGATCGGCATTTCACAGTGAAGGTGATTACCGTCCCTGGTAAAGACTTCGTGGGTGCCGACATGAATCACCACATACAAATCGCCAGCCGGCCCGCCATTGACGCCAGCTTCACCTTCCCCTGAAAGGCGTATGCGGTCGCCTTCGTCAACGCCAGGTGGAATTTTTACCGAGAGTGTTTTCTGCTTCTTGATTCGCCCGTGGCCGCTACAGGTCGCGCACGGATTGTCTACTACCTTGCCGCCGCCATGACATTTCGGGCACGTCTGCTGTATTGAGAAAAACCCCTGGGTCATGCGTACCTGGCCATGACCGCCACATGTCGGGCAGGAAACGGGCTCCGTCCCGGGCTTCTCGCCCGACCCGCTACAGGTTGTGCATTCATCCATGGTCGGAATGCGCACTCTTGTCTCGGTACCGCGGGCCGCGTCTTCGAGAGAAATTTCAAGGTTGTATCGCAGGTCGGCGCCGCGATACACGTTGGATCGGCCGCGCCCGCTGGCCCCTCCGCCGCCGAAAATGTCGCCAAACGCATCGGCGAATCCAGCTGCGCCGCCGCCCATTGCAGCCGCCTGATCTACACCCGCATGTCCGTACTGGTCGTAGGCGCCCCGTTTCTCCGGATCGGAGATAATCTCGTAGGCTTCCTTAGCCTCCTTGAACTGTTCTTCCGATCTGGCATTGTCCGGATTTCGATCCGGATGGTACTTCATCGCCAGCTTGCGATAGGCTTTCTTGATTTCGTCGTTGGAGGCGTCTCGATTTACGCCAAGAACTTCATAGTAGTCGCGTTTGGCCATATTCCGGGCATGAGATGTGGCAGACGCAAACGGCACCATTGGCGGACAGGCTGGTAGTGCCTGCCGTCAATGGCGCCGAGTACATCTGACCGATTACAAAGAAAGGTGCGTTAGGTCAGGCTGACTTCTTGTTGTCGTTCACTTCCTCGAATTCAGCGTCAACGACATTGCCGTCATCTTCCGGCGCTTGTTGTCCGCCATTACCATCGGCAGCCGAATCTGCGCCTTGGGACGCTTGCTGTGCCTGTGCCTGCGCATTTATTTGCTCCGCAAGTTTCTGTGAAGCGGCAGCCAGCGCCTGGGATTTGGCCTGAATGTCGTCCTTGTCATTGCCCTTGATCGCTTCTTCGGCGTCTGATAATGCTTGTTCAATCTTGCCTTTCTCTTCGGCGTCGAGTTTCTCGCCGTATTCGCCCAGCGACTTCCTGACGCTGTGCACAAGGGCATCGCATTCATTGCGCGCGTCGACCATTTCTCGAGCTTTGCGATCGTCGTCCGCGTGCGCCTCAGCGTCCTTGACCATGGCTTCAATCTCGTCCTCGGCCAGGCCAGAGTTGGCCTTGATCGTAATCTTGTTTTCCTTGCCGGTGGCCTTGTCCTTCGCCGATACATGCAAAATGCCATTCGAATCGATATCGAACGTCACTTCAATTTGCGGCATTCCACGTGGCGCGGGTGGGATGTCGGTCAGATTGAACTGGCCCAGCGACTTGTTGTCGCTCGTCATCTCGCGCTCTCCTTGCAGCACATGGATCGTGACCGCGGTTTGTGTATCTTCGGCCGTGGAGAACACCTGTTGTGCCTTGGTAGGGATGGTGGTGTTTTTCTGGATGAGTTTCGTCATCACGCCACCAAGCGTTTCAATTCCAAGCGACAGCGGGGTTACGTCCAGCAGCAGAACGTCTTTCACGTCGCCCTGCAGAACACCTGCCTGGATGGTCGCGCCAACTGCAACGGCTTCGTCAGGATTGACGTCCTTACGAGGTTCTTTGCCGAAAAACTCCTTCACGACTTCCTGCACCTTGGGCATGCGCGTCATGCCGCCGACCAGAATCACGTCGTCGATATCAGAGACTTTAATGCCGGCATCCTTGACCGCGGTGCGGCACGGGTCGATGGTTTTGTTCACCAGATCCTCGACCAGGCTCTCCAGCTTGGCACGTGTAATTTTCACTGCCAGATGTTTTGGCCCCGAAGCGTCAGCTGTGACGTACGGCAAGTTGACTTCGGTCTGCTGGCTGGAAGACAGTTCGATCTTGGCTTTTTCGGCCGCTTCCTTGAGGCGTTGCAACGCAAGTATGTCGCTGCGCAGATCAATACCTTGTTCTTTCTTGAATTCGTCAGCGAGATACTCGATCAGGCGCTGGTCGAAATCTTCACCACCGAGGAAGGTGTCACCGTTGGTGGACAGCACTTCGAACTGGTGCTCGCCATCGACTTCGGCGATCTCGATGATCGAGATATCGAACGTTCCGCCACCGAGGTCATAGACTGCGATTTTGCGATCACCCTGTTTCTTGTCCATGCCGAATGCCAGCGCCGCGGCGGTCGGCTCGTTGATGATGCGCTTGACCTCCAGGCCCGCAATGCGACCGGCATCTTTGGTTGCCTGTCGTTGGGAGTCGTTGAAGTAGGCGGGCACAGTGATGACCGCCTCGGTGACTGGCTCGCCAAGGTAATCTTCTGCGGTCTTTTTCATTTTCATGAGCACTTGCGCGGAAATTTCCGGCGGTGCGCTTTGTTTGCCTCGAACCTCGAGCCATGCGTCTCCATTCTTGGCACCAACGATGGTGAATGGGGAGTGTTCCACGGCTTTCTGGACTTCGGCGTCCTTGAAGCGGCGGCCGATCAGTCGTTTCACTGCATAGAGCGTGTTCTTTGGATTGGTGACGACCTGGCGTTTTGCAGGTACCCCGACCAGCACTTCGCTATCGTCGGCATAAGCGACGATTGAAGGTGTCGTGCGTGCACCCTCTGCATTCTCGATTACTTTAGCCTGGCCGCTTTCCATGATCGCGACGCAGGAGTTCGTTGTGCCGAGGTCAATTCCGATAATTTTTCCCATGATCTTTCCTTATGATCCTCAATCTAAAATAGTCTAATGATTCGGTACGTTAGGGCGTAAACAGGTATTTTCAAGAGTCCTTGGACTTGGCGACGCTAACCAGCGCCGGCCGAACCAGGCGGTCGTTCAGTTGATAGCCTTTTTGAAACACGCTTACGATGCTGTTGGGCGGCGCGTCGGACTCTACTGTGGTCATCGCCTCATGTTTATGGGGGTCCAGGATTTCACCTAATGGGTTGAGTTCCTTGATATTTGCCTTCTCAAATGCACTGATAAGCTGCTTCAGCGTCATTTCGACCCCGTCTTGCAGGGTTTCCAGTGTGAGCTTGGGGCTTGCAAGAGCTGCCTCAAGGCTGTCGCGCACTGGCAACAACTGCTGCGCGAAGTTTTCAAGCGCATATTTGTGCGCATTTGCCACATCGATTTGCGCCCGCTTGCGCATGTTTTCAGTTTCGGCCTTGGCTCTGAGCCAGGCGTCGTGGTGTTCCTTTGCAGCCAGTTCCGCTTGCTTCAGGAGTTCCTCGATACTCGGCATAATCTCCGGGGTATCGCCGTGATCGCCGCTCTCAGGGGTGGCTGATTCGGTTTGTTCTTCCGGTTCGCTCGCGTCGGCGGGTCGATCCTGTTCCTGCATGAATTCCTCCTGGTAACTAACCGGGAAGTTATGGGGGTCAGTCGGCGGATTTCAAGCACACGTTGTAATCGGTCAGTGATTATTTGCCAGAATCGGTTTGCCGCGATCGTATACTGTGATGTCTACTGGCTTGCAACGCTCGCAAAGCAGTCGGCGCAGACGACTGCAACTAACTGAAATAACCACTGAAATGCCGAGATCTGAATGAAACGCTGTTTGTATTTTTTGCTGGGTATCACGTTTTGCGCGGGTGTAGCCCAAGCTGAACCATTGTCACGCTTCGGCGCCAGTTACTACTATATTGAGGGCGGATCAGCGTTGGTGCTAATGGCACAAATGGACAAGAAGGGGCCGCTCGGCGTCGATGGTAGAAATCATCCGGCCCGCACCAAATGGCACGTGCAGTGGCGTTTTCGCCACAATATGCATGACGGTGTCTGCAAAATGGAGAAAGTCTCGGTGACGATTGGCGTGAACTCGGTCAGACCGCGCTGGCGCGGTGAGGCTGAGGGACCAGCCTCATTACGCGAGCGTTGGAAAAGACTCGTCGAGGCAGTCGAGCGCGACGAAGAATTTCACAAGCAGGAAGCCCTGGACGCTGGAAAAGAAATTGAAAATATATTGAATCTGCTTGAGCCGATGAAGTCCTGCAAGGCGTTGACCGAAGAAGCAAATCGTATGGCGACGGAAATACGGGGTGCCCACCAGAGCGTAAGCCGCGACTACGATTTGCGAACCGATTACGGGCGCAAGAATGGGGTCAGTCTGATCTGACACAGGCGCGAGCAGGCGCCCGCAAGACGCTGCACTAGTTTCTGGCGCCGAGTTTTTTAGCGAGCGACCCACTCAGTTGCGCATCGCGCTCGGCCTTGCCGCGATCATAGTCGCTGGCCGCCCAACCGTGCAGGTTGTCTGCGACGATTCGCGCGAGTGCCTGAACCCACTCGTGACCGTCGTTAAGGCAAGGTATATGGTGGAAGCTCTTGCCGCCGGCCTTCAGGAAGACCGCCTTGTTCTCGATTCCGATTTCTTCCAGCGTCTCCAGGCAGTCCGACACAAATCCAGGGCAAAACACATCGATACGCCCGGTTTTTGCCTTGCCGAGCCGCTTGACCGTCTCGAGCGTATAGGGTTTCAGCCACTCGGCACGACCAAACCGGGACTGAAACGCTGTAATTACCATATCGCTATCGACGCCTAATTCCTGGGTGAGCAGCCGCGCGGTCTTGTGACATTCGCAGTGATAGGGATCGCCCTTATCAAGGGTATACCGGGGTACGCCATGGAACGACAGGACCAGCTTGTCCGGCCTGCCATGCTCGATCCAGTATCGGCTGACCTGGGTGGCGAGTGCTGAAATATAGGCCGGATGATCGTGAAAATGTTTCACCATTCGCAGAGCGGGAAGGTTGCGTAGCTTTGCAAGCGATTCGAATACCGCATCGTAGGCACTGGCAGTCGTACTCGCGGCGTACTGCGGATACAGCGGTAAGACCAAAATTCGATCGCAGCCGTCTGCATGCAAATCGGCCAGCGCGCTATCGATAGACGGTGATCCATAGCGCATTGCCCACGCGACGGTGTGCGGGCTCTTGATGCGTTCACCCAGGTAGCCACGTAGCAGCAGTGCCTGCCGTTCAGTGTGCAGGCGAAGAGGCGATCCGTCCCCGGTCCAGATGGATGCGTACTTGCGGGCCGATTTCTTCGGTCGCGTGTTAAGAATAATGCCGTTGAGAATTAGCCACCAGATTGGCCGCGGGATTTCCACAACACGACGATCTGAAAGAAATTGTTTCAGGTAGGGACGTAATGCCTTGGCAGTCGGTGCCGAAGGTGTTCCCAGATTGACGAGGAGCACGCCTGTCCTTGCCAGCGAACCGTGAGTGAACTCGGGCTCGGTTCTGTATCTCATGGTAACGGCACGAGTGCGGGCCGCGGCATTATTGATGTGACAGAGCGCTGGACAACAACTTTGCGGTAACGTCCACAATTGGTATTACGCGCTCGTACGCCATTCGAGTGGGGCCTATAACGCCGACTGTGCCAACGACGCTGCCATCGACTTCATAAGGCGCCGTAACGACGCTGCATTCATCCATCGGCACCAACCCGGAGTCGCCGCCAATGAAAATCTGCACGCCGTGCGCCTGGCTACTGATGTCGAGGAGCTGCAGCAGGCCGGTCTTCTGCTCGAACATGTCGAACAAGCGGCGCAGGCTTTGCATGTTCGAAGACAAATCCTGTACGTGCAGCAGATTGTTTTCTCCTGACAGTACATAAGTGTCTTTGGTTTCAGTTGCGGCTTCATTGCCGGCGTCGACTGCGAGCGCCATCAGCCGGGTCATGTTCTCGCGCAACTCGTTGAGCTGTTCTTTCAGACGGTCCTTTATTTCGTCAAAAGTGAGACCCGTGAAATGATGATTCAGGAAATTTGCCGCTTCCGTAAGTTCCGATTCGCTGTAATTGCGGTCCGCGTGCAGAATTCGATTCTGAACGTCGCCTTCGGGGGTGACGATGATCAGCAGCAGGCGCTTTTCTGAAAGGCTGACAAATTCGATGTGCCTGAAAGCGAGGCCGCTGAGTTGCGGTGTCTTGACCACTCCGGCAAATCGCGTCAGATCCGAAAGCATTTGCGATGCGGCCGACACCAGCCTTTGGGTGCTGTCCGGTTGCAGTTGCCATTCAAGCTGGTTGACCTCGAGCGAATCGAGAGGTTTGACGGTTAACAGCGTATCGACAAAAAAACGATAGCCGCGCGGCGTCGGGACCCGACCGGCTGACGTGTGTGGGCTCGCAATGAACCCCATTTCCTCAAGGTCCGCCATGATGTTGCGGATGCTTGCAGGACTCAGATCGAGCCCCGAAAAGCGAGCCAGCGCCCGTGATCCGACCGGTTGCCCGTCATAGATATGACGCTCGACCAGCGACTTAAGCAGTATCCTTGCACGATCACTTAGCATGTGGGCCATTCTACAAAGCTTTTCGGCATTGTTTCCATTAACCTGCATATTTCACGAAGGATTCGCTTCTCAGGGGAAATGCGCCTAAGCAGATTGGACGATCGACCTTGAGCAATAGTCTGGCTATTCCTCTGCGCCCGATCGTCCAATCTGCTTAGGCGCATTTCCCCTGAGAAGCGAATACGTACAAACTATTCTGCAGGACAACGCCCCAAAATGTTGCTATCAAGTTGATTCGGTTCTTGTACACGTGGCATAGGCAACCGTCTTCGTGAAATATGCAGGTTGACTGCTCAGCTTATTGTTCGCTGGCGCCCGGCAGGTCGAGACAACGTATTTCACGTAACGCAACCAGCGTTGCAGGGAAGTATGCTTTAATTCGACACACATGAGCTTATTCAAATCCGTTGCGCTGATTGGCAAATACAAGAGTCCGGAAATCGCGGAGCCATTACTCAGGCTCGCGGCTTTCCTTTCCCGGCGCGGCGTGAGCGTCCGGCTCGATACGTACACTGCCGAACAAATCGGCCATAACGATTATGTTGTTTCGAGTCTCGAGGAAATTGGCGCCTCTTGCGACCTTGCCGTCGTTATCGGCGGTGATGGAACCATGCTGAACATTGCGCGCATGCTTGCGCCCCACGACGTGGCGCTGGTTGGCGTCAACCAGGGACGGTTGGGGTTCTTGACCGACCTGTCCACGGAGACAATGATCGAATCCATCGGTTCTATTCTCGATGGAAATTTTGTCACCGACTCGCGCATGCTGCTCGAATCGGATGTGCATCTACACGGCGAGCCGCTGCGCAAAGTTCTGGCTTTCAATGATGTATCGGTCAACAAGGGTGCTGACGGAAGCCTTATTGAACTGGAAGTGCACATTGACGGACGATTCCTATACAACCTGCGATCTGATGGGCTCATTGTGGCCAGTCCCACCGGATCGACCGCGTACGCGTTGTCATCTGGTGGGCCGATTCTGTACCCAAGCCTGAGTTGTATTGCGCTGGTTCCTGTGAGCCCGCATACGCTGTCAAACAGACCCATTATCGTTAGCGGTGATGCCAAAATCGAGATCACCATGCATAAATCGGTCGATGCGCGTGTTCACTTTGACAGCCATTCACGGTTCGAGCTTGGGGAAGGCGACCGCATCGTGGTGCGATGTTGTTCGCACCCTATCCGTTTGCTGCATCCGGAAGGGCACGATTATTACCATATGCTCCGTGAAAAGCTCCACTGGAGCGAGACGCTTTAGCGCGCCATTGCGAACGTCGTGCTCAATCGCCTGAATATTCGCGATTTCGTTATTGTCGACCGGCTTGAACTGGAGTTCGACAAGGGCTTCAGCGTCCTCAGCGGCGAAACCGGGGCTGGAAAGTCAATAATGATTGACGCCTTGTCCATGGTTCTTGGTGAGCGCGCGGACGCGGGCCTGGTTCGGCAAGGATGTGCCAAAGCTGAGGTCAGTGCGGAATTTATCATTAGCGAAAATGGCCCGGCCCGCGAACTACTGGAACAGGCCGATCTCATTGAAGATGACATGTGCCTGCTGCGGCGCCTGATTGACGCGTCCGGGCGGACACGCGCGTGGGTCAATGGCAGGCCCGCGACGGTACAACAGTTGCGAACGCTCGGTGCGCATTTAGTCGACATACACGGTCAGCACGAACATCAATCACTGTCCAGACCGCAGGCCCAGCGGACATTGCTGGACGCGTATGCTGGCGCGACCCGGCTTGCCCGTCAGGTCGCGGCGGCCTGGCAGGCATGGCAATCGACCAGAAAAATGCGTGTTGCCGCTGAGGCGGATGCCGAGTCGATCGGCAAGGAGCGCGAACAACTCGAATGGCAGATTGAAGAGCTCGAAAACCTCGCCTTCAGCGAGCAGGAATGGCGCGAGGTGTCAGCGGAACAAATACGTCTGGCCCATACGGCCAGCCTTGTTGAAGGCGCCGAGTACGCGATGCAGGCGCTTTCGGAGAGCGATACTGCGGCGCTGGCCGCGGTCGCATCGGTGCAGTCGAGGCTGTCGGCGCTGGTCGAATACGATCCGCAACTGCGCGACATACTGGATCTTGTTGAACCCGCGCAGATCCAGCTGCAGGAGGCCATATATAGCCTTCGGCACTATCAGCAAAGACTGGAGATGGATCCGCAGAGATTGAGCGAAGTCGATGCCCGGCTCGATGCAATCCATACCGCCGCCAGGAAATACCGGGCGACACCGGAAGACCTGCCGGCAACGCTTGCGCAGGCGAAACAACGCCTGGACGAGCTCGACACCAACCTCGATGCGAAAGCGCTCGAGCGACGCGAATCTGAGCAGCGCGCAGACTGCGAAAAAATCGCACGAAAACTATCGTCGGCGAGACAAAAGGCGGCACGAAAGCTTTCTGACAAAGTGACGCAGTCAATGCAGGCATTGGCGATGCACGGGGGTGAATTTGAAGTGACCTTAGCGAGTCTGGACGAATGTGCAT
The DNA here is from genome assembly GCA_951812315.1 of uncultured Burkholderiales bacterium. Taxonomy (GTDB): domain Bacteria; phylum Pseudomonadota; class Gammaproteobacteria; order Burkholderiales; family Eutrophovitaceae; genus SG8-40. The sequence goes on from CATOSA010000019.1 coordinate 55,068, forward strand.
CTCACGGGCTTGAACAGGTCGAGTTTCGGGTCGCAGGCCATGCCGGAACGCAACCGCGGCCACTGGCCAAAGTTGCGTCAGGCGGAGAGTTGTCGCGAATATCGCTCGCGATCGAAACTGCCACATCCGAAATTGCGCAGGTGCCGACGCTGATATTTGACGAGGTCGACGTAGGGATTGGCGGCGGAGTCGCCGAGATTGTCGGCCGCATGCTGAGTGCTCTGGGTGCCCGCCATCAGGTGATGTGTGTGACCCATCTCCCGCAAGTCGCTGCGAGCGCGGATCAACAATGGCAGGTGTCCAAGGAACTGCGTGATGGAAGCGCGATCAGCACGGTCGTTCGGCTCGAAGATCGGCAACGCGTCGAAGAAATTGCGCGCATGCTTGGCGGCGTCCAGATTACTGAAACAACACGCAAGCACGCCGCGGAGCTTCTTCATCATTCCGGATAAGCTGGCTATTTCAGCCGCGGTGCATAGCGCAGAGTCTCGCCCCAAAACGGCAGCTGGTGCAACGACACGGCTACTGACCGGCCGCTGTGAATCCCGGTGTAATTCCTAGATCTCGTCTTTCTTCCTGTTTTCGCAATCCGGCCGCAGGCAGTCTGCATAAAGGTGTAGCGAATGATCCTGAATTCGGAATCCCCGATCCTTGGCAATTGCGGCCTGCCGCCGTTCAATTTCAGGATCAAAGAACTCCTCGACGTTTCCGCACTGGATACACACCAGATGGTCATGATGGTCGCCCTTGTCGAGCTCGAAAACGGCTTTTCCCGACTCGAAATGATGGCGTATCAACAGTCCGGCCTGTTCGAACTGGGTGAGCACGCGATAAATAGTTGCCAACCCGATTTCCATGCCATCGTTTAGCAGCAGTTTGTATACATCCTCTGCCGTAAGATGGCGCTCGTCGCTGGTCTCGAACAGATTTAGTATCTTGAGCCGCGGCAGCGTCGCTTTCAGGCCCCTGTTCTTCAAATCTTGAGGGGTTCTCATTTCAGGACTCATCATGTTGAATGACTTATCATATCGGCTTTATATTTTCTTGCATACTGCGCCATCGTCGTGCATCGGCCGAAAACGGAGTATCGATTGAGACTCAGCTGTAGATGAACACATACATGGCAGCAAAATCGGGGGGCAAAAACGCCTTGCGTCTGTTGATTCTGTTGATTCCATTTTTCTTGTCAGCGTGTTTTCTGGTGCCGCACAAAGTTGATGTGCAACAGGGCAACTATGTCGATCAGGAAATGATGTCCAAGCTGAAACTGGACATGACACGTTCGCAGGTCCTTTTCGTTCTCGGAACGCCGCTGGTAGTCGATCCGTTTCACCGCGATCGATGGGATTATGTCTATCTGACCGGGAAAGCCGGCGACGTCAATCGCAGACGCGGTATTACGGTGGTGTTTTCCGAAGACAAGCTGGTCCGAATCGAAGGCGACGTCGTGTTGCTGCGGGCGGCGCCGGATCTGCAGGTCAATGCGACTGGCCAATGACCCATCTTATTGATCGCGGTCTGAACCTATGAAGACTCAACATATTGCAATCGCCGGTAGCGCCGGGCGAATGGGCCGAGCCCTGCTCGAGGCCGTGGCCGAATCTGCAGACTTTCGTCTGAAAAGCGCCCTTGAGCGCGCGGATAGCCCTTTTATCGGAAAAGATGCAGGGGAAATTATCGGGGCGCCCAATGGCGTCAGCATTTCCGGCAATCTGCAATCTGCGCTTCCCGGATGTGATGTGCTGATCGATTTCACCCGGCCAGAGGGCACCATCGAGCATCTTGACGCTTGTGTGCGCAATGGTGTGAAGATGGTCATCGGCACGACTGGTCTTACTGACGAGCAACAGGCTCGCATTGATATTGCGGCAGACAAGATCGCGATTGTTCAGGCACCGAACATGAGTGTCGGCGTCAATCTCGTGTTTCGATTGCTTGATGTCGCATCCCGAGTATTGGCAGAGGGGCACGATATCGAGATCGTCGAAGCGCATCACCGCCACAAGGTCGATGCGCCATCCGGGACAGCGTTGCGAATGGGTGAGGTGATTGCAAATGCCCTTGGCCGTGATTTGAAATCATGTGCTGTTTACGGCCGTGAGGGCGTAACCGGAGAGCGAAAATCATCGACGATCGGCTTCGCCACCGTGCGCGGCGGCGACATCGTCGGCGACCACACTGCGATCTTTGCGGGTACAGGTGAGCGCGTTGAAATTACCCACAAGGCGTCCAGCCGCGCGACATTTGCCGTTGGCGCGCTGCGAGCTGCAAGATTCATCGCAGACAAGAATAATGGCCTGTTCGATATGCAGGACGTGCTCGGTCTGCGCTAGCGGCGCACTGGAGTTCCCGGCGTGCGAAGGCGACGACAGACTGACTAACAGCGGCTGCATATAATTCACAGCTGGTTTACGCAAATCTGTATTGCATTGATTAGGCGCTTCAATTTGCGTCGACATTGAAGCGATAGTGCAGTCGCAGCTATAATGACGCTAATTCGAAAGCGGGAGGGGTTCACCCCTCCCGCTTTCGTACGTGTAGCCTGCTTATCCTCGCTTTTCGAGCGCTGGCTTGCTTGTCCATAAAACCCGGGAGTAATTCTCGCCTGTGTCGAAACAGTCTGCTTCGAAACAATACCCTGCCGTACTCGCGCTGGCTGATGGAACTGTGTTCCGGGGTGTGTCCATTGGTGCAAACACCAGTACCAGTGGAGAGGTAGTGTTTAACACTTCCATGACCGGTTATCAGGAGATCCTTACGGACCCCTCTTACTGCCGGCAGATCGTGACATTGACCTACCCGCACATTGGTAACGTCGGTGTTAATCCCGAAGACGTCGAAGCGGGCCAGGTCAACGCCGCCGGTCTGGTGATACGCGAGCTTCCCGTTCTGGCCAGTAACTTCCGTATGACACAGAAACTTCAGGCCTATCTTGGCGAACAGGCGGTTCCAGCGATCGCCGGCATAGATACGAGGAAACTGACGCGAATTCTGCGCGAGAAGGGTGCGCAGAATGGATGTCTGATGGCAGGCGAAGTCGACGAAGACGCCGCGCTGGAGAAGGCGCGCGCATTTCCTGGACTCGCCGGTATGGACCTGGCAAAAGTCGTCAGCTGCAAAGAGGCGTACGAGTGGCAGGAGACAGAGTGGGAACTGGGCGCCGGTTATGGCCAGAGCGTTGAGGCATCGCGCCATGTCGTTGCTTATGATTTCGGTGTAAAGCGCAATATATTGCGCAAACTTGCGTCTCGAGGATGCCGCATCACGGTCGTGCCTGCGCAAACACCTGCAGCCGATGTGCTTGCCCTAAAGCCGGATGGCGTTTTTCTTTCCAATGGACCGGGTGATCCAGAGCCCTGCGATTATGCGGTCAGCGCGATTCGCACACTGGTCGACGCAAACCTGCCTGTATTCGGTATCTGCCTCGGTCATCAATTGCTTGGGCTGGCGACCGGTGCTCGCTCAACAAAGATGAAGTTCGGGCACCACGGAGCCAATCATCCTGTTTTTGACGTGGATTCCGGAAAAGTGATGATTACCAGCCAGAATCACGGATTTGCCGTTGACGCTGACAGCCTGCCTGAGAGTGCGCGCGTGACACACACATCTTTGTTCGACGGCAGCTTGCAGGGATTCGAGCGTCGTGACAAACCGGCATTCTGTTTTCAGGGCCATCCTGAAGCGAGCCCCGGCCCACATGATGTCGATTACCTGTTTGACCGGTTTGTATCCATGATTGACCAACACAAACGGGCCGACTAGCAAGTCTGGACCCGGACAACCCGCCTTTAACTATGCCCAAACGCAGCGACATCAAATCCGTCCTGATCATCGGCGCGGGACCGATCGTGATCGGCCAGGCGTGCGAGTTTGACTACTCGGGAGCGCAGGCATGCAAGGCGCTGCGCGAAGAAGGTTACCGCGTGATCCTGGTGAATTCCAATCCCGCGACAATCATGACAGATCCGGAGCTGGCAGATGTGACTTACATCGAGCCGGTGACCTGGCAGATGGTTGAGAAAGTGATTGAAGCGGAACGCCCGGACGCGTTGTTACCGACCATGGGCGGGCAAACTGCGCTCAATTGTGCGCTCGACCTTGCCAGCAAGGGTGTGCTCGACAAGTACGATGTTGAAATGATTGGTGCCAGCAAAGAGGCCATCGACAAAGCCGAAGATCGCGAGAAGTTCAAGGCCGCCATGAGCAAAATCGGGCTTGCCAGCCCCCGTTCCATGACCGCACACAGCATGGAAGAGGCCATGCAAGTGCAAGCCTCGATCGGCTATCCAGCCATTATCCGGCCGTCGTTCACCCTCGGCGGGACCGGCGGCGGAATCGCCTACAACCGCGAAGAATTTGTATCCATCATCGAGCGCGGCCTCGACGCGTCGCCGACAACCGAAGTGCTGATCGAGGAGTCAGTCATCGGCTGGAAAGAGTTCGAGATGGAGGTGGTGCGCGATTGCAAAGACAACTGCATCATAATTTGCTCGATCGAAAACCTCGATCCGATGGGCGTTCACACCGGAGATTCGATTACGGTTGCTCCTGCGCAGACACTGACTGACAAGGAATATCAGATCATGCGCGATGCCTCCATCGCCGTGTTGCGCGAAATCGGGGTTGATACAGGTGGATCCAACGTTCAGTTTGCGGTCAACCCTGCAAACGGGCAAATGATCATTATCGAAATGAATCCAAGAGTGTCACGCTCATCAGCGTTGGCGTCCAAGGCGACCGGGTTTCCGATCGCAAAGGTGGCGGCCAAACTGGCCGTAGGTTACACCCTCGATGAACTGCGAAATGACATAACCGGTGGCGCCACGCCTGCTTCTTTCGAACCGACTATCGACTATGTGGTTACCAAGATTCCACGCTTTGCATTCGAAAAGTTCCCGCAGGCCGATCCCCACCTCACCACGCAAATGAAATCAGTGGGAGAGGTGATGGCAATGGGTCGCACCTTTCAGGAGTCAATGCAAAAGGCGCTGCGCGGCCTTGAGACAGGAATCGACGGATTTGATGGGCGCTCGACAGACCGCCAGGAAATCGAAACCGAGCTCGGCGAGCCTGCGCCGGAGCGCATCCTGTTTCTGGCAGATGCGTTTCGCATCGGCATGGCACTGGAGGAAGTGCGCCAGTATTCGCGAATTGACCCGTGGTTTCTCGCTCAGATCGAGGATATTGTCTGCGAAGAGAAAGCACTCGGTGGCGGTCGAATTGAAGAGGTTGAGCGCGACCGCATGTTCGCGCTCAAACGCAAGGGCTTCTCGGATCGAAGGCTCGCCAGGTTGCTCGACTGCGACGAGGAGGCAGTACGCGCCAGGCGCAAGATGCTCGATGTGCGCCCGGTGTACAAGCGGGTTGATACCTGCGCGGCTGAGTTCGACACCAAAACCGCGTACATGTATTCCACCTATGAAGAAGAGTGCGAAGCGCGGCCGTCCGCAAACTCGAAGGTGATGGTTCTAGGCGGCGGACCGAATCGTATCGGCCAGGGAATCGAATTCGATTATTGCTGCGTGCACGCAGCACTCGCGCTACGCGAAGACGGATTTGAAACGATCATGGTCAACTGCAATCCGGAAACCGTATCGACTGACTACGGCACCTCGGACCGTCTGTATTTCGAGCCGTTGACTCTGGAAGACGTGCTGGAAATTGTTGAGCTCGAGAAACCATACGGTGTCATCGTGCAGTTTGGCGGTCAGACACCAATTAAACTTGCGCAGAGTCTTCACGCCAACGGCGTACCGATAATTGGAACCAGTCCCGACATGATCGATTGCGCCGAGGATCGCGAGCGCTTTCAGCAATTGCTCGAAGGGCTGGGGCTCAAGCAACCGCCCAATCGCACCGCCAGAAATCCCGATTCGGCGATTGCGCTGGCGCAGGAGATCGGCTATCCGCTGGTGGTCCGTCCGTCGTATGTGCTGGGCGGACGCGCAATGGAGATCGTCCATCAGCAATCGGATCTCGAGCGTTACATGCGCGAGGCGGTTAAGGTAAGCAATGACAGCCCGGTTTTGCTCGACCGGTTTCTAAACGATGCGATCGAAGTAGACGTCGACGCCGTATCGGACGGAAAGCAAGTCGTCATCGGCGGCATCATGGAGCACATCGAGCAAGCCGGTGTGCACAGCGGTGATTCGGCATGCTCACTGCCGCCGTTCAGTCTGTCCGCCGATTTGCAGGACGAATTGCGCAGACAGACGGCCGCGCTGGCAAAGGCGCTCAATGTTGTCGGCTTGATGAACGTGCAATATGCGTTGCAGGGCGAGACCGTTTATGTGCTCGAAGTAAATCCTCGTGCATCGCGTACGGTTCCATTCGTGTCGAAGGCGACGAGCCTGCCGCTGGCAAAGATATCGGCTCGCTGCATGGCCGCTAGCTCGTTTGCTTCCCAGGGCGTGATGAGCGAAGTGGTGCCACCTTATTTCTCGGTCAAGGAAGCGGTATTTCCGTTCATCAAGTTTCCCGGTGTCGACACGATACTCGGGCCGGAAATGAAATCTACCGGAGAAGTCATGGGGGTCGGCAATTCCTTTGCCGAAGCGTTCGTGAAATCACAGATTGCCGCAAACGTGCGGTTACCGGAGAGTGGAAATGTCGTTCTGAGCGTCAAGGATGCAGACAAAGACGCATTGATCGACATCGCCCGCACACTCGATGGATCTGGCTTCCAGTTAATCGCGACCCGTGGAACCGCCGCAGCGTTGGCTGCGGCCGGCCTGCAGGTTAGCGCAGTGAACAAGGTCATGGAGGGCCGGCCGCATATTGTCGACATGATCAAGAATGGTGAAGTTGCAATGATCGTCAACACCGTTGACGAACGCAGAGCATCGATTCAGGATTCCTACTCCTTGCGCCGCTCGGCCCTTCAAGGCCGCGTCACCTACTTCACGACCATTGCCGGCGCGCGTGCCGCGAGTACCGGATTAAGGGATATGCAGGAACTGCGCGTCTACCCGCTGCAAGATCTTCACGCGATGTTGTAGTGGGCGTTTTTCACATTCGCCGGGGGTGTTACCCCGGCAGGATTTTTTGAGGTAGCGTATGAACAAGATCCCTTTAACCGTTACTGGTGCTGATCAACTGCGGCAGGAACTGCATCGGCTGAAAACCGTAGAACGGCCTTCTGTCATCACTGCGATTCAGGAAGCGCGCTCGCACGGTGATCTTTCGGAGAATGCAGAGTACGACGCTGCCAAGGAACGTCAGGGTTTTGTCGAAGGACGTATCCTCGAACTTGAAGGCAAAATTTCCAATGCGCAAATCATCGATCCGGCCAAGCTCGATGTAGACGGTCGCTGTGTTTTTGGTGCAACCGTAGAACTTGAAGACCTTGAAAGTGGCAAAAGCGTCGCGTATCAGATCGTCGGTGACGATGAGGCGGATATCAAAATCGGCAAGGTTTCGGTCAGTTCTCCGATTGCGCGAGCGCTCATCGGCAAGTACTCCGGAGACGTCGCAGAGGTAGACACACCCGGTGGTTTCAAAGAGTTTGAAATCATCGACGTGAAGTACGTGTAAACGGTCGCCTGATACCGGGCTTGCTGACAATGCTCAGTGCGCGCATTCTCGACACAATTCAGGCGATCGCCGTGACGGTGTGGGTGGGCGCGCTGTGGTCTACAGGCGTTCTCGTTGCGCCCGCCCTGTTTCGCATGATCAGCGACCGGATACTGGCGGGAAACGTCGCTGCACATTTGTTTGTTGTGACCGCTTTTATTGGTCTGGCCTGTGGTGGATGCGTGTTGATCATACGTTTAATCCGGTTTCGCTCGCGTGCAATGCGCCAACCCGTGTTCTGGTTGGTTGTCAGTATGATGGTGCTGATTTGCATCAGCCAGTTTGGTATTCAGCCGATACTTTCCGGTCTTCGCGAACAGGTTTATCCGGCACAGGTCATGCAAAGCGAGGTGGCGAACAGCTTTGCGAGATGGCACATGGTTGCCGGCATGCTGTATCTTGTCAAAATCTTGCTCGGATTGGGGCTGGTATCGCTGGTGATTCGGCCTCAAGCTCGCTATTGAGGCACTAGGCTACTAGGGACTAGCAGCGTCCGCGTCGAACGCCCGATTCCGACCGGCTGCAAGACAGACTAACTATCCGACTGGTGCGATCGCTTTGTGCGTCTTGCACCCTTTGATTTACCTGGCGCGCGGCGTTTGGGTGCTTGCGATGTTTGCTCGTCAGATGGACGATAAATCACAAGAATCTTGCCAATGTGTTGTACAGGCGCCGCGTTGAGTTCTGCGCAGATTTGCATTAACAGCGCGTTGCGGGCCGTTCGGTCCGCGTCACTTGCGCGAACCTTGATTAGTTCGTGTGCTTCGAGACTTGCTTCCAGCTCGCGAAATATGGACGCAGTCAAACCTTTGTTGCCGATGACAACGACCGGATTGAGGGCGTGGGCGCGGGCCCGAAGAGCACGTTGTTGTACGGATGTAAGACTGAGCAAATTGACCTCCGCGGCGGATTGTAGGTAATGACGAGCAATAAGACCACCCGCGTAGCCCGCGACAAGGCCTCCCGCAAGACAGGAGACAGGCCTGGGCGTGTGGCGCGGAAGAAGACTGGCGGCGCCTGGATGCGGGAACATGTTTCGGATCAATTCGTGAAGCGCGCTGCGCGCGATGGCATGCGCTCTCGTGCATCTTACAAACTGAAGGAGATCGACGAAGGCGACAAGCTGATAAAGCCGGGCATGTGTGTGGTCGATCTGGGTGCGGCCCCGGGCGGTTGGTCGCAACTAGTCGCGCCTGTGGTCGGTGACGGGGGCATGGTCTTCGCTCTCGATATGCTGGAAATGGCGCCGATACCCCATGTGCGCTTTATTCAGGGAGATTTCCGCGAACAGGCGGTACTAGGACAATTGGAACAGGCATTGAAAGGACGTACGGTAGACCTTGTACTTTCGGATATGGCCCCCAATATCAGTGGAATTGCGTCGACTGACCAGGTGAGGGCCCTGCATCTGGTTGAACTGGCGCTAGAGTTTGCGGTCACTTATCTGAAACCGGGTGGGACGCTGCTGGTCAAAGCCTTCCAGGGCGAAGGGGTTGACGATCTGCGCCGCCAGATGCGGGCGTTCTTCGAAACGGTGGTGGTACGCAAGCCTGAGGCATCGCGCAATAGATCCAGCGAGTTTTTTCTGCTTGCCCGTGGCCGTAAAATGCCGGATGCAACGGCAGCGACGGGTGGCGAAACAGTTTAGAATCGGTCTGATACGAGGCGGACGGGTAGCCGCTGTAATTCCCTGAAGGAGCACTTTTGAACAATCTCATCAAGAATGTCGCTGTCTGGCTCGTCATAGCACTTGTCCTGATGACCGTTTTCAATCAGTTTGGCGCGCGGCATCAGCAGAAAACGGCGACTGAGTATTCCCAATTCATCCAGGACGTCAATCAGGGAAGTGTCGCTGGCGTCACGATCGAGGGCCGAACTCTGCGGGTACGCAAAACCGACGGGGAACTCTATTCGGTGTATTCGCCATCGGATCCGTGGCTGGTGTCTGACCTGCTCAAGGCCGGTGTTGCGATCGAAGCCAAGCCCGAAGAAGAACCGTCATTGTTGATGAATATCTTCGTGTCGTGGTTTCCGATGCTGCTGCTTATCGGGGTGTGGATATTTTTCATGCGCCAGATGCAGGGCGGAGGCCGCGGCGGCGCTTTCTCGTTCGGCAAGAGCCGCGCACGCATGCTCGACGATGGCAACATTGGCGTGACATTTGCCGATGTCGCTGGTTGCGAGGAGGCAAAGGAAGAGGTCGCCGAACTCGTCGAATTCCTGCGCGATCCGGGAAAGTTTCAGAAGCTAGGTGGCCGCATACCCCGTGGCGTGCTGATGGTTGGGTCTCCTGGCACTGGCAAGACCTTGCTCGCCAGGGCAATTTCCGGTGAGGCGAAAGTACCCTTTTTCTCGATTTCGGGTTCAGATTTTGTCGAGATGTTTGTCGGCGTTGGCGCTGCACGGGTCCGCGACATGTTCGAGCAGGCCAAGAAGCACGCGCCATGTATTGTGTTTATTGACGAGATCGACGCTGTCGGCCGGCAGCGTGGCGCCGGCCTGGGTGGTGGAAACGACGAGCGCGAGCAGACACTGAACCAGTTGCTGGTCGAGTTGGACGGTTTCGAAACCGGTTCCGGAGTCATCGTCATCGCCGCGACGAACCGGCCGGATGTGCTTGACCCGGCGTTATTGCGCCCGGGCCGCTTTGACCGTCAGCTTGTTGTCCCGTTGCCCGATATTCGTGGGCGCGAGCAGATTCTGATGGTTCACATGCGCAAGGTGCCGGTGGCGCCAGACGTCCAGGCGGATATTCTTGCGCGCGGCACGCCCGGCATGTCCGGCGCTGATCTGGCGAACCTCGTGAACGAGGCTGCCCTGTTTGCTGCCAGGGCGAACAAGCGGCTCGTCGACATGGTCGACTTTGAACGCGCCAAGGACAAGATCATGATGGGCGCCGAGCGCAAATCCATGATCATGCCGGAACACGAACGCATGAATACGGCTTACCACGAGTCCGGGCACGCGGTTGTCGCGCGGCTGATGCCTAAAACGGATCCGGTGCACAAGGTCACCATCATTCCGCGCGGTCGCGCCCTGGGTGTGACCATGCAGTTGCCGCAGGAAGATCGCTTCAGTATGGATCGCGAACAATTACTGGAGAACATATCGGTATTGTTTGGCGGGCGTATTGCCGAAGAAATTTTCATGGGGCAGATGACGACTGGCGCGTCGAACGATTTTGAACGTGCGACCGACATGGCACGCCGGATGGTGACCCAATGGGGCATGAGTGACGAGCTTGGACCGATGATTTACGGCGAGAACGAGGGCGAAATATTCCTCGGCCGGTCTATTACGACGCACAAGAATTTGTCGGAAGCGACCATGCAGAAAGTTGATGCGGCAATTCGCAAGATCATCGACGAGCGTTACGGGATCGCGCGCAAGCTGATTGAAGAAAACCGCGACAAGGTCGAAGCAATGGCGAAGACACTGCTTGAGTGGGAAACGATAGACGCGGATCAGATCAGCGACATCATGGATGGCAAGCCGCCGCGCCCACCCAAGCCGACGCCGCCGCAGTCGCCAACGCAGCCGCCCGACGATTCCCCGTCGCCCACATCCAAGCCGGCAGAAGAAACCTGATCGCCGATGGTGAAACGATAAACGTCTGAAAGGGTGGACTGCAGGACTTCGGTGCTTGAGAGCGAAATACGGGTGCATAAACGTGTACGAGAGCAAGTACAGATCTTGACGCGCATGCCGGGGTTTAAATGGAACTAGCGCTAATGAATCACGGCCTGAATTCAGTTCTCTGGCGCCGCTGCCGCCCAATGACCCCAAGCCCGGCAGGTTACTGAGTGAGGGTCAAATCCGAGCACGCGCGATTGCGTCGATGCGCACCCGATATCGGCGCGCCGGAGCGACGTTGTCTGGCAGCAGACACATGAGTGACGGTGCTCAGGCTGGCTTTTTTGTCTGCGGTGAATTCAAACTGTCACTACGCCGGCCTCTGGTCATGGGCGTGGTCAACATCACACCCGATTCTTTCTCTGATGGCGGTGAATTCATTGATACCGCGCGCGCAGTCGCACACGCCGAGCAATTGGTCTCGGACGGTGCTGACATTCTGGACCTGGGCGGCGAGTCCTCGCGTCCGGGATCAGCGCCAGTACCGCTCGACGAGGAACGCAGGCGTGTCATGCCTGTCCTGAACAAGATTACCGAACTGGGCGTGCCGGTCTCCGTTGATACCTGCAAGCCGCAAATCATGCGCGAAGCGCTCGCCGCTGGCGCCTCGATGATCAACGACACCTCTGCGCTCCGAAATCCGGGAGGTATTGACGCCATTGCAGCGTCTGATGCGGCTGTCTGCCTCATGCACATGCAGGGGACACCAACACATATGCAGCGTGCACCCGTTTACCGGGATGTCCTGTTGGAAGTATCGGAATTTCTTCGCGAGCGAGCGCGTTGTTTGCTTGATAGGGGCATTGAGGCGAATCGAATCGTTCTGGATCCGGGGTTCGGATTTGGCAAGACGCTTGAGCACAATCTGCAATTGTTGCATCGATTGACTACAATCGCTTCACTTGGATTTCCGGTCCTCGTTGGCCTGTCACGCAAGTCGCTACTGGGTGGCATAACAGGACAACGTGACGCGAAAAGCCGGCTGGGTTCGAGCATCGCGGCAGCACTGTTGGCAGTTGACAACGGTGCGTCGGTCGTTCGCGTGCATGATGTCGCCGAGACCCGCGATGCTTTGCAGGTATGGCAGGCAGCAGGGAAGCGCGCAGCCGAGTCAGAGGACACGGTATCCGACGGTGCGGCGTCAAGCAGGACAACATCGAATGAAACGGCATCAAAGGACGCTGCACCAAACGAGGCAGCACCAAACGAGGCGATATCGACTTGACTAAATCCACAGGCTATTTTGGAACCGACGGCATCCGCGGAACGGTGGGCAAGCCACCGATTACCCCCGATTTCGTGATGCGACTGGGATATGCGGCGGGAAAAGTGCTCGCGTCAGGGGCTGGACTATCTGCCGGCCAGCACGCTGGGGTGTTGATCGGAAAGGACACGCGAATCTCGGGCTATATGCTTGAATCGGCGTTGCAGGCCGGTCTTTCGGCTGCCGGTGTTGATGTATATCTCGCCGGACCGATGCCGACGCCGGCAGTTGCCTATCTCACAAGGGCGCTTCGCTTGAGCGCCGGGATCGTGATTTCAGCGTCACATAATGCGTTCGAAGACAATGGAATCAAGTTCTTTTCCGGTCACGGCAACAAACTTCCTGGTGCTGTAGAGGATTCGATCGAAGCGCAACTCGAGTTGCCGATCGATACCATGCCTTCGGTGAAGCTGGGTAAGGCGCGCCGCATCGACGACGCGGGCGGACGCTATATCGAGTTTTGCAAGAGTACTTTTCCTGCCGACCTTGACCTGCGCGGAATGAAGCTCGTGATCGATTGTGCGCATGGCGCGACGTATCACGTGGCCGGAGAAGTGTTCCATGAGCTCGGCGCGGAAGTGGAGTTGATCGGCAACCGGCCGGACGGGATGAATATCAACCTCGACTGCGGCGCTGTCCATCCCCAGGCGTTGATCGAAGCGGTTAAAGCTAATCGAGCCGATCTGGGTATCGGATTCGACGGCGACGGCGATCGGG
>CATOSA010000020.1 GCA_951812315.1 uncultured Burkholderiales bacterium
CGCGCCGGTCGTGATCTGACCCCGGTGATGGCCGCCATCGGCGAGCATCTGCTCAATACCACCCGCGAGCGCTTCGATGACGAGCAATCGCCCGAGGGCAAGCCCTGGACGCCGCTCTCAGCGATGACGCTGGCGCGCAAGCGAAAGAACAGGGACAAGATATTGACAGAATACGGCCACCTGCGCGGCACGCTGGCGTATCGGGCCGGGCGACAGCACATCGAGATCGGCAGTACCCGCATCTATGCCGGTACGCACCAGTTTGGTGCAGAGCAGGGGGCGTTCGGAAGGACAAAACGTGGTGGGCCGATCCCCCGGGGTGATATTCCGGCCAGACCATTCCTGGGGGTGAGTGATGAGGATCGGGCCGAGATCAATCAGGCGGTGCGGGACTTTTTGGTGGGCGCACTACAGGGCAGGTGAGGAAATCCGGATCGTGTGGCGCACGATTGCGCAGCATCCTGTCACAATAATCACCCTTCATCCTTTCGCATCACTCCATAGAGTATCACCCTTAAGGGCGTGGCCGGGAAGCGCCTAACGTATGAAAGAACTGGTGCGATCGGATAAGTCCTAAGCGACTCGATATTGGGGACGATGCACTTGATTTCCCCGAATTTCAGTAGGCAGTCGAAGACCCTTCGAGGCGATTAGCAACTCGGTCCCGCGTCGCTTCGTTTCAACTGAATAGCTGATATCAAACTGATACTGCCGGCGATCACGATAGAGCCTCGTGATCGCCGGCACGTCGTCATAGGTGACGATCCACGGGTTCTCTAACTCCAAGATCGACTTGGCAAGAATACCGTGATCCTCCGGGTCGTAGTAACTGGTATAGAGGCCCTGTCCCTTGTTGAAATAAGGAGGGTCGATACAGAAGAACGTCGATTTCGGCAGGTTGGCGCTGGTGTCTTTGACGAAAGCGAGAGCATCGCGCCGCGTCAGATGTATTCGATTCTTGTACTTCGCCACCCTGCGAATGCGCCGCGCCAGGTCATCACGATTGAAGCGGCAATCCAACTTGTAAGGGCCGTTCTGATCGAGGCCGCCAATAACGCCCGCCGCCTTGATGATGCCCGAGCGATTGGTTCGGTTGAGAAAGAAGGTCGAGAAGCCCAACGCGAGCGGGTCGTCAACATCCATTGCCAGATGAACCCCACGCTGCGCGCGCCATTCATCGATGGTGATCGGTGTCTTTCGGATGCGACAAGTGAACTCGTCGGTATCGTTCAGCACGCTATGCCAGAGCGCCCAGATTGACGCATCGACATCGTTGATATGGATATCGCTGACGTGGCCTTCGTAGAGCAATGCGAGTGCGAGACCACACCCACCCGCGAAGGGCTCGGCGTAATGTCGTCGCTCAAGTCGGTTGTTTTGAAGGATTCTCGAAACGAGCGGATAGAGGCACGTTTTGCCGCCGGGATATCTGAGCGGTGAGGTTCCTCGCGGCATGGCAAATTGTCCTTTTCTCTTTTCCAATCAATTGCATGGTATCAAATGACAATTTCCTCGGCCAGCGCTTTGTTCAAGTCTTCTGAGTGATGGCATCCTTGATCAGTTTGAGGATTATGTTACCAAGAGTATCCATGTCGTTGGCAAGCTGGTCGCCATTGAAGGCGGCTGCCGTATCGTGATGCTTTGTTGTGTTACCGTAGTGAAGAATTCGCTTCAAAGCCTCGCGTAGCGGGTTGATCTGCTGTTTGTTTCCCAAGCCATAACCGGTCAACCGAGCCTGACTCAGAAAGCCATGAAAGTCCGTGTTGGGGTTCCTTCCAGCCTGCGCGGTCAAGGTTTCGAAGAACGACCAAACCCCAACAGCGAGGAGCGGGGTATTTTCTTGCAGTGGCACGTCGCAGACTGAGTGATAGAGGTTTTGGAGTTTCCAGTTACCCAAGTGTGCACTACCACGCCTTAGCGTGGTGCATGTGGATGAAGATCACCAAAGCTGCTACCGTTGGAATCCAGGCAGCAACTTGGTAGAAGCAGATTGTGCAACGCAGCCGCTGGATGCTCCTGTCTATATCCAAGGAGGCATTCCCTAGCGCAGATGCAAGTTCTTCAGGGTAGCAGGGCATCCTTGCCTTGGTGTCGAGCCCGCCAAAAACAAGCTCCTTGCTATGCTCGATGCTTAGATGTTGTCGGTGGTAGTGCCGAGCCATGAAAAAGATGACGAGGGACGCTAGAAACGCCCCGACAAGGAACACGACTTGTTCGATCCATCCGGTCGCCTTGACCATCCCGAAGGACGCAATGAGTGCCACAGGCACGCCGAGCATCTTGCCAGTCATATCTCCCACGACCTTGGCGATCTGCTCTGCAAAGCGGATCTGAGCGTCTGCTACCTCACGGCGCTTCGTTTCGAACGTAAATCCGCTGAGATAGGTCTGGAGGTTGCTGATGTAAACGTGCTTGAACGAATCCAGGTGTAGTACCAGGTGCTGGAATGAGTCTTGAGCACCATCGGCATGCTGATGCAGGTACTCGGACAGTGAAAGCCGGAAGGTTACCCGTTTCTCGTGCGTGTGGATGCTATTCGCCTCGGAGGACGCGACAAGCTCTCGCAGAAACTCAAAATCAAGCTCATTGATGTTCAGCAATGAATCATTAAGGACGGGTTCGATTATTGTGCTGTGCGCAATCGAGTCACTTAGATAAACGAGCCTCGAGTTTTCGTCACGGTAATCGGAGAGGCGCCTGAGAAGTGCGATTAACTCACAGAGCTGCGATACCCGATTAAGCCACTCTGGCTGCGGTTTGTCTTCACCATGGTTGTAGTCGTCTGAAACCACATAGAAGCTCCCCGGGAATTGGCCGGTTCTAAGGGATTCGTATGTCTCAATGAAGCCATTCCTGTTGCTTATGAACCGACATTCGCCTTGCCCGGCCAGATGCCATTCGAATGACACATCCTGCTGGCTCGGCGCAGGGAGATCGTCGTTTTCGAAGAGTTCATCGCCGTCAACGCTTAGGTGCTCGAAGTGCCCGTCTCGGGAGTTAGCTGCATTGCGTAATCGTGAGATGAGCGCATGGATTCCTGCGCCCAGAGGCAATCGAGCCGCAAACCGGCTGCCATCGAGCTGCGGAAGGCCTGCAGCGCGGTACAGCGCGACAATCGCGCCGAGGGTCTCACTCATCTAACGCCTCGTTCAACTTCGCCACGAACTCTGGGTCCAGATTACGAATCGTCAACTGGTTGCTATCGGCATCGAAGCGAATGGTCGCGTTACGGTCGGTCCCCAGTGAGCTCCGCTCGAATCGGATCTTCCATCCTGCTGGTGCCGTGTGCCAAATTTCAGTGAAACGTTTGATTTCTCGTGTTGGCACGAATTCGGTCGGGATCTGATTTCTCTCGCTTTGGAGGCGTTGGTAAAAGTCGTTTACAATCTCTTCTACTACATCTTCATCATCCTTCGGAATGTACTTCCGAGCTATGTCTTCGACCTCTGACAACTTCACTGATCTGGTCTCGCGATGCGCAGTATCTAGCAGACTAACGACCTCTCGACCGAAATCCGAGGCGTTGGACTTGAGCAGTTCGTTCTCCTCGAAAAAAGCGCGGCCCTCTGTAATGAGCTTCCGTGTCGCTCGTGTGGCCGATGAGCCTGGCGTACACCCGAGCCCCTTGACGAAATAACCAGCCGCGCTCTGCAGGCGTTTCGGGCTGACGAAGTGGAGATATGTCATCTCGCTCCTGGCATCTTCGTCTTCAGTAGCGAGGTATTGTGCAAGAGCGTCGAATGTGACTCGAGCAACCTGGTGCAGCTTGTTGAGATCCAGTTGCGTCACGTCCTCGGGTACAAGATCTCTGTTCAGGCGGATTCCGTCACGCTCCTTTATCATAACGGTCAGAAAGTAGTGATTTCGTTCGCTGAGGTAATCTGCGAAGAAGATGCACCCACCTGTTGCCAGGGGCTCCCCATCTGCTGCTGTCTTCAGTGACTCCATACACGAGTGCGTAACTGCTACAAACTCATCGTTGCCTGGGTTTCCAGCCTGTTGATAGCCGATCAGGTCGTCTGCGAATTTCGGGCGATCACCACCTATTCGGAAGGTTCCGTAGGTCGCCGCGTTTCCCTTTTGCCCAATCATGTCTTCGATTCGTTGGGTCAATGACCTGACTACTGGATTCTTGAGATCAAGCGGTGCAGCTTTGAGCTCACTTGGTTGAGATAGTTCGCCACTATCCTTCTTCAACTCATGAATGACAGCAAAGCGTAATTTCATGTACAAGTTCCCACTTACTTGTGAATGTTGACTATATCAACACTCTGTTGATTTTGAGCGCGATTGCGCGGGATTGCTCGGCACTGCGCACCCATCTTTCGCAATAATTACCCTTCATCTTTCGCATCACTCTACACTGACGAGGTGCGCCCTGCCGCGGCACGCAATGCCTCCCAGAACAATGCCGACTCGACCTTGTCCGCGAGTAAAACCTCCTTGGTCTCGCTCTTCACGTAAAACGGCATCCTGGACGCAACTTCGTCAACAATCGGGATCGGCGTGAACTCGACTTCGCAGCGACCAAAATGGGGTGCGCCACGGTCACCGTTATAGACCTCGGCCGCCGGCTTGCCTTCCTGCCGTTGCCGGTTCGTCAGATAAAAGACGCTGGTTTTGTCCGCAGCTTCGACTTGCCCGGCACGTTCTCCCGAAAAACTGTCCGCTGTCGAATCGTCCGCCGCGGCGGTCGCGACACAGGAAACAAACAAAATGGATGTCGACAGGCGCAGCGAAGCTCGCCAGACCGTGCGCGCACACTGCATCAGGCCGGCAGTTCCTTTCGCGACGGGCAATGACACGTACTGAGTCATGAAAGAATTTCAGGAAGCGGCGTACCAGACATATCCGCGGTAAACTCCATCATGTTGTTCGAGGATTGCTTGCATTCGAAGCACAACCAATTTTATGTGAACGCGGAACAACCTTTGCCGCACGGATGATTTATCGAGACAGGCGAGGAGCTCAAGTTGCGCACGCCGTGGTGATTGCAAGGCCCGGCTCTGGCTGGACGCAACCGTTAAACGTAAGGAGAGTGAACGATGAGAATTATACAATGCGCCGCGGCAGCCAGACTCGTGTTTTTGTTCGGGTCGAATGCGGTCAATGCCGATGAAGGGTATTTCGATCTGGGAATAACCGGAGGGTATGGATCGACGAAAATAGAGTCTGCGGTATATCCGGATATTATATTAGAGTCTGAGATATTTCCGGAAAAGGACAAAAGCTTTTCTGGCGGAGTCTTCGCGCGGTACACTTTGCATCTCGAAGATGGCTGGTTTCTGGGTGCGCATATCGGTTGGAATAAAGAACCGGCGAAAGTCAGTCAGGATTACGACCTGTATTACGTCCTGCGCGGCTCTTCAGCGGTCTCTTTAACGGAAATGGAAGTGGCAGGGGAAACCGACTGGACTGCTGACTTCCTACTTCGGGCGGGGTTCGATGCGGGCGGGTTTAAGCCGTATGCCGCAGCCGGGGTTTCTTTGCTGCGGGGCGAGGTTTCCATCAATTTGCCAAGCTTTAACGCCAGTGTATCGGACACCAATACCCATGTGGGGTATAAATTGGCACTTGGCGTTGAAACGGAGATTACCGACAACATCCTGATGTTTGTGCAAGGGGAATATGCTGATTATGGATCAAAGACCTACTTCTCTGAAGCTTCAGAGAAGCTGAGTCCCAGCACGCTAGGTGTGCGACTGGGGATTGGGTATCGGTTTTAGTAGGATCGAGGTTGGGGAAGAAACGGTTTGTAGAAATTTTTAAGAAACCGTTTCGTTGAATCATGACAGCCTTCAAAGGAGATAGGGCGATGAAAAATGACAAGTTAAACGGTAGCGTCGATGTACTGGCACAGGCCCTGCGTCAGGTTTTCACTGAAGCCGTTGAAAGTGCGGTGAAACCGTTGGAGCATAAAGTTGACGATATGGGGAAGCGCCTTGAAAGCGTTGAGAACGGCTTAAAGACCACCAACGAGAACGTCCAAGCTCAGCTTGCACAGAATCGCAAGGATATCTCAGCGGATATCAAGAAAGCCCTGAAAACGACCTGACTTTTTCGCTATCTCGTCAATTTCTTATACATCAGTCGCTTGCCGACCATGCTTGTCGCGACGTTCTGCATCTGGTCAATTGTGTCGCTATCGCGGATATTATGTCTTCCTGTAAATTCGCTTACGTAGCGGTTGAGATGTTTTGGGCTGATTTTGTGATAGGTTCCCTTATGGCCACGCTTGAGCATGGCCCAAAACGACTCAATGCCGTTGGTGTGGTATACCGTTAACGTATTCACCGATTGAATGGTTGACGGCATAGTGGGCGCGGCCAGACATTCCTTTATAGGCTCTAGCGTCATCGGTATAGACAGTCGAACCTTCGGTGGTGGCGTTTGTTACAAAACCCTTTAGCGTCTCCGAGTTTGTAGCCTCAACCATCTTAGCTTTAACCTTGTTGGTTTCTCGGTCCTTCGCGCCGACAATGGCAGTTTTACCGACACCCCCTCGCCCGCCCAATTGCTTCCGTTTCGACTTCGGCATATTCTTACGCTTTCCGCCCATGTAGGTTTCGTCAACCTCGGTTGGGCTGGTGAACGGCTCGATATCGCTTTCGTCCCAAGCCTCCCGCAACCTATGAAGCATGAACCACGCTGATTTTTGTGTGATGTTCAGGTCACGGTGCAGCTTCATAGATGAAACGCCTTTTAGGCTTGTAACGTATAGGTAGACCGCAAAAGCCCATTTACGCAAAGGCAGGCGAGACGATTGAAGCAGAGAGCCTGTGCGAACGCTGAAATATTTCCTGCAAGCCGGGCATCGGTAGGGCATGGGCGTTTGTTGGGGAACCTCAGCTGTATCGGCATTACCGCAGTGAGGGCAGAATCGGCCGTCTGGCCAAGCGACAGCCTCAAACCATTTGACCGCTGATTCTTCATCGGGAAATATTTCGGCCAATTCGATTAAGGATATCCCCTTGCGATGATGTTTTCCCGGTGCTTTTCCCATGGCGCAGCCCCTTTTGTTGTGTGTCCGCCGATTGTAAGGCCTGTCTCTGGGTTTGTCAAGTTAACTATATAATTCCCAAAAACAATACCAATGGAGAACCATGTGCCGGCCTCGTCGTCTCGGCACACGGTCGCCACTACGTCGTCGAAGTTGCCGGCGGCGAGTTGCTTCACTGCTTCGCGCGCGGCAAAAAGGGCAAAATTGCCTGCGGTGACGAGGTCGTCGTGGAGCGTAGCGGTGATCAACAGGGTGCAATAGCCGAGGTTCAACCACGCACGTCGCTGTTGTATCGGTCTGATCGATACCGGCAGAAGGTTATCGCTGCAAACATTACCCAGGCGGTCGTGGTCGTCGCAGCCAGGCCGGCTTTCCACGAAGACCTGCTGTTGCGATGTCTGGTCGCCTGCGAGCAGCAAAACATCAAGGGCCTGATCGTTCTGAACAAGACTGACCTTGTTGATGACACCGCAACGACTGCACGCCAGCTCGCGCTGTATCAAACACTTGGTTACACGGTCATACCGCTGTCGGCAAAGCAGGACGTTACGCCACTCCTGGCACCGTTGAACGGTCACAGGAGCGTAGTGGTCGGTCAGTCAGGAATGGGCAAATCGACGATCGTCAACGCACTGGTACCAGATGCGAAAGCGCGCACTGCAGAGTTCTCTTCAAAACTGGATGCCGGAAAGCATACGACCACCGGCGCACGCCTCTATCACCTCAACACAAGTAGCAGCATTATTGATTCACCTGGAATGCAAACATTTGGCCTGTTTCAATTGTCGCATTCGGACCTGGTTAGCAGCTTCCCGGAGTTTCGATCATTCTTCGGTCAATGCCGGTTTGATGACTGCCGTCACACGGTCGAGCCCGGATGCGAAATTATTGCGGCGGTAGAGCGAAAAGAAATCGATGAACGACGCTGGAACGCCTACCGGACATTAACGAACGAACTGGAAACCAGACCACCGGACTGGGCGTGAGCGCGGTGGCCGCTTGCTGTGCCATGCGCGCGCGACACAGTGCAACCTGCGAGACTATTCAGCTGAACCAGACTGCGAGCGTCACCAGGGCGATAACAGACATCCACATGACGACTGATCGCCAGACAAGGCTAATGCCGCTGGCCATGTGATTGACATCGGGTACGTCGCCGAGGCCGAGTTCGGGGCGGAAACTTACCGCCCCGTCCTGATGCAATGCTTCGCCGAGACGCACACCCAGAGCACCGGCACCAGACGCAAGAACAATCCCCTGTTCCACATTGCCCCATGAGTTCGACTGCATGCGCCAGCAGTAGATCGCATCTTCGAAGTTGCCGACCACGGCAAACGTAATTGCCGTCAGTCGCGATGGAATCCAGTCCAGCACTTCGAAAACCTTACGCGAAAACGCGCCAAACTCAACGAAATCTTCGCCGCCACGCGTACCCCATTTGTCGCTGAGGAGAGCAGACAATGCATACAGCAGCGCACCGGCGGGGCCCGGTACAAGAATGAACCAGAAAATCACCCCGAATATATGGCGATGCGCCCCGAGCAACCCTTCTTCGACTGCTACTTTTGCGATCTCCGCATCATCGAGCTCACCCGCAGAATGACCGCGCCAATTTGCCAAAGCCAGGCGCGCGGCATCGATATCGCCGGTGCGCAACGCTTCCAAAACTGCATTGAAGCCCTGGCCGACCTGCCGGTACCCCATCACCAGATACAAAACCGCGACATTGAATACCAGCGCAATCACGAGATTGACGGATGCGAACAAGGCGTACAAAAGCATTGCACCTGCAACCCACGGTGCGACTGCCAGCAACCACGCAACCATCCCCTGCTTACGCTCGCCCGCGTTGAACTGCCTGGAAAGATTGTCGGTATAGCTGATGAAGAGCTGGTGAACCGCGTTCGCCGCTGGCAGCGGGCGCATCTGTTCAATCAGAAAAACGATGGCAAGTGAGATCAGGTTCATTGAATGACTCTAATTTTCGCCTTGAGATCGCATCTTTTCGCTTCGAGATTGCATCCGCCCAATTACTGCGGAGCGACGACGTGGATTTGATCGAGGCTGACGTTTAGAAACGGAAGGTTAAACAGATGGCGGCCATTCAGATCGCGGACCTCTGCGTCAGTCACTGCAAAGAAATCCTTGCTCTCAATTAAATAGTCGGTAATACGTGCGCCCGGCACCAACTCGATGGATACTGAAATCCGATAGGTTCCGGTCAGAATAATTACCTTGCTTCGATGGTCATTAGTCGCCACTTCGTTCTCCATTCATACCTCCCGGATACACGATCGATTGATTGCCTTCGCAACCACTTTCTATGCGCAGTCCGGCCCGGCCCAACCCTTCGCATCATACGCGCTACGGCAGGGATGTACGACACCCGCTAGTGTAGTGCTTCACTATTATTGGCGCTTACGCTTGATTGTGAAAAGAGCGCTCAAATGAACAAAAGTGGCGAAATTCGCCTCAGACAAGGCGCAAACCACAGCAAGGTTGGCCACCTTGCGAGGATTTGTAACGCCGTATGAGGCGAATTCTCGCCGTCTTTTGTGCCGTTAATAGTGAAACACTACACTAGAATACCAGCCAAGCACGCGACACGCTGATTATCAGAAACGCCCCGCGAGAATGCGGCTGACCTAGAACCCTTCCAACCGCATGAACCGCGCAGCTGGGGCCTGGTGGCGTATCAGACCCCGAACAAACCGCATGCATCGTGCCAGACGATCAGAATCAGGCGATCCGTATATCGCTGCCTGGTCATTGCCAATTCCGGTACAGGTAGCTGTTCAGGCACGTAGAATCAGCGAGCCGATTCTGGCTCACCCGCAGTCCGGCAATCGAACCAGAAAGCCCGGCAAGTCAGGAGCGCTGCGAGGCGGATGCCTTGGAAATGATGCTGTTAATAAACTGCGACGCCTGCAGGAATCCGCCAAAGCTGAAGAGGTGCGAACCGACGACGTTGCTGGTGCCACCGCTCTCACAATGACGGGCTAGTGCAGCCAGTTGCTCCGTCGGGTCCGAATGGGTGACCAATTTTGCTGCCGCCACCCCCATTCCTGACAACGCCCGCAGCGAAGCGCTGACACCGCAACGTTGCGCATAACGCAAGAGTGACACCGTCGAAGTGGGACCCGCCATTCCGACATATACCGGCAGCGATGGATGCTTGCGCGCCATAAGGGCGCAATATTCAACAATGCGCGCCGGCACGAATGAAAACTGGGTCACTACGCTAACGCCCAGCCCTTGCTCCTGGGCGAGGCGAACCTTGTCCACGAGAGTCTCGTCGAGCGTTGCCTGAGAAATTCTCGGATGACCTTCCGGATAGCCGCCAAAACCGACTTCCTTGATGCCATGTTCAATGAAAACACCCTCGTTAAGGATATCCAGCGAGTTGGCGTAAGGTCCGCTCGGCGCCGGTTGATCGCCACCGACCAGAAGCACGCGTTTTACCCCTGCGTGCACGGCTCTGGCGACAAACTCCTTCAGGGCTTCGCGCGACTCAATCCGCCTTGCAGCGATATGCGGCACGGGATCCAGCCCCTCGTCACACAATGCTTCCATTGCGCGCAAGGTCGAGAAATGAAGGCGACCCGGCAACGAGTCCACGTACACCCGCATATTTGCCGGCAACAACGCAGCCGCCTCGGGAATCTGGTCAGCGTCACGTGGCGACATCTCCACGGTTCCACTGGATACCAGTTCGGCAATGCGCGCCTCCAACGCCGAGTCGATGGGGTGCGCCGATGAAACCGATTGTGTTGCATCCATGTCAATCGCGCGCTCTGCAACTATTACAAGACCCGTCGCGTATCACAAAACCGGCAATGATCTTCCACGTCTGGTGCCTGATACCAAGCACATCACTAGCTAGTCATTAGATCCGCACAGGCCAATTGTGCGCAACTTCGCGCAGGAAGAAAACAAAAACATTGGGGTGATCAGTGATCGGGTGATGTGCAGGTCATCGAATCAGGCAGTCGAACCCTGCACAACAAGGACGACTGCGCCGGCTTGTCGGCGTGGGCATTCAGAAAACGGTTTCTCAAATGAAGCGCATGCTTGTACGATCAGCCTGGC
The DNA here is from genome assembly GCA_951812315.1 of uncultured Burkholderiales bacterium. Taxonomy (GTDB): domain Bacteria; phylum Pseudomonadota; class Gammaproteobacteria; order Burkholderiales; family Eutrophovitaceae; genus SG8-40. The sequence goes on from CATOSA010000020.1 coordinate 11,090, forward strand.
GTCTCGAGGACACATTATTTGGCAACCAGATACCCGCCTGGCGGGAGGGGACCACATGACAAAAGCTGTAGCGGCAGAAGAGCTTCAGGCAGGGACAGGCCGCAGTGCGTTCTACGCAAAGATCGACACGGGCAATTGCGCGCCGCTTTGGGAGGTGCTCAGCGACCTGGTCCGTCCCACCCCGAAAACTCCTTGCCTGCCATATATCTGGCATTGGAACGACGTATGGCCATGGATCGAGGAATCCGGCACGCTCATCAGCGCCGCGGAGGCCGAACGGCGCGTCATCGTGCTGGAAAACCCGGGACTACGCGGCCGGTCTGCGGTTACCCACAGTCTGTATGCCGGCCTGCAACTCATCCTCCCCGGTGAAATTGCGCCAGCGCACCGGCATACGCAGTCCGCACTGCGCTTCATTTTGCATGGTGCCGGGGCATACACCTCTGTCGGCGGCGAACGTATCACCATGCAGGTCGGCGATTTTGTCATCACGCCCTCATGGCAATTTCACGATCACGGCAACCCCTCCGACGAGCCAATGGTGTGGCTGGACGGATTGGACATTCCCATCGTCGAACTGTTCGATGCACAGTTCATGGAGCGCACTGACGAACAGAGTCAGCTAACGACGCACAGCGAGAGCCATCATCTTGCGCAATTCGGCAACACGATGAAACCGGTTGGCTTCGAGCCGCGCTCAGGCACGTCACCGCTGTGCTGGTACCCGTATGAGCGCACCCGGGCGGCACTGGAAACCCTCAAATCCGGCGAGGACCCGCACCCTTGCTGGGGACACAAACTACAGTACCTGAACCCCGTCACCGGCAAGTCAGCGATGCCGACCATCGGCACGTTCATGCAGCTATTGCCTGCAGGTTTTCAGGGCAAGCCTTATCGCGCCACCGATTCAACGGTGTATGCCGTGGTCGAGGGTAGCGGCACCTGCACCGTGAATGGCGAAGCGTTGGCGTTCGGCCCGCGGGACGTATTCGTCTGCCCGTCATGGATGCCATATACACTCGACGCTTCGAAAGACGCTATCCTGTTCAGCTTTTCCGACCGTCCCGTACAACAGGCGCTGGACCTGTGGCGCGAATCGCTTTAAATCTGAATTTCTTCTATCCGGAGGTCCACATGACACTCAAACAAGAACTCGACGCGCGCCGCGCGATGTCAGCGCAGAAAATGCCGCCAGAGCGCACTGCAGCGTTTCAGCGAGGGGTCGATCAACTGATTGCCGACGGCATCGTCGATCGCGCGGTCAAGGAAGGCGACATTGCACCGGATTTCACACTGCCAAACGCGCAAGGCGAGCAGGTTTCACGGTACGCCCAGCTTGAGAATGGACCGGTGGTCATCACTTTTTATCGTGGCGGCTGGTGCCCTTACTGCAATATGCAGCTTCGTGCCTATCAGGCGATACTGCCGGAGCTAAAATCGCTTGGCGCTACATTGTTCGCGATTTCGCCTGAGCCGCCTGACACTTCACTGTCGACCGCCGAGAAAAACGAACTGGAGTTCGAAGTGTTGTCCGACATCAACAGCGACGCCGGACGCGCTTACCGGCTTATGTTCGACTTGTCCGACGAGCTCAAGGCTTATTACACTGAAATGGGAAATGATCTGTCCACGCGTAACGCCGATGGCGAGTGGCATCTACCACTCCCGGCGACTTACGTGATTGACACCAGCAAGCGCGTCACACTCGCGTACCTGGACGCCGACTATCGCAACCGCCTTGAGCCTGCCGACATCATCACAGCGCTACGCACACCGGTGGCATCGACGGCATAAGTTGCCTGCGCCAGGCAACACACAAACACAAACCAGGTCAGAAGGAACGCTTGAATGAGTTACAAGTATCTGTTGCTTGATGTCGCCGATAAGGTAGCGACGATTACGATCAACCGGCCCGACAAAGGCAATTCGCTAGGGCCGGACGTGTTGCTGGAAGTCACAGAACTGTTCGCCGAAGTCGGCGCTCGCGAAGACGTTAACGTGATCGTGTTTACCGGCGGCGAGAGGTATTTTTCAGCCGGATTCGATCTCGGTGAAATCCGCAGACTCGAGAAAGTTTCCAACGAAGCCTATACCGAACTGTTTCACAAAGCATATCGCGCGGTCCTGTTCTGCAGGCAGCCAACAATCTGCGCAGTCGGTGGTGCAGCGATTGCCGGCGGCTTCGACCTGACCATGATGTGCGACGTCCGTTACGCATCGACCCGCGCTAAATTCGGGCAACGTGAAATCGTTCTGTCGCTTACGCCTGTCATGGATCCGCTGTGGCGCATCATCGGACTCGGCCGCGCCAAGGAAGTCGCACTCACCGGCCGGATATACGACGCGGCAGAAGCCGAGCGCATGGGTTACGTGAGCAAGGTTTTTCCGGAAGGCGAGCTTCTGACCTCGGTGGCTACAATCGCGAAGGAGATGGCCGGATACGATCGCGACTGCCTGGCGGAAACCAAACAACTGTCCAACCACGTACTAAACCAGGACCTGGACAGTGCGATGCGTGCCCAGGAATGGTTGTTCCGCACCTACATCGGCTCCGAAGACAATCACCAGCGCATAGACGCGCTGCAGGAGCAACTCGCCCAGGCGCGCAAAAACCGCAAGTGAGCCAACGGTAATGCGCGACCGCGTGCCGCGTTCGCCGCTCGGATTGATGGATCGCGGGACGCACACTTACCCGGCACGGCCGCTTGATATTCTGGTGCCAACGTCGCATATATTGCCTTTCGTGTTACACAGGCAATCGGGTTATTTTTTCGGTGCATCGGCGCAGGGAACGTGCAAATGAAATTTCACATATTTCTCACCCGCCTGTTCTGGCTGACTGTTGCGCTCGCCATACTGATCGGGTTGTGGCATCAGTTCCAACCAACCAATCATGCCGCAGATATTGCAGAAATTCGCCCGCGCCTCATTGCGCCACGGGGAGATCTTGGCGCTGACGAACGATCCAATATCGAGTTGTTCGAGAATGCGCGCAGTTCTGTTGTGTTTATCAGTACGCGCCACCAGGTTCAGGATTTCTGGACGCGGGACGTATTCTCCGTTCCGCGCGGCAACGGATCAGGCTTCATCTGGGACGAGCACGGTCACGTCGTAACCAATTTCCACGTTGTCCAGGGCGCAAGCGAGGCGACTGTCAGGCTCGCCGACGGTCGCGACTACAAGGCAGTACTGGTTGGTCTGAGCCCGGGCCACGACATCGCTGTGCTGAGAATCGCCGTCACTGACCAACGCCCGCCGCCAGTGCCGTTCGGGTTGAGTAGCGATTTGCGGGTCGGACAGAACGTGTTTGCCATCGGCAACCCGTTCGGTCTGGACTGGACGCTTACGACGGGCATCGTTTCGGCGCTGGACCGCAGCCTTGCGACAGAAGGCGGCAGAAGCATTGAGCACCTGATACAAACCGATGCCGCGATCAATCCCGGCAACTCGGGAGGCCCTCTTCTCGACTCGGCCGGCCGGCTGATCGGAATGAACACGGCCATTTACAGCCCGTCCGGTGCGTCCGCAGGCATCGGCTTTGCCGTACCGGCAGACACAATCAACCGGGTTGTTCCGCAGATCGTCCGCTACGGTAAATATGTTCAGCCAGGCCTTGGCATTCGCGTGGACGAAGCATTGAATCGGCGTCTGTCATCGGGACTGAAGATTGAAGGCGTCGTGATTTTGCGAGTCGAGCGCGGCTCGACGGCCGCCGAAGCGGGCTTGCGCGGTGCGCGAGTGCGTGCGGATGGAATTGTCGTGCCGGGGGACATCATTGTCGCGGTCGGCGGCAAGCCGGTCTCATCTGTTGGCAAGCTGTTCGCGCTACTCGACGACTACCGGATTGGTGACACCGCCAATATCTCTGTGCTTCGCAACGGAGAGGTCGTCGAAGTACCAGTGAAACTACAAGCGAAAGATGCGTAGAGAATTATGCCGGGGTCAGCGTAGCATTTTTACAGAATACGAGTAGCCGGTTGTTTGCCGGCATAGCATGATCGTTCTGTAACGACAGGTCGTTGCGTACGGCAAGCTCGCGCACGCTCCCGAAATCGCGAATGCCGCTGTCCGGGTCCCGCGATCGCAGTGTTAGATCAAATCGGGCATTGGTCTCAGATGTGTGTTGCCCGTCATAGCTAATCGGGCCGTACGCGCAAAACAGGCCATCGTCATTGAGCAGGCGCGCTACGTCGCCAAACATTTTCTCTACGCTTGGCCACGACATGATGTGCATCGTGTTAGCGGTGAAAACTGCATCGACGCGCTGTAACGGCCATTGTTCGCTATCTACATCGAGCGTCAGCGGCGGGCGAACATTGTCCAGCGCCGCTTCTTCCAGCCACATTTGAATACCAGGGTGGTACTCGGGACGGTCGGAGGTCTGCCAGATCAGGTGCGGCATATGCGCGCCGAAATACGCTGCGTGCTGCCCCGTTCCGCTGCCGATTTCCAGGACCGATTTGGTCTGTGCGAGAAGCGGTCGCAACACCTCCATGATCGGATCGCGATTACGTTCGCATGCCGGCGAAAACGGTTTATCGGGTTTGTGCGTCATGTGGTCTAGTTCCTGCATGTTTCACGAAGGATTCGCTTCTCAGGGGAAATATGCCTAAACAGATTGGACGATCGGCCGCAGGGGAATAGCCAGACTATTGCTCAAGGGCGATCGTTCAAGCTGTGACGGCACATTTTTCCTGAAAGCGAATAGGTACAAACTTCCCGCGCGACTATGCCCAAAAGTATTGCTATCAAGTAAATTTGTTTCGCGAACCCGTTGAATACCCGACCGTCTTCGTGAAATATGCAGGCTTGCGCCGCGAACCAAGGAAACTCTCGACTTCGTCGCACCGTATCATTGTGTCCTTGTAACCAAGATCGATCAGTGCACGACAATAGTCCTGCTCGAACAGCAGATAGCTTACCAGCGTACCACCATCGCGGCGCATGCCACCGATTGCGCCCAACAGGATGCGCACCGAAAGCGGTAGCGCACCTGCATACTTCGCCGCCAGCGCACCCAGGTCCTGAGAAGGATGCATGACCATGACGTCAACTTCACGCAACTGAAAAACATCGGGGTCACGGATATGCGGCGGTATCAATCGAAGCGTGCGATTGATGCGTTCAACTCTTTCGATATCGGTTTCGAGCCCATCAAGAAAAATACTGTTCAGCGCGTGGCCCGCGATCTGCGCAAGCGACGGATAGCTATCGGCTTGCAAACGCTCTTGCTCACCATTCACTCACGCCCGACGCTGATGACAAACAGGCTATCTGCACCCAGGTGCAGCGCAGGGCTAAGAGGTGCCATCTGGCGCATCGACCCATCACCATAGTACTCGCGCTGAATTTTGGTCGGAGGAAAGATGAACGGCAACGCGCTCGATGCGAGCAGGTGCTCGACACCGATTTCGACACGCGTACCGACACGTCGCGCACGACGCCATCCAGAGAGAAGATCGTTACCCTGATAAAACGAGATCGACTCACCCGAATCGTATGAAGATGCTGTAACTGCAAGGGCACGCAATGCTCCGGCGCTGATGACATCGCCGATTTTGTGCAAATCAAGACGCGCCCTCAGTAATTCACCCAAAGGCGAATTGTCGAGAAGCGCGACCGGCTTGTTCATTCCAAATCGCCTCAGCACCGGCTCAAGTAACCAGCGCACGCCGGTGAACGCTAATCCTAGCGGATCGCTCCGATATACCTGGTTGACGCGAAAATTCCGCCAGACGAGTTGCAGGCGGCGAGCCGCGCGATGGAAATCGGTAGCGCCAGCTGCGATCGCGGCCGCATTGATCGCGCCCGCCGACGTTCCGCACACAATCGGAAAGGGATTGGACAGCCCGCGTGGAAGTATGTGCGCAAGTGCGCGCAGCACGCCGACTTGATACGCGGCGCGCGCACCACCGCCAGTCAAAACCAGCGCGGTATTGGATTTACTGCGCACGGTGGTTGCGTTCACTTTGACCCGGGAGGCGCCCTGCCGGTGGCCAGGGCCGCCTCAGTCGTTAGATTCCCCTGAGGACGGGTCCACTTCCGGCCTGATCATCTCAATCGCGTCATGCAATGACTCTTCGGGCAACGCGTTCAACGCATGCGCCAACACGTCTGCAGACGGGTAGGTTTCCTCCGGCAAGGTCTTGCTGTCCATATGGGCAACGAAAACTGCCGCCGCCCCAACCGTGCGCAACAAACTCGTGCGCTCGCCCATCAGCATTTCAATCTCGGCACGCAGCATTGAAACCTCTTCCCCGTTCTGGTCTGTGGTCATCCTGCCTCCATTGAGCCCGAGCGCAATGGTGCCATAATCAAGCAATTGATGCGTAGGTGTTTTTTGGTACATAAGCGGATCACCTTTTGTTTTCACGAGAGTTTCATTCCTTTTTAAGTAGTGTTATTGGAAAACGCCGTCAGGCCTGAAAACGCTTGCTAATGGAAACGTCCAGAGGTCCTCGAGTTTGTTGAGAAAATCCTGGCGAGCGGCTCGCGGACCGTGAGCTGCGCGACGAACGACGAGCACAAATACCAAAAAAGCATCAGTGTCGACGCAGTGTATAAAGCAAGCGTGATGCCGACGTTACAAATCGGGCGATTTGGAAACGGAATTACGAGCGCCTGGCGCCGAAATGGCGCAGTGCAGTGAATACTGTTGGTGGCGGCTAGTGAAGTTGGGAGACGCTCGGAACACTGCCTTCCCGAGGCGCGAGATAGAGCGCGATCAACTGCGTCCCCAGCAGGGTAATCGAACCCCTTAACCGGTTATTGCCGGTGTCACTGAACTCGAATTCGTAGATACGCCGAATACGTAGTCGCCCGTCACCCGAGCGGCCAATGCGTATTTTGACGACTGCAACTGTCCAGTCCAGGAACTGAACACCTTCGGCAGCGCAGGCACGACGACCAGCCTCCAGTGCGACTTCGCGCGATCGCATGCTGTCGACCCAGAACCATCCGCCGAACAGGATTAAGGCCAGCACGGAAATCTCGAGTCCCAATCGCTTATCTCCGGCGGCCGGAACTACGCATCACGAACGCCCACCAGTACCAACGTCGGATCGACAACGCGAACGACATCGCCCGGCGCCATACCTACAAGATAGCCGCGCTTGCCGCTATTAATGTAAATCCTGTCCAGGTCCAGAATTGTCTGTTCCATATATACCGGCATCGATTTACGCGTTCCGAAAGGAGAAGTCCCGCCGATCACAAACCCGGAATGGCGATTGGCTATGTCCGGCTTGCACGGTGAAATTTTCCGCACACCAATGCTACGCGCGAGTTCTTTGGTTGAAACTTTCATATCGCCGTGCATGAGCACAATCAACGGCCGCTTGGTCTCGTCTTCCATAACCAGAGTCTTGATGACAGCGTGCTCGGCAACACCGAGTTCTCTTGCCGAGACCGCTGTGCCGCCATGCTCCTCATAAACGTAAGGATGGTCGCTGAAATCGACCGCGTGCGCCTTCAGTTCACGTGTCGCCGCGGTAGCGGGTGTTTTTGTCCTGGCAATCATCAATATTGTTCAACTAGCGCACGATACAACATATGCACCATGCCGGCGGTGGCACCCCAGATATAGTGTTCGCCATACGGCATTGCGTAATAGTGACGAATGGTGCCGTTAACTTCTCGTGAATGCTCTTGATGATTTTCCGGATCCAGCAGAAATTCGAGCGGCACTTCAAACACTTTTTCGACTTCAAACGGATCAGGCTGCAAATTGTAGGGCGGCTCGACCCAGCCAACAATCGGCGTCACGCGAAAGCCGGTCATGATGTCGTAGTCAGGGAGGCGGCCGATGATCTCAACTCTGCTCGGATGCAGGCCCGTTTCTTCCTCGGTTTCGCGTAGCGCCGTCGCTACCCGATCGGCGTCGGTGTCATCCACGCGGCCGCCGGGAAAGCTGACCTGGCCCGCATGGTCGTGCAGGTGCGCAGTACGCTCGGTGAACATCACCGTAGGCCCCTGAGGGTGATTCACTACCGGAACAAGCACCGCTGCCGGTATCGGCGTGCGCCCTTCCGGCATGACGAATCGTGGAAGCTCCGGGACTACCTGCTCGGCGAGCTCACGGCTCAGCCGCTCTGCGAGCCAGTCGCGACCGAATTCCGGATCGAATATTGACAAAGGTACGAACTGTGAATTGTATTGTGAAGGTGTATTCTAATACCAGCACTCAAAGGCCAGTCTGCGGGAATACATCCGCGCCAGTCCCACCGTACTTGCAGTAACTACGCCTGAACGTCTCAAAGACATAGGCACGCAAACACGCTTGAAACCACAACAGCGAGGAGAATTGCCATGAAACTTGAGCTTCTGATTCCCGCACTCGCAATAATCGTCTGTACTATTGCATTTGCCATGTACTGCCCGCTCGACATGCAGAAAATTGATGCAGCGCTGGCAACTGATCCGAATCTTTCCGCACAGCAGCTCGCCAGGGTAAAAAACTTGCGGGTCGAAGGCGAAGCCTTGCACAACGCCGGAAAGCACCAGCAATCGGTCGACAAGTTAGGTGAGGCAATGCGGATTCTGGGTATCGAATGATTCGAAATACACCAGAAGCTGTTGTCAGGCAAACGCTGCTGACTGCCGTTTTTCTTCTGGCCTCACCGGCAAGCCATGCTGCCTGCAAAAGCGAGATGCGCATACTTGCAGATGATCTTGCCGGCCTGAAACTTAACGCGTATCAAACGCAGATGGTTGCCGACAAGGTTCTGCAGGCACGCCGCCAATGCTGGGTCCATCGTGAAGAGGCAGCCATGGAACTCGGGCCTGTTAGCGCATGTTTAATCGACGCGCCAGCGCGGCCACGTCCCTTTGGGTTGCACCCCAACATGGGGCCAAGCTGCGTTGCTCGTTGCTGATTTGGAGTGACCAAACTACGCGCCTCGCGCCTTGCCTGGCCCCATGTTGGAGCAGCAACGCGTCGATCAAATATGCGTTAACAGGCCCTGACAGCGCGCGGCGGATTGCTGGTCTCAAGGAAACAACCGGGGAATTTGACTGGGAGAACGTGCCGCTCGAATCCCTTGAAGAGAGAAACTAGTCGCCGGTGTTCAACGCACCGACGCCGCGTCGACCGAACACAACGCGGCCATGTTGACCAGCCGTCGCACTGTTGCGGTCGGCGTGAGTATGTGTACAGGCTTCGCCGGCCCGAGCAGAATCGGTCCTATGGTGATGCCTTCGCAGGCAGTCACCTTGAGCAGATTAAAAGCGATGTTCGCCGCATCAAGACTCGGCATGATCAACAGATTGGCATCTCCGCTAATTCGTGAATTCGGGAATATCCGCTTTCTGATCGCCTCGTCGATGGCCGCATCACCATGCATCTCGCCCTCGACGTCCAGGTGAGGCGCGACCTGTTCAAGTATTTCCCGGGCACGACTCATTTTCACCGCTGACTCATCGCGTGACGATCCAAAGTTGGAGTGGGACAGCAACGCAATGTTAGGGGTCAATCCGAAACGCTGCACCTCTTCTGCGGCAAGCAGCGTGATTTCGGCGATTTCTTCAGCGGTGTAATTGTTGTTTACGTAAGTGTCGCAAATGAATATCGTTCGGCCCGGAAGAATCAGCATGTTCATCGCCGCGAAATGTTGAACACCTTCTCGCAAGCCAATAACACTGGACACATATTCAAGGTGCAATGCGAACTCTGCAATCGTGCCGCAAATCATCGCATCGGCGTCTCCGCGGCGGACCATGAGTGCGCCCATCAACGTCGTACGTCGTGACACTTCGCGCTTCGCGTACTCCACCGAAACGCCTTTCCTCTCCATCAGTTTGTGATAGTCCTGCCAGTAATCACGAAAGCGGTCATCGGAATTCGGATTGACGAGTTCGAAGTCCCGATCCGGCTGGATGCGTAGTCCGCATTTCTCTATGCGCGGCAGTAACACTTCTGGCCGCGCCACCAGAATCGGTTTGGCTAGACCTTCGTCGACGACAACCTGCACCGCGCGCAAAACGCGTTCGTCTTCGCCCTCGCAGTAGACGACTCTTTTCGGATTCTGTTTTGCGGCCGAAAACACCGGCTTCATGATCAGGCCCGAGTGATAAACAAACTGCGTCAGTTTGTCCCGGTAAACCGATAAGTCCTCAATCGGGCGGGTTGCCACCCCGCTGTCCATCGCGGCCTGCGCGACCGCAGGCGCAATCTTTACAATCAGACGCGGATCAAACGGCTTGGGTATCAGGTACTCCGATCCGAATTGCATATCCTGGTCGGCGTAAGCCATCGCGACAATATCGGATTGCTCCGCCTGCGCCAGATCGGCGATGGCATTGACCGCAGCCAGTTTCATGGGCTCGTTAATCATCGTCGCACCGACATCGAGTGCACCGCGAAAAATAAACGGGAAACACAGAACGTTGTTGACCTGGTTGGGGAAATCGGAACGCCCGGTCGCAATCACGGCATCACTGCGCACCTGTTTGGCAACGTCGGGGAGAATCTCCGGTTCGGGATTTGCCAGTGCCAGGATCAGTGGCTTTTTCGCCATGCTCCCGACCATCTCCGCCTTCAATACACCGGCGGCAGACAGGCCGAGAAAAATATCGGCACCACCAATAACGTCCGCAAGCGTGCGCGCATCGGTGTCTTTCGCATAGCGCGCCTTGTTGTCGTCCATCTCCTCGGTTCTGCCGGTGTACACGACACCTTTGATGTCCGTCACAGTGATGTTTTTCATCGGCATACCAATCGTGACGAGCAGATCAAGACAAGCCAGCGCGGCCGCACCCGCGCCGGAACACACCAGCTTTGCGGATTCAATTTTCTTTCCGACCACTTTCAACCCGTTGCTGATCGCCGCGGCAACAATAATGGCAGTGCCATGCTGGTCATCATGAAAAACAGGAATGCGCATGCGCTCGCGCAGCATGCGCTCGACGAGAAAGCACTCCGGCGCCTTGATGTCCTCTAGGTTGATTCCTCCGAACGTCGGTTCAAGACTGGCGATAATGTCGACGAGTTTTTCCGGATCCTGCTCGTCAACTTCAATATCGAACACATCGATACCGGCGAACTTCTTGAACAGGACGGCCTTGCCTTCCATGACCGGCTTGGAAGCCAGCGGACCGATCGCACCAAGCCCGAGAACAGCACTGCCGTTTGTAACGACTCCAATAAGATTGCCGCGGCCTGTATACAAGGCGGCAGTCGCCGCGTCGCCGACGATCTCTTCGCAGGCCGCAGCAACACCAGGCGAGTATGCAAGTGCCAGATCGCGCTGGTTGGTCAAACCCTTGGTGGGCGTAACGGCGAGTTTTCCGGGTGTCGGATTGTTGTGATATTCAAGCGCCGCGCGCCTGAGTTGCTCGTCCATTGCCGCTCCAGTTTTTCAGATTAGACGCCGATTATACGGACAGGTATTGCAACGCAATGACAATGAACGTCCAGTGCATTGCAAAGATCCCGATCCGAACGCTGCGCCGACGCACATTCGCGAGTGTCAATCAGGCCCGCAATGTGCGTATCCTTACCGCAATCACCTGGTCGCAATATTCCGGCCAGCGTCCGGCTAGAAGGAGGGTTTGCAATGTTCATGTCAAAACAAGTGTATTGCCGGCTGATTGCCGCCGTTGTCATCGTGCTCGCGCCGCATATCGCGTGGGCACAGTCGGACGTCAGGCCGCCGCTTTGGGAAGTGCGCTCCGGAGACGCGACCGCCTATCTGTTCGGAACAATTCACGTCGGTGCGCCTGATTTTTACCCGTTACCCGATTTTGTCGATTCCGCCTTCCGCAACTCGGACACATTGGCAGTAGAAGCCGATCCCAACAATGCGCAGGGCGCTGCACAGGCAATGGCCGTGGCAATGTATATGCCGCCCGACAACATTGAGAACCATCTCGAGCCGACGTTGTTGTCGCAGGTACAGGAAGTATCTGCCAAATACGGACTTCCGTTTCAGCATTTGCGGCAAATGAAACCCTACATGCTGATGTTCACGTTGACGCTGATGGAATACGGGCGGCTTGGCTACGACTCGAAATATGGCCTGGATGCGCATTTTTCGCAGCGCGCGCAACGCGCCGGAAAACCGGTCATCGAACTCGAATCGATGAACCAGCAGATACGCATGCTGGACGGTCTTTCACCAGAACTTCAGTCCGCCATGTTGCAAGTGACCGTTGACGAGATTCTCACCGGTGAAGTAACTGTCGTATCGAATGAAATGATGAATGCCTGGGGCAGCGGAGACACCGAAAAACTGATCGAAATATTGACTGCAGAAGAACGCAAGCTTCCTCCTGAACTGGCGCAGGAATTTCGCAGGCGTTTCCTGACGGAACGCATCGATGGCATGCTCAGAAGTGGTCAGCGCGTATTCATCGCGGTGGGCGCATTGCATATGGTTGATGAAGACAGCATTCCCGTGATCTTGCGCCAGAAGGGCTACACGGTCAGACCACTCTGAATCAGCGCAAGTTGTCGCGCCCGATTCTGCTGACGCTGAAAGTAACGTGCTCGTAGAGTAAACGTCAGCAAGCCCCCCGGCATTCGTGATCACAGAATTTGCGCGCCAGCGTAATTGGACGGTCTTCAGGGGCCCTATAATCAAACAATGAATTTGCCGTCCGACGCCCCTGTCCGAATGGACGTGTATCCGGAACTGGAGCCACACGATTCCGGCATGCTGGCGCTCGATCATTTGCATTGCATGTACTGGGAAGTCAGCGGCAATCCCGAGGGCATCCCGGTGTTGTTTCTGCATGGCGGGCCTGGCGCCGGGGCGAGCCCCGCGCACCGGCGTTTTTTCGACCCGGAGATCTATCGTATCGTCGTCTTCGACCAGCGTGGCTCGGGCCGCTCCACACCCTTGGGAGAGACAAACGACAATACGACCCGGCATCTGATCACCGACATCGAAATCCTGCGCGAACATCTCGATGTAGAGCAATGGTGTGTTTTCGGCGGGTCATGGGGCAGCACACTTGCGCTGGCCTACGCGCAGGCGTTTGCGCATCGCTGTTCGGCGCTGGTGCTACGCGGTATTTTTTTGGCACGAGCGGCAGAAATTGACTGGTTCCTGTATGGAATGCGTAGCTTCTTTCCTGAAGCGTGGCACGCTTTCGCCAGCTTCATACCCCAGGACGAGCGCGATGACCTTTTGACGGCATACACGAGACGGCTGAATGATCCCGACCCCGATATCAGAATCGATGCGGCACGGCGCTGGAGTACTTACGAGGGCGCGTGCTCAACACTTCTGACCAATGCCTCCTCCGTGTCACATTACGCCAGCGATCGGGTTGCTCTCGGTCTGGCACGCATCGAAGCGCACTATTTCGTCAATGACTGTTTCCTGCAGGAAAATCAGCTTCTGTCCGGAATTGACAGTATCCGGCACCTGCCTTGCACGATCGTGCAAGGCCGCTATGACATGGTCTGCCCCATCAAATCCGCAAACGAATTGCACCTCGCCTGGCCGGAAGCCGATTACATCATCGTTCCTGACGCCGGCCACTCCGCCTGGGAACGCGGCATCAGCGCGCAGCTCGTTGCAACCATGGAACGACTCAAGTTGACACTGGCGACACGGAGCTAGTGTTGTGCTCCACCAAGAACGGCACAGTCGATAACAAGAATTCAAGACGCCGAGAACTAACCAGAACCGGACGCGCGCAATAAAAAAAGAAACCCGCCGAAGCGGGTTTCAGTTTCCAAGCGAGGTCAACAGCAATGTCTTTCGATCATTCCTGTTTCTCGTTGATGCCATATTCCTTGTTGATCCGGTCATAAACGGGCTGGATTACGTCTTTCACATCGTATCTGCCGCCATTGATCATGTCCGAATATGGAATCCGTGCGCTCGGATCCGGAAGCTGCGGTTTCTCGGTAGCTGGTGGCGGCCAGACATCTCCATCTACTCTCGCCATTCGGACACGAATTTCGTCCTGGGTGATATTCCACACCATGTAGTCCTCAGACAGGCTCAGCGGCCCAGCGTAAGTGCTGCGGATGCCGTCGAGAATCGAGGCCGACGTGTCAAAGTCCTTGAAGAAATGGTAGGCAATAGCCATCCGTGGCTTGATGATCGACATCATCTTGCCAAATGCCTCGGGTGCGGTGTGAATCTGGGTGCCCGCCGAAAGAGCTGATTGCGGCGTGAACTTGAACTTCTCGATCATGTCAGGAACGGCAATGAAGCACTCATGAATCGCGATATCGGCATCTTTCGCATATTTCGCGAACCACTTGTTCGGATAGGTATCGCCGCCGAAGACGAATTTCATGCCGTTCCAGTCGACGATGAAACTGACCGGGCCATCCAGCGAGTGAATTGCCGGGATGCTCCGGATCGTGACACCATTCTCCCGGAAAATAACCTTATTAACGCCCTTGTAGTCGAACTCGGTGGTCTCGATAAAGTATCCGCGAGGATCGGTAAGCCCCGCGCGACCGTCGATATCCCAGGTCAACGCTTTGCGCAGGTGCTCAATCGCATATTTGGTGCCGCGCTCGGGCGTCTCGCCACTTGGCCCCCAGACGCGCAACGGCTTCTGGCGGCCCGACAGCGCACCACCGACGAACAATGCATCCAGATCGCCAAAGTGATCGGTATGCAGGTGACTCAGAAAAACTTTATCGAGGTAGTTGTAAGGAATCTGCAGGGCTGCGATGCGTTCATTCGATCCGGTACCGACGTCGAAAAGAAACTTGTCACCGTTACCCAGCTCCAGTAACCAGCACGACACCGCCTGTTTCGGACGCGCGGTCGGCATTCCGGTACCGCATGCAACGAGACGCATTTCGTCAGGCGCAAGGTTGACTTGCCCCGCCATAATTAGGCCAATCGCTATGTTAGGGTTTCTCAATGGAGGAGGACCCGATGAAAGGCAATCGATTCAGCGAAGAACAGATCATTCGAATATTGCACGAGGCCGAAGCAGGATTGTCCGTGGCCGAAGTGTGCCGCAAGCACAACTGCTCGGAGCAGTCGTTTTATCGCTGGAAAGCCAAGTTTGGCGGCATGCAGGTCGCTGAGGCGAAGCGGCTTCGAGAGCTCGAGCGCGAGAACGCGCAGCTCAAGAAGATTGTGGCCGAACAAACGCTGGACATCCGGATGTTAAAGGACGTGAACAGCCGAAAGTGGTAAGCCTGCCAGAGCGCCGGCGCTGCGTGACGTACCTGCACAATACGTACGCCGTTAGCGAGCGCCGCGCCTGTCAGGCGATGCACATGAACCGTTCGAGCTACCGCTATATCGGTAGTAAAGACATTGTCGACGCAGCCTATGGGCAGGTGGTGAACCGGGCGAATTATCCGAACCACGTATGGAGTTACGACTTTGTGTTCGACCAGAGCACCGATGCGCGACAACTCAAGTGCCTCACGAGGAGTACAACACGATCAGGCCGCATGGATCGCTGGGCGGCATGAATCCGGAGCAGTTCTTGCAGCGATGGACCGAAGGACAGACGATTCATCAACCTAATTCCCTAAAAGCGTGAGTGGACCAAAGATCTCGGGCTTGACATCCCCGGCTACTTGCGGCAGAAAGGAGAATGACAACCATGGCGCGAGTTCAATAGTAGTGAAACACTTCCTGCTTGCAATTCTGTTCTGCACGGTGTGCATTGTTGCAAAAGCAACGCCCTCTCAAGATTTGACCGTCGAAATTGGAATTCCGCATAAAGACGGGTTTAAACGTACAGGCTTGGGCGTTATTGTCAACGGCGCCGCGTCGTGGTGGACAGGCTACACGAACGCCAGACACGCGAGCTGTGATTTTCGACGAATCACCCTGAGATACCAAGGCAAGATTTATGGTGCGGATATACTAATTTTCGATAAGGAAGCGGACCTCGCGCTTTGGTACATAGACAATGCGCTTTTTGGGGGCGTGCTCCCCGGCCTTAGGGAAGCCCCCGTCTTTGAGGGCGAGGAACTTTATGTAGGCTCGCACCCTAACGGGCAAATGACTCGCGTCAATAAGATGCACATACTGGACGTCGGGTCGCTCATTGAAACCGGGCTTTCAGCCGAAATTGAAGCCGGTACAGGCGTCTTCGATGCCGAAGGCCGTCTGGTCGGAATCACAAGTCGCTACACGACTCGGGAAGGCAATGCACATCTCGCGGCCAACTTAGTTGACAGCAGCAATTTCCCTGCTTTAGGCCGTGCAACAGATTTGTTTCAAAGTCCCGGTATGCTTTCGAGAAGCCAAGCAGAAAAAGCACTTCTTCAAAATGACTGCCTCGTCTGGACGTGGCTTAAAGAAGCGAAAATTGATGATGGAACGCCCGTCTATAAGACAATCATTGCTATCGACGACGAGTACCTGAGGGAGCGGGAGAAGCTATATGAGAAACCCGCGGCGATAAGGCACGCGGCGATAAGGCTCGTGGAAGAACTGGAAGAACAGCGGGACAAATTTAGAGACAGGTTTCTCCGGGAAACATTGGCATCAATGCGTCAAACGACCGGGCAAAACGAAAGCGATATAGTGTCATTAAATTGCGAAATACATCATCCCGAGTATTGGCGAGGGCAGTTAGTGACCGTCACGTTTTCAGAGCGTGATAACACTGTTACTTGGCAGGGCTGGCAGGCACAAACTATACGATTAACGCGGTCAGTTATCCTCGCGTGGATTCCGCCAAACTACTTCGACAAGAGCAAAAATTACAGGGATTTGACGGTAAGTCGTCAGAGTGGAAAGTTTTGGGTTCTTAACAGTAACGGTACTAGTGATATCTCAGGCGTATGCGAACCGGGCACGAACCCGTTATTATGACGAGCAATGGTATTGACGCTCGAACAGAAACTTCTGCAGCTCTCCTCTTTAACCGTCGTCCATTAACGCTTCAACATCTTCTTCCCGACATTCAGAAATCCGTTTCAGGACATCGCTGCAGGACTCTGCCTTCTCGGTAGGAGGTGTTACCGGAACGGGTTTGCCCCAAGCTCTGTCGAGTCATCCCTGAGCCGCGCTAGTCGGTGCTGCGCTCTCGTCGCGCATCACTTCCACCAACACGCTAATCGCTTCCGTCGTGTGCTGTCGTGCAATGTCGCGGACGTTACCGTGGTTAGTTGGCCTGCCTGCGGGGTTGCCTGATTGTCCTTTTTCCCAAGTCATGTTGATGCCTTGATAAGTGCTTGTTTGGGAATTCTACTCAAAAGTTTGAATTTCATCAGCATCTTGCGGATGCAGATTTAACCTTGCCTGATGTGCTGGTGACTATCTGAGAAATTTGAAAAAAACGGGAAAATTTTTTCGACCAGAGAGGCGCGTGTTGAGGATGTATCTATTCACTTGCTGGCCCTTCCTAAAGCGCGCGGTGTGCCCCAGGTCCAAAGAAAGCCAGGTCCAAAGAAAGAATGCTTTCCAACCCCTCGGAGGGGCCACAGCACCAGCACAATTCGAATTGGCGATTGGCGCATTTGAGCGTAACCGGCAGCGAGGCGCCGGACGCACCGAACATGGAGGCCTACCGTGCTGCCACCTACGCAGCGCTCGGACGTGAGGCGCAAGCTCGTGACGTTATTGCCAATTTGAACGTGAGACCGGGAGAGATTTCGCCCGAGAGTTGGATTCGTCGTTGGACCCCTTCGCAGGAGCACGCGCAAAAGGCAATCGAGGCGCTCCATCGAATGGGCATGCAGAATCGCACCGGCGCCGCGGGTACGACCAAATAGATTTCGTTAAAAGTGCTCGCGAGGGGTATGCGCCCTACAAAATCCGAGGCGAATTGCGCCACATTTGTTCGTTCGAACGGCCTATTGAACATACAAGGCATCTGAACACGCGCTCGATCAAACAAGCGCCGTGAAAGGTGAAGCACTACTCTGGTGTGAATTAATTCAGGTGAGCCGTTTCACCATTTTGCGGTGGGGAATACTGACCTCGATAAACTCACTGCCAACCGTCTGGTAGCCCAGCTTTTCGTAGAAGCCGACCGCGGTCGATCGTGCATGCAGACTCAGTGAGGCAAAGCCTCTTGCCGCCAGAGTTGTTTCGAGTTGCGTCATTATGCTGCGCCCAAGGCCCTGGCCACGGTATGCCTCGGCGACGGCAGTCTGGCGGATTCTTGCGTGCTCTGCCGTCAACGGAATCGCGATTACACAGGCGACCAGTTCGCCGTTGTCGAAGAGGCCGAAATGCAATTGATCTGACTCTCCCTGAAGATCGTCCTCGCCCAGCGGCAGTCCGAGTGGCGCCCGAAGAATTTCCTCGCGCAACGCAAGTGCGCGCCGATACTGTTCGGGCCCAAAGAAAATCTCGCGAAATATCACTGATTGTCACTCCGGACTCTACAGCTCAGCCGTAGCAAGCACTCCACGCCGTCCAAATTTCGCCACGAACGACCTATGTCGATTTCTTGTTGCCTTGTTTTTTCGTGGACGCGCCGCTCGCCTTCGCCGAATCCCTCAGCGTTTCCAGTGCTGACTTCTGCATCTCCATGGTGTTGATCGTCATCTCCAGAAATCCGAGATTGGTTTTCAGCCAGCTTTCAACCGCACGCAGTTCGGCAATCTTCTTCTCGATCTCGTCCGGATCCATCGTCGGCTGAGCCACCCCCGGAATGGGGAAGTTCATCGGGTTCCACAAATTCTGGAATTGTTCGAACCAGTCTTTCGCGCCAGAATCATCAGCCATTGCCGCCTCCCAATTAAAACGGCTGCCTGTTTTCTGACAGGCAGCCGTGCAATTATTCCATTTCGATTTAGAAATCGCGAACTCGGGACGTTTCACTTGTTACAGCAAACACACTGCGCGACTTCCCGGGCTCTCGCGCCAACTACATCGTCGGGCCAAGTACCCAGGGTGCGAACTCGTCTTCGCCGTAACCCCACTGTTCACTCTTGGACTTTTCGCCGGATGCCACTTTCAGTATCAACTCGAACGTCTGCTGGCCGACCTCCTCAATGCTGGCCGTACCGTCAACGATCACGCCGCAATTGACATCCATGTCTTCTTCCTGTTTGCCGAACATCGCGCTGTTGGTGGCCAGCTTGATACTCGGCGCAGGTTTGCAGCCGTAAGCCGAGCCGCGCCCGGTGGTGAAACAGATCACGTTGGCGCCACCGGCAACATGGCCGGTGACCGACACCGGGTCGTAACCTGGTGTGTCCATGAACACGAAACCCCTTTGGGTAACGTGTTCGGCGTATTCGTATACGTCCATCAGTCCCTGGGTGCCGCCTTTGGCCACCGCACCAAGTGACTTTTCAAGAATGGTTGTCAACCCGCCGGCCTTGTTACCGGGAGACGGATTGTTGTTCATTTCGCCACCGAGACGGGTCGTATAGTCCTCCCACCACTTGATGCGTTTGATGAGTTTCTCGCCAACTTCGCGGCTCACCGCGCGCCGTGTGAGCAAGTGCTCGGCACCATAGACTTCGGGCGTTTCCGAAAGGATCGCCGAACCACCGTGCATCACCAGCAAATCGGCTGCCGCGCCAAGCGCGGGATTGGCGGAAATACCAGAGTAACCATCCGAGCCGCCACATTCGAGCCCGAGTGTCAGATGGCTCGCCGGCAAATCCTCGCGTGACACCTTGTTTGCTTCAGGCAACATGTCCTTGATCATGCCTATTCCGTGATCGACCGTCTTGCGTGTACCGCCAGTGTCCTGGATCGTAAACGCCTTGAGATGTTCGTTGCGCTTGAGGCCCTGCGAAGCGAGGAGATTGTTGATCTGGTTCGCTTCGCAACCCAGGCCGATCAGCAGCGATGAGTGAAAATTGGGATGGACCGCGTAACCGCCAAGCGTTCTGCGCAGAACGTCGATGGGCTCGCCGTCAGCGCTCATGCCGCAACCGGTGCGATGATGAATAGGCACAACGCCGTCGACTGCCGGGTACTGCGCCATGAAGTCATCGTCGAAATACTTGGCAATCATCCGGCAAACATGCGCTGAACAGTTCACGCTGGAAATAACGCCAATATAGTTCCTTGTGGCAACTCTTCCGTCGGCGCGCTTGATTCCCATGAATGTCGCGGGCTCGGCGACAAACTCGGTCGGCGCATAGTCGGTGCCGAACGAGTAGTCGCGCTCGAAATCACCCATTGCGAGGTTGTGCACGTGAACATGGTCGCCCGGATTAACCGGCTGGGTGACGAAACCGATGATCTGGTTATAGCGCCGGACAGCATCACCCGGCTTCAGACTGCGGGTCGCAATCTTGTGTCCGGCAGGGATGGTCACCGCGGTACGCACCTTCTCGTTCAGCAACTCACTGCCTGCAGGTAGTTCGGTACGCGAAATCACAACGTCATCCGCGGCGTTGAGTCGAATAGTCAGGTCGGCTGCTTGAAGCATGTTTGGTCTCCTGGAAACAGCCCCGGTGCCGGCCAGCGTCAGGGCGGGCTTTCTTGGTGCGACCGGGGTCAATCCAGCATTATAAGCCGGTGGCTGCCGCTAGGCGATGCCGAGCCGATGTGGTGTTCTGCGCCACGCTGGAAGCAAGCAGTACTGGGCCGTGACCTTCAGCCCATCATATGGCCGGATAGGCCCGGCCCGGCTCGAGGCGAATCGAAAGCTAGCCCGAATCGACACTGTCGTATCTCGCGCGGCTACTCTCTGCCGAGCAGATTAATTACAAAACCGACGGCAAAGAATGCAAACGCCACGAGGCTGACGGGCGGCAGGCTGCCATGCCAACCGGCAGGTTTGAGCCAACCCTGATAGCCCATAAAGAACAAATGTGCTGCACCGAGTAGCAAGGCAAACAACATGAACCTGCGCGAGGTAATAAATTGAATGAACGCCTTGTCTTCTCTCAGGAATGTCTGAAACGTCATGTTGTACGCCCACAAGACGACGAATGCCGAGACACCACCGAGCATGCTCAGGCCCGCGGTCAGTGTCAATGTGCCATCGACTTCGAAAAATTTGCCGTAAGTTGCCTGCCTGAACAGCAGAAAACTCATCAGTGCGTGCAACATAACCAACAGAAAGCCGGTCATGCCCATCGCCTTGCGTGCGTTGAGCCAGCTTTGAGGTACCGAAGCACCGAGGTTGTTCAGCGGGCCCAGCGCAAAGTTCATCGTCAGCAAAATGAAAGCTGCGAGGCAAAGACCTTTGTTCAGAATGAAAAATGGAAAATCTTTCCACCCCACCGGCCCAATGACGTTGTAGCGGAGAACCGCATAGCCGACGGAGAGAAGCAGGGTCGCCCAGGTTATGGCGAAGGCGGCGTTCCGTTTACCGGGTTCAACTTCGTTCATGCTCGCACCATGCCTTGCGATCTCCGTAAATGCAATTTCTCAATCCAGGCTGGCTTCAATTGTTGTTCTTTCCGGCAGCATTGGATTTCCGACAACACGGCCCGATGCTAATTATAAAGTTTGGTCAGTTCGAATCAGCTGCCGCTGGATTTGCCAGACCCAGATCAAGGCCAGCCTCAGATCGGGCCCAATTCAACAGGTAACATGGTTAGCGAGGCCCGACCAAAATCGAGGGAATCCATGCGTGAAATTGAATACTTCTACTCCGCCCACTCAGCGTTCGCTTACCTCGACTCTGCCCGCTTCATGGCGATCGCCGCCCAAGCCAATCGAGTTGTCGCGCACAAGCCATATGAGTTGACCAGGGGATCGCCGGCGTTGGCTCCACCTCCCTGCGCTCAAGGCCGGACAATCATCGAGCCTATTACTTCGGCCGAGAAATCGAACGCTGGGCCGAATACCGGGACGCGCCGGTAGTAGCCGGGATGCCTACCCATCACTGGAACGACATGACCCTCGCCAACTGCCCCATCATCGCCGCAGGCGCGGACACGTTGGCGCACGCGATGTTACAAGCGCACTTGCGCGACGATGCTGATCTGGAAGATGAAGGAACGTTAACGCACTTGATACGTGGCGCCGGACTGGATGCAGAAGCGCTGATAAACGCCGCCCGATCAGCCAACGTTCTTGCAAGCTATGAAGCCAACACCCGCGAGGCCATCGAGCGATCGGTGTTCGGCTCGCCAACCTATTTCGTGGACGGCGACATGTTCTACGGGCAGGATCGTCTGGAGATGGCCGAGCGCGCACTTCGGCAACCGTTCGCGGGCAGGTGGCCTCGTGTCTGAGCGCGAAGGCCGGAAGAAAGGCAATGGGCTCGAAACCCTTTGCTAATGTGCCCGAGTCATTCAAGCCGTTCGACTTTGGTAACTCTTTTTAGCTCGCCTTTCCACATTCCAAAGTGCCCGCGTCTTCCGGCAACGAAAATGCCTTCCATCGCAACACGGGCGCCACTGTAAGGTTCCAGATTTGCAACGCTTCCAAATGTTGACGGGGTGCTGCCAACCCACAGGCTTATTTGTGGTATCCCCCTATCACTGAGGGAAACGTTTTCCAGTTCATACACAAAATCGTCGGAAATCCTGATTCGCTTGCCGTGATATAGCTTTGGATTGCGGAGAAGTTTTACGATTCCGATCTTAAGCGAGGATGACGCATCACTGTCGGTTGTCAGACGTGACTTCTCTACTGGAAGCAATTGCAGCCTGCGCTTGAGGTAGCGTTGGACGAGTTCAATTGATCGCGCGGCGGGAGCGGCGTCGCGTGCGGAGAAGTAGCTGACACTCTGCCGATTATCCCCGCAGCGCACCATAAGTGACATGAAATACTTGACTGGATACTCGTAACGCTCTGGCCGCGGACCGCTTTCCAGTTCGTAGAAACCCCTATGAGCCAAGCCCTTTATCAGTCGGCAAATGCCTTCCGCTGTGTACCAGTTTCGCGACCGTCGGTGGTAGGCGTAATAGTCATTGTGGTCGGTCGCGGCTGCGTTGATGCTGCCGATAACTTCGTCGTCACGTTTGTATTGGATGAATCCTCTATGGTTGAACTGTGCGTCAGTTCGCAGGTACCGACTTTCCGTTTCAGTTTCTATGACCCGGTGAAAGTTGAAATGAATAAAGTACGGTCCGGACTCACCATGGGCTGCGGCCGAACTCCAAATCGACCACAACAGAAGCATGGCGAGCACACGCGGCGTAGCCCGGCACGTACGCACGAATTTGCCAGATGGAATGTCAAGATCAGAAGTCAATTGGAGTTGACTTGGATACGCCGGAAATCTCGGAAACTGGTAATTACAGACATGGCTGTGTGAGGTGCTGCCGGCAAAGTGATTTCGCACCGCAAGTGATTTCAGGGACGAATCAATGCAATGTTACTTTGCACAAGGTGTGCCAGATGAGGCTGGTCACACCAATACTCTATAGGGTCGGCGCCTCATGGCACCGCTTCAAGCGGCGAATGGCTCAGGTAGTGAAGGAATCGATGCGGACAGTGGCAAGTTCTACTCACCCGTTCGCAGCAAGGCGTTGCTCGACTAATCGAGCAAAGAAAGTGGAACCGAGAGAAGTGGACCCCGAAACTTGGACCCCCGCTTAAGTGAAATCTCCATGGGGTTCAGGCCGCGCTCTTCAACGCCGTTTGTTCGAAGTACACCGCATCGGGGGGTACGCCGGTCAAGCCCAGTGTGAGGACGCCGGGTATTGTAAAAACGAAAGTATTTGTCCAGTCCGGCGCGTAATGCCGCCAGCGTTTCATACGCGCGCAGATACACGTCTTCGTACTTCACACTGCGCCACAACCGTTCGACGAACACGTTGTCGATCCAGCGAGCCTTGCCGTCCATGCTGATCGTCACTTCGTGGTCCTTGAGAACGCGGGTGAACGCATCGGCCGTGAACTGCGTGCCCTGATCGGTGTTGAATATCTCGGGTGTACCGTAGCCACGCAATGCCTCTTCGAGCGCCTCGACGCAAAAGTCGCTGTCCATCGTGTTCGACGCCCGCCACGAAAGCACCTTGCGCGTATGCCAGTGCATAATCGCCACGAGCTACATGAACCCCTTGGCCATCGGTAGATAACACATATCGCTCGCCCACACCTGGTTGGCCCGCGTGATTGTCATGTCCCTGAGCAAGTAAGGATAGATCTTGTGTCCCTTGTCTGGCGTGCTGGTGCGCCGCTTCGGCTACAGCGCCCTGATCTGCATCTGACGCATCAGCCGCTGTACGCGCTTACGATTGACCTGCAGCCCGCGTGTATCGAGTTCGTTGCGAATACGACGGCTTCCGTAGAACGGCAGCTCAAGGTGGAGCTCGTCGATCAGGCGCATCAGCTCAAGGTCTTCGGCTGACACCTGTGCGCCGCGATAGTACGCTGTGCAGCGTGCCACTCCGAGTAACTCGCAGCGGCGTGCCCTGGACAGTTCGTGAGCGCTTTGAATCTGTGCTCGGCGCTCGCTCACCGGTCGCGCCCGAGCAACTTTGACAGAAAATCTTTCTCCATCGTCAGTTGCCCGACCTTGGCGTGCAGCTTCTCGATTTCGCGTTCGGTGTGTTGCGCCTCAACTGCGTTGCCACCGAACACGTCCTCGGCACTATCGACCAGACGTTTCTTCCAGTCCTGGATCTGATTCGGGTGAACGTCGAACTGTTCAGCCAGCTCGGCCAGTGTGTGCTCGCCACGCACTGCGCCCAGTGCTACTTTGGCCTTGAAGCTCGCCGTGTGATTTCTTCTCTTTCTACGTGTCATCTTCGGATCCTCTCTGTGTCGTAAAAGAATAATCCATAAGATTTCACTTATCAGCTATATTTTGGTGTCCAGCCGTTGGGGTCCACCTCTAAATTTACCTGGCGCGCAACCGCGGGTTGGGTTAACGGCACACATACCACGTCAACCATTCAGAAGTATTACGGGCTTGGCGAAGAACAACAGCACCGCACCGAGTTCTCGTTTGATACCGATCATCCGGAAGTTTTCGCTTCCGAGGACAAGGGCGCTACGCCGGTGGAATTTGTGCTCGTTGGTCTGGCCGGATGCCTGACTGCCGGAATCGCCGCTGTCGCACAAAATCGCGGCATTCAGCTTCGCTCGGTCAGGGCCACGCTTGAGGCAGGCATGGACATCCAGGGCATTCTTGGAATGGACCGTGATGTCCGTAATGGATTTGAGAGTATCAAGGTCGAATATGACATCGATGCAGATGCGTCCCGAGAAGACATCGAGGCTCTGGTGGCCCAGTCGCAGAAGCGCTCGGCTGTGTTTGACATCATCACGAACCCGACGGATGTATCGGTCTCAGTGAGATGACTGCCATGATCAAGCGCGCGGCGCAATCTGTTGCCGGTAGAACTGATGCCGTTGTTATTGGTGCAGGGCATTCCGGACTTGCAATGAGTCGATGTCTCGCCGCGCGTTCGATCAATCATGTGATTCTGGAGCGCGGCGAGATTGCCAACAGCTGGCGCCATGAGCGCTGGGATTCGCTGCGACTTCTGACGCCGAACTGGATGAGCACATTACCGGGATATGACTACGTTGGTGATGATCCGCATGGTTACATGTCCATGCAAGAGGTCATCGGCTTTATTTCCGGCTATGCCCACGCCAGTTCGGCGCCTGTTCGGACCGGGACGACGGTGACTTCGGTCGAACTGTACCAGGGTTGCTTTCGCATTGTCACCGATCGTGGCGAGTGGCGATGTCGCGCTGTCGTTGTGGCCAGCGGCGCATTTAACGTTCTGGTGGTGCCGGCGGTCAGCAAGGCCGTGCCTGAAAAGGTGACGCAACTTACGCCACGCCATTACCGTAACCCGCAACAGCTGGAACCCGGCGGGGTCCTTGTCGTAGGTGCGTCTGCGACTGGCGTGCAGCTGGCTGACGAAATCCGGCGTGCTCGACGACCGCTACGACATTGTCGACGACGTTGTCAGGGCACGGGGTGTCCCGTCGCCACAGCTAATCGGTTCGGTACAAGGCAGGACGCTGGATCTGAATGCATTGGCAAAAATCGGCGTTCGACTCGCGGGCAGACTTGTCGGTGTCCGTAGCGGCAAAGCGCAGTTCTCCGGCTCATTGCGAAATGTATGCGCATTGGCAGACCTCAAGATGGAGCGTTTGCTGAGCGCCATCGACGCCTGGGCTTGTCGTTACGGTTATGCCAGTGAAATCGATTCCTCTGCAGCGTTTGAGCCAACCAGGGTTGAAAAGTTACCATGTCTGAATCTCGGTCTGACAAACGGCGAGATCCGTACCATAGTCTGGGCAACCGGCTTTCGCCCGGATTACTCCTGGCTCAACGTCCCTGTGCTCGATCACAAAAGACAGTTTCGACACGACGGCGGCGTCGCTGATGTACCCGGCGTTTACGTTATGGGGTTGCCATTTCTGCGTCGCCGCAAATCGAGTTTCATACACGGGGCAGAAGACGATTCTCGAGAACTCAGCGAACATATCTCTGGCTACCTTGACATGATCTCGCACCGCCAGCTTGCAGGATTCGCAGCGTAGCGTGTTTTCATGTCCAATGGTCAATTCAGCGGAATGGTCGACGTATTTGTGGAGTGGGAACTCAATGCCCCGCTCGATGAACACGGCGCTCGGCGAATGACGCATGACGGCGATCGGTGTCGAACTTTGCACCCCGGGTGCAGTTTCAGGAAAGTCTGCTCGACGATGCGGGGCGCCGGCTCATTTGCCATTTCCGGGCACCGGATGCGGAGTCGGTGCGCATGGCACTGCGATGTTTCGGTGCACAGATCGATATGCTCTGGCCCGGAACGGTTCTGGATGCGGCGGACGCGGAGACTGGCAACGTGGTCGTTGAATATAATCTACGTCATTCAGGAACTACTGAAGGCGACGACGTAACAGATTCGATCGCGGCAGAAGCGTTTGAACGCTTTGGCTTTAACCTCGTCCGTGCGATCGTTTCGCGCGATGGCACGCGCATGATTTGTCTCTATGATGCGCCGGACGCGAATTCCATCATGCTCGCTCGAGCCCGGAACGAATCGGGAACGCATTCAGTGTGGCCGTGCCGGCGGCTGGTCTAGGGTTGCGTTGGCAGCAACTGTTTTCCTGAACGCCTGTTTTCCTGAACACCGGTGCGTATTCGAGAAAACTGCCTTATCGATCCCGGTTTCGTATCGTACGGATTGCCAATCCGCGGTTGAACGAACTCAAGTGGCAGTTGTCCGACGCGAACCAATTGTCCTTAAGTGTGCGTTCAGTTTCGTGGTTGAACCAAATCCGGTGGCACCAGCATAAACCTTGCTTTGGAAACCTTATAATGTGCGGCATGTTTCGAATCGAAATCGCGTTCTTCGAGACCGTGAACTTTATTTTCCGACAGCCTCACCCATAGTCGCCATGCCTGATACGGGCGAACTTCCATCCGCTCCCGTTCGCGGCGCTATCAATGTTCGTGACGAAAAGCATCGTCACTGAAACAACATTAAACAAACATGAAAATATTTCGAGTACTTCTGTATATCGCGTTATTGACGTAGCCACCAGTTGCAGTGTTTTCGCAGAAGGCGTCACCGCCATCGGAGGATCAGCCAGAGTCGACAGAATCGGGCGCCGAACGCGTTGCGCGTATGGAACGCGTTATTGAATCAGACAAGGCGCGGCTCTCGGGGTTGACCAAGGATCTGATGGAGCGCGCCTCGCAGTTCGAACGAACGAGTGCGGATGTCGTGAGACGCGAGACCGAACTGACGGAGATGCGCGCGCGCCTCGAATTGATCTCTGATCCGGAAGCGGTGGCCGAACTGGAAGAAGAGATCGCAGCCGCCGAAGAAAAATACGAGCTGGTCAAGCAACTGGCCGACCTCGCGCTACAGGCGGAGAAAGCGGTGCGCGGGCAGATACGGACGCTCGAACAGAAGGTCGGCATTGACAAAAAAGCGCTGGATGAGGCCTTGGGCAAAGGCGACTTGCCGGAAATTATTGAACCGCCAGTCAGCGCTACACCAACAGGGCAAACAGCGACACAGACGCCATCTCAGCCGGGCGTTACGCCGGGAGTAGTTCCTGGATTGCCGGGTGTGCCGGCGTCAACCCCGCAAGGCGTTATTCGGGAGACACTTCCGGATACACCGGAACAGATAGAAGCGCGTAAGCAGGCGGCGAGATCCAAACTCGAAGCGGAACTGGCGGAGCAGGCGGTGCTGACTTTCCTGGAGCGCAAGGCGGCACTTCAGCAGCAAATCGATCTGGAGGAATCGTTACTGCAAACCGCGACGCAATCAAAAGCGCTTGCTGGCCAGGGGCTGCAAATTCGGCAGAGAGAGCTGGACGCCGCAAAACGAACAGGTGACGAGGCCCAAGTGGCGCAGGCGCGGGAGAAACTCGACCGGATCATAACGGCGGTCCAGAAACTCGATGAGGAGATAAGTTACCGAGAGACGACGCTCGAAGGTTTCGACAAGAGAATGCAGGCATTGCATGACGAGCAGGCGATGGTCACGCAAGAGGCTGAACTGAAGCGTGAGGAAGCCGCAACCGCAGAGAAGCAAAGTGTCTGGCTCAGCAGTCCGCTTCATCCGGCAAATGTCATGCGCTGGGGGCTGAACCGCGGACCCAACATAATTGCGGTGATGATTGTTGTGTTGGTGTTGCTCGTCATCATCCGGCATTCTGTGCAAAAGGTCGCGCGGGCGATGGTCGGCAAAGGCCGCAGGCATCGACGTGACGCGATCACTCGCGCCGATACGCTCGCGCTCAGCTTTGGAAGCGCTGCGACGGTGATTGTCGCCGTCATCGGAATATTTCTGATGTTCGAAGCGGCGGGCGTGGACATTGCGACTGTTCTCGGCGGTGCTGCCGTTCTTGGTGTCGCGATCGCATTCGGTGCGCAGAACCTGATGCGCGATTATTTCAACGGTTTCATCATCCTGATAGAAGATCAGTTTGAACTCAATGATCTGGTCACGATCGGAAAAATCACAGGCCGGGTCGAATCCGTTAGTTTGCGCACGACTGCACTGCGCGATTTGAAAGGGAAGCTGCATTTCATACCCAATGGCGAAATAAAGTCGGTTACCAATCGCTCTTACGATTGGGCTCGCATTGTTTTCGACATACGTGTGTCCTACAAGGAAAGCGCCGATCAGGTGATGGCAGAAATACTTTCCGTCGCTCAGGAAGTCTGTGCCGAAGAAAAATACAAGGATGGCGTTATAGAACCACCGCAGATGCTCGGTGTTGATCAGTTCACCGAGTTTGGCATGATCGTCAAATGTCTTCTCAAGGTCGCGCCTTCGCATTTGTTTGAAATCAGGCGTGAGATTCTGCGGCGTATAAAGAATCGTTTTGACGAACTCGGCATCGAAATTCCGATGGCCGATGCGGCGGCGCTGCCAGCTCGAACTTGAGGTTCGATCATGTCTCGTACGAACTCATAATTTTTGACTGTCGACTGACTACTGGCGCTCGGCTGGATGACGCAGGGCAAACTCGCTGTGTTGTGTAACAGCGTTTCTGACGTGACCAGCCGGGACAGGGCAGGTGGTCTGGAATCTGATCACGTGGATCGTGTGACGCTAATGTGAATTGAAGAGTCCATGGGCCAATCGTTGCCGGAAAACTGCCACTATCAAAGATCGTCAGGGAAGGAGTCGAATTGAATCAATTGGAGAAAAACAAACAGACGGTTACCGCGTTCTATGACCTTATGTTCAATCAGAACAAGCCGCGCGAGGCAATCGAGCGTTATACCGGCGCGCAGTACATTCAGCACAATCCTGAAGTGGCTGATGGAAAGGACGCATTCATTGCGTATTTCGAGCGTATGGCAGCGGAGTATCCTGACAAACGGGTGTCGTTTAAAAAGGTAATCGCGGAAGGGAATTACGTGGTGCTGCATTGTCATCAGGAATGGCCCGATTTTCAGGATCGCGACTGGGCAGGCATAGACATATTCCGGTTGGACCCGACGGGAAAAATCGTTGAGCACTGGGACGTGTTGCAGGTCGTGCCCGGGAAAGCGGCGAACTCGAATACGATGTTCTAGGGAAGCATTTTAGTATCTATGCGCAAGCCCGGGACATTGCATCGCAAACGTTAGACCTCGCCGCAGTGAAATGTGTGGCGCGTTGACACAATCCGGGCGTCGCAAAATTTACCCCAGTTGAATAATGGCTCAGCCATTTCTCGAGAATCTCAAAGCGCTGGTTGATCGACACCTGCCTGCCGAGCAGCATTTGGCATGCAAACATTTTTTCAGCGGAGCGGCACTCTACGCGAACGGTGTAATGTGTGCGTCGCTGACGCTGGTCGGTCTCGCGTTCAAGTTCCCGCCTGAGTTGCGCAGCGAGTTCATAGATAGTGGTGTGGCCTCGAGCTTGAAGTACTTCGCCAAGTCCCCGATAAAAAAGGGCTATGTGCTGTTTTCGGATTTTGAGGACGTCAGTGATGAGGACATGGCGAGGTATTTCGGTATAGCTGTAGCGCATGTCCGATCGATGGCCTGAACAGGCATATCAGTTCGCGATCCGGACAAGACAGTCAAGGTCGATATATGCCGGATAGGTCATGTTGTGGATTCGGTAGCGAAACTGGTTGACTCAATTTCAGGCACGCTGGCGTCAGCTGCCAACGGAGACGAGCAGAGTATCATTTTGCTCGCAGTGATCTACGTACTGTTGGTGTGCAGCTATTCAGTTATCTGGCAAATGCGCGTGAACGCGTGGCCGAGCGTGACTGGACGCCTTGAAAAGCTTGGATTGCGCAAGTTTGGTGCAACGGAGTATGTAAGGGCGAATCAGGATTACGTGAGTGATGCCTTGTATACCTACCAGGTCAATGGCCAAGAATACAAGGGTAAGCGCGTTTCGCCCTGGGTGATGGTCGCTTCGTATAATCTGCGCGGGCTGTTGCGCTTGCAAAACAAGGGTGTGGGTGTTCACAGCGCCAACGAAGTGACGGTCTATTACAATCCTGCAAAGCCGGAAAAGAGCTTTCTGGTGA
Source organism: uncultured Burkholderiales bacterium (assembly GCA_951812315.1). Lineage (GTDB taxonomy): Bacteria > Pseudomonadota > Gammaproteobacteria > Burkholderiales > Eutrophovitaceae > SG8-40. The sequence goes on from CATOSA010000020.1 coordinate 41,821, forward strand.
AGACCGGTCCTTTCAGTCAGATATTCACCGCACTGATTGGAATAGGGCCGTTATTGTTTTACCTCGCCAGGTATTCGGGTTAGATTGATCGCGTTCAAGCGCAATCACCGGATGCTGGCGACTTAATGAACTGAAAGCGGCAACCTGAGCAATAATGCTACGGAGGAGAATTCATGAGAAGCGGAAATAAAGTCGCAAGGTCCCTGCGTATTTTGCGCGAGACCGGAAGAGTAATGGCGATCGCAACCGGGTCGGCCTTGCTGATCCTGTCTGGCAGTGCTTTGGCAATGCAGGCGGGTGACGTTGTCGTGACGCCCGAAAATCGCGCGATCGTCGACGCTGCGGACCGCAGTGAAGACGATCGCGTTACTGATGAGCGCCGCTATCCCGGCAAGATGCTCACGTTCTTCGGCGTACAACCCGGAATGAATGTGCTTGATATCGGCACCGGGCGCGGTTACACGACTGAACTGCTTGCCCGCGCGGTCGGGCCATACGGCTCGGTCATCGTCCAGAACGACAGCACTATTTCGGAGCGCTTTCTGAAAGGCGAAACGCCGTCTCGTTTCAGCAAGGACGTCATGAAGAACGTGACTTATGTAGTGCGTCCGTACGATGACCCGGTTCCGGCGGGCACAAATGATCTTGACCTGATAACGGTGATATTCGCGTATCACGATATGGAATGGCTGGGCAGAGACCGTGCGGCAACGAACCGCAGCTTCTTCAACGCACTGAAATCCGGCGGGCACGTAGTCGTCGTTGACCATGCCGGCAATGCGGGCACCGGGGTATCGGAATCGAAGACCACCCATCGCATCGAAGAAAGCGTCGTTCACCAGGAATTTAACGCTGCCGGCTTCCAGCTCGTGGATGTGGCGACATTTCTGCGCAATCCGGATGACCCGCGCACTGAAAGTTTCCGACAGTCGACAGTTCCCTCGGACCGTTTCGTGCTGAAATTTCGCAAGCCCTGATATGACCGAAATTCTGCCGCGGCATCGCAATGGGGTTCAGACGAAATTCTGGGTGATGTGATCTATCTGGTCGGTAACCAGTGCGTCCACGCCCATTTCGATCAGCTCAAGCGCACTGACTGAGTCATTGACCGTAAAGGCAAGCACGCCGCGCTCGGTCGCCTGAATCTCCGCAGCCGCTTTCGCGGTAAGTTGATCGCATGCGGCATGAAGCGCAACGCAGCGCAGCCGGTCAAGTGTTTCCTCCCAGTCCGCGGGGATTGCGGTGCACAACAGGGCGCGCGGCAACTCGGGCGCTTCCGCCATTGCCGCATCCAGTGCGTCCTCCGAAAACGACGAGAGCAGCGGCGGAAGAGGTGCACCGCTCCAAAGGAGTTTTGCCATACGCGCAACAAGCCGGCCGGTTTCGCGTTCGCGGCCCGGACAGGGCTTGATCTCGACATTCGCCCATAGTCCTGCTTCCTTGCAGAGCGCACTGGCAGCTGCAAACGCCGGCACTGGTTCATTTGCGTACTCATTGGCAAACCAGCTTCCGGCGTCAAACTGGGAGATGATGTCGAATCTTGTCTCGGCAACCGGCCCGCTACCATCGGTGGTTCGCTCGAGCGTTTCGTCATGAAACAGGATCGGCACGTCGTCGGCAGTTAGTTTTACGTCGAACTCCACGCCGGCAAAACCGAGATTGGCTGCATAGCGAATCGCCGCAAGTGTGTTCTCAGGGGCCAGCAATCCGGCGCCGCGATGGGCGATGATGCGTGGGAAGGGCCAGTAAGGTCTTTCGATCAACATGGTGAGGATTATATGTCGGGGCACGCGCAAGTCGCGTCAAGTGGGCTGCGCGGTTCCGGGTTTCGGCGAAGGTGGTTCGTACAGTCTAATTCGGCGGCTATCGGCGCTTCTCGGGTATACTTACGCCCCTGTTTTTGGGGGGAAAATGCCATTCTACGAATATCGTTGTGACGCCTGTGGGCACGAACTGGAGGCGTTGCAGAAAATTTCGGCCGCACCTTTGGTCGACTGCCCGTCATGCGGCAAGGCCAAGCTCAAGAAACTCGTGAGCGCCGCCGGCTTTCAGCTCAAGGGAAGCGGCTGGTATGTGACCGACTTCAGAGACGGCGACAAGAGCAAGAAAAACAAGGATGAAACAAAGCCGAAAGGCGCGTCCGGCTCTGATTCGGGTAAATCCAGCGACTCTGGCAAGTCCGGCGGCAGTTCTGCTGCCAGCGAGAAGGGTGGCAGCAAATCCAGCGATACTCCCAAGACCGATACGAAGAGCGGAGCATCCGCCGATTCGACCAGCAAGTGACGTTGGCGAATTATGTCTTCGTGAATTACGCTAGTCCGTGCAGTTTCGAATACTGTACAGGGCGGGATTGCACCGAACGAAGCAGCGGGCACGCCCTGTGAAATCGTTCTTCGCCGAATCCGACTCGGCATCGAATCGAGTCTGAACCTGGTTCGGAAAGAATTCCCCATTGAATGAATTGACCCGGATTGAAAGCATGCGCACCGACTATTGTGGCCTGATTGACACCAAATACCTCGACCAGACGGTCACCCTCTGTGGTTGGGTGCATCGGCGCCGCGATCATGGCGGTGTGATATTCATTGACTTGCGTGATCGTGAAGGCATTGTGCAAGTCGTTTGCGATCCGGATACGGAAGAAGCGTTCGCAACTGCCGATCGCTTACGCAGTGAATATGTCATCGAAGTCACTGGCAGGGTAAGGCGGCGTCCCGAAGGCACCGTGAATACAGACCTGATCAGCGGTGAGATTGAAGTGCTGGCCAAGGCAATCACGCTGCTTAATTCGGCGCTGACGCCGCCGTTCACAATTGATGACGAGGATGTCTCGGAGACCGTTCGGCTGGAACACCGGGTATTTGATTTGCGCCGACCACAAATGCAGCACAGCTTGCGGCTTCGCTATCAGGTCGCAATGGCGGTGCGCCGCTTTCTCGATGACGCCGGTTTTATCGATATTGAAACGCCATTTCTGTACAAATCTACGCCAGAGGGTGCGCGCGAGTTTCTGGTGCCGTCACGCGTGCATGACGGACACTTCTACGCGTTGCCGCAATCCCCGCAGTTGTTCAAGCAGATGATCATGGTTGCGGGTTTCGATCGTTATTACCAGATCGTCAAATGCTTTCGCGACGAAGACTTGAGAGCCGATCGCCAGCCTGAATTCACCCAGATCGATATCGAGATCTCCTTCCTCGGAGAGCAGCAGATTCGTGACATCATGGAAAACATGATCAGGACGGTTTTCAAGTCCTGTCTGAATGTAGATTTGCCCGAGCCGTTTCCGGTCATGCGCTACGATGATGCCGTGCGCTTGTATGGCAGCGACAAGCTGGACCTTCGTGTGCCGCTGCAATTCACCGAGCTGACCGACCTGATGAAGCAGGTAGAGTTCAAGGTGTTCCGAGGAGCAGCGGAAATGAGCGATGGGCGCGTCGTCGCGCTGCGTGTTCCGGGCGGCGGCGAATTGACGCGCAAGCAGATTGATGACTATACCGCCTACGTATCTATCTATGGCGCGAAAGGTCTTGCCTATATCAAGGTAAACGAAAAGGCGCGTGGCATCGAGGGATTGCAATCGCCGATCCTGAAGTTTTTGCCGCACGAAATTGCGCATCAAATTGTTGAACGATGCGGAGCGCACGATGGTGATCTGATTTTCTTCGGCGCCGATCGCGCCGGGATCGTCAATGATTCGCTTGGCGCATTGCGTCAAAAGGTTGGTATCGATCTCGGCTTGCTTGAGGAAGGTTGGCGGCCGTTGTGGGTGGTTGATTTTCCGATGTTCGAGTATGACGAGGAGGAGAAACAATGGATGGCCCGTCACCACCCGTTTACCTCTCCGAAAGACGGTCACGCGGAATATGTCGAGACCAATCCCGAGAAAGCCTACGCCAAAGCGTATGACATGGTGCTCAACGGCTGGGAAATAGGCGGTGGTTCGGTGCGTATTCACCGCCCCGAGGTACAGGAAAAGGTATTTCACGCGCTACGCATTTCCCCGGAGGATCAGCGTGCCAAGTTTGGCTTTCTGCTGGACAGCTTGCGGTGGGGCGCGCCGCCACACGGCGGCATCGCATTCGGTCTGGACCGTATCGTGACGCTGATGTGTGGCGCCGAGTCGATCCGTGACGTCATCGCGTTCCCAAAGACACAGCGCGGTCAGGATATGCTTACCGGCGCGCCGTCAACCGTGGCCGAGAAACAGCTGCGCGAGTTGCATGTGCGGCTTCGAAATCGGCCACCCAAGTAAGAACGATCAAGTAAGAACGATGCTGGGTCGGTGTGAAGGCATTCTGACGTAGTACAAGGCTGGCCAATCCGAGCGAGCGGAGATGAAGCACAAGATTCCGGTTTCAGTTCTTGTGGTGGTGTACACGCCTGACCTGCAGGTGCTGCTGCTGGAACGCGCGGACCGGCCCGGCTTCTGGCAGTCTGTTACCGGTAGTCAGGAAACTGGCGAAACCCTCGAGCAAACGGCAATGCGCGAGCTCGAAGAGGAAACCGGACTGGATGCAAACCGCTATGGCCTTGAAAACTGGCACCTGAGCAACCAGTTTGAAATCTACAAACACTGGAGCGGGCGCTATGCGCCCGGGGTCACGCACAATACCGAGCACGTGTTCGGTCTGTGTGTCCCGGACGTGGTGCCAATCCGTCTGGCTCCTCGTGAACATCTGCAATGCAAGTGGGTGTCCAGAGACCATGCACTGGAAAAGGTTTTCTCGTGGACCAATGCCGCGGCACTACGTGTGCTGCCGGAATTTGCGGCCAGGGCAAATTGAAACCAATGTTTTCGGGTTGGGTCTCATATAATATTCATTCGCCAATCGTACAATGGGCGACGGAAAGAACACATGACACAAGCCTCCGCTATCGCATTTGACCAATACAGCCCGTTGCAGGATTCAGATTGTGGCGCGCGCATTGCTGCAGCTAAGGCGCAGCTCAAAAATCGCGCGATTATTCTCGGACATCACTATCAGCGTGCCGACGTCTACAAACACGCAGATCTGGCTGGCGACTCGCTGAAACTGTCAAAGCTAGCCGCCGGGGCCGATGCCAGTTACATCGTGTTTTGCGGCGTGCACTTCATGGCGGAAGTCGCCGACATCTTGTCCAAGCCGGAGCAGGTCTCAATTCTCCCGGATATGGCGGCGGGCTGCTCGATGGCGGACATGGCAAATCTGGCGAAAGTCGATCGCGCATGGGCCGAGTTGTCGGAGGTGCTTGATCCGGACGAGCAGGTCACACCGATTACCTACATCAATTCCGCGGCTGATCTGAAAGCATTCTGCGGCGAGCATGGTGGCATCGTATGCACATCTTCGAACGCGAAGGGTGTTCTGGAGTGGTCATTTGCCCGGCGTGGTAAGGCTTTGTTCTTTCCTGACCAACATCTTGGCCGCTGGAGCGGACACGCCTTGGGCTTGTCACCGGAGCAGATGCAGGTGTGGGATCCGGACGAATGGATGGGCGGATTGACTCCCGAGCAGATCGATGCGGCGAAAGTTCTGCTTTGGAAAGGGCACTGTTCGGTACATCAGATGTTTCAGCCGCAACACATTCTGAAGTTCCGGAACCAGCACCCGGATGGTCTTGTGATTTCTCATCCTGAATGCCGCTTCGAAGTGTGCAATCTGTCGGATTACGTCGGCTCCACGGAGTACATTATCGAGACTATTCGTGAAGCGCCGGCCAATACTCGTTGGCTGGTTGGAACCGAGCTGAACATGGTCAATCGCATTGCCGAGGAATTCAAACCGCAGGGAAAAATCGTTCAATTCATGTCACCGCTGGTGTGCATGTGCTCGACGATGAACCGGATCGATCCCCAGCATCTTGCATGGTGTCTGGAGAATCTGGTTGATGGAAACGTCGTTAATCGTGTCCAGGTACCCGAGCGCGAAGCGAAACTCGCCAAGCTTGCGCTGCAACGGATGCTGGACCTTTCCTGAAACGGTTTGAGACGCTTGAAACGGGTCGGTGATGCTGGTGGATAGAAGCACTGGCACTTTGCCGGTAGTCGTCGCGTATCTGTCATTGCTCGGACTGATTGCGACCGTTGATGCCGGTGACGAATTCCCCGATCAAACCACGGTCACTGTTACTCGCACCGGAAACGTGTTTCAGATCGAAGCGCGAAGTCGCATCGTCGCCGGCCGTGAAACGGCGTGGGCTGTGCTGACTGACTATGAAGGCTATGCGCAGTTCGTGCCGGGCATGATTTCGAGTCAGCGCCTCAACGGGTATGTGTTGCGCATTGAGCAACACGGTGAGTTCGGAATTCTGTTTCTGTCCAAACATATCTATTCGACGCTGGACGTACAGGAAAATCCGCCTTCCAGGATTCGTTTCCAGTCAGTCGGCGGTAATCTGAGCAGGCTCGAAACAGATGTAAATATCGTTCGCGAGGGCGAGATGAACGTATTGATCTATCGCTCGACGATCGAACCGGACTTCTGGGTACCGCCTTTTATCGGGACTTCAATTCTTCGCGCTGCGATTCGCCGCAAGTTGATATCGGTGTCTGACGAAATCGAACGGCGTGCGACGCAAGGAGGCGCGTCAGTGAAGAACATTCAGGTCGTTACCTACAATATGCACAAAGGGTTCTCGCAGTTTCAGCGAGAACTTTCGGTACACGATCTGAGGGAAAGGCTGAGGTCGCTGTCCGCTGATGTCGTATTTCTTCAGGAAGTCGTTGGCAGCCACAGCCGGCATGCGCGTCGTTATGGCAACTGGCCGGTCACGCCGCAGTATGAGTTTCTGGCAGACCAGCTATGGAGCGCCTACGCCTACGGAAAGAATTCGGTCTATGACGCCGGTCATCATGGCAACGCCATTTTGTCGAAGTATCCGATCGTCAAGTGGGATAACGTCGACATATCAATGAGCCGGCTGGAGCGGCGCGGTCTGCTTCATTGTGAAATTCAGATTCCGGGATGGTCGCGGCCCCTGCATTGCATCAACGTGCATCTCGGCTTGTTCGGTCACTGGCGAAGACGGCAACTGGAGCTGCTGCGTCATCGTATTGAACGACTGGTGCCGCGTTACGATCCGGTAATCATCGGTGGCGACTTCAACGACTGGCGGCTCAGGGCCAGCCGCCACCTCGCGCAGATACTGGGACTGACCGAGGTATTCGAAAATGTCCACGGGCGACCCGCGCGTACGTTTCCGGCAATGATGCCGTTCCTGCATCTTGACCGTATCTACACGCGTGGATTTCGGGTGAGGCTGGCGCGAGCCCACGGGGACCGGCCCTGGTCACGTATATCGGACCATCTTGCCCTGTCCGCACAACTGGAGCGTCTGGAACGTTAGTCATTTCTGGCGGGGATCGCGAGGAAGTTTCGCGCCATACTGCCGGCATTCAGCGTTCTGTGTACGGCACAATAAGCGCAGCGCATTGCGCCGCATGTTTTGCTACGTCCTGTCAGCGTCCGCATCAGACACCGCGACTTTTCTTAGTTCTGCAATGTCCCCGACAAGATCGGCCACTGTCGCCTCGACAATGATTCGGCCTTTTTCGGCAGTAGCAAGCGTCGCGTCACCGAAAATTCCGGTCTGTGAATAGACGCCAGGCTCACCCGCGTTCGGCGTCAGCGGGCCGCGGCCCGGGTGGTAGTCCTTGGCCGCTTTGGACATGTCGACGCATTGCGGGTCGATATAAAGCATCATCGAGGTTTCGATTTCGTCGGCGTGCGATCCGCCTTCCTGTTCCTGCAGCGCGCGTACTGCCTCGTTTCCGGCCCTGTCGATGCGCGTGAAGCGCATGTCAATACCTTGTTCGGCGAGCGCGGCGGCTGCAGGCTCAAGCGCGCGTACTGTCGACACACCGGTATTGAGCACGTAAAAACGGCGTGGCCCGAAAGCGGCCAGGCTGGCGACGACGTCAATGACCATGTCGCGTGCGGTGTCCTGTCGCAGTGAGGTGGATCCGGCATAGGCAACGAACGCCGGATAAAAATGATATGTCAGCGTCGGCGCGACCACTACATCCTGTTGTTCGGCGACACGGCGCGCCAGGTACTCCGCGAGGATTCGGTCGTTGTCGAGTCGCAGATGTGGGCCATGTTCCTTGGCCGCTGCGCCGAGCGGTATCAGCACTATGGTGTCGGTGGTGAGTGCGTCTCTGGCATCGAGCCAGCTTAGATTCGAAAGTTGCATGGTCAAATTGTCAACTCCGTGTACGGATTATCTCCGAAGCCGTATTGTCTGCGGTGTAGAATCGTCGCTAGTGTAGTCGTTCATTGTTCAAGGTGCCTTTGTCGGTTGCTCGAAAGCGTGTTCGAGAGTGTGACTTGACTGCGCGTGCGTTTTCCTGCCACCAAAAATGAAGTGCTACGCCAGATTTTTTGGTGGACCAGTTCCACCTTTCCCTGGTTTCATGTCTCCCCAATGCATCCCAACGTAATTGCGCCATCAGACGATTCGACCCGCGGCGACTGGCGCGTCGTTCGCATGCTGATTCCGTACCTGCTTGAGTTTCGCTGGCGGGTGGCGATCGCGCTGGTATTTCTGATATGCGCAAAGCTCGCCAACGTCACCGTGCCGTTGGTGATGAAAGAAATCGTTGACAGTCTGGATGCCTCGCTACAAATGGTGGTGCTGCCGCTTGCGCTGTTGTTGATCTATGGGGCGCTCAGGATGTCTACTACCTTGTTCGCGGAGTTGCGCGACGTTGTGTTCGTGCGCGTCACCAGGCGGGCGATTCGAAGAGTTGCGCTTGGAGTGTTCCGCCACTTGCACAGTCTCAGTTTGCGTTTTCACCTGGAGCGGCAGACTGGCGGCGTGTCGCGCGACATAGAGCGCGGTACCAAGGGAATCTCCACGCTTTTGTCGTACATGCTGTTTTCGATCATTCCGGTGATACTGGAGTTCGTGCTGGTAGCGATCGTTCTGTCCACTCGCTTCGACTGGCGGTTTACAGCGGTCACGTTCGGAGCCGTTGCTGTCTACCTGACGTTCACCTTCGTTGTCTCTGAATGGCGCATGAATATACGGCGTTTGGCGAATGAACTCGATTCGAAAACCAATACGCTCGCTGTGGACAGTCTGTTGAACTACGAGACGGTAAAGTATTTCAACAATGAAGATTTTGAAGCACGCCGTTACGACGAAAACCTGAGCGCATACGAAGAGGCTGATGTGCGCACCGAAGTTTCTCTTGGCCTGCTCAACATTGGCCAAAGCGTAATTATCGCGACCGCTGTGACTTCGTTGATGATACTCGCGGCAAAGGGCGTGGTTGCCAAAGAACTGACGCTGGGTGACCTGGTGCTGGTAAACGGATTGTTGATACAGCTGTATATACCGCTCAATTTTCTGGGAATGGTTTATCGCGAAATCAAGCAGGCGTTGATCGACATGGACCGAATGTTCAGCCTGATCGGTGAGCAGCGCGAAATCGAAGATCGACCCGGCGCAATGGCCCTGGACAGTCGCAACGCGTCGGTGCGGTTCGAGCATGCGGTGTTTGCCTACGATTCACGGCGCAGAATTCTTGAAGACGTCAGCTTTGAAATCCCGGCTGGCAAGACCGTGGCAGTGGTTGGGCACAGTGGCGCCGGAAAGTCGACGTTGGCGCGCTTGCTGTTTCGTTTCTACGATTTGCAAGAGGGCAGGATCACCATTAACGGCGTCGACATACGTGAAGTCACACAACAAAGCGTGCGTGCGTCGATCGGCATTGTGCCGCAGGACACCGTGCTCTTTAACGACACCATTTTTTACAACATCGCGTATGGCCGCCCGGAGGCTGGTCGTGACGAAGTGATCGACGCAGCGAAAGCGGCGCATATTCATGATTTCATCGAATCATTACCGGATGGTTACGAATCGACCGTCGGTGAGCGTGGTCTGAAGCTTTCAGGTGGCGAGAAACAAAGGGTAGCCATCGCGCGCGCCGTGCTCAAAAACCCGCCAATTCTGGTATTCGATGAAGCGACGTCTGCACTGGATTCGCGATCCGAACGCGCGATTCAGGGCGAACTGGATCGGATAGCAGCCGATCGCACCACTTTAGTGATTGCGCATCGACTATCCACTGTCGTGAATGCAGACGAGATATTGGTGCTCGATCACGGAACTCTGGTCGAGCGTGGCCGGCACCGGCAGTTGCTGGAATCCGACGGGGTTTACGCAGGAATGTGGAAACTTCAACAGGAAGAGGCGCGGCGCGAGCGCTTGCCGGGCGCCTCAGCTGACCCTGATTCGTCAAATCCTGAGTCGGGTAAGCCTGGCTAAATCGTTTGATGAATCATTTTTCGAGGCAAACACCGCAATTTCCAATCACTTTGAGCAAACCTGGCCAGGACTCGCGATGCCGCCCATTACCTGTTGATTTTTTGTGGTTTTGGCGTGAAAATTGCCTTTCAGGGAATGTTTGTCGCTTGATTGCAGGGCGGACGAGAGGTCCGAATCGGCGGCTGGCTGCGCTTCACTGCTGACGAAAAAGAAAAGAGTAAGAATGCGTCTATTTCGCTCCATCGGTGTTTATGTTGTGACCACATGTGGTCTGCTGGCATTTGCTGCGCAGGCATTGGCGGCCGGGCCCAATCCGGCTGACTTTCGCAAGACGCGGCTCGGCATCAAGTCCGCACTTGCGCTGGTCGTTGACCAGGATAGCGGCGAGGTGTTTTACAGCAAGCATAACGGTGAGGTGGTATCGATTGCGTCGATAACAAAATTGATGACGGCAATCGTGATTCTTGACTCGGGCGTACCGCTGCTCGACAACATCACAATTGATCGCAAGGACATCGACCGTTACAAGGGCTCGTATTCCAAGTTGACTGTTGGCACGACACTTATGCGTGCCGAGGCATTAAAGCTTGCCCTGATGGCATCGGAGAATCGTGCTGCGGCGGCGTTGGCGCGCACGTACCCGGGAGGAACTGAAGCATTTGTTGACGAGATGAATGCCAAGGCTTTTGAACTGGGCATGATTGACACTCGATTCGTCGACTCGACGGGTTTGCGGCCAGAGAATGTATCTACCGCCCAGGACCTCGTGAAGCTGGTCAGTGAGGCACATTCGTTTCCAATGATCCGCGACTACACGGCAGCGGCTTCGTTCTCGGTCGATTCTCAAGCCCGGCGTCGTACGCGTACCCTCAGGTTCGTGAATTCAAATCGCCTCGTGCGCAGCTCGCGATGGGACATCGGACTCTCAAAGACCGGTTACATCAGCGAGGCAGGGCGTTGTCTGGTGATGCAGGCGCGCATTGCAGATCGGTCCCTGATCATCGTGCTGCTTGATTCGTGGGGCCGGCTTACCCGGATCGGCGATGCCAACCGCATCAAGCGCTGGCTCGAAAGCGAGTTCTCGCGGCTCAGCGTACGCGGCTGATCAGCCGGTAAAGCCGGTAAAACGGGGTACCAGCGTACCGTTCCGGGACGTTGGATTTCAGGTCAGAGCAGAGAAACTTGCTTTTCGCGAAGCGCTAAGCGGCACGCACACCGCTGCGAAAACCGATAGCGCGCGAAATCGAATCGGCGACTTCCTTTACTTTGGGACCCCAGCTTTTGTCCAGCCGGTTGGAAGGTGCCGAGATGGAAAGTCCAGCGGCCAACATACCTTCATCGTCGTAAATTCCAGCACCAACACACGACACGCCCTTTTCCGCTTCCTCATTGTCAAATGCGAAGCCGAGCTTGCGCACTTTTTCGAGTTCTTTTGAAAGAATTTCAAGGCTGCGAATGGTGTTCTGTGTATACACCGACAATCCCGGTTTCTGAACGTATGTCTGTACTTTTTCCGGCCCGTCTTCAAGCAGGAACAACTTTCCCACTGCGGTAATATGGAGTGGGGCGCGCGCCCCGATAAGATGTACAACTCGGATCGCTGACCGGTCTGACATCAAGCGCTCGACGTAAATCATCTCATCGCCCTGGCGAACTGACAGATTAACGGTTTCGTGCAATTCTTCGTGCAGGCTCTGCATGTACGGCAACGCTTCCTGACGAAGATCGATGCGGGTCTTGGCGAGGTTGCCCAGTTCGAGCAGGCGAATGCCAAGCCGGTACATGCCGGGCTCAATTCGGTCGACCATACGATACTCGACCAGTACATTGAGAATGCGGTGGGCTGTTGACGGATGCAGACCCGTCATGTTGGCAAGCCGCTTCAGGTTGACTGGATCCGGGAAACGCGAAAGCGTGTCGAGCAGATCCATCATCCGTTCAATTACCTGTATCGAGGTCTTGCCGTTTGTTTCAGGCACAACTTGGTTGCTCTTTCGGTAGTTGATGTTGCAGCGCCGCAATACTAGCCGAGGCGGTCCTGTTGAACAAGCACGCCCTGTTCCACGCCTGTTACTGCAACGGACTGGAGGTCTGGACGCACCAGTGTGATAAGATCAAGTCCTTGTTGCGCCACGTAAATTGGCTGCGTAGTGACTGGAACTTCCCGGTTCCGGACACTGTTTCGCAGGTATCGTAGTGCTGACCAGCCACCAGAGCTTGTAAACACCCGTAAAACGACGCGTTGCTGCCTCAGGATGGGGCCGGGCAAGATGCGAGGAGCGTATTTTGGTCATTCAGGATCAGTTGCGAGCAATACCAGCCATGCGGCGCACCCCGATATCAAGGCGGCGCTTTGACGCGATGCGGCTTGCCAATGCACAAATGACCACTGTCCTAATGAACAAACAGCTTAAGCCGTGTTCCGCATGGCGCCCGGACCGGGGCTGTCGAATTGACAGGTTCCCTGTCGTTGCGGGTGTGGCTGAATAAATGCGCGTAGGCCTGTTTGTCACCTGTCTCGCCGACCTGATGCGTCCCAGTATCGGATTGGCCACCCTGAAACTGCTCGAGCAATCGGGTTGTGAAGTGGTCGTCCCGGCCGCACAGACTTGTTGTGGCCAACCCGGTTACAACTCTGGCGACCGTGCCGGCGCACAGGCACTTGCGCGCAAAGTAATTTCCGAATTTGACGACTGCGATTACGTCGTTGTTCCATCGGGTTCGTGCGGCGGCATGATCAAGACACACTATGCTGACCTGTTATCCGAATTTTCTGATGTCAAAGTGAAAGCGGAGTGGCTGGCTGCGCGCACCTGGGAACTGACGGGTTTCCTCGTCAATGTGATCGGGATGAAAGACGTTGACGCGAATTTCAACGGAACAGTCACCTATCATGATTCTTGCGCTGGCCTGCGCGAACTAGGGGTCAAGCAGCAGCCGCGCGAACTGTTATCAAAGATTGACGGACTGACGATCAAGGAAATGGACGGTGCGGAACAATGCTGCGGGTTCGGCGGCACGTTTGCAATCAAGTACGGTGACATTTCCTCGCGGTTGGCAGACCTGAAATGTGACGACGTGGAAAAGGCCGAGGCCGATGCATTGGTGCTCGGCGATCTGGGCTGCATGTTGAATATAGAGGGCCGCTTGCGCCGCCGTGGCGACAAACATACAAAAGTGCTGCACATCGCCGAAGTGCTTACTGGAATGTCCGGCAGAGAAACCGAGTGAACGACCTGGGACGAAACACGAGTCGAGCAGTCAATGGAACTGTCGAGCAGTCAATGGAACTATGGTGACAAAGGCAACGGTAAACAATGCAGCGCTATCGAGTGGATTGGAACGGATTCGCATGACAGATGATCCGGTATCGCGTTTACATGTCATCGCTAATCAGTCGGTGAGTTGAGCCATGCACGCCACTTCGACACAGTTCAAGAAAGTTGCCAGTCAAAAACTCGCCGACCCTAAGCTGCAGGCAACGCTTGCCAATGCAAAAGGGCGTTTCGTAGTCGCACGCAGCGACGCAGTGCATGACATTGATAACTTCGAGGAAATGCGAGAGGCTGCAGCGCAGCTTCGTGACCACTGTCTCGATAACCTGGACGTATATCTGGAGGAATGGGAGCGCAAGGCAACGGCCGCCGGCGCAATCGTTCACTGGGCCGAGTCCGCCGAACAAATGAATCAGCTGATACTCGATATCGCGCGCGATAACGAGGTCAGGAAAGTCATCAAATCAAAGAGCATGCTCGGCGAGGAGACCGGCCTCAACGAATATCTCGAAAACGGCGGACTGGAGGTGCGCGAAACCGATCTGGGCGAATACATTGTCCAGCAGGCGAAGGAACATCCTTCCCACATCATCGCGCCTGCGACTCATAAATCCAAAGAAGACATCGCAAAACTTTTTGCGGAAAAGCACGACCGGCCGCAGCTCGAAGACATCACCGAATTGACGCACGAAGCGCGCGAAATCTTGCGGCCGCATTTTCTGGATGCGGATATGGGGATCAGCGGCGCTAACTTTCTGGTCGCCGAGACTGGCTCGACCATGATCGTCACCAACGAAGGCAATGGGCGAATGACCACGACCATGCCGCGGGTCCACGTTGCAATTACCGGCATCGAGAAATGCATACCGACGCTCGAAGATCTGTCCCTGATGCTGCGGGTGCTGACCCGTTCGGCGACTGGACAGCCGATCAGCAACTATCTTTCGGTGACGACTGGTCCCAAACGAGACGGAGACACTGACGGCCCCGAGCAATTTCACGTCATTCTGGTCGATGTTGGGCGCACGCGAGTGCTGGGTTCGAATCTGCGTGAGGCCTTGCGTTGTATCCGTTGCGGTTCGTGCATGAATCATTGCCCTGTTTATCAGAATGTCGGCGGGCATGCTTATGGCTGGGTATATCCCGGCCCGATCGGATCGGTGCTGACACCGGCCTACGTTGGCGTGGACAAGGCCATCGATTTGCCAAATGCGGCGACATTGTGCAATCAGTGTGGCGTTGCGTGCCCGGTCAAAATTCCGCTGCCTGATCTGATGCGCAAACTGCGCGAAAAGCAGACCGAGCTTGGACTCAAGTCGGTCTGGGAGCGCGCCGGCTTGCGAACATGGACCTGGGTCGCGACGCGGCCCGTGTTATACGGCCTGCTCACAAAGGTCGCCGTTAGATTCGGCAAACTGGCGGGTGGCAAGGATCGCTTGCTGCACTGGTTGCCGTTTGCCGGCAAAGAGTGGACCTCTGAGCGCGATCTACCAGCGCCGAGCGGCAAGACATTCCGGGAGATTTACGCGGCGCGCGCCAGGCGGGACGGAGAAGCGAATGTCCGCTAGGGAGAATATTCTCAATCGTATTCGGGCGGCGAACGCCAGTCATCTCAAACATGGCGCCGACGGTGCGCAGCAAGTCGCAAGCCGTCTGAACGATCACGTTCGCGGGCCGTTGCCTCGTATGAAATGGCAGCGAATTGCGCGATTTAAGAAATGCAGCATCGAGGCTGCAACGACTGTCGATCAAGTGGGTTCACGTACGGACGTGCCGGCCGCGGTTGCGGATTACCTCGCAAAGAACGAACTTCCAAAAACCGGTGTGTGCTGGCCTGAATTGGCCACGCTGGACTGGAGCGGCGCAGGCCTCGAGATCGAGGCGCGTCCTGCGAATGCCGACGACAAGTCGGGAATTACCGGCAGTTTCTGCGGCTTGGCTGAAACTGGAACGCTGATGCTTTTGTCCAGCGAGAATACCGCAGCGACCACAAGTTTGTTGCCGGACACCCATATTGCGCTTGTATCGGCGTCGCGCATCGTGCGCTGCATGGAAGATGCCTGGGACCTGTTTCGTAAGGAGATTGGCGATCTGCCAAGGCAAGTCAATTTCGTGTCAGGGGCATCGCGAACAGCCGACATAGAAATGACGTTGGTATATGGCGCGCACGGACCGTTTCGCGTTCACGTGATCATCGTCGACGAGTAGAATTCCGCACGCAGGATTGCAGGCGCCGCCAATTTGTAAGAGACTTCCGCTCGCACGAATGCGTGGCAAGCAAGCGTTCGCAAGGATTGGTGCCGGACGCGGCGGCTAATGTACTCTGTGCCAGGCTATGCGGGTTTGTGCAAAACTGGTGAGGCACCCTACGATCAACACAAGATAGTATTGGCAGGATGTACATCTGCCGATATCTTGAGCATTCATAATTACAAGAATACTGATTTGGCGACATGTTGATTCATACTCCACGCTTGCGTCTGATGACAATGGAGCAGGAACACCTGGCTGAAATCGTCCGTGGTCCGGATGCGCTGGGTGATCTGCTCGGCGTCTCGATTCCGCAAGGATGGCCGGAATATCCTGCCGCCTATCCTTACGCGCTTGCCTTGCTCGAGAAAGAACCCTTGCGGTCTTCGTCCGGGTGGTGGCTTTATCTTTTCGTTGATCCTTGGCACAAAGCCCTCGTCGGTTGCGGAGGTTTCAAGGATGAACCGGATAAGAGTGGCGTGGTGGAGATAGGTTACGAAATCGCACCCGCTCTGCAGTCCCAGGGTTTTGCAGAAGAGGCCATGCGTGGCCTGATCAATTACGCCTGTACCAGGCCTGAGGTTTGCGCGATCGATGCGTACTCGCGAGCTAGACATGGCGCACGCTCGAAAATTCTCCAGGCAGTCGGTATGACCAGGATCGGCGAAGCACTCGCACCTGACTCAAGTATCGTGTGGCATTGGCGCGTAACGAGCGATGAATTTGTGAGTGCTCGAAGCGCCGGGATGGAGTGATAATTGCTGCCCTTTCCGGGCTACAGCCGCTCGTTTTGGTGCATTGCTGATATCGACGTCTGTCGTGGATTGAAAAAAGCCGATCAAACGGACAAACGTGGCTAAAACGTCCCTGGCAAGGTGTACCTCTGTGACAATTTGAGCCAAAAGTACGAAGCAAATCTCCGGCGCCTGTTGCTAGCCCTATACTGTGTTGTTACTGGTAAGGAACTACACTAGAACTTGCGCTGGCGCCGATGGTCGTAACGACAGCTTGACCGATGTACCGATGACTGATTTTTCTGACCCTAAAGCATGCAACCGCGACGCATAAGGCCGCCGGGTTGGAGGACGCGTTTGCGTCGTTTTCTGCCGACTGCCGAAACGGTCAGAGGTAACCGCTGGGTCGGCTGGATCGGACCAGCCTTGCATCATCCGCGCCTGTGGCATCTGAACCGGCGCGGCGTCGCGCTGGGTATGGCGATTGGCGTGTTCTTCGCATTCCTTGTTCCGGTTGCACAGATTCCGTTTGCTGCTATCGCGGCCGTATGGCTGCGTGGAAATCTCGTCGCTGCTGTCGGCAGTACGATGATTACCAATCCGTTTACGTTTGCGCCAATCTATTTGATCGCGTACCGGCTGGGATCGTTGATCATCGGTGAAGGCGACGTTGCAGCGGATTCGACACTCGCCCAGGTCGCCGAGGAAGCCAGCAGCATTATGGTGACATGGTCGGACAAGTTTCTTGCAGTCGGCAAGCAACTGGTTGTCGGGCTTTCACTAATGGCAGTGGTCGGTGCATTCCTGGCGTACTTCGGCGTACTCGGGGCATGGCGCCTGTTTGTCGTCGCAGAATGGCGCCGGCGCAGTCGCCGCCATCTTCACACGTAATACATCACCAGATAGGAAGCCAACAGGATCGCCACCCACAGCACCATGCTGCCTGTGGGCCAGGTACGCGCGAGCACGCCCTCCGGTCCGTAGTGGCGCCGGATGCGCATCAGCATGGCATTCAAAAACCGCGCGAAGTACTGGTTTATGGTGTCCAGTATTCGCGAGATGATGGTACTGAGTACCGCGATGACGCGTGGTGCGGCGACGCGGTAGAACCAGTCAATGTCGAGTGTAATCGTGGTTGTTCGTTTCAGCAGCGGCAACATCGCGAAGAAAGCAAGCCCCGAGAACAGTAGCAGTTGCAGGTAGTACAGGACTTTGCCTTGCGTGTACGCGTGATACTCGACCGGGGGGTATGGCAACAAGCGGTAGAAAGGTTCGGGGAAAACGCCTATCACGATGCATAGCACCGAAAAAATCACCATTGCCGCAGCCATATTCCATGGTGCATCTTTTGGCCGTAATCCCGAGTCCTTCTGGAAAAACACAAACCACGGAAATTTGATGCCGGCGTGCAGGAACACGCCGGCGGATGCCGCGGCCAGCAGAAAGTAGACTGTGACCAGACCTTCATCCACGGCTGCCTGAGAGATGAGAGTTTTGGTCGTGAATCCCGAGGTCAGCGGAAAGCTCGAGATTGACAACGCGCCGATAATCGCGCAAATCGTTGTAAGCGGCATGGTGCGGAACAAGCCGCCAAGGTCAGCGCATTTGTTCTTCCCGGTTCGGTAGACCACGGCCCCGGCACTCATGAACAGTAAACCCTTGTAGACGATGTGCGCAAAAGCATGAGCTGCCGCGCCGTTCAGGGCCATTTGCGTTCCGATGCCGATCGCGCATACCATGAATCCGACCTGATTGACGATCGAGTAGGCGAGAATGCGGCGGGCGTCGTTTTCCAGCAGCGCGTAAACAATGCCATACATCACCATGTATAGCCCGACGCCAATAAGTATCGGTTCCCCGGGAAACAATAGAATAAGCGCGAGCACCGCGGTCTTGGTGGTAAATGCCGACAGAAACACCGATCCGGTCGGGCTTGATTCCGGGTAGGCATCCGCGAGCCAGGCGGACAATGGTGGCGCGGCCGCATTGATCAGAATGCCGATCAGTATCATCCATGTGTCGAAATTCGTAGCCAGCATCGGCTGGATATCGATTGACCCGGTGTGCACCACTACGCCCTCTATCCCGACCTTCAGGATCACGCCGCCGAGCAAATGCATCATTGCGTAGCGAATGCCGGCTTTTCGAGCGGCTGGCGTGCCGCCGCACCAGACGATGACTGTCGAGAACAGCGCCATCAATTCCCAGTACAGGAACAGCGTAATCAGGTCGCCGGCAAAACAGACGCCGACGGCGCCGGAAGCATAAGCAAATGCCGCTGACAACTCGTACCAGCGTGCCTGCCTGAATGCGAACAGGCCGCCGACAAATGCCATGATCGCGAAGATCGTCGCAAACAGGCGCCGCAGCGCACTCCCTTCGACGGGTTCGATCGTGTAGTCGAGAAAACGTACGGTACTTACCACACCGTCTGGCACCTGCCAGACCGCCCACAGAGTGGCAAGCGGCGCGATCAGGATGACGGCGCTGCGCCAATGTCCGCGCGTCAACGCGATGAGCAAGGCTGCGGCGAGCAGAATCAGCGCTGGAGAAGCCCACTCAATCATCGTAGTAGTGATCGTCTCGTTTCAGGACCAGGCCGAGTACCTTGGCGACGAGCACCATGGCGACGCAGGAGGCAAAACCAAAGCCCGCCGCAAAACCAAACCAGGCGTCGATGCCAAAGTATCCCTTGACCTTGATCACTGCCTGGAGAAGTACGGTGAGCGCCAGAATTATCGAGGAAACAATCCATATCCTGCGGATATTTTCCGGGCGCGCAAGCCAATGATTGTCTGATGCGGGTGGCTTCATTTCTGCCTTCCTACCAGTTGAGACTCTAGTTCCAAAGCCGGCCCATTGAAGAAGAAGAACGCGATCGTCAATGCCGCCGTTATCGTCAATGCAATGATGATCGCGACTGGCGCTTCCCCATGTTGTTTATCAGGTTCGGATGTATCTTCGGAGAACCAGGCCCAGAATACAATTGGAAGAAAGTAGGCGGCGTTAAGCACTGTGCTGGCAATAATCGTGAACAAGGCGACGTAATTGTCAGCCTGAAAGGAACCCGCGAGTATGTACCACTTGGACACGAACCCGGCGGTCGGTGGAACGCCGATCATGCTAAGTGCGCCAATCGTAAAGGCGGTCATGGTCCACGGCATGCGTCGGCCAATGCCGCGTAGCTGCGTGATCTCGGTCTTTTTTGACGCGGTATAAATTGCGCCCACGGCAAAGAACAGGGTGATCTTGCCAAAGGCATGGGAAACCATGTGAATCGCAGCACCGATTTCGGACAACGGTTTGAGAATGGCAGTCGCCATGACAACGTAAGACAGCTGTGCAATCGTCGAATAAGCGAGCAACCGCTTCAGGTTCGTCTGCCGCAATGCCACGATGCTGGCGGCGATGATCGTGAACGCGGCAACATAAACGAGCCAGCTCGAACTGGGCTGGGTAAACAGAAAATCAACCCCGAACGTGTAGACAATGACCTTTACAATCGTGAACACGCCCGCCTTGACGACAGCAACTGCATGCAACAGGGCGCTCACTGGTGTCGGTGCCACCATTGCCGCCGGTAGCCATCTGTGCACCGGCATTACCGCGGCCTTGCCGGCGCCAAATACATAGAGGCCGAGCAAAAGGCCTACGGCCGGGCCTTGTAGGTTGCCCTCGAGTATGCCGCCAGCGACAAAATCCGTGGTTCCGGCAACGATGTAAGTCCACACAATTGCGGGAATCAGCAAGCCGATCGATGTGGTCAGCAAGATACCGATGTACACACGTGCCGAGCGAACCGTATTCGGATCTCCTTTGTGCGCAACCAGCGGATAAGTGGCTATCGTCAGCGCTTCATAGAACAACAACAAGGTCAGCAGATTCCCGGCAAAGGCAATTCCCATTGCGCAAGCCAGAGCGATCGCAAAGAATACGTAGAAGCGCGTCTGGTTCTTCTCGTTGTTGCCGCGCATGTATCCGATCGAATAGATCGAATTTACAATCCACAGGCCCGAAGCAATCAAACCGAATAACATTCCCAGCGGTTCGACCGTTAGTGCGATCGACAAACCCGGAAGCATTGAGAACAGCGTGACCGACGGACGCTCTCCGGCGAACACAAGCTGCGCAAGCGACGCAACGACCACGAGCAGCGCAATCGCGGTCGCCAGCGTGACCGTTTCACGCACATCTGGCCAGCGGCCGCATAGTGCAATCAATACTGCACCGACCGCGGGGATTGCAAGAGCGAGTTGCGGGTCAGCAATATTCATCTCAGCGACTCAAGCAGTGTCTTGGCGGCCGTGGCAGCGGTCTCGGATGTGACAGTCGCGTCGAGCCCGAAATACACACACGCGATGACAAATACCCATGCAGGTATCAGCATGGAAAGCGGCGCCTCGTTGGCAGTTGCCAGATCTTTCGACGGTTCACGGAAATAACAGATCTCGACCACGCGCCAGACATAGACGACTGCCAGCAGAGAGCTCAGTAGTACCAGGGCCGCGAGCCACCACCAGCCTTTTTCCAGCGCTCCCATAACGAGGTACCACTTGCTCACAAATCCGACCGTACCGGGAACCCCGATCAAACTCAGCCCTGCGACCACCAGACCGGCGGCGGTCAATGGCATCCGCTTTGCCAGTCCGGCCATTTGCGAGAGTGCAGGTTGTCCAATACGCAGCGCGACGCATCCGAGCAGCAGGAAGATTGCGCCCTTGGCGACCGCGTGATTGAACAGATGAACAATACTGCCCGTCAGCCCGCTGGTGTTAGCCAGGCCGATTCCCAGCGTGATGTATCCGATCTGGGCGACGCTCGAGTAGGCAAACATACGTTTGACGTCTTCCTGGAAAATTGCGACCAGTGAAGCAACAAACATTGCTGCGATCGACAATGCGAGCAGAATTTCCCCATACGGCAGATCATCGAATACGTGTGATTTCCCGAATACGGTGAAAGTGAAGCGCAACAACAGGTAGACGGCGACTTTGGTCGCGGTCGCTGCGAGAAAGGCGGTTGAAACTGAGGGCGCATAGGCATATGCATTGGGCAACCACAGGTGCAGCGGAAACAACGCCAGCTTCAGCGAAATCCCCACGGTGAGGAATGCCAGTGCCGCAAGTAACGGACGGTCCACCGGCATTTCGCTAATGCGCTGTGCAATATCGGCGAGATTCAGTGTCCCCGTCATCAAGTAGAGCAAACCGACGCCGATGACGATGAACGTCGCGCCGATAGTCCCCATGATCAGATACT
This sequence comes from uncultured Burkholderiales bacterium, assembly GCA_951812315.1. Classification (GTDB taxonomy): domain Bacteria; phylum Pseudomonadota; class Gammaproteobacteria; order Burkholderiales; family Eutrophovitaceae; genus SG8-40. Next base: position 63,593 of record CATOSA010000020.1, read on the forward strand.
GGTAGGACGCGACAAGTGCTCTGCGGTCGTTACCGAATGCAATCAATATGTAGGTCGCGAGCGAAGACACCTCGAGGAAGACGAAGACATTAAACGCATCACCAGTGATGGTGACGCCGAGCAGGCCCGCCAGACATAACAGGTAGGCTGTCCAGAACAGATAGTGTTGTTCACTGCGTATCTCGGCGCCGATGCTTGTTCTGGCGTATGGGACGATGACCGCGCCGACCAGTGATACCAGCACGAGCACAAATGCGTTTACAGCGTCTACGCGGTACTCAATTCCCCACGGGGCAAGCCAACCTCCAAGCGCGTACGAGATGGTGCCTTGATCCAGCACCCTGATCAGTAAAACGATCGAGATGGCGGCAGCACTCCAGCTTGCCAGCCATGCGAGCAACCACGTTAGCGTGCCCCGGCGTAGCAATACGCACACGGGTGCGGCGATAAGCGGCACCACCACCTGCAGCGCCGGCAAATTACTTGAGATCATTGCGTGCCCTGATCCTGCGCGTGGATCTCGTCCTCTTCGATGGTTCCGTAGGCCTCGTGAATGCGCACGACGATAGCCAGGCCGAGCGCGATCGTTGCGACCCCGACGACGATTGCCGTCAGAATCAGAACGTGTGGCAGCGGATTCGAATACACACTCATACCGGGGACAATGATCGGTGCAGTGCCGCCGATAATCTTGCTTGGAGAAATGTAAACCAGGTAAACCGATGTCTGGAAGATGCTGAGCCCGACCAGTTTTTTGACCAGATTTCCGCGGGCGATGACGATGTAAAGTCCCGTCACCAGCAGGAACATCGCGATCCAGTAATTGATGAAATCAAGTATGTTCATGATTCGCTGTGCGGGCTTCGACTGCGTCCTGCGAACATGTAAAAAATTATCAACATCACGCCGGTTACCGTGATGCCGACGCCAAGTTCGACCAGAAGGATTCCGAGGTGCTGGCCGTGCACTGGTTCGTGCGCGAGTACCGAGTAATCGAGAAAATTGCCGCCAAGCAGCATCGTGGCGACGCCCACGCCGGCATAAAGCAGTATTCCTGCGGCGACCATCAGTTCGACAACCCATTCGGGCACGGCACGGCGCGTCAGTGGCAGGCCGTAAATGAGCGCGTGAAAAATAATCGCTGCTGCAACGATGACACCTGCCTGAAATCCGCCTCCGGGTCCATAGTCACCGTGAAATTGCACGTACAGCCCGAATACAAGTATGAACGGGATGAGTAATTTCGCGATGACGCGAAGAACGAGGTCGCCTCTCATTTGGCGGCTCCGTCATCCCTGTCGCCGCGCCATCGGCGCCGCAGGAGTACGATGACTCCAATGCCGCCGGTAAATATCACGGCGACCTCTCCGAGCGTATCAAACCCTCTATAACTCGCGAGCACTGCCGTAACGATATTGGGCACGCCTGTTTCGGCCTGCCCCTGTTCTATGTAGCGCGGCGCGACGTGTTGATGGATCGCACTTTCGGACGTGCCGAAATGCGGCAAGCCAAGCGTTCCGTACGCGAGCAAGCCAACCGTTACCAGCGCGACCGTGAACGGTATCAACGGGTTATGAATCGGTTTCGCTTCCTCGCTCTGCGTCAAGAACAATGTGGCGAGAAACAATACGGTCGATATGCCGGCTCCGACCGCCGCTTCCGTCATGGACACGTCGACCGCATCGAGCACCAGTAACAGTGTTGCCATCAGGAAACTGTACAGACTCGCGAGAATGACAACCGCAAAAAGATTGCGCGTGCGGGCTACACCAATGGCTGCCGCTACCATCATCAGAAGCAGCGTTGTGTCGATCAGGGTTGTACTCATTTATCCTCCCGATCGGTTGCCGTCGGCAATTCTTCTGCCAGGTCTGGTCCGACGCCACGCGCGCGTGCCGCGCGGGCGAGTGCGTGTGTCGCCGTCGGGCTGGTGAAAAACAACAGCAGGGCGATGAACAAGAGCTTCGCGCTCACCAACGTAAATCCCGATTGCAAAATCATGCCCAGCAGCAGCATGGGGGCGCCGAGGGAATCGATCAGGCTGGCAGCATGCATCCGGGTAAAGAAATTGGGCATCCGTAGCAGTCCGAGCGCACCGATCATGCAGAAAATGCCGCCGCCGGCAATCAGCAACCAGCTCGCGAGGTCAATGATCTGGGACGTCATTTCGCACTCCCGGCGGTTTCATTGTCCGAATCGTCAGCATTGTTGCCCGGATCTCCCAGGTCGCCATACTGGAAGAACTTCAATACTGCGATCGTGCCTATTACGTTAAGAAGCCCATAAATGATTGCGATGTCGAGAAAGTCGGGCCTGCCGTTCATGAAGCCGATTGCTGCGAGCAGCAACATCGCCAGCGTACCGGACGAGTTCACCGCCTGGGTGCGATCGAATATCGTCGGGCCAAGAAGCGCACGTACGAGTGCGCCGGTGAGTGCAAGCAGTAAAGCGATGACAGCGCTCTCAAACATCACAGCTCACGTTCGAATTCGCTGACGCGCCGGTCCATTTCGCCTGACGCCAGATCACGCGCGCCGCTGCGAGTCAGTGCATGAACCAGAAACTCGTCGCGACCCGCTTCAACAGTCAATGTTCCCGGCGTCAGCGTGATGGAATTGGCGAATACGGTTCGTCCGACATCGGTTTTTTGAGTTGACCTAAGGCGTACAAGCGTCGGGCTGATCGGAAGTCCAGGTTGCAGAATGACGGTGGCTACCTGCCAACTCGACTTGATGATCTCTTTGGTCAGCCAAGGCCAGTAAATGAGCACCGCACGTGGCGCAAGATGGACTGGATGGCCCTCGCGATCGGCGATATCCATACGCCGGCTGAACAGGACGACCAAAAGTGCCGTTACGGCGCCAGCCACCATCAGGAACGCGGTGAAAAATCCGGATAGCAGAAGCCAGAAGGCGAATAGAACGAGAAACGTGCTGACGAGGCGCAAAACCCCTCCCTGGTCGCTGATATGTGTTGTTCTAGGGTGTACGCGCGCCGCATTTGGCGGACGGCAGATTCTATCGGCTGTGCCACGTGCGTACAAGCGCACAGTCGGACTGGCGGCAACGTTTCGCTTGGCACAATGAGTATCCTCCAGTCAGAAGAGCCGTCAGCGTGCACGATGACGAAATAAGCCGTTTGCCAGCGTACGTCGCCCGCATTGGCCGGAAAAAGGTGGCTTCAAGGCACGGTTCCCCAATACAATCTCGCCTTGTGCCCGGATCAGCCGGGGGTTGGCTATCCGGTGGCGGGCGGATGGCGGCAAACGCTACACCAGAATACCCGTTGAGCATCCATGACACGCCACTACGCGTGCATTCGAAAGAACAAAAGACCGAGGAGACATTCATGACCAGAGACAAGCGTGAATTGAAGCGCCCGGAAAACCGGCGGCTATCCCGTCGTCGATTTCTTGGCAATGCGGCTGCAGTCGGTGGTGCGGCCACACTTGCCGGTCTCGCTGGATGCGGCGTCGGAAGTGACAACAGCCAGTCCCAGTCCGGGGCTGAAACGGCTGGAAGCGATTCCGGCCTGCCTGAACTCCAGCTCAAATTTCAGGGCGCATTCTCTCCCAAGGATCCGATTTTTGAGATCGCGACCGAGGTCTTCACGTTCGTTGAGCAACTGTCAGGCGGACGCATGAAGGTGGAAATGTTGCCGGCAGGCGCAGTGGTTGGCGCCTTTGACCAGGCCGATGCCGTTCACAAGGGCATTCTCGACGGCAGCCAGGCGGTGCCGGCTTTCTGGTACGGCAAGAACAGCGCGTTGTCCCTGTTTGGGACCGGCCCCGCATGGGGCCACGAAGCCAACACAATGCTGGGGTGGATGGAATATGGCGGCGGCCAGCAACTGTACGAGGAAATCTATCAAGAGCTCAAGCTTGACGTTGTGCCGCTTGCGTACGGCCCGATGCCTACGCAGCCACTTGGCTGGTTTCGCAAGGAAATCAAGTCGGCAGAACAGTTCCAGGGCGTGAAATATCGCACTGTCGGTTTGTCGATTGACGTGTTCAAGAACATGGGTGCGTCGGTCGTGGCGCTGCCCGGCGGCGAGATCGTCCCGGCGCTGGAGCGTGGTGTTATTGATGCAGCCGAGTACAACAACCCCGCATCCGACATGGCGCTGGGTTTTCCCGACGTGTCCAAGATCTGTATGGTGCAAAGCTATCATCAGCCGGCGGAGTTCATCGAGGTCCTGATCAACCGCAAGGTCTGGGAAGATTTTCCGGAACAATACCGCGCGATCTGGCGAGTGGCGATCAAGGCGGCGAACAGCCAGATGTACTGGCGAACCATGGAAGTGTATTCGAAGGCCTATGAAGTGTTGCGCGACGAACGAAACGTCCAGTTCATCAAGACGCCGGATGACGTGCTTGAACTGCAACTCGATGCCTGGGACAAAATCATCGAAGAAAAAGGCGCAGAGAATCCGTTCTTCATGAAAGTGGTCGAGTCTCAGAAAGCGTATATGAAGCGCGTTCTCGGATACCAGGAAAAGTTCATCGTCAGCAGAAAGTTGGCTTACGATCATTATTTCAGTTAGATAGCGATTATGGTTCACGTCAGGATGATGTCCTGATGACGCCAGAATACAAGCAAGTGGATCACCGGCCTGCCGGAAAAATACGACATCTGGTCGTCCGCCCATACTAAGGAAATATCGTGAATCGCTATTTGTTCATGATTGACCGGATTAGTGCCTGGTCCGGAAAACTGTTCGCATGGACAGTAGTGATGTTGACCCTGCTCGTGTGTTTTGACGTGACCCTGCGTTACGTGCTCAATGCGCCGAACCAGTGGGTATTCGACGTCGCCTATATCTTGTACGGGCTGCTGTTCATGATGGCCGGTGCCTATACCTTGTCGCGTAACGGCCATGTTCGTGCGGACATGGTGTACCGCACATTGCAGCCGCGGACCCAGGCCTGGTTCGATCTCGTTCTGTATATCGTATTTTTTGTTCCCGGTATTTCCGCACTGGTCTATGCCGGTGTCGAGTTCGCCCAGGCGTCATGGGAGATGAAGGAAGTGTCCAGTGTGACCTCCTCGGGCGTGCCGGTTTATCCGTACAAACTCGCCATTCCTGTCGCCGGGGGGTTGTTGCTGCTTCAGGGCATTGCGGAGATGCTGCGCTGTATCCAGTGTATTCGCAGCGGCGAATGGCCGCAGCGCTTGCACGACGTTGAAGAAGAAGATATCGGCCAACTTAAGGAAATACTCAGCGCTGACGCGCCGCAAGACGGGGCGAAGCCGTGAACTGGACCAGATTCCTGAAGTTCGAGGCGCGTACCATTGGTTTCGGCATCATCGGCCTGATTATATTGGGCTACATCCTTTTCTTGCCGCCGCCATCCATGATTACCAATCAGCATCTCGGAATGGTGATGCTGGGCGTCATCATTGCGTCCATCCTGCTCGGTTTCCCGATCGCATTTACGCTGATTGGCCTGGGAATTCTGTTTGGCATTGTTGCCTTTCATCGTCCCGGTGTGTCGCTGCTCGACAATCCCGTTTTCGACAATATGGTGCTGCGCACGTATGGCGTGATGACGCTCGATGTTGTCATTGCTGTGCCCCTGTTCATTTTCATGGGCTACATAGTCGAGCGCTCGGGCATTATTGACAGACTGTTTCATACTCTCGAGTTGGCGATGTCGAGGGTACCGGCGGCGCTTGCGGTTGCGACCATTTTGACCTGTGCGGTTTTCGCAGCGGCGACCGGAATTATCGGCGCGACCGTAACTCTGATGGGTCTGTTGGTGTTGCCGCCAATGCTCAAGGCCGGTTACGACACCAAAATTGCAGCCGGCTCAATCGCCGCCGGTGGTTGCCTCGGAATTCTGATTCCTCCCAGTGTGCTGTTGATTCTATACGGTGCGACTGCAGGGGTGTCAGTTGTCCAGCTATACATGGGGGCACTGATCCCCGGGTTGATGCTTTCCACAATGTATATCGGCTACGTGATCATTCGTGCCGCGATAAATCCGAAGCTCGCACCAAAACTTCCCGCATCGGAACGCAATGTTTCCGGTGCAACCGTATTCAAAATGTTGCTGACGTCGTTCTTCCCGCTGGCTTTCCTGATCGCAGCGGTTCTTGGCAGCATTTTGTTTGGTATTGCCACGCCGACCGAGGCGGCGGCCGTCGGCGCACTTGGTGCGGCGCTACTCGCCACGTCGTATGGGCGCCTGTCATTCACGCGCCTCAAGGAATCCGCTTACCTGAGCGCCCGAACCACCGCCATGGTTTGCTGGTTGCTGGTGGGATCGTGGGTGTTTTCCTCGACGTTCGCGGCGCTGGGCGGACAGTATCTGCTGGAGAGCTGGGTCTACAGCATGGACTTGTCGCCGGGCGGTTTTCTGTTCCTTTCGCAGCTGCTGATCTTCCTGCTCGGTTGGCCGCTGGACTGGACCGTGATCATTATCATTTTTGTTCCGATATTCCTGCCGATGTTGCCGAATTTCGGAATCGATCCATTGTTTTTTGGACTATTGACGGCAATCAATCTGCAAACGGCGTTCCTGTCGCCGCCAATGGCGATGGCCGCCTATTATCTGAAAGGTGTAGCGCCGCCGCAGGTATCGCTCGCCCATATCTTCATGGGCATGGTGCCGTTCATGCTGCTGCAATTGACAGCGATGATTTTGTTGGTGATGTTCCCGGCAATCGGCATGTGGTTGCCGCAAGTGTTCTACAGTAACTGAGTGTGTGCTATGTTTTTGTCATGAGCGCCCGGTTGGGCTCATGGCCAGTATTGCTTTTTGTTGGATAAAAAACATGAAGAAAGTTGTCATTACCCGTGAAATATTTGACGACGCGGTTGAACTAATAGAGAAGCATTTTTCAGTCGTTTCGAACCAGCAGGATCAGGCGTTCACCAACGACGAACTGGTGGAGATGGCGTACGATGCCGATGGCATTCAAACCATGTCAACTGATCGCATCGATGGCGCGTTTCTCGGCAAGTGTCCAAAGTTGAAGGCAGTGTGCAATACCGCTGTCGGATACAACAATATCGACGTTGATGCCTGCACCCGCCGTGGTGTGATGGTCACCAACACGCCTGGTGTACTTACGAACAGCGTAGCTGATTTTGCGATAGGTTTGATGATTGCGACTTGCCGGCGTATGGGCGAAGGCGAGCGCTACCTGCGTGCTGGGCAATTCAAAGGGGTCTATCTCAAGCAAACGCTCGGGCACGATGTGCATGGCGCCACGCTCGGCATTGTGGGATTTGGCAGGATCGGGCAGACGATCGCAAAGCGGGCGAGTGGTTTTGATATGAACATCCTCTACCACACGCGTAACCGCGTTGCGCCCGGTATTGAGAATCAAACCGGCGCGCGTTTCGTCGGCAAGGACGAGTTGTTACGTCAAGCCGACATCGTGATGTTGATTCTTCCCTATTCAGCCGACACGCATCACTATATCGGCGCGCAAGAGCTTGCACTGATGAAGCCGACAGCAGTGCTGGTAAATATGGCGCGAGGCGGTATTGTTGACGATGCGGCACTGGTTGATGCGCTCAGAAACAAGACCATCTGGGCCGCCGGACTGGACGTCTATGAGAATGAACCAAAGTTCGACCCCGGATTTCTTGAACTGGAAAATGTCGTACTTAAGCCACACATCGCCAGCGCGGCCGAACCAACCCGGCGTGCGATGTCGATGACTGCGGCGAAGAACCTGGTGGCTGCATTGACTTCCGGCGAGCCGCCCAATTTGGTAAATCCGGAGTATCGCGAGTTCGTGAAGACCTGAAGTCGTGGCTTGTCAGATCCCGGAATGGATGGAAGAAGGCAGGCGATTGGACGCAAATTCATCAGTGCGCAGCAATGGACTGATTGATGACCGATAAATGACTGAGGACATGTGTATCCCATTTGGAAACTGCATTTGTTGCAAGGCACTGTCCCTGGAAAAATAAATCTATGAGCGACCTGTATAAACTTGGATTGCACGAAGCGGCGAAGCGCATCCGTTCGGGAAAATTGAAGCCGAGCGTCTACCTCGCCAGTCTGTTGGCGCGCATTGATGGCTCTGAAGAAACCATTCAGGCATGGCAATGGCTCGATCGTGAACGTGCGATCGCGCTGGCGAACAGTGCTGACCCGGCGGCGACACCGTGGAAAGCGGCCCATCCCCTGCATGGTATTCCGCTCGGTGTCAAAGACAATTTTCTTACCTCGGGGATTCCGACCGAGATGGGATGCAAGGCGTATGAGGGTTACATTCCTGACGAATCGGCTGACCTCGTAATTCGGCTGGAAGATGCCGGCGCGTTGATGCTGGGCAAAACAGTATCGACCGAAGCGGCTTTCATGGTGCCGGCAAAAACGCGTAATCCATGGAATCCTGAACATACGCCCGGCGGTTCGTCGAGTGGTTCCGCCGCTGCTGTCGCGGCCGGTTTTGTTCCGGCGGCGATTGGAACCCAGACCAACGGATCGGTGATTCGTCCGGCCGCATTTTGCGGCGTCGTTGGATACAAACCGAGTCAGGGCATGTTGTCTGCGCGTGGGGTGATACCGTTTTCACCGTCTCTTGACCAGCCCGGCGTATTTGCACGCAGTGTCGCCGATGCGGCCCTGCTGGCGTCTTGCCTGACGCCTCGCCGCAGCACCATCGCACCGGATGCGACGATGTTACGCAGTCCGCCGCGTCTTGCCGCAGTTCGCTCGCCGGTCTGGCATCTGGCGCAGGCAGAACAACGCGCGCAATTTGACACTGACGTTGCGAGGCTGCGCAAGGCGGGTGCGAAGATCGATATTATCGAGATTCCCGGCGCATTCGACGGTGCGCACAAGATTCATCGCACCATAACGTTGTATGAAGCGGCACGCGTGTCGCGCAAGGTTCGCTCGCACTTTCGCGATACGTTCTCCGACTACCTCAACGTTGCACTGGACGAGGGCGAAGCGATTTCCGATGTGGACTACCGCGACGCAATCAAGATTCGTGCGCAATTGCAACATAGCCTCGCGACATTTCTCGACCGCGGATACTCGGCAATCATTACCCCGCCGGCCCAGGGCGAAGCGCCGGCAACTTTGGACAATACCGGCGACCCGGGTTTTTGTACGATCTGGACGTTGATGGGCACACCCGCGATTACGATCCCGACAGGCAAAGGGCCAAACGGCATGCCGCTCGGATTACAACTCGTCGGCGCGGCCGAAGAAGAAAACTACCTGCTTGCCACCGCCGCCTGGTGCGAGAAACGTTCTCCGTTCCGTGGACTGGTCCGAAGTTTCTGCAAACCTGCTAGCCACTGAAGTCCCCACGTGCAGTCCCCACCTGAACTCCCCGTTGCCGGCAGGTTCACGAGATCGCGCTGTGGTCTACAGTTCACAGTGCATTGCGACCCTGCAAGGTTTATTGACAGATATATGCATAAGGGCTGCTACCACCCTGACAAGAACCTGCACATTGGTTTAGTCGAACGGAACCGCTTTGACAAAGCGGTTCCGGCGCTTCCAGTGGCGGATTGAAACCCCAGCAGCCGCATTGCTGCATGTCATGTCCTGGCGGAAAGCCCGCTTGTGTGTCCACAGGCGTTGATCCGAGGCAGCTTTCGATATCAACGGCTCTGTATGGACCGGGCAAATGTGTCCAGTCCCCGCGGCCCTGGCGAGCAATATCGTTCTGAATGGCGCGAAGATCCTGTTGCGAGAGACCCAAATCGCTTTGCATTGTTCTTATCGCCCAGCAGACTGCTTCCCGTTCATTCTGGAGACTGGGTGCCTGAACCGTATGTTGAAGTGCGTGGTGGGCACATTCATGAACGTAAAAGAACCGGCGCGTTGGCTGGCTCATTTGCGCCAGTACACGTGGGTTGTACCTGATGACCGGAAAGTTGTACTCCAGCCGCGCAATCGCGACGTCGTTGATCGAGTAGTCCAGCACTGACGCGACAGCAACACCATGGGAATCGTGGCATCCATCGTATGTGACCTGGGCATGCCCGTAGTTCGATGCGCCAAGAAAAACTGCAAGCAGGCAAAGCAAGGTTGGTCTCTTCATTTTTTTTGGCTTTCTTCGAATCGTTGGAAACATGACCGGCGTCACTTTCGAACTATGTTCATACAGCATTTCAGAAATTTTGTAGCGCTTGTTCCGGGTGGCGGTGTGCCAGGCGGCCAGTGCGTCAACCATATGTTTATCTGGACGGGCGGCGCGCTCTGTGTCGTCAATCCTCCAACTCCGGAACGAAGCGTTCCCCGCGGATGCTGTGAGCCAGGACATTGGGTCAGTTAGTTCGCCAGATCGAAGATATTCCACGACCGGATCGAACATTTTGAACATATTTTGCTCGACCCTGTCACGCTTCGAGCAGGCGCGGGTCGATTAGAATTAGAAGACGACCCGGTTTCGCCGACGCTGCCGGTAGTTGCCATACCACCCATGCCCGCTACAAATTCGACCGAAATTGATCTCCGCGCTGACCTCGCGTCGCTGTCCGGCAGTCTCGGCGCGTGCATGCTCGCCGATCGCTGGCGATTGCGTGCGAGATTGCGCAAGCTGGAACAGGCGTCGAAAACCGGAAAGCTGAATGGCAACGAACTGGAGCGCCTGCGAGCGTCGGTTGAGAAAGCGCAAATGCGCCCCGCAGCGCGCCGGCAGCGAATGCCTCGAATCGAGTATCCGCAGCAATTGCCGGTATCGGTCAAGCGCGACGAGATCGCACGCGCCGTTGAAGAGAATCAGGTGGTCATCGTGTGCGGCGAGACCGGATCTGGAAAAACCACGCAGCTACCAAAGATCTGCCTGGATATTGGGCGCGGGATACTTGGCCAGATCGGGCACACCCAACCACGCCGAATTGCGGCACGCGCTGTTGCGAGCAGGGTCGCAAAGGAACTGCACGCGCAAGTTGGCGACGCTGTCGGATATCAGGTGCGTTTTACCGACCGGTCGAATGCGGACAATCTTGTCAAACTCATGACCGACGGCATCCTGCTTGCCGAGACCCAGTCCGACCGTTTCCTAAACACCTACGACACGATCATTATTGACGAGGCTCACGAGCGAAATCTGAACGTGGATTTTCTGCTCGGCTACATCAAGCAGCTTTTGCCAAAGCGGCCGGACCTGAAACTGATCATTACGTCAGCGACGATTGATGCGGAGAAATTTTCGAAACATTTCGACAATGCGCCGGTAATTGAGGTTTCCGGCCGGCTCTACCCTGTCGAAGTCATCTACCGGCCGTTCGATGAAGACGACGAAGACGCACACGACATCGATTTACCAGACGCGGTGGTCAATGCGCTCGACGAGATCACCGCGTCTAGCAGTAACGGTGACGTACTCGTGTTCTTGCCGGGAGAGCGCGAAATTCGCGAATGTGCCGAAGCGCTTCGCAAACACCCTTTCCATGGGCATGGATCGGGCCGCTGGGACATTCTGCCGTTGTATGCGCGTTTGTCAGCGAAGGAGCAGGAGCGCGTATTCGTTTCCGGCGGTTCGCGGCGCGTCGTGCTTGCTACCAATGTCGCGGAAACGTCGCTTACCGTACCGGGGATTCGTTTCGTCATTGATTCCGGCCTGGCGCGTATCAATCGATACAGTTTTCGCAACAAGGTCGAGATGTTGCAGATCGAGAAAATTTCACGCGCCTCCGCCAACCAGCGCGCCGGGCGCTGTGGCCGCGTGATGGACGGCGTTTGCTTTCGCTTGTACAGCGAAGACGATTTCGATTTGCGTCCGGAGTTCACTGATCCGGAGATTTTGCGCTCGTCGCTGGCTTCGGTGATATTGCGTATGCAATCGTTGCGACTGGGTGACGTCGCCGATTTTCCGTTTGTTGACGCGCCGGCGGCAAAAGCGATTGCCGACGGCTACCAGTTGTTGACCGAGCTCGCTGCCGTAAACGACAAGCACCGGCTGACAGCGGTTGGCAGGCAATTGGCGAAATTGCCGATCGACCCGCGCATCGCGCACATGATCGTGTCGGCAAAAGAGTTTGGATGCCTCAATGAAATCCTGATTATCGCTGCCGGGCTGTCGGTGCGTGACCCGCGCGAGCGGCCCATCGACAAACAGGAGGCGGCAACGCAGGCGCATGCGGAGTTTTCCGACGATCGATCGGACTTTCTTGGCTTTGTGCAAATGTGGAACTGGTTTCACGAGGCGATTCGCCACAAGCAATCCAATCGCAAGCTGGTGCAAGAGTGCCATGCACGCTTTTTGTCCTATCTGCGGTTACGCGAGTGGCGTGAGTTGCACGGACAGCTTGCGTCAATGGTGGCCGAAAGCGGTTGGCGACCGAACGAGAAACCGGCCCGCTACGAAGAGGTTCATCGTGCCTTGCTTAGCGGATTGCTTGGCAACATTGGATTCAAGTCAGACGACGGCGGCGTCTACCTCGGCGCGCGTGGCATCAAATTTGTCGTGCATCCCGGCTCCGGTCTGAAGAAACGCAAACCCAAGTGGCTGATGGCGGGCGAGCTGACCGAAACGACGCGCCTGTTTGCGCGTTGCGTAGCGCAGGTGGAAGCACAGTGGATAGAGAAGATCGGCAGTCACGTTGCACGGAGTAGCTACCGGGACCCGCGTTGGTCGCGAGATGCAGGAAATGTTGTGGCAACCGAGCAAGTCGCTGTGTACGGGCTTATTGTGGTACCACGCCGTCAAGTGCTCTATGGGCCGATAGACGTGACCGTGTCGCGCGAATTGTTCATTCGCGGCGCGCTGGTTGCGGGTGACGTCAATTCACGCGCGCCGTTTCTGCGGCATAACAGGAAGATCATCGAACAGGTTGGCGAACTCGAGCACAAGTCGCGGCGCCACGATGTGTTGGTCGATGAGTCAGCGATGTTCGACTTCTTCGACGAGCGTGTCCCACAGGACACCTGGAGCTGGGTCGAATTCGACAAATGGCGGCGCCAGGCCGAGCGCGGTAATCCGAGCTTGTTGTTTCTCAAACGCGCAGACTTGATGCGCCATTCGGCCGAACAAGTGACGGTGGACCTGTATCCGGACAGTATTGAACTGGCGGGATACCAGTTGGCATTGACCTATCGATTCGAACCCGGCCATGTCATGGACGGGGTAACGATGACGGTGCCGCTGGCTGCTCTGAACCAGATCGACGAGCGTCGCTGTGAATGGCTGGTGCCTGGAATGTTGCGCGAAAAGATTACTGAAATGATTCGTGGTCTTCCCAAGGGTGTGCGCAAGCATTTTGTACCCGTGCCGCAGGTCGTGACAACAATTCTGGGCGCCATCAAGCCCGGCGTGCACGCGCTTGCGCCGGCGCTGGCGCAAACTCTTCATGGTAAGACCGGGATCGATGTATCGGCAGAAATGTTTGAGAAAGTCGAATTGCCGGTCTACTTGCGCATGAACTTCCGCGTGGTCGGTGACGATGGCAACGAGATTGCGATGGGACGTGATCTGGTGCGCTTGCGCAGCGAACTTGGCGTCAAGGCACTGCGCAGTTTTTCCGAAACTGCGGCAAGCGGGTTCGAACGCAAGGGTCTGCGCCGCTGGGATTTCGACGATCTGCCGGAAATGGTGGAAGTCGATCGCGGCGGCGGCAAAGTGTTTGGTTATCCGGCCATCGTCGATGACGGTGACTCTGTCTCGTTGACCCTGGTCGACACTGAAGCCCAGGCGCAGCGCACCACACGCGTCGGATTGCGACGACTGCTGCGGCTGTCACTGCCCGAGCAGTTCAAGTACTTGTCGCGCAATCTGCCGGGACTTGCCGGCATGTCATTGCGGCACGCGTTATTGCGCGAGGCGCATGGCGCGCGTGGCAACAAGGCGTCGGTCGCCGACCACCTGCGCGATGAGTTGATCGAAGCGACATGTGATCGTGCATTTTTCATCGACTCAGGCTCCACCGCAACGGAACCGGTGCGTGACCGAAAAATGTTTGAGGCGCGAGTGTCGCGCGCCAAGGCACGCATTGTTGAAGTGGCCAACGAACTGTGTCGCTTGACCGCAGAGATTCTGGAGCAGTATCAGGTTTTACGCACAAAGATGATGGAAGATCGCTTCGTGTCCTATCCGCGTTCGATTGCTGACGTGCGCAGCCAGCTTGAAATGCTGCTGCAAGACAGATTTGTTGCCAATACCCCGTTTGAAAGGCTCAAACACTATCCGCGTTATCTGAAAGCGGTGGAAACCCGACTGGACAAACTTCCGTCCAATTCAGACCGCGATGTGAAGTGGCAACAACAACTGGCGCACTTGTGGCAGATGTACACCACCAGAGTGGAGCAGGATCGTTTGCGCGGCGTGAATGATCCTAAAGTCGAGGAATTTCGCTGGATGCTGGAGGAGTTACGTGTTTCTCTCTGGGCGCAACAGCTCAAGACGCCGTATCCGGTTTCGTTCAAACGCCTGGAACGGTATTGGTCTGAGTTGTAGCGTTTGATCGGCATCATGCGTTGAGCCGGCTGCAACGGCGTGCTACGGTTGAACTCCGATAACAACAATCCATCGTGGGGGACTATGCCGATTAACACGAAGGGATGCGTCGTTTTGGCAGCTCTCGCCGCTACGCTGTTTTGTGCCACGGCCGTACCGGGAACCGCAATCGCGGACGTTCAGAAGCGCAAATTCCATGTCGTCGGTACGTGGGGCAATCTGGAGCTGTGGAAAGAGCACGAGAGCAAGTTCTGGCAAGAGACCCTGCCGCGTGTTTCCGGCGGCAAGCTCACCGCCAACGCCAAACCCTATACCGAGGTGGGTCTGTCGGGCTTTGAGGTCATGCGATTGCTGAAGCTGGGCGCGTATGACGTAGTCCATGCGGTCGCCATCTATGTTGCTCAGGATTCGCCGGCTCTGGAGGGGATGGATCTTGCCGGTGTGACCCAGGACCTTGATACATACCGCAAGGCGATGGACGCGTACAAACGTGTGCTGGCACGCGAACTCGCCGACAAGTACAACGCGAGGCTGTTGATGGTCTACTCATTTCCGAGCCAGCAGCTCTATTGCAATCTTGGCGGAAAGGACAACAAAAAAGTGCACCTGGCCGACTTGAAGGGCAAGAAGATTCGCACCTATTCAACGACGCTCGGCGACTTTATCGAAGGATTGAATGCCAGCGCTGTGACCATCGCATTCGCCGAGGTTGTGCCGGCCTTGCAGAAGGGTGTGGCCGACTGCGGAATCACCGGTACGACGCCGGCTTATCAGGCCAAATGGTGGCAGGTCGTCACACACAACATTCGTGTGCGGCTCGGCTACGCTGCGACTGTGCTGGCCATGAACATGGACACATGGAACAGCCTCAATGACGACACCAGGAAATTGATGACCGAGCAGGTCGCCAAGCTCGAGGGTGAGATCTGGGCATCGACCAAGGCTGCTGACAAAAGGGGAATGGACTGCAATGCAGCTGGCCCATGCACGATGGGCGAGCCTGGCGGAATGGTGCCGGTCGAGGCCAACGCAGCGGACAAGGCGCAACTCAAGGACATCGTCGAGAACTACGTCGTCAAGCGCTGGGCGAAACGTTGCGGTGCCGCGTGCACCAAGGAGTGGAATGACACCGTCGGACGCGTCGTCGGAGTCCAGGCGCCGCAGTGATTGCGAAACGAAGCCGGTGAAAGGTAGCGTTTCACCGCTGGGTGTTCATGAATGCATTTGTCATGAACGAAATGACTTGACCAGTCAGACCTTCCGTTGAGGAAGGGTACCCGTTTGAGCTGCATTCGCGTTGGGAGTTGGCGCAGGGAAATGAACAAACCGGTTGTCGAAGTCCGTTAGCATGCGCTATTTCGCGCAGATACATAGCCGCCTGGAGCAAATCTCCCGCGTCGCCGTCTGGATTGGTGGTGCTGCGCTGTTGTTGTGCGCGTTCATGGTCAGTATCGACGTCATCATGCGCAAACTGTTCTCGATCACGATGAGCGGCTCTGACGAAATTTCGGGCTATGCGTTCGCGGCCGCAACTACCTGGGCCTACTCGTACTGTCTGCTGCATCGCTCGCACATTCGGATCGATGCGCTCTATAACCGTCTTGCCAGTCTGGCTGCGATCCGTTCTCGACGTGCTCGGCCTCGCGTTGCTGCTGTTCTACATGGCATACCTGACGAACAAGGCGTTCGATGTGTTCCTTACCTCGTGGCAGCGCGACTCGGTTTCCATTACCACGTTGAGCGTTCCGCAGTGGATCCCTCAGTTGCTGTGGTTCTCCGGACTGTGCTGGTTCGTCCTCACGCTCGCATTTCTGCTCGTCTATGTGTTGTTGTCGCTTGTCCTGCGTGACGCCGCCACAGTTCAAAGAGTTGCCGGCGCGATGAGCGCCGAGAAAAAAATCGACGAGGAAACGCACGGCATGGACGCGGCGCGAGGGTCGGGCTGATGCTGCTCTGGATCATTGTCATATTGCTGGCGCTGGTATTCGCCAGTGTCCCGGTTGCGGCCACTTTGGGCATTCTCAGCCTGTCGCTGGACCAGTTGTACATGGATGGCCGCCTCTCCAGAGCCATCGGAGAGTTCACCTGGGACAAAAGCAAGGAATACATCCTGGTCGCGATTCCGATGTTTATCCTGCTCGGCGAGATCATGTTGCGTGCCGGCATAGCGAAGCGAATGTACGAAGCAGTGGTGGAATGGCTGTCCTGGTTACCCGGCGGTCTGATGCATGCCAACATCGGCTCGTGCGCAATTTTTGCGGCATCCTCCGGGTCGAGCGTTGCGACTGCGGCAACCGTTGGTACAGTGGCGTATCCGGAGATCGCCAAACGCCGCTACAACGAGCGCTTGTTTCTCGGCTCGCTTGCCGCTGGTGGCACACTTGGCATACTGGTTCCACCGTCGATCAGCCTGATTATCTACGGGCTGATTACCGATACTTCAGTTCCGGAGCTCTACCTGGCCGGAATTCTCCCTGGTTTGATTCTTTCGCTGCTGTTCATGGGCGCGATCACGATCGCCTGTCGCGCGCGCCGCGACTGGGGCGGTACGCCAGTGCGGACTTCATGGCGCAAGCGCATTCGTGTTCTTCCCGACCTGATACCACCAGTGTTGTTATTCGCGGTAGTCGTCGGTTCGATCTACGCCGGGGTTGCAACGCCTACCGAGGCGGCTTCGCTCGGAGTCGTGTTTGCACTGGGCCTGGCGGCGTGGACGCGCAAGTTGAGCTTTCGCATGCTGCGCGAAGCGTTCGAAGGCACGATGCGCACAACAGCGATGATCATGTTGATCATTCTGGCCGCCGTGTTCCTGAACTTTATCCTCGGATTCATCGGCGTTACCAAGGGCTTGCTCGACCTTATTGCCGATCTTGGGCTTACGCCGATGCAGACCATGGCTTTTCTGGTGGTGTTCTACCTGATCCTCGGCAGGTTCATGGAGACGCTCTCCATGCTATTGACGACGGTACCGATCGTATTTCCCATCGTCGTGCACATGGGCTTCGATCCGGTCTGGTTCGGCATCATGATCACGGTGCTGATGGAAACGGCGCTGATTACGCCGCCGATTGGCGTCAACCTGTATGTGGTGCAGGGCATACGCACTGGCGGTGGACCATTCAACGACGTAGCCTACGGCGCGCTTCCGTTCGTATTGATGATGGGGATCATGGTTGTGATGTTGATGGTTTTCCCGCAGCTTGCGCTCTGGCTTCCAACGATGGTTTATCGCTAGATTGCGTTACTTGAAGTGCACTGACGGATGTCCGGCCTTGCTGGTGAATCGCGTGGGTACTATTGTTTGGATTCTGACAACGACCTGACCCATTTCCAGCCAGTGATCATTGGCTTGATCAGGTTTTCCTTTTTCCAGAGCAAGTAGAACAAAATCGCCGCTACGTGCAGGCCAACGATTGCCAGGATATATTTCGACAGGAGCTTGTGCCACCAGGTCAGGCGGTTGCTGACCGCGTCCGAGACCAGATGCGCCAAAGGCGCAGACTCAAAAAAGTCGTCAGACACGATAAACAGTCCGGACGCTGCCTGGGCGCTCAGCAGCAAGATCATGACGATGATCGACAATGATCCCAGCGGGTTGTGGCCGGGTGTGCCGCTAGGTTTGCGTTTGCCAATATCCTTCAAATACGCAAACGTTCCGGATGGCGTGGGAATCAACGCCCGGTAGCGAACCGGCTTTGGTCCTGTAAACCCCCACAGGTAGCGAAAGACCAACAAGCCGATGATTGCGTAACCGCAATAGAAGTGCCACTGGATGGTGGAGAACGACATGAACTTGCCGAAACTCCACCCCATTACCACTACGATCGCAAGTGCCCAGTGCCACAATCGCGTCACCGGGTCCCAGATCTTTACCCGGTGCAAATCTTCCACGAAGGCTTACTTCTTTTCGCGATAATTGTCGTGACAACCTTTGCAGGATTTGCCGAGCGCGCCAATCTTGGACCGTAACGCGCTTTGTCCGTCACCAGCGACTGCAGCCAGTTCCTCGACTGCCGCCTTGTATTTTTTGCCGGCTTCTGCAATCGCCGGATAGGTGCTCCAAATTTCCGGAAGCGCCGTGGTTTTGCCCGGATACTTTTCGTTGTCAGTCCCTGGCGCCCATGCGCTCCCGACGTCGACCTGAAGAAGCAACATCAGATTGTTGGCAAGTTTCGCTGCTGTTTCAGCATCGTAGGGAATGTTGCCCTTGGACATTGCGAACAGCGGGCCTGCGCTGTAGGCGCGTACCTGCATATGACCTTGTCGCGCTTTAATCAGGCCCAGGTTTGGGTCTTTGTCCGCGGCAACAGCCTGTGCTGAAAAAATAACTGCGAGCGCGCCCAAAAACATGACCAGTTTGTGCAGCATTGCAAATTCCTCCGTGTTTTTTTGGATGAGAAGCAATCGCATCATACGCCAGCCTCGGCAATCGCTGAAACACCCCCAACAGATTTCCTGAATCCTGCAGATGCTTGATTCACGACCGAGTCTCGTGGCGCCCAAAGGGCATTGCACAGCGGCTCCAGCACATTGCGCCCTGGAGGCTATCAACTAACAGTCCGCCTGGGCATTGAATTCATCCGGGAAATCGCAACATTGGAAGTGGGGCTTTCTTTTCCATCAACATGAGAAACTGTATTGCAGTACTTTGCATATTGAAGTCCAGGCCTGACGGCTGACAGACTGCTAGGGTTCGATAAGGTTTTTTGAGCGGGTACACAATAGGAACGAACTTGGCGGGAGAAACTGAAAATCACGCGGTCTCAACTACCGGCATCAGCGCCGAAAGACTGATTGCCCAGATACGCGAACTGGCGTTGGAACTTCATCCGCGACGCAAGCGGACCCTGCGCGTAACGCTGGACAGCTCGCTCGATCGCGACCTGGGTTTTGACAGCCTGTCGCGAGTGGAGTTGTTGATGCGGCTGGAACGCGCCTTTGGTATCCGTCTCCCGGATCAGGCGCTTGCAAATGCCGAGATCGCGCGTGACTTGTGGCAGGCGCTGCTCTTGAACGGTGGCGAAGAAGATCGGGACCGGTCGGCCAAGGTCGCGCGGGTCGCCGTGCCTGACGGACCCGAAGGTGAACCGCACACGGCCACGACGCTCACGGAGATGCTCGACTGGCATGTCATCAGCCACGCGCAACGCCCCCACGTCTACCTTTACGGCGATGGCGACGAGCCGGAAGTGATTACTTACGGGACGCTGGAAAACGGTGCGCGCGCGATCGCAGGTGGTTTGCAGGCGCGTGGATTAGTCCCTGGCCAGAGCGTTGCCATAATGCTGCCCACTGGCCGTGAATATCTGTTCAGTTTTTTCGGTATTTTGCTCGCTGGTGGTATTCCCGTTCCGATCTATCCGCCGTTGCGCCCGTCACAGCTTGAGGATCACCTGCGCCGTCATGCCGGTATTCTTGATAATGCACAGGCGGTTATGCTGATCACGGTGACACAGGCTCAGCGGGTGGCTGGCCTGCTCAAGGCACAAGTCGAATCATTGCGTGACATCGTTTTTCCCGGGGAGCTCGATATGCGCGCTGCGGCCTTTTCCGCGCACGCGGTGCAGGGTCATGATGTTGCCTTCCTGCAATACACCTCAGGCAGTACCGGCGCACCGAAGGGCGTGATTCTGACGCACGCAAACTTGCTGGCAAATATTCGCAGCATGGGCGAAGCGGTACATGCCGATTTCAGCGATGTCTTCGTGAGCTGGTTGCCTCTCTATCATGATATGGGGCTGATTGGCGCGTGGTTGGGCAGTCTTTACTACGGCATGCCGCTGGTGCTGATGTCGCCGATGGCGTTTCTTACCCGGCCGCAGCGCTGGCTATGGACAATCCACAAACACCGCGGCACCTTGACGGCGGCGCCCAATTTCGCCTACGAGCTATGTTTGAACCAGTTGCGCGAGGAAGATATCAAGGGCCTGGATTTAGGTAGCCTGCGGCTGGCTTTCAGCGGGGCGGAGCCGGTCAGTCCCAATACCGTGCGGCGTTTTGCCGAGCGCTTTGCACCCTATGGATTGCGGCCCCAGGCCATAGCGCCGGTTTACGGTCTGGCTGAAGCGGCAGTTGGTCTGGCATTTCCCCCTCTTGAACGCGGACCAATCATTGACCGCATTCAGCGAGAGCCGTTTGCGTCGCTGGGCAAAGCAGTGCCAGCCGATAGCGCGGAACCGCGCGCTTTGGAGTTCGTCGCCTGTGGTCGACCCTTGCAAGGCTACCAGATTCGCATAGTAGACGCGGCTGGGCGTGAATTGCCCGAGCGGCAAGAAGGGCATCTGCAGTTTCGCGGTCCGTCTACAACTGCCGGCTATTTTCGCAATGCAGCGGCGACCAGAAGTCTGTTCGATGGCGTGTGGCTCGATTCCGGTGATCTTGCCTATGTCGCCGAAGGCGACGTCTATCTGACGAGTAGAGTCAAGGGCATAATCATTCGCGGCGGTCGTAACCTCTACCCCCACGAAGTGGAAGAGGCGGTCGGAAAGATTCCCGGCATCCGTAGAGGATGCGTGGCGGTATTTGGCGTGCCGGCCTCGCTTCCGGCACCGAGCGGGTGATCGTCGTCGCCGAAACACGCGAGCTGGATAAGCCCGTGTTAGAGAAGTTACAGAGCAGGGTCCAGGACGTTGCCACTGACCTGCTGGGAATGCCACCCGACGAGACGGTGCTGGCACCGCCGCACACGGTGTTGAAAACCTCGAGCGGCAAAATCCGCCGTGCCGCTGTGCGCGAGTTGTTCGAAGATAATCGCATCGGTCAGCGCCCGCGCGCTGTCTGGTTGCAGGTAATTCGGCTCGCCCTGAGCTCATTTCGTCCGCGCCTGCGGCGTGCAAGGCGTCGTTTCGCCGGCACCTGTTACGCGGTGTACGCACATGCTGTTTTCTGGTTGCTGGCGCCGTTGGCCTGGGTGTTGGTCGCTTTGTTGCCCCGCGCCACCTGGCGTTGGGCAGCCATGCGCTGCAGTGCGCGGTTGCTGTTTCGCCTGGCCGGTGTCGTGGTGCAGGTCGAAGGCCTGGATCACTTTCCACGGGATAAGACTAGCGTCGTTGTTGCCAATCATGCGAGCTATCTGGATGGGGTGGTATTGGCAGCAGCCTTGCCCAAAGAGCTTGTGTTCGTGGCCAAGGCTGAGTTTGTTAATCAGTTTGTTCCGTATCTATTCTTGCGTCGCATCGGTGCATTGTTCGTTGAACGGGTCGACAAGCAGCGTGGTGCGGCCGATGCCCGGCGGGTTGTGCAGACGCTCCGGGGCGGGCGGACGATTGCGTTTTTTCCGGAGGGCACGTTTACGCGTATGCCAGGTCTTCTTCCTTTCCGCATGGGAGCATTTGTCGCGGCCGCCGAAGCGAATGTTCCGGTGGTGCCGGTGACAATTCGCGGTACTCGCTCGGTGTTGCGCGCCGGTTCAGGATTTCCGCACCACGGGACGATACGTGTCAACGTTGCCGGGCCCATCCTTCCGGAAGGTGCGGTCTGGTCTGCGGCAATGAAGCTGCGCGAAGCCGCCCGCAGTGCGTTGCTGGTCCATCTGGGAGAACCCGACCTGACACAGGCCACCTCTGATCTGTAGCCGACAAAGTAGCCAACGACTGGCCGGTGAACGCGCGTCCCCGGTGATGCGCTGAACTGATTGCGTCGCGCGGGCTGGCACTACGGTTTGCAAATAATCGGAACTTCGCTGGCCCTGGAAGGGGGTGAGTTGACGGCATTCAGCGCTGCCCATTCGGTCGCGGTTCGGTCCGAAATTTGCATTTTGCTCAATCCTGTCCGGCAATTTTCGAATTCAGGGAGTTTTCCGCGCATGACCAAAGCCGCTTCGTTCGTCTGGAAAGACCGGTTGCGCGCCAGCGCCATTCACTTTTGTATCAGTGTCGCAATTGCCATGTTGGCGGCGTTGCTGGTATTTCTGCTCTAGTATCCAAACCCATATTGGGAGATTTCCGGGGGACGCGAATTATTTCTCATTCTGGTCTGCGTAGACGTTGTGCTAGGACCGCTGATCACGCTGGCAATTTTCAACCGCGCGAAGCCGTGGTGTGTGCTGCGCCGCGACCTGGCTGTTGTCGGCTTGATCCAGCTTGCTGCTTTGGGATATGGCATGTGGACGGTATTCCTGGCCCGACCGGTGCATCTGGCTTTCGAGTTCGACCGTTTCCGCGTCATCCACGCGGTTGACGTGCCCGGGGAAATGCTCGATCTGACACCTGCCGGGATCGAGGCCCTGCCTGTGACCGGTCCGACGCTGCTGTCGGTGCGACTGTTCAAGGATGAGAACGAGAATATTGAAGCGACATTGGCGGCTCTGGGAGGCGTACACCTGGGCGCACGCCCTGATTTGTGGCAGCTATATGCCGATGCCCGGCCGAGAGTTCTGGCGGCCGCACGGCCGGCCTCAAAGCTTGTTGAACGTTTTCCTGACAACGCAGAACAGATCAACGAGGCGGTGTCGCTTACCGGCCGATCGTCTGACGCATTGCGCTCATTGCCGGTGGTAGGGAGGAGTACTACCTGGACGGTGCTTCTCGATGCCTCGACAGCGGAGGTGGTTGGCTATATTGCGCTGGATTCGTTCTGACCTGTCGATCGATTGAACCCGCCCAACGACTAGCGTGCGATAGGTGCGCGAGTCGGTGCGCGACTTGATCAATGCAAGACGGCGAGGAGTTAGTTCCAATTCGCCATTCTCGTGAGCAAGCCCATTCCCAATCAATCCGGAAATGGTGACGATTCTCCCGAGGGGAGCGGCGCTTCAAACGCATTCAGCGTCACCGATACCATGCAGTAGTAGCCGATGATTGCGATTAACTCCACAACGATTTGCAACCCGAACGAATCCATTGCGCGCTTGTAAGTAGCGTCGGTCACACGCCGTGATTCGAGCATCTCTGTACACAAGCAATAGACGATCTCGTCTTCAGGCCTTGAGAAATCGGGACGTTCTCTGGCGGCAATCGCCTGGATGATCGGTTCTTCCAGTCCCGCTTCTCGCGCAAGTTGGGCGTGGGCGTAAAATTCGAACTCTGCCCGCCAGTGGCGCCCGGTGATGATGATTGCAAGTTCCGCAAGTCTTTTGGGCGGGGAGGATTGAAAGCGCAGATATTCGCTGAGCGAACGCGCGCGCCGCGCCAGTTCGGGGCTTTGCAGCCACGCCGGGTAAGGTCCGACGACGCGCCGATGCGGCCCGGATACGATCTGGTCGACAACATCCAGCTGTTCTTTGCTCAGGTTTTCGGGGGAAACATCCGGCATGCGGCTCATGCAGACCTCCTTTTTTCGCAGCGCCGATATCAGCCTTCGGGGCAATTGTCTGGTGTATGAAAAACGTGTTATGTCAACGCCATATGTCGGCCGCGCTCGTCAATTTGCCCCCCGCCTGCGCGTAAAGGTTTTCGGCGACCTTTTCAATTTCAATATCCAGCTGCAGCGCCTCATTGAAGCGGTTGTAAAACTCGCACATGCCGACGCGCACTGTCAGTTCGATGATTTGCGCTGGTGAGAACGTGCGACCCAGTTCGGCAAACAGCGAGTCATCGACCCGGCCCTTGCGCGCGCTCATCTGTTCGGCAAATCGCAACACCGCCCGCTCGACCGGGTCGAAAAGTTCGTTGTCCTTCCATGAGCCGTCATCGATCGCCGCGAGTTGCGCCGCGCTGACGCCGTTGTTCAATGCCGGCGGGGTGTGATGCACAACGCAATAGGTGCAGCGGTTCAGATGGGAGACCATCAGAATTGCCAGTTCCAGATATTTCTTGTCCAGCAGGCTTTCGGCGTAGTACGCGCGCATCAGGCCGTGGATAGCTTTGGTCAGTGGCGGGTGATGGGCAAGTGCTGCGAACTGGTTCATGAACCTTTCCAGGCCCATATCCTCGACGCTGTCGAAGACGGCTCGCACGTCTGGCGCAATGTCGTCATTGGCTGTCAACAGTGGAACTCGGGCCATGGTTTCTCCTTCGTTATTAGGACGGATACTGTTGGAATGCCGGTCAACAGTAGCATGTCACCGAGCCGATGGATCTTGTTCCGGTGACGTGCGTCAGCCGATCCGCGCCATCGCGCCGCCATCTACCGGCAAAGCAACGCCGGTGATGAAATTGGCTTCGTCGGAAGCAAGGAACAAAGCTGCGTTGGCGACGTCCCAGGCGGATCCCATTTTTCCGCGCAACGGCACTTTCGCGTCGCGCTCGGCTGCAATCGTCTCGCGGCTCTTGCCGAAGGCGCTGACCCGTGCCTCCAGTGCCATCGGCGTATCCATCAATCCCGGCAGAATGGCGTTCGCGCGGATACCATAGCTGGCGTTCTGCAGCGCAAGCTGCTGCGTGAACGCAATCATTGCGGTCTTGGTGGCTTTGTAGACGACGAGAGGGTAGTCCGCCCAAGCCGCGACAGATGAGATATTCACGATCGACCCGCTTGCTTGCGCCCGCATTATCGGAACGACGTGTTTGCAGGCCATGATTGTCCCACGCAGATTGATTGCGCTCATATGATCGAAGGTGGCCTCGGTCAGTTCGAGCAGTTCAGTGTCTCCACCTGCAAGGCTCACGCCGACGTTGTTGTGCAGAATGTCAATGTGTCCCCATCGCGTCTGCGCGAAATCGATCGCATTGGCCAGTGTCGACTCGCTGGTGACGTCCGCCTCGAATGTGATGCACTCTGCGCCTTCCTTCTCTGCAAGCGCTGCCGTGTCACGGGCGGATTCAGGGTCCCTATCGACAGCCAGAATTTTCGCCCCTTCCTGCGCGAAGCGGATAGCCGTTGCACGGCCGTTTCCCATGCCTTCACCGGGCTCTGGCCGGCACCGATAATGACCGCCACTTTTCCTTCAAGGCGCATTGCGAAGTCCCCGTGTTTTCATGCGTGATTCTGCCAACTGCTTCGGTCAACCGCGTTGGCACAGGTTCAGTCTGCAATCGTTAATCAGGATATTGGTTTTTGCACAACAATGTTTCCGGTTATCGATGCAGCTCCCGGTATCGCACTTTCTGTGGCGCTACTGCCGGGCGTTATTCGGCACTCCTGCTAACATGCGACGTCAGCGTCAATTAATCTGGCGCAAACTGGATTGGTAAAAACCAGAATTTGGCAGATTGAAGCTGGCTGAATTGAAACCTGCGGCATCGCTGGCGCAATCAGCCGGTAATTCGAAGATATCATGGAAAAATCATTCAAGAGCGAAATCGAGCTTCTGCGTCTGGGTGAGGGAGAGACCTTTCACGGTGAGGGGATACTGGCCATTACCAAGGCGTTGTTGCAATCGGGTGTTTCCTATGTCGGCGGCTACCAGGGCGCACCGGTGTCACATTTGCTCGACGTGATGGTGCAGTCCACCGACTATATGAACGAGCTCGGGGTGCACGTTGAAGCGTGCTCCAACGAAGCATCAGCTGCCGCGATGCTGGGCGCGTCAATTCACTATCCAGTCAGGGGCGCGGTTACCTAGAAGTCGATTGTCGGCACCAACGTTGCAGCGGACGCATTGTCCAATTTGTCTTCACCCGGTGTGAAAGGCGGCGCGCTGATCGTTGTCGGAGAGGATTACGGCGAGGGCGCCAGTGTTATTCAGGAACGCACCCATGCGTACGCGTTGAAATCGTCCATGTTGATGCTCGATCCGCGGCCGGATCTGACGAATATGGTGCGCATGGTGGAGCAGGGGTTTGCACTTTCGGAAGCGTCCAATATGCCGGCGATCGTGGAACTGCGTATTCGCACCTGCCATGTGCGAGGCAACTTCGAATGCAAGGACAATGTCGCGCCGGCAATATCAACACGGCAACTCCTGGACGAGCCTGCGGATTTTGATTACTCGCGACTCGCGCATCCGCCTGTGATGTTCGGGCATGAGAAACTGAAAGTGCAGCAACGAATACCGGCGGCGCGCGCGTACATTGCCGAGCACAAGCTCAATGAATTGTTCAGCGGGCAACGCGATGACGTTGGACTGATCGTACAGGGAGGCTTGTACAACTCGCTCATTCGTGCGATGCAACTGTACGGACTTGCCGACGCATTTGGCAATCCGCAACTTCCGATCCTGGCGTTGAACGTGACGTTCCCGATTGTTCCGGAGGAGATTTCGGAATTCTGCCTGGGCAAGAAAGCCGTTTTGATACTGGAAGAGGGTCAGCCTGATTTTATCGAACAGGACATCCTGACGACTTTGCGACGGCGTGATATCAATACGCCGGTGCATGGCAAAGACATGCTGGCGGCCACGGGTGAATACAGTGTCGAAGTGATCGCTGGCGGGCTCGAACAACTTGGCGAGCGCTATCTTGTCGACGTGGATATCGCAACCGGAAAAACATGGCGTAAGGGCAACGCAGCGCGGCGCGACGACGTGGCAGCGCAAATGGCTGCGCCGTTGCCGCCGCGACCGCCGGGTTTCTGTGTTGGTTGTCCGGAACGGCCGGTGTTCTCGGCGTTGAAACTCGCGCAGCTCGACGCCGGACCGGTGCATATCGCGGCGGATATCGGTTGTCACGCGTTTGGCACGTTCGAGCCATTCTCGTTTGGACATTCAATACTCGGTTACGGAATGAGTCTGGCAAGCCGGGCCGGCGTTTCGCCGGTCATGAACCGCAGAGTGCTTGCCGCCATGGGAGGCGGAGGTTTCTGGCACAACGGTTTGCTCACCGGGGTGCAATCGGCGTTGTTTAACGGTGACGACGCGGTGCTGGTGATTTTCAAGAACGGCTATACATCAGCGACCGGAACGCAGGAAATCATTTCTACTCCGGACGAAGAAGCGAAGGAAAGCGCGGTACACAAGCACCAAAGCCTGGTCGATCGCAACGTGACTATCGAGAAGACGCTCGAGGGCCTGGGCGTACAGTGGATGCGCACAGTGCACACCTATCATGTCAACAAGGTACGCAAGGTCTTTGACGAGGCGTTCACCAGCGATTTCAATGGATTGAAAGTCATCATCGCCGAAGGCGAATGCCAGCTCGAGCGGCAACGACGGATCAGGCCGTGGATTGCCGGCTTGTTGCGGGCAGGCAAGCGGGTCGAGCGCGTCAAGTATGGCGTCGACGAAGATGTGTGTACTGGTGACCATGCCTGCACCCGCCTTTCCGGTTGCCCGACCCTGACATTGAAAGACAATCCCGATCCATTGAAGGTCGATTCGGTTGCGACCGTGATTGATGGATGCGTCGGTTGCGGCCTGTGTGGCGAGAACGCGCACGCGGCGACACTCTGTCCGTCGTTTTATCGTGCCGAAGTGATCCGGAATCCGCGTTGGTACGAACGCCTCGCCGCGGGCGTGCGCGGCGGCGTTTTGCGTTTGTTGCAGCCCGCGTGATCTGATATGCCCGGGGCTGCAACAATGGACAAAAAACCGATCACGCTGCTGATCTGCGCACTTGGTGGTGAAGGTGGCGGCGTGCTGGTCGAGTGGCTGGTGCGCACCGCGACTGCCAGCGGATATGCGGTTCAGAGCACTTCGATCCCGGGTGTCGCGCAGCGCACCGGCGCGACGACGTATTACATCGAAGTGTTTCCGGTGCCGATCGCCGAGCTTGGCGGCAAACGACCCGTGTTCAGCCTCAACCCGGTTCCCGGTGCGCTTGACGCGTTGGTGTCATCCGAGTTGCTCGAAACGGTGCGTCAGATCGGCGTCGGCATGGTCTCCCCTGACCGCACCCATGTACTGACGTCGACGTCACGCACACTGACCACCATCGAAAAAATGCAGCTGTCTGACGGTCGTGTCTCAACGAGCGATTTATTGAGGACAGCGAAGAAATACAGTGTTTCTTGCCATGCGTTTGACATGAACGCAATCGCTCGCGAAAGCGGTACTGTGGTGAGTGCCGTCATGATGGGTGCGATTGCAGGCAGCGGCCTGTTGCCGTTTCCGAGGGAAGCGTTTGAATCGACTGTGCGTCAGTCGGAACGCGGAGTCGAGGCCAGTCTGCGTGGTTTCGCGCGTGCATTTGACGCTATCCGGAGCGATTCACCAGTCAATATATATCTGCTCGAAAGGAAACCGGTCGAACCGAGTATGGTAGAACCGAGTCTGGTCGAAGCGAATCTGGCCGAAAGCGATCCGGACGAAAGTACAACAGGCACATTGGTTCAACTTCCGGCGCATGTCAGGTCGGAGTTTCCAGCGTCTGTCGCGGAAATTGTGGCGCTTGGATACGCGCGGCTCATTGACTACCAGGACGTGCGCTATGCCGATCTTTACCTGTCACGCCTGCAGCGAATCTTGCGGGCAGAGCGCGTTGCTGATGGCGATGGCGCGCATGAATACGCGCTCACGCAGGAAGTGGCGCGCTATCTTGCACTGTGGATGGCATTCGACGATATCGTGCGCGTTGCCGACTTGAAATGCAGGCAGAGCCGCGCGGGTGCGGCGCGAAGTGAACGCTGAAACGGACGAAATTGTGCGCGTCTACGATTTCTTCAAACCCGGAATTCCGGAGATTGCCGCGGCGCCTGAGCGACATGTTGCTGCATTGGGACAAACGGTGTGTGAGCGCCGGCAAAAGACCTTTCGCATTTCCGCTCAAGCTTGGTTCGCACACAGTGACGGGATTCTGCGCATTGCGGTTTCTGGCCAGTCTCAGCTGGTTGCGCAGGCGCTGGTTCCCGGTACGCCACAGAGCAGGCGATGATCGAACGCTGGCTGTCCGGACTTGAACAAGGAGCCAGTGCGCAGTGGCAAGTCGGCTACGAGATCGCTCGATGCGGAAGTCTCATCAAAGGTTATGGGACGACCAACGAACGTGGCAAGGAAAACTTGCTGCACGTGCTCGATCACCTTTGTAATGCGGCATTTGACAGTGAGCATGCGCGCGCAGAGGCGATTGGCGCGGCGCACGCAGCCGCGCTTGCGGACGATTCGGGTAAGACGCTGGATCAGACGCTGATCAGCCATGGCGCGCCTGCCCGACCTGTCAAGGCGACGCCGATCGTATGGATGAGGAAACCGCGCCAGTCCGCGTCGCGATGACGCGTTGCGGCATTTGCCGCATTCGCATTGGTGTAAATCAGTTGCGACCACCGCAGCTACGCGGCTGATCGAATATGACACCGAAAGGCGGTGTGCGGCTGGTGAAAAAGCGACCGACGAGCACCCCTTCGGTGATCGCATTGACGCATGGCGGATGCCCGCCGTTTTCGTCGAAGTGCACGCCCGGATATTCTCTTTGGAGCCAATCATTCCATTGACTGCGAGATGCTATTACGCGGCTCATTTGCAATTGCCCGTGCAATAGATCAGTCGTTGCGCACAGCTGATTTGATCGAAAGCGTCCGCAGCAATTTGACTCTGATCTCCGCCAACATGAATGATCAACGCGCTATTACATTGCCGGCGCTGCGTTACGTATATCGGCGTGCTGATCCATTCGACGTTGGCGCAGCCTGGATTGCCTATTCCAAACTGGATGCCGAGTTGGTAAGTACCGCAAAACGCGCCCCGATGCTGGACACCGCCTTCGATATGCCAGTTTCCGTCTTGTAACAGCCAGGCGCGAATCTCACCATAATAGAAATCAAGACGCGCCAGTGATTGCGCACCACCAATATTGCTCGAACGTCTTGGCTCGGTTGCAAGCTTTCGAACCCCGTCGGCATCGGCCGGGGCTGCAAGCGCGCTACAGGCGGCGGCAAAAAACAGTGTTATCAGAAGACGTTGCATCATCCTAATGTAGCACGCCTTTGGCTTACCCTGGTTGCGCATTGACAAGCCAAACGGCTGGTTCGATACTGAATCATCTCGCGAAAAGGGCACGGGGAGGCGACGATGAGAAATGTTCAACAACTGCTGGAAAATAAACCTTACCAATTACTGACGATTTCGCCGACGGCGAGCGTTCTCGACGCGCTCAGACTGATGGCAGAGAAGGAAATCGGGGCACTGGTGGTGCTTGATGGTGAGAAACTGGTCGGCATTTTTTCCGAGCGCGATTACGCGCGGAAAATTATCCTGTTCGGCAAGTCCTCGCACGACACTGCCGTAGGCGAAATCATGACCTCGAGTGTCGTTTCCGTACGTCCGGCTCAGAGCGCCGACGAATGTATGGCGCTGATGACGGGAAGGCGCGTGCGCCACCTGCCGGTGCTTTCGGACGACAAAGTGGTCGGTGTGATTTCCATTGGTGATGTGGTGAAGGAAATGATCGACGATCAGAGGCGGACGATCGAGCAGCTCGAGCAATACATCAAGAGCTGACGTGGGCCAATGATTCGATGAGGCATGGCGTTCTGACCGTATTGTTTATGGTGTTTCTTCTAGCTGCGTACGGTTGCAAAACGCCGTCGTCCATGACCAAGAAGGCCGTTGAATGCAGGTCGACCAAACTTGAAATGCTCGACAGCCAGTTTTCGCGCGAAGGATCGATCACCAGATGGTGCGCGCGTTGTGATGGCCGGACGCATATTTGCGTGTCCAACCCGAATTTTGACCGTGTCGAATGCCGGGAGGTGCCAGCAGGTCCACCTTGCGAATGACATCGCAATACAGGTGGTGCGGCACCAAAATATCTGACCGCGACGGCCCGAATCGATCCGCATGAATGCTGACTTGGCTGGCCTGAGTTTTTCGCCGCTTGGCGATCGGGCATTGTTGCTGGAGCTGGGCGGCGATGCCGGCGCGGCGACCGTCAAGCAAATTCGTGCGATTGCAGCCTTTCTCAGTGAACAGAGTTTGGCAGGTGTGCTCGACCTTGTTCCTTCTTTGAACACGCTTGGGATTCACTATGACCCGGAAGCGTGGCGCGATGCGAACGGTAAGCAATCACCTTATGAGCAGTTGCTACAGAAGATTCAGGACGCACTGACGGGTCTTGCGTCATTGGAATTGGCGGACGGCGATTTATACGAAGTTCCGGTATGTTACGACGATGAATATGGTGAAGACCTTGTGTCACTGGCACGAACCAAAAGCCTGCCCGTCGAACAGGTCATTGAAATTCACTGTGCGCCTGTCTATACGGTGTACATGCTCGGTTTTGCGCCGGGATTTGTCTATTTGGGACAACTTGATGACCGACTCGTTACGCCGCGCCGTGATACCCCGCGTGCAAGTGTGCCGGCCGGCAGTGTTGCCGTCGCAAACGAGTACACCGGCATTTATCCGGCGCAACTGCCTGGCGGATGGCACATCGTCGGGCGCACACCTTTGCAACTGTTTGATTTGTCGCAGGATCGACCGTTGCTTTTCGGTGCGGGCGATCGCATCAGATTTGTGCCGATCTCTGCGGGGCGATTTCGAGAGTTGGAAGGCGCACGACAATGAGCCTCGAAGTCCTGCGCGCCGGTGTGTTGACGACGGTACAAGACCTCGGTCGCTACCGAATGCAGCACGTTGGCGTACCCGTGAGCGGGGCAATGGACCCGTATTCGTTGCGGGTAGCCAACCGCCTGGTTGGCAATGAGGAAGGTGCAGCCGCTCTGGAAATCACGCTTGCCGGTCCGCAGCTTGAGTTTCACGCAGATGCGCTGGTTGCAATGTGCGGAGGTGACTTGTCGCCGACGATTCGGGGCAAAACGGTACCGATGAGGCGGCCTGTCAGGATTTCCCGGGGTAACCGGCTTGACTTTGGCGAATGCGTCCAGGGTTGCCGTGCGTATCTTGCGATTGCTGGCGGAATCGATGTTCCGCAAGTGCTGGGTAGCCGCTCAACCTATGTGCGCGCCGCGCTCGGCGGTCTGAAGGGTCGCGCATTGAAGAGCGGTGATCGCCTCGTTACCGGTCACACAGAGCGGCCGCGTTTTGCCAGGCTGAATGATTGCACGACGTTCGCGCGCGATGGCTTCGCAGCTCCGCATTGGTCAATTCAGGTCAATCCGGAAAGGTTTTTGAGGCGGCCACAAGAAATACGTTTTGTGGCCGGGTCTCATTGGGAATCTTTGAGTGCGGTGGCACGAGACATGTTTACCGGCGAGACTTTCCAGCTTGGGTCAGCGTCCGATCGTATGGGATTTCGGCTTGAAGGGTCGCGCCTGGAAGGTAGCGAACGTGGCACTGTTGCATCTGCAGCGGTGGCATTTGGCACGATTCAGTTGCCGCCCGATGGCAGTCCGATTGTACTGATGGCTGATCGCCAGACAATCGGTGGTTACCCGCGGATTGGTGAAGTAGCGAGCGTGGATCTGTGCTTGCTTGCGCAGCTAAAGCCGGGCGATAAACTTCAGTTCCGGCGAATATCCCTGCCGGAGGCGCAGCGGCTTTTACAAACTCAGGAGAAAGCCCTCGCGAAAATTGGCGAGACAATCCTGATGAGGATTTACCAATGATCAGATCGATCGATCTTAATTGTGATCTCGGCGAATACGACAATGAAGAGGGCAAGCAGCGCGAATCAGCGATACTGCCTCACGTCAGCTCGGCCAACGTTGCTTGCGGTGTCCACGCTGGTGATGCGAGTGTCATGCGCAAAACGATGCAAGCGGCCGCGCAGGCAGGATTGGCCATTGGGGCACATCCGTCGCTTGATGAGCGCGCGAATTTCGGACGGCTGGAGTTGCCGGTAACGGAAGACGAGGTCTACGAATTGACGATTTACCAAGTTGGTGCCGCTGTTGCCATGGCGCGCTCGGCGGGCCAGACGCTGAATCACGTCAAACCACACGGCGCCCTGTACAACATGGCTGCGCGCGACCGGAAACTTGCCGTTGCGATTGCGCACGCGGTTCGTGATTTTGACTCCGGGCTGGTTCTGTTTGGGCTTTCGGGTTCACAGCTCATTGGCGCCGCGCAATCGCTTGGATTGAAATCTGCAAGCGAGGCTTTTGCGGATCGGCGTTATAAACCCGACGGTACGTTGACGCCTCGTTCGGAAGCCGACGCGCTCATACATGATGTGCAGGAAGCTGCAGCGCAGGCGCTCAGTATGGTCGCAGACGGCGTGGTACGCGCGAGCGATGGCAGCGAAGTCAGGGTGCACGCCGAGACTGTATGCATCCACGGCGATGCGCCGAACGCGGTGCAGTTTGCCCGCCAGCTTGGCAAGACTCTGGACGAGGCAGGCATCAAGCTTCAGGCTATCAAAAGAGCTGCCTGAAGCGCGAATAAATCTGAAGTATAATCCCGAGCTCCTGAAAGTACGGCCGCCGAAGCAACTCTCGGCGGCCTTTTCGTTAGCTACGGCAGGTTAAGTAGTAACGACAGGTTACTTGGCAAAGCCGAGCCGCAACGGGCTCCTAACAAACAATAACCGAATTGACACGTCGATGAAGCTTTACGTTCATGTATGGATTGCTACGTTTCTGGTGGCGGCGTCAATTACTCCCGCATTGTCGCAATCGCAAGAGTCGCAGTCACAAGATGCGCGACCACAAGAGGCGCAACCAAAGCCCGGAAGTATCGCTGACACGGTGAACCCGGCCAAGGCGAAGGCGCGATTTTTCCTTCGCAATGAATTCAGGGAGCGCGAGGATGGGGCGCAGATCAATATCACCGAGCCCTTGTATGACCTTCCACTGACCGACAATCTGGTATTGAGGATGCAGCTTCCGTACGTCTTCAACAACCAGGCCAACGGTCCCACCAGCAACGGGATTGGCGACCTGACGACCAATCTTTACTATCGATACTACCGGGGTGACGGCAAGTCGTACTTTGCCGCCCTTGATGTGAGATGGGATACCGCCAGCGAGCCTACCTTGGGCGTTGGCAGGACTTTGGTCGGCCCGACCTGGTTTGCATCGATCAATGTGCCAAAGTACAACACGATTCTGTTTCCGCTCGTACAGACGTACTTTACGGCCACCAAGCGCAACGAGCGGGCAAACGATATTACCTACACCGCCCTCAAATGGCGCTCTCTGACCAAGCTCGAAAATCGCTTCTACACGTTTGGCGAGTTTGTGGTTTTTGTCGACCACGAAGATTCCAACGATACAACCGGGGTACTGGAACTGGAGCTTGGGCGCTTTGCGAATAAACAGACAATGGTTTATGCGCGCCCAGGGGTTGGACTGTGGGGCAATACCGGGTCACGGTATCTCTTCAATTGGAACTTCGAGATTGGCTACCGGTATTTCTTCAAGTAACACCGGGCAAGCAATTGCATGCGGCCGAGCCGCCTGCCGGCCCGCAAACTTGATACTCAGGGCAGTTCGAAAGCTTCGATCCCGATCCGTATCGTTACTTCGTCGCCAATAGTTGGCACATAGGTCGTCATTCCCCAATCGGAGCGGCGAATTCGCGTATGCGCATCGGCGCCGCAAGCTGGCTTTCGGCGGATCGGATGCATTGCGCAATTGAAGCGCGTGATTTCGAGCGCTACCGGAAGGGTTTTTCCGAGCATGGTCAGCTGGCCGTCCGCGCCGATCAGTTTATTGCCATCGAAGTGCAGCGTGCCTGCGACGAATTTCATCGTTGGATACGCTTCAACGTTGAAGAACTGCGCTGCGCGCAAATGCTCGTCTCGTTTATCCAGTCCGGTGTCAATCGATGCGGTATCGATCATGATTTCGATATGGCCGCTACCTGCGACGGGATCGATCTCGATGCTGCCCGATGTCCGGTCAAACGTGCCGCGAGCCATTGACAAGCCAAGATGATCGACTTCAAAGCTCGCGTACGTATGCGCCGGATCGACCGAATACGATACCGGAGCGGCCAGTAGTGGCGACTGTATCGAAGCGATATACGCAGTTGCGATACAAAGCATCCTGACATGCGACGTTGCGTTAGTTGCTCGTGCGCGGTTGCGGACGTTTAGGGCCGGAGTGGCCATTCTGGTTCTCCTGTTCTTCTGTGCACCTGTTCGACCGGGCATTCCGGCTGGGCGCTCCGCACCGAAGCCGGAGCTATGTTCGAACGGGCATCTAGATTGACTTCGCAAGAATATTTCGTGAGTCGCTTGCGCGTTCACGATTTTACAGCGGACGGCTTGACGTGAATCGGTCACACGCACACACTTCGACGCCGTGACTTCTGAGCATTTACGCATAGGCTTGCTGATAATTGGCGATGAGATCATTTCGGGGAAACGCCAGGACCGGCATTTTCCGAAAGCGATTGAGATTGCCGGTACACGTGGCCTGTCAGTGACGTGGAGCATGTACCTTCCGGATGAGCCGCAAACCATAACCGACGTATTGCAAAGCACGATGGCCCGGGACGACGTCGTCTTCAGCTTTGGCGGTATCGGTGCGACGCCGGACGATCATACCCGCCAGTGCGCTGCGCGCGCAGCGGGAGTGGAGCTGGCCCTTCATCCTGAAGCGAAGCGCGAAATTGAAGCGCAGTTCGGTGCCGACGCGTATCCGCGGCGAATCGAAATGGGCGTTTTCCCGGAGGGTTCGCGCATCATTCCGAACGCCTACAACCGGATCCCCGGATTCAGCATGGGCCGGCACCATTTCTTGCCGGGCTTTCCGTCGATGGCGCGGACGATGATGGAATGGGTATTTGACCATGAATACCTTGACCGGCAACGCGAGTCAGTACCGGTCGATATCGCAATCATTGTCAAGGATGCCGGCGAAAGCCAGTTGATCGACTTGATGAATGATTGTCT
Source organism: uncultured Burkholderiales bacterium (assembly GCA_951812315.1). Taxonomy (GTDB): domain Bacteria; phylum Pseudomonadota; class Gammaproteobacteria; order Burkholderiales; family Eutrophovitaceae; genus SG8-40. Next base: position 99,459 of record CATOSA010000020.1, read on the forward strand.
GCGCAGATTTCCTGCGTGCAAGGTGTTCAGTCTGTCGACCTTGACTGCCGAAGGCAGACGCATCGAACTGGGTGCCAGAGGCGAGGCGGCTTTGGCCGAAGAGGCACTGGCTTTTCTCAAACAGGGCGTGAGCAGCCTCGGATTCGATTGGGATTTGCGTCCCTGATCAACCTCTTTTGTCCTGTTTCTTAACTCTGCAATTGCCTCACAAGGATTGATTCGCAAGGGTTTTTAGCCCCTTTAACCCCTTTAACCCCTTTAACCCCTTTAACCCCGATAGCGTACGCCGTTCGTTTATATCGCCACTGGTCTACCAATGGAGGTTGCGATGAAACGATGGATGATTGCCGCACTATTGACGGTGTTCTGCTCGCCCGTATTTTCAGCGGGGCAAATTGCGCGCGTGGAAGTAATCGACAGTGCTTCTGGCCGCGCATTGCCGGTGTATTCAAGCGGCGGGCGTTATTACGTTGCCGGAACGCCGGGTCGTGAGTATTCGGTGCGTTTGAAGAACCGGCTTCATGATCAACTTCTGGCCGTGGTTTCGGTTGACGGCGTAAACGTCGTTACCGGTGAAACTGCATCAGTCGAGCAGGGCGGATACATTCTCGGCCAGCGCCAACATTTTGACATCAGGGGTTGGCGAAAATCGCTCGACCAGGTCGCGTCGTTCTACTTCTCGAGCGTCGATCAGTCATATGCTGCGCAGACCGGCCGGCCGAACAATGTCGGCGTAATCGGCGTCGCCTTGTTCAAACGAAAAGTGTATCCGGTGGAACTCGAAGAACGCAGCGACTTGAATCATGGCGGCCGGGCGCGATCGTCGGCAGCGCCTTCGTCCAAGACGCGATCGTCAGAGTCGAGCCCTGCCGACTCCTCTGAATCGTTTGCTGACGACAGGCTGGAGTCGGCGCTGGGCACTGGTCACGGCCGCCGGCAGACCTCTGTCGTTCGATATGGGCATTTCGAACGTGCATCGCAATCGCCGAACGAGACGATAGCGATCTACTACGACAGCCGTGCGCATCTGATCGCCCGTGGCATCATTCCCGGGCAACGCCGCCAGCCGGACCCTTTCCCTGTCGGATTCGTTAAGGACCCGCCCAATCACTAGCGCCGGGTCCGCTTGAACCGGTGTCGGATCTGTCGTCGCCAATGCGGTTAGTTCCTATGGTTTTTAGCAAGGTTTTTTTCCGACCATATCAGGCTTGAACGGTTGTCCTGAAGTCCAGATGGCAAAGGCGATGCGCAGTAGCTTTCTGGCCAGGATCACAATGGCCTCGGTGGTTGCCAAGCCCCTGGCTAGTAGTGCGCGATAAATTGGTTTGAACAATTTTGTCTTTGCCGCTGCCTGCCCAGCCAGGTAGATCAGCCGCCGATCCTCCGCATTGCCCTGTTTGGTCAGGCGCCGCTTGCCCTGATGAGTACCAGAATCCTTCGGGCGCGGGTCCAATCCGTAGGCGGCCACCACCGCATCGCTATTGGCAAAGGGCGTGTGATCGAAGCGATGGGTCAACGCCGCGCTGTTGATAAAGCCAATGCCGCGAATGCGCTGCAGTTGCTTGCGTTTGTTCTCCAGTTCATCGTTGTGTGCAATGACGCGTTTGAGCTCGTTGTTGAGCTCGGCGAGCAGCGTATTCAGGCTCTTCAAGGCGCCTTGATGCGCGCGCTTTAAGGCGCGGTTGGACCGCGTGCCCGTAGCCCGGATGCTCTGGCGCAGCGCCGTAGTATGACGCACGACGCTCGCGCGTTGGCTGATCAAATCACGCAGCGTGCGCTGCAAGGCGCTGGGTACGACATAACGATGTAGCCCATCACGTTCGCGATCGACATAACGGGCAATCACGCCCGCGTCCATTGGATCGGTCTTGCCGCGCTGGCCCACGCCCCTGGCGTAAGACGCTACATGCTTGGGGTTAAGGACGTACACGACGTGTCCATGTCCTGCAGCCAGATCAGCCAGCTGCTGATGTAACCGGCCCGTGGCCTCCATGCCGATAACACAGCCTGCGGGAAGTTGTTTGAGCCAGACCACAATGGCCTCGCGCTTATTGGCAATACGCTGGCAAGGTCGCTGCGAGCGCGCCCAGGCAATAACGATTTCGCACTGGCTAATGTCCGCGCCGATGACTTCGATGCTCTTGTGTGAATCAGACATGTAAGCTCCACTTCCACGGCCAATGGCAACAACGGCTGCATACATGGACAACGCCGTGCTCAAGCCGCCCGTATCGCCGTACACTTAAACGTGCCGAGGGGGGCTGTCTTTGCCGCGTTAGCTTGTTTCTATCGGCGGTCAGGTGCGTAAACACTTGCCGCTGCTTCCCAAATCGACGCTCAGAAAGACAGAGTGGGGACATGGCTAGTTCGGTCTGTCCGGTTACGGCAGATAGCCTGCATCGTCCCTCCACCCCGGCACCCTCAGGTGCAGGACGTACCATACAAGCCTGCATAAGTTTCCGGAAAGCGAACAGGTACAAACTGTGCTCGCGCAAGGACGCTCAAGAACTCTACGATCAAGTTGATTTGTGGCACCAATGCGCGACACATGCGAGCGTCTTCGTGAAATATGCAGTTTAGACTTACGGCAATGGCGGCAACCGATCCCGACGAGACACTGATGATCGCGTACAGTAACGGCGATGCCGATGCGTTTGCGGAACTTTACGCACGTCATCGCGCCGGGCTATACCGATTCATGCGCCGGCAGTGCAGCAGTGCAGTTGTCGATGAATTGTTTCAGGATGTGTGGACGAGATTGATAGCGGCCCGGCGCCGCTATCAGCCAAGTGCGAAGTTCACCACCTATCTGTATCAGGTAGCGCGAAACCGTTTGATTGACTATTTTCGGTCAAGCGGGCGCAACCTCGAAGATACGCTAGGGGACGATTTTCCCGAAGCGCAGGCCGCGCGTGGTCATCAGCCGGAGAACGAAGTGCAAACCCGACAACAGGCTTCACAACTGCTGTCCTTGATTGAAGCATTACCGGAAACGCAGCGTGAAGCATTTCTGCTTCATCAGGAAGCAGGACTGACTCTTGAAGAGATCGGCGAGGTCACCGGAGCCGGTCGCGAGACCGTAAAGAGCCGTTTGCGTTACGCGCTTGGCACTTTGCGGGGCGGAATGGAGGAATGGCTGTGAGCGAACGCCCGCGCGACGAAGACGAGCTTCAGGCCTTGCTCGACGGAGAGTCTGCATTGTCTCGCCGCTATCGCGAGCTGAGCGATGAGTTACCGCCCGCGCATGTCGATGCCGCGATACTGGCCGCATCGCAGAGTGCAGTTGCCGCCGACAAGCGGCGCAGTGATTCGCGCCGGTCAGGTTCGTTTTGGTCGCGATTTTCCCTAATGCAATGGAGCGTACCGCTGGGGACGGCGGCGGTCGTGGTCATTGCGGCCACCCTCACGCTGACGGTTCAGCGTGAACCTGAAATTGATCGGCTGTACGACAAATACGACAATGCCGACAATTTTGCCAAAGCCGATCAACCCGACGAGCCGCCGGTGCAGGTGCGCGGGTTGCCCAGGTATGATTTAGTCACCGAACCAGACCCCGCGTTGAATACTGAGAGCGTGCCTGAAAGTGCGCTTGCGGCACAGGACGAGCCTGTGCCGACGGATAGTGCGGCGCCCGAAAGCATCCCGCCTTCACCTTCAATACCCGAAAAAGAACAGAATCTCGAAAAGGATGTGCAACCAACCAAGGTCGCGCGCAAGCGAAGCAATTATTTCCGGCCGGAACCTGTGCAAACCCAGTCTGGTACCAGTGAGGCACCCGCATCAACGTTTGCGCGAATTGAAGACATCCCTGTTGCTGAGGAAAAAGTTGCTGCGAAACGAGAAATGCCGGACGAGCAAACGTTCATTGCGAACGAGCCAGTCGCTGGCGAAGCCCAGTTCCTTCGTGAACAGCGGGTTGCGGACGCACCGCAGCCGGCTGAAGCGTTTCCGCGTAGCGACGAAGTGCGGGTGCTGAACGAGCCGGCGGATGTTGGCGTTTCGGGCGCTGAAGTTGCAGATGACGCGTTCGCAGTTATGGATACCCCGCTGTCGCCGGAGTCAGCGGATGCAATAGAGACGGAAGAAGTCATCCAGTCGGCCATTGAGCCCTCGTCAGACGGGCGTTTCGGATCGGCTGTGCGGACTGAAAGTGAACCGGCTGAACTGCGACAGTTTGCCGACCGGGACGCAACCGGGCCTTCGTTCGAAGCTGAGGCAATGCGTGATCCGGCGGGCTGGATCGAAGATGTCGAGAAATTGCTGGCTGAAGGCAGGCGCGACGAGGCGATTGTCTCGCTCGAGCGTTTCCGCCTTGATTATCCCTATTACCCGCTGCCGGAGAATTTGCAGAACCTGCTCGCGCTCGAGCCTGAATAGTTGATTGTGGTTCTGGCCGCTCCGTGCTGCCGATCCACACCGGGTGCGACACGCTAGCGTTTCAACGCAAGCGTGAGTCCGTCGCCAATGGGCAGGAGCGATATGTCTACGCGCTCATCCGTATGCAGGAGGTCATTGACCTCGCGAATGGCCTGCGTGCTCTCGGTCTGGTTGGATTCGTCCGCCACGCTACCGGTCCAGAGCGTGTTGTCGATTGCGATCAGACCGCCCGGACGGACCAGGGTAAGTACGCGATCATAGTAGTCTTTGTACCGGGTCTTGTCCGCGTCAATAAATGCAAAGTCGAACGTGTCCTGTAACTGCTCGCCAATCAGTGTGTCGAGTGTTTCCAGCGCCGGAGCGACTTTTAACTCGATCTTGTGATCGACGCCGGCTTCCTTCCAATAGCGTCGTGCGATGTCAGTCCATTTCTTGTTCACGTCGCAGGCGATGATGCGGCCATCCTCCGGCATTGCCAGTGCGACGGACAAACTCGAGTAGCCGGTATACACGCCGACCTCGATCGCCCGCTTGATACCCAGCGCTTTGACGAGCAGTCGCATGAACTGGCCTTGCTCCGGTGCAATTTGCATCATGGACGTTGAAAGGCGGCTTGTTTCCTCCCGCAAGCGAACGAGCACATCGGGTTCGCGAAGCGATACGTCGATCATGTATGCGTATATCGAATCCGGCATGGTAAAAGTCTTGTTCGACACAGCACTCTCCTGATATCAGATGACAGTATTGCCTTGCGAGCTTGCATCAATGGCGCACGAAAGTGGCAGGTTCTCGCGCCGCCAATTGTGGACCGCCCATTCGATCGCTGTTCGAGCAGGCGCTTGCGCCAGGTCGGCGTGCGGCTGCTGGCCGAGAAACGCCAGAGCCGAATATATGGTTTTGCCTGGTTGGTTGTTGTCGACGCCGGCGGCCCCGGTTTGTTTCGAGATTTTCTGGCCGTCGTCATTCGTTGCGACGGGCAGATGCAAATAAGCCGGTGTTGATATTTGAAGCAGGCCTTGTAAATATATCTGGCGTGGCGTCGACTCGATCAGGTCTGCACCGCGTACGATGTGGGTAATGCCTTGTTGCGCGTCGTCGTCGACGCAGGCGAGGTGATATGAAAAAACGCCGTCCGCGCGGTAGATAACGAAATCTCCGACATCGGATGCAAGCTGTTGACTGACTCGTCCTTGCAGCAGGTCAATGAATTCTGCGTACGCATCATCATCGATCTGCAGGCGCAGTGATCTTGCGCGTCGCCCGCTTTGCATGCCGTTACGGCATGTGCCGGCGTAGCGCTGGCCGTAAACACCCGTATTGGCTGCTTCATTGATGTCCTTGCGGCTGCAAGCGCAGGCGAATACATGCGCCCGGCAACGCAACCGGTGAATGGCAGCGTGATATGAGTCCGAATTATGACTTTGGTATACAGGGTTCCCGTCCCATTCCAGTCCGAAAGCGGCCAGTGTTCCCAGGATGCCGTCGGCGGCTCCAGGCACTACTCGGGGCCGGTCAATGTCGTCAATGCGAACATGCCACGTGCCGTCGTTTGCGCGGGCATCGCAATAGCTGGCGATCGCGGCGATCATCGATCCGAAATGCAGCGGTCCTGAGGGAGTAGGCGCGAAACGGCCGCAATAGCGACTCATCTTTGCCGTCGCCCAAGTTCACGTGCCAGAAAAATCAGACTGACGAACAGCGTTGTCGCGAGGATGGTCTCAAGCATTGCAAGATAGCGGCTTGGTGCCGGATCACTCACCGCCCGCACAACGCCTTCCGTGAAGTACGCCAGGCTGAGCAAGGATGCCCACTGGCAGGTATAACGGTTTGCCCGCAACAAGCCTGGCAGCGGGATAAGCAGCGGCAATGCCTTCAATGCCATCCACGAACCTCCGCTGCGTAATGGTGCAAGAAACAACTCCCACGACAGGCTTAACGCGATCAGTAACAGGAGGCTTGTGTTGGCGACGATGTAGAGTGAACGCATCATGCGCGGGCAATGCTGGCGAGAGATACCAGGTGCGCACGGGCCGCCTGGGTGTCATGAACATCTGATTCGAATTCGATCCGGTAAATTTCGTCGCTTACGCGCAAGTCAAAGCCGTCGCAATCTATCCCGATCATTTGAACGCTATCGGTCTCGACAGAGTGAACGTGCCGGCAGTAGTCAACGAGGTTGTGGTGATGATCCGCGTTCATGTGCTCGATGATGTCTGCTTCTGCGTCTGCAATTGGCAGTTTCCCGGCAAGAACTTGAGCGCCCGTCAGCCAGTGCAGGCTGCCGAACCCGGCGATCAGGCGCACCTGTCGTGGTTCGATGATATGGAAATGAAAGCCGCCGATGTCCAGGTAGCGGCTGCTGTCGGGAAAAAATCGCAAGTAGCGATCGGCAACGACGTTGTCTTCACATTGCGCGCTCTCGCCGAGGATCGTCGCACGTGTCTCCTGTTGAAGCGTCGCGTCAAGCGGCGAGACCGTAAAAGAGACGTGCCGGTCTTGCGCAATATTGCGCGTGTGTTCGGCAAGGTGGCTGATGAGAACGACAATGCGTCCCTGTTGGTCCGTACAGAACGGCATCGCCGCGCCATAGGGAAATCCAGAGAACCGAATCGAATGCGTGGCCAGTACGCCGCCTCGATAACGGCGCAATAACCGGCGCGCTTGCGCAGCATGCGTTCTGTTCCCGGTCTGCCCGCCACCGGGTTCTTGAGATTCAATCCGGCCGCCTCCAGGCGTGGCGTTGTCATCGCCTACGGATTTACTCATGTTGCAAGTTTGAGCGCGATTTCGGCGAGTTGGCGCCCGTGCGCAATGCATAACTTGCGCTCGTCATCGCTGACCGGTTGATCGCGGTTTGCGCCGGATACATGGCTGGCACCGTACGGCGTACCCCCGGTTTGCGTGGTTAACAGTTCCGGCTCGGTGTATGGCAGGCTGACAATCGTCATGCCGTGGTGCATCAGTGGCAGCATCATCGATAACAGGGTTGTCTCTTGTCCGCCATGCATCGAGGATGAGGCTGTGAAAACGGCGGCGGGTTTGCCGACCAATGTCCCGCGCAACCACTGCGCACCGAGTCCGTCGAGAAAGTATTTCATTGGTGCGGCCATGTTGCCGAACCGGGTAGGGCTGCCGAGCGCTAATCCGGCACATTCTTCCAGATCCTTGTGTTCCACATACGGTGCGCCATCGTCAGGAATGTCTGCTTCACTAGCCTCCGTCAAGGCCGATACCGCGGGAACAGTTCTGAGGCGGGCGCTTGTGCCAGGCACCATTTCTACGCCGCGCGCGACGAACTGCGCCATCTGCCTGACGCTGCCGGTTCGCGAATAGTAAAGAACGAGAATTTCAGGCATGGGAATAGCTTATTCGGTACGGTCCGTCGATATTACATGACTCAGGTTCTGGTTCCGCGATGACTTCCAACAATACCTCTTCGTTAAGCCTGGGCGGCCAGTTTTACCTGCTGTGTAATTTCCTCTCATTGGTGTACTCGCGTTTTCGGCAAGAACGCTGCTTTCAGTTGTGTGGAAGCCTGACGTTTACCACCTTGCTCGCGCTGGTTCCGTTGGTGACGATCACGCTGATGGTTATGACGGCTTTTCCGGTGTTCACCGAATTGTCCGATCGTCTGCGAGAGTTCGTGATTACCAATCTTGTTCCGCAGGCGGGCAGTAAAGTCATATCGGTGTACGTGCAGCAGTTCTCGAGTAATGCAGCCAAGCTTACGGCGGCTGGTGTTACCGTGCTGGCACTCACCGCGATCATGCTGATGCTCACCATCGACCGCGCTTTCAATACCCTGTGGCGGGTCAAGCGGCCGCGGCCGCTGGTGCAGCGACTGCTGATCTACTGGTCGCTGTTGACGGTCGGGCCGCTACTGATGGGCGGCAGCCTGACGCTCTGGTCGTGGTTGCTAACGTTCTCATCCACTGCCACGGCGTTCGCGCCGAAACTGGCCATCACCCTGCTCAAGATAGTTCCGATCGCGCTGACCGCGGCCGCGTTCGGGCTGTTATACCGAATGGTTCCCAACCGGCGGGTGTCCGTCATCGATGCCGCCATCGGCGGTATTGTCGGCGCAATCTTTTTTGAGTTCATGAAATATGGGTTTGGTCAGTTTGTAACCCATTTCAGCAGCTACAAACTGGTATACGGCGCGTTTGCCAGCGTGCCGATTTTTCTGCTGTGGATTTATTCGTCGTGGGTTGTCGTGATTTTTGCGGCCGTCGTTACCGCGGGGCTTTCCTACTGGCGTTCCGGGGGTGTCAAGAATCCGGGTCCGCCCGGATCGTTGTTTGTCGATGCGCTCGAAACCACGGTGTTGCTTGCGCGTTCGCATCAAAACGGCGAAGTCCTGTCACTGGAACAACTCCGCGCCGTCGTGAAGCTGCCGTGGGAAGAAATGGAATTCATTCTGGACAGGCTCGTCATTTGTGGTTGGGTTGCCAAACTGCAAGGCCATGGCTGGATTCTGGCTCGCGATGCAGACAAGATTCCGGTCATCGAAATATTCCGAAACTTCGTTATTCACTCAGAAGCAGTGATGGCAACTGATATTGAATCCATACGCAATCTGGTGACGCACGTCGTCAAGGACAGCGAAGACATCATCGACATGACGCTTGCCGAAATTGCTTATGGTGATATGGCGCCCAAACGCGTGAGCAAGAGCAAGAGCAAGAGCAAGAGCAAGAAGGCAGCCTGAGAGCGTTCCCTGGCTGGTCTGGTCGGTTCGTTGTCGCGACCGGCGACGCCCCCTGAAACCTGGCAAGAAGTCCTGGCGAACTGAACCCTGGTCAGAAGTTCTGGACTAGTCAGAAGTTCTGGTGAACCTCGGATCGTCGATATCGTAGGTCCAGTGCCTGTTCCATGCGCGTAGCACCTTGTTGGGGTGCTTCGCCTTGCCGAGCGAGCCGTTATAGCGTCCCAGTGCGCGAAACAGATTGCCCCGCTCGATATCAAGGTAATGCCGCAATATGACACAGCCATAGCGCAGGTTGGTCCTGAGATTGAACAGGTTATGACTGTCTTCCTCGTCAAGCAGTTCTACCCAGAACGGCATGACCTGCATGTATCCTCGTGCACCGGATCTGGAAACGGCGTATTTGCGGAATGCACTTTCCACTTCGACCAAGGCCAGAACCATTTGCGGGTCCAGCCCCGCCCGGGTCGCCTCATAATGCGCGGTCACCAGAAAATCGCGCCGCATTGTGTCGTCACGAATGAATTTGCTTAGCCGCGACGACATGTCGGCCAGCCACACCTCGCCATCCATTGCATCTTCGAACGCCAATCGCGGGCTGGCGGTATCGGCAACCGAGCGATGCAATGCGGCGCTGACGCTGGCTGACAACGGTTCATACTGCTGATTCGCGTGCGCCGCCGAGGCGAGCGCGGCGCAAAGAGCGATGTTGATCGTTAAGTACTTAAACACAACAATAAGTATTCTGAATGTTCGGGAGCTTAGGCGAGTACAGATTTCAAGTGACTGACGACATTCTGTAAATCGACCTTTGTGGCTTCGCCTTCGCCGCGTGCCTGAACTTCAACCGTGCCCTCTTTCAGACCCCGGTCACCAATGGTGACCCGGTATGGAATTCCGATGAGTTCAAGATCAGCAAACATCACGCCGGGTCGCTCTCCGCGGTCATCGAGTAAGACTTCGATTCCGATATCCGACAGTTCATCGTGCATTGCGTTGGCGGCATCGCGCACGGGCTCGCTGCGCGGATACCCGATCGCAGCGATAGCGACCTTGAACGGCGCCATTGGCAATGGCCAGACGATGCCCTTGTCGTCATGACCTTGCTCAATTGCGGCAGCGACGATACGCGAAACACCAATCCCGTAGCAGCCCATCTCCATCGCTCTGGTCTTGCCGGCGTCATCGAGGAAGGTGCATTTCATCGCTTCCGAGTATTTTGTACGTAGCTGGAAAATATGGCCGACTTCAATGCCGCGACGGATTTCGAGAATCCCCTTGCCGTCGGGGCTTGGGTCTCCAGCGACGATATTGCGTATGTCCGCGATCTCTGCAGGCTCGTCAAGATCGCGGCCAAAGTTCACATTCGTGTAGTGATAGTCGGCTTCGTTGGCGCCGCATACAAAATCACTCATCGAAGCGACCGAGCGATCTGCAATCACGCGAACGTTGGCGGGCAAACCAACCGGTCCGATGTAGCCTGGGCGGCATCCGATGCGTGTTTCAATTTCGCTGTCTGTAGCGAAGCGAAACGCGCCGAGACCGGGAATCTTCGATGCCTTTATTTCATTCAGGTGATGATCGCCACGCACAAGCAACATGAACATGTCATCTTCGTTCATCAGTGCAAGTGCTTTTACCGACTGTGACAGCGGCAGGCCGAGCATCTTCGTAACCTGCTCGCAGGTTGTTTTTCCAGGCGTCGGTGTTTTCTCCATTTTTGCGGAAGGCTGCTTGCGCGCTTGTTCGGGTGCAATTGCTTCGGCAAGTTCAATATTCGCCGCGTAATCCGAGTCTGGACAGAAGGCGATCGCATCTTCTCCCGAATCCGCAAGGACGTGAAACTCATGCGAGCCCGTCCCGCCGATGGCGCCAGGATCCGCGGCAACAGAGCGATAGCGCAAACCAAGGCGCGTGAAGACGCGAGTATATGCGTCGTACATGTTCTGGTACTCGCGTTTCAAGTCATCGAAGTCGGTGTGAAACGAATATGCGTCCTTCATGACAAACTCACGCGAGCGCATGACGCCAAAGCGCGGTCTGATTTCGTCGCGGAATTTGGTCTGGATCTGGTACAGATTCAGCGGCAGTTGCCGGTAGGAGCGAACGTCTTGTCGCGCAATATCGGTGATGACTTCTTCGTGGGTTGGCCCAAAACAGAAGTCGCGTTCATGCCGGTCCCTGATCTTGAGCATCTGCGGACCGAATACATCCCATCTGCCACTTTCCTGCCAGAGTTCCGCAGGTTGAATTGCCGGCAGGAGTAACTCCACGGCGCCTGACCGGTCCATTTCCTCGCGTACGACCTGCTCAACTTTGCGCAGGATGCGCAGACCGAGGGGCAGCCAGGAATAAAGACCACTGCCCAGTTTCTTGATCAATCCGGCGCGCAGCATTAGTTTGTGTGACACCAGTTCCGCTTCGGAAGGTGCTTCACGCAGAGTCGGTATGAAATATTGCGAGACGCGCATGTGTCTTGTCGTTTCCGAAAAAGCGCTATTCTACAGACGTTTATATTGGGAAAACGGAATCCCACGAAAGGCATGTTCAACGCAATGATGCTGGGTAAATGGCGAATTGACCGCTTTTTCGACCGTGAAGAGTCGGTTGATGTCAGCGAGAAGGACGGTGTGCGTAGTCTGCATCTGGGCAGTTCGACGGTACAGAGCGCAATGCGAATCAACGATCCGATAGAACTCGTGCTGTCTTACACGCGGGCGATGATGGGCTTTCTGTTGTTCGTGCCGGAGCCCGAAAGCGTTGCGATGATCGGTCTTGGCGGCGGTTCGTTACCGAAATTCGTTCGCCACCATATGCCAACGACCCGACTGACAGTCATCGAGAGTAATCCGCGCGTGATATCGGCGGCACGTAGTTATTTTGAGGTGCCGGAGGACGACGAGTATTTTTCGGTCCTGTTGAACCATGGCGAGCAGTGGGTTGCGGACGCGTCGCACCACGAGAATGTGCTGATGGTCGACGGATATAACGGCAAGCAACAGGTTGGTGGTTTATCGACGGAAGATTTTTATACGTCGGCCAGGAAGACGCTGTCGCCGGATGGTGTGCTGGTCGTCAACCTGTGGTCAAGCGACCGCAAATACGATGTTTATTTGCAGCGTATCGAACGCTGCTTTGATTTTGTAGTGACATTGCCGGCGGAGCGAAAAGGCAACGTGGCCGTGCTTGCGTTCCCACGCGCGCCTCGCGAGGTGCGCTGGTTGAAACTCAAGGACAGGGCGCGCGACCTGGAATCGCGCTACGGGCTTGATTTCGTCACGATGTTAAGCGCAATCCGGGAAATTAATCCCAGTTCTGACAAAGGGTTACGTATCTGACTTTCCCAATTTCGGGTTTCTGTGGAAAAATCGGTATATCTAAATTGATGGGGTGGCTGAAGTGGTCGATCGTGACGGCTATCGCCCCAACGTAGGAATCGTACTGTGCAATCTGAAAAACGAGGTCTTCTGGGGTAAACGGGTCAGAGAGCATGCTTGGCAGTTCCCGCAAGGCGGTATCAATGGCGGAGAATCTCCCGAGCAGGCAATGTTTCGGGAACTCAAGGAAGAGGTCGGGCTCGATCCGGACCATGTGAAGATTCTCGGGCGCACACGCAACTGGTTGCGCTATGACGTGCCGCAGCACTATATCCGCCGCGAAAGTCGCGGCGCCTACCGAGGGCAGAAACAAATCTGGTACCTGCTACGCCTGGTCGGGCGGGATTGCGACGTGTACCTGCGACACTCCAATCGTCCCGAATTTGACGCGTGGCGCTGGCATGCGTTCTGGGTGCCACTAGGCAGCGTAATTGAATTCAAGCGGAACGTGTATCGCCAAGCGCTGACGGAACTGTCGCGCCATCTCGAGTTGAGCAGTCCAAGCTCCTATCGAAATCCGGCACAGGAATCAGAACCGCTTCTTCGAAGCTGAACAGGCACGCGATGCCGAATCCGGGTCGCCGCCCCGGTTTGCCCCTGTTCGATTGATTTCAAGGCAAATCCGTCGTTGCACGCTGAAACATCGTCTGGCGGCTATAGCCAGGGTGTCGTTCGGCGACCGGTCAACCATTTGGCCACATTCCTCTGAGAAGCGAATCCTGCGTCAAATATGCAAGTTGGCGGTGAAATATGGCCGGATTCTGCACCAAGTGACGGCCGTCCGACACGATTTTCAGGCGCCGCGGCGACAAATTGAAGACTGGCCGGCGCGGGATGACACAAGGCCTGGCGAGGACTTGCCCGGACGCCTTGGTCCCCTGCCTGTTTTCGCCCTAATAGTCTGAGGTATAAGATTATTATTGGTTTATTGTGATGCCTGGTCGCTTGGCATCGTATGTGCTCAGCATACAGTTCTGGCCGAACCCGACTCGCGGGTTGTCGCCACCGTATCAAGCTTTGTTACCCAATGCGCAGGGAGCAAAATGCAATCACGACGCAACGCGTTCGATGTCTCAAATCAGGTGAATACCACTGACGTGGATTGTGTGAGCTGGGAAGTCAGCCGCATATTCCTGTCACTGTACCCGGATGCATCGCCGCAGCAGCTCATTAATTCCTTTGACGATGTACGCGCTATCTATCATGGCGAGTACCCCGGTTACCGCGCCTGTGACACGGGTTATCACAACCTGCAGCACACCTTGGACGTTTCACTCGCGATGGCGCGCTTGATGGACGGCTATGAGCGTACGCGTGAAGGCAGCGAGCCAATTGGGTCATGGTTGTTTGTTTTCGGTACGGTCACGGCATTGCTTCACGATGTCGGATATATCCGCCGCAACAAAGACACGCGTCACAGTAACGGCGCGGAATACACGCTCACGCATGTAGCCCGTGGCGGCGCATTTATCCAGGATTACATGAGCGTGATCGGCATGTCCGATCTTGGGCCGATCGCCAGGCAAATTGTGCATTTCACCGGTTATGAGCGGCAGGTAAGCAATATCGAGGTGCCGAGCATGATATTCCGCCTGCTTGGCAATATGCTGGGGACAGCGGATATCATTGCGCAGATGTCCGATCGCTGCTATTTGGAAAAGTGCCGCGATCGCCTTTATCCCGAGTTTGTTGCCGGCAGGCTGGCAGAGTCAGCGCTTCCGCGCACACTCATTGGCATGTCGTTTTCGTCACCCGGCGAACTCGTTTCAAAGACGCCGAATTTTTACCGCAAGGCGAGAACCCGTCTGAACGACGTCCTGGGCGGAGCCTACACGCATGCGCAACATCATTTTGGCGGTCAGAATCTTTACCTGGACGAAATAGACAAGAACGTCAGTTACGCTGAATCCGTTGCGCAAACGCAGGACATGGGCCTGCTTCGCCGCTCACCGCCGCCGGCGGACAGCAGCGAGTAGCAGATCAAGCCGGATTGATCTGAAGCATCAGCTTGCCGATGTGCGTGCTCGATTCCATGAGTGCGTGCGCATCACATGCTTCATCCAGCGAGAATTGTCTGTGTATGACGGGCTTGATTTTCCCGGCCGCGATGAGCGGCCAGACTTTCTCTTCGAGTGCTCGCGCCAATTTTCCCTTGAATGCGACCGGCCGCGGTCTTAGCGTCGAACCGCTGATTGTCAGCCGTCGTACCAGCACATCGGTCAGGTTCAGCTGTGCTTTGGTGCCGCCGAGAAACGCGATAATTGCAAGCCGGCCGTCGTCAGCCAGACATTCGAGCTCGCGTTGCACGTACTCGCCGGCCACCATGTCAAGAATGACATCCGCGCCGTGCCCGTCAGTCAGCTCTTTTACAACCGCAACAAAGTCCTCACGCTTGTAATTGATTGCACGCCTGGCGCCGAGTTGTTCACAGGCACGGCACTTTTCGTCAGAGCCCGCCGTCGCGAACACCCGATTTCCGAGCGGATGCGCGAGCTGGATGGCCGTCACACCGATTCCGCTTGAGCCGCCTTGAACCAACAGCGTTTCGCCGTCTGACAGGTGGGCGCGCTCGAATACATTGGCCCAGACCGTAAAAAAGGTTTCCGGCAAGCTGGCCGCTTCTACCATGGATAACTCACCGGGAATAGGCAGGCACTGCTCGTCGGGCGCGGTTGCGTACTGAGCGTATCCGCCGCCGGCTACGAGTGCGCATACCCCGTCATTGACTTTCCATCGTGATGCTCGCTCACCAATCGCGACCACACGGCCCGCTATTTCCAGACCGGGAATGTCTGAGGTTCCGGGTGGCGGTGCATACAATCCCCTGTCTTTGCATGACGTCCGGACGATTGACGCCGGCCGCTTCCACTGCAATCAGGACTTCACCAGGACCGGGTTCAGGGGTCGGTCGCGTCGTAGGACGCAATACGTCCGGCGCGCCGGGCTGTGTGATTTCGATCACGCGCATGCTGGCGGGAATGTCGGTTTTCATGTTTTTGCTTCGGTGAGGATGTGATTGGTTCTTATAGCACCGTCAAGACCTGCGCCTCAAGCGTTTGTATGCCTGGCGGTGTTGCGGCATTATTGATCAGTACAACCAACCGGGAAGAACAGTGCAATATCGATATCTGGGCAATAGCAGTCTGAAAGTGTCTCCATTGTGCCTTGGCACAATGATGTTTGGTGACCGAACCGATCACAAAGAGTCCGAACGGATCGTCAAGTCCGCGCGCGAGGCCGGCGTAAACTTTATTGACACCGCTGATCCCTATGCAAAGGGCGAGTCCGAACGCGTTGTCGGGAAACTGATTGGCGAAGAACGGGATTACTGGGTACTCGCCAGCAAGGCCGGAAACCCGCTGAGCGAATCACCGAACGAAGCCCGTCTGTCGCGCAAATGGTTGATGCAGGCGTGTGACAACAGCCTGAAGCGCATGCAGACCGATTACATGGACATTTTCTACCTGCATCGTGACTTCGAAGACCGGCCTCTCGAAGAAACCATAGCCACCGTTGGCGATCTGATCCGGTCCGGAAAGATCCGTTATTTCGGAGTATCCAATTTTCGCGGTTGGCGCATTGCGGAAGTAATACGCCTTTGCCGGGACATGCGCGTTCCGCAACCGATCGTCTGCCAGCCATATTACAACGCCTTGAACAGGATGCCCGAAGTCGAAATTCTTTCCGCGTGCAACAACTATGGCATCGGTGTTGTGCCTTACAGTCCGATTGCGCGTGGCGTTCTGACCGGAAAATATAAACCGGGAGGGCAGGTGCCGTCCGGAAGCCGCGCTGACCGCAAGGACAAGCGCATGATGGAAACAGAATTCCGCGAAGAGTCGTTCGTGATCGCCCAGAAATTTGTAGCCTATGCGCAAAAGAGGGGAATTACCCCGGGCCAGTTCGCGACCGCCTGGGTGCTGGCCAACAGCATCGTTGACAGTGTCATCGGCGGCCCGCGTACGCTCGAACAATGGGAAGAGTATTACGCTGCTCTGGACTACTGTCTCGACGATGAAGACGAGAATTTTGTTGATTCGCTGGTAAGGCCGGGGCACCCATCCACGCCGGGCTACAGCGATCCGCATTACCCGATGTTCGGTCGTCTCAAGCGCACTAACTGAACGGTCGAAAGTCCAGGGCTGAAGCTGGCGTTGCGGTAACGGGCGGGTCGTGCGATCGGCCGGGCCATTTCGCTGGTAGACCCCTCATCGTGCCGTAGCTGACTATGCTTCCTGAAAGGAAGTACGTTCTGGATTGCCGAAGAGTGGTCACGAGAGAAATTGTCGCGGCGCACCAACGCTGCGTTGCGACGAACGACTCGAAAATCTCCCTCGTCAAATCCGTGCGGGTTTGTGAGCCTCGTAGCATCAGTATGATTCTCAAACAACGGTAATAACCGTCCGCCGTCGAGCCGTGGTTCCGGCCGTGCGGCCAGAAGTACGGGCTTCTGCAAGTTTGCTCGCTCAAATTCTAATGGCCGGTCAGCTCATCAAGGCAAAAAAGGGGTGTTGAGGCGGCAATCCGTCAGTCACCTGTGAGTCCGGATCTCTTACCCTGTCCGTGATGTCGAGTTTCATAGCGGGCAAGTTGGATCATTCGTGCAGCAGCGACTAGCTTGGAGGGTTCGAAGATGAAAGAGCAACCGATCACCCGTAGACACTTTCTGACTGGAGCGGGCGCGCTCAGCGTTACGTCTCTGCTTGGTTTGCCTCAAACGGCATCTGCAGACCCACCACCCGAAATTACGCGAGTGACGATTGCCAACACGCCCGCGTTGTGCTTCGCTCCGCAGTTCGTCGCCGAGGAATTGTTGAGGTTCGAAGGTTTCTCGGAAGTCGAGTATGTGAAGGTTGTGGACGATATTCCAACGACGCTGGCGAATTCGGCCGATATCTCCATGTTCGGCGGCCCGAGCATAATTCCGGCAGTCGACAAAGGTTATCCGATCTCTGTTATCGGTGCTTTGCACGAAGGGTGCTGGGAACTATTCGCTCACGAGCCAATTCGCTCCCTGCAAGATCTCGTGGGAAGGCGAATTGTCATCAGGTCGCTCGGTGGTGTTGAACAGATTTGGCTGTCCAGCATGTTCGCCTGGGTCGGGGTGGATCCCAAAACCGAAATTGAATGGGTTACAACCGATTATTGGGCTGACAGAACCAAATATTATATGGACGGAAAAGCTGATGCCTTCCTCGCTTTCCCGCCCGAGCCACAGAAGTTGAGACGGCAGGGTGTAGGCCGTGTCATTGTCAACACGACCCAGGACCGCCCCTGGTCCCAATATTTCTGCTGTTTGCTCGGCGCCCGAAATGAATTTATCGAGCGATATCCGGTAGCAACGAAGCGCGCCCTGCGCGCCATCATGAAAGCGTCAGACCTTTGTTCGGACAATCCGGACTGGGCGGCGCAGTACCTGGTGGACAAGGGATTCGAGGATGACTATGAAGTGGTGCTCGAAATCATCAAAAGTCTTTCCTACAGCCGTTGGCGTACCGATAATCCTGTTGATACGATTCGGTTCCATTCGTTGCGGCTGCGCGATGCAGGAATGATCACGTCAACGCCACAACAGATCATCGATCGTGGTACTGACTTTGGTTACCTGGACGAGTTGAAGAAGGAATTGAAGGCATGAGTGATACATTCTCTCGCCGCAGATTAATGACGAGTGCGAGCGCATCCAGCGCTGCAACGTAGATCGCAACCCAAACGGGGTCAGGTCCTGCGGTTTCCCCGCGTTATTTCCCTGCATTAGTAGAGCAATGGCATACGCATCGATGGCCTGTTGTTTGGGAACAAAACGCAATACGGGGCCTACCATCGAAATTGCATAGTGGCGGGTCCCCGTGCAATTTCGGTGGTAGACCCCCTCGTCCTTGCTTTTGCTGGACATTGGCCAGCACTCTGGCTACGCTGGGCTCAATCTTTAACCATCATTCCAGGAACGAGGAATTTTCAAATGCTTCACCGACCTTTTCGAGCACTCGCCGTCGGCGCTTCCGTGCTCTTGTTGTCTACTGCACTTATTGTCTACTGCACTTAAGGCTTCAGCGGCCGGCGATGCAATCAAGGATTTCTCTCCCTACGCCGGGCAGCGGCACCCCACCCAGGTTTTTTGGGGAGACACGCACTTGCATACCGGTTTGTCGCTCGATGCCGGATTGTTTGGCAACACGGTTGGCGTCGATGATGCGTGGCGCTTTGCACGGGGCGAAGAGGTGGAGTCGTCCACCGGCGTTCCAGCAAGACTGGCGCGCCCGCTTGACTGGATGGTACTGACCGACCACACCGACCTGATGGGATTCGCAACCGACTTGCAACGGGGTGCAGACAATATCGTCGCTGATCCCAAGGGCAAGGAATGGTACGAAGCGTTCAAGAAAGGCGGCAGGGCTGCCGGCGAGGCGGCTTTCGACCTGATCTCGAATTTCACCGCTGGAACATTGCCCAAATCATTGCTGAACGACTACAGCCCCGGCTCGAAAGTGTTCGGCGGCGTCTGGGAAGAAATTATCGCTGCGGCCGACCGCGCCAATGAGCCCGGATTGTTTACAGCATTCATCGGTTTCGAGTGGACCTCGGTACCCAAGGGATTCAACCTGCACCGCAACGTCATGTTCCGCGATGGGGGAGGCCTTGCCCGCCAGGTCCAACCCGCGACTACACAACCGCCGCACGGCTCCACAGATCCGCTTGATCTTTACAAGTGGTTGGAGCAATACGAGACAAAAACCGGTGGCCGGGTCATGGCTTTCTCGCACAACGGCAACCTCTCCAATGGCTGGATGTTTCCGACGGAAAAGACATACTCGGGGGGAGTCGTTGACGAGAATTACGTACGACTGCGCGCCAAGTGGGAACCGCACTACGAAATCACGCAGATAAAAGGCGACGGCGAAACGCATCCATTCTTGTCTCCTAACGACGAATTCGCCGACTATGAAAACTGGGATGCCGGCAACCTCGACCTCTCCGAATTGAAGAAACCGGAAATGCTCAAGGGCGAGTACGCGCGCGAGGCACTGAAACAGGGCTTGGCGCTCGAAGCTAAATTTGGCGTAAATCCCTACAAGTTCGGTGTCGGCGGAGCCACCGATAGCCATACATCTCTCACCACTGCGGACGAAGACAACTTCTTCGGCAAATCCACGAGCGTGGAACCTTATCCCGAACGCATCGATCACCCCTTTATCGCATCCGACCTCGGGCGAATTGAAGGCTACATGTTGGTCGCCGCCGGATACACCGGAGTATGGGCAACAGAAAACACGCGCGAAGCGATCTTCGACGCGATGGAGCGCAAGGAAACCTACGCCACGACCGGACCGCGCATGAAGGTGCGCTTCTTCGGTGGCTATCAATATTCCAAACGTGACCTTTATTCCAAAGACTTCGTGGCGCTGGGTTACCGCAAAGGCGTGCCCATGGGCGGAGACATCTTGAAGACGAGACACAGAAACGCCGCACCAATATTTATGGTTCAAGCTCTAAAAGACCCGATGAGTGCCAATCTCGACCGCATTCAGATCATCAAGGGCTGGCGGGACAAGAACGGTAAATTACGCGAGAGAGTTTATGACGTCGCCGTATCAGACGGCCGCGAAATTGTGAACGGCCGCTGCAAGACACCAGTCGGCAATACCGTTGACCTAGAAAGAGCATCCTGGAGCGACACGATTGGCGCGGTTCAACTGGAAGCCCTGTGGAAGGATCCGGATTTCGATCCCCAGGAGTCGGCCTTTTATTACGCCCGCGTCCTGGAAATTCCGACACCGCGCTGGGTCGTCTACGACAAGGTACGTATGGGCGCGAAGATTCCGAAAGAGTCCAGGTTAATCGGGCAGGAGCGCGCTTACACCTCGCCCATCTGGTACAGCAACTAGTCTGCAGATTTCACGAATACGGTCGCCTAACTAACTGGCTCACGCAACAAATCTACATGATAGCAACACGCTGGGGTATGGCCTCGCGGAAGCGGATTGTCCCTATTCGCTTTCTGGAAAAGCGCGTAAAAACGGCGTCAGTTCTAGAATCGTATAGCTCCCACCCCCTCTTCTCGCGGTGCTTGTCGAACGCGCGGCGAACGCCTTACTTCAGATTGTTTTCCTTCTTGAACTTCTCGACCATTGGAGCTTGCGCCTTTTCTGCGGGCAGCCATCTGCCATTCTTTATTAAGTCGCTAAGCGGATCCGGGACCGTGCCAGCTGCCGGCGGTGCGGGCGGTTTTTTGGGACCTGCAACACTCCAGGCCTGATCTGGAGAAACGATCATGCGCTGGACGATCGCGTCCTTGCTTATGTTCCAGACCATATTGTCCACGGCCAGAGACAATGGTCCCGAGTAAGTCGATCTGATACCTTGCAGAATGTTGTCATGCGTACCTTCTTCATTGAAAAAATGATAGCCAATTGCATGGCGTGGCTTGATGGTACTCATGACTTTTCCGAAAGCCGGTGGTGACGTGTGTATCTGTGTTCCGACACCAATCGCCTGTCCTGGCGACTGGCCATAGAACTTGACCAAATCCGGTGGTGTGAGGAACGTTTCGTGAATCGCGATATCCGCATTTGTCGCGTGCTTGATGTACCACTTGTTCGGAAACGTGTCGCCGCCGATTACAATCTTCAGCCCGGCATATTCGAGAATGAAGCTTACTGGTCCGTCGCCTGCATGAATTGCCGGTATTGAGCGGATCGTTGCACCATTCTTGTTGTAAATCACGGCGTTTACTTTCTTGTAGTCAAACTCGTTGACTGTAATCTCTCCGGGTTGCGCACTCAGCACGAAGTTGCGCGTTTTTGCGTCCCAGTTAAATGCTTTGAGAAAGTGCTTTATCGCGTAGGCGGTACCCATTTCCGGAGTCGCGCCTGAAGGCTCCCACACTTGCAAGGGTTTCGTCCTTCCTGCTGTCCAGCCGCCAGCCCAAAGGGTAACCAGATCGCCCTAATGGTCAGTATGCAAGTGCGTGAGAAATACCTTGTCGAGAAAATCATAGGGAATCATCAAGGCGGCGACATTCGCCATAGAGCCCGTGCCGACATCGAACAAGAGTTTGTCTCCGTTTCCCAATTCGACAAGCCAGCAGGTTGTCGCCTGGTCTCGTCTTGCGGCAGGCAGCCCCGTACCGCAGGAGATCAGGCGAATTTCATCTTTCTTCAATGGCTCCGTACCAGGGTAATAGACGTAGCGATCGGGCGCGACACCAGTCGGTGAATTCACGTCTCCACCTGCCGCGAAAATGACAGACGAACAGAATGCGCCTGCAAGAAAAACTACAAATCTTGTGTTGAACATCCAGGAATTCTCCGTTGCCTGTGAATTAAACATATCCAGAAAATTGCTTGTTCATTTTCCAATGGTAGACATGTTCTGCAGCGTCTTCCACCGTGTTATCGATCGCGAGCTTGAGGAGCGTTAAACGAATCCCTCGAATTCAGCACAAATAGGGATACTGGATTGACAACAGCCCGGTCGAGGCAAGGGTGGCATAACAAGATAGGATCAGGCTTAGCAGTCTGTCGGACTCAGGATGATTCGGCTGCAACGTTGGGAGAGCGGCCCATATTTCACCGATTTCTCCTTACATATTCCCGATATGCGCAGCTTCATCGCAATACGTGAAAGCGGTAAAATCTGTACTCGCTCTCCCCTGGTTTCCCTGTGCTTCTTGGGCGCTACGCGACTGTGCGTTTACGCTGAGAATAATTTGCGCCAAGGAAAATCGGTCAGATCCCGGAAGCCGTTTTTGACACCCCGTTAGCCGAACACCGGGAACGGCTCGAACCGGCCGCGCAACAACGGTTCGGTGTCGTGGTATCCCAGCCACCCGCTGATCGCGGTTGCATACACGCGGCGGAAGTCGGTGGTATACACGAGGTTCCCATCATCGAGATCGACGAGGCTCGGCAGTTTTCCGTAGTGCCCACCGTTCACGCTCTTGCCAATCAGATACATGTTGTTGGCAGTGCCGTGGTCTGTTCCAAGATTGGTATTTTCCGGCACACGTCGCCCGAATTCGGAGAACACCAACATGACAACGTCGTCGGCGCGCCCGATGCGATCCATGTCCTTGAAGAAACCTGCCACCGCATCCGAGGCATAAGTCAGTAGCCGTGAATGCAGGTTCGGTTGCTGAACGTGTGTATCGAATGCGTTGTGGCGAAACGACGTGTAGTACAGGCGCGCTTGCATTCCTGACGATATCAGGGCTGCGATTTTCGGCAGGTCCAGTGGCGCTACACCGTAATCAACCGGTGAATCGTATTCCGACCATGCGCGTCGCACGTGTACCGAAGCGTCTTTCGCGCTCTGGGCAATATTGAGCAGGTAACGCTGTGATTCGTTGAGGTCGGCGCCGGGCGACCTTACAGTATCAAGAATGGGTCGCTCCTGGTGAAGCCCCTTGCGACCGAATTGCTCCGGATCATCGAATACGACCGGTACATGCTCGCGGGCAACAACTGCCAGCGATTGTGCTTCGTCGACGTTGACGATGAAGTTTGGTGTGAGGTCGTGGTCTACTGCGTCGGCGAGGCGCCCGACCCATCCGAGTTGCTCGCCACTGTTCGGCGCCGCCGTATGCCAGTAGGCCATCGAAGTGAAGTGTGAAAATGACGGCTGCGCATAGCCGCAACCGTGCACGGCCGCCATCATCCCGTCTTTGTAGAGCCGTTCGAAGCCCGCCATCCCTTTGTTGAATCCGAAATGATCGTCAATCTTGCGTAGCTTGTCAGGGCGAATGCCGAGTTTCGGACGGTGCCGATAGTAGGCATCGTCACCGTATGGCACCAGAGTATTCAACCCGTCGTTGCCGCCGGACAGTTCCAGCACCACCAGAATCTTTCCCGAGTCACTGGAATGATGTGCTGCGTTTGCACCCGTCCAGAGCGGCGCAAGCCCTGCGGCATGCAAGGCACCTAGTGCCATCCCTGAGCCGCCGGCTTTGAGCAAGTTACGGCGTCGCAGGGAAGCAATGTGATTGTCGCGGTTTTTCATTTCGCCTCCGTTTACTTTTGCCGATTAACCCAGCTGGTAATCAGGCAATGACAGAATAAGGTGCAGCGTGGCGCGCAGTGGCTCCTCGAGATAGCTTCCGGCCCGTGCAAGATCGGCCGTTCCCAACTCGGACTTGAGGAAGCCGGCTAGCCGGGTTCGCGTCTGAACGTCGAGGTTGACCGAGAGGAAGCGCCCGCTAAGGTAGTCGACTGCTTCTTGCGCGGTCTTGCAGCCGGCGCTACGAACCATGTCTGTAAGATCGAGCTGCGCCGTCGCGCGTGAGATCGGCTTTACTTTTTCAATTGCCATACGCCAGCCGCGGTAACTTCCAAGACGGGTATTGAACGCTTCGTCCCGGTCGGCCATGCTGTTCGACATGGACGTCATTTCCCGGCCCGGAGGTTTGGTCGCCGTCGTCACATCTGCGCCCATTGCCAGTTGGTCGGCAACTGAACTGATCTGGAAAACGTTCGAAGGATGACGGTCAGGTGGGACGAAGTTGATGTCGGGAAATACCGTTTCGTAGACGAAATTACTGCGCGCGAGCAACAGTCCCGGCGTAATCCAGCTTTTGCCCTGTGCCCAGCCTGCCACCGTCGGCGGGAAAAGGAGTTTTTGCCCGAGTGACGTCGTGACCGAATTGAAGTCGGGTACACCCGGAACTTCCGTCAATCCCATTTTTTTGTAGGTTGAAATGACCAGTTCGACGGGTGGCTTCATTCGGGTCGCAACTGACGCCGGGCTATAGAAGTCTTTTGACATAAACAGCGTGTACAAATACGGCGCTATCTCGTAGTTGTTCCGGCGCAACAATCTGCCCAGCTTTGATTTCATCTCGGGTGAGACGTTGTCATTGACGAAATAGCGATAAATTTTCGCGCCGATATATTCCGGCGTAACGGGCTGCGCAAGAATGATGTCGATGACATCGATCCCGTCGAAATTTCCTTTCTGATCAAAAACCACCTTGCTGCTGCCGTCATGCTTGCCCGGCGTGATCACGAAGTCGAGATCCACATAGTTCCAACCGGTGAACGCGCGTGCAGCCTCGCGTATGTCGTTCTCGGAATAATTGCCGACACCCATAGTGAACAATTCCATGATCTCGCGTGCGAAATTCTCGTTTGGCGAACCTTTGACATTCACACCGGCATCGAGAAAGGCGAGCATGGCGGGATCCTGGGATACGCCAATTATCAGATCGCGGAAATTCCCAGTGCCTTTTTCCCGAAAGAGTTCGTTCTGACCGAGAAGCTTTCGGTAATCGCGTACCTTGTCTTCGGTTGTGGCGAAGTGGCCGTGCCAGAACAACGCCATCTTCTCTTCCAGTGGACGGCGCGACGCCAGCATTCGGTTTGCCCACCAATAGTTGACCCGGTGTGTCTCGAGCCGGCTTGCACGCAACCAGTAGAAGAAACGGTCGACGACCGGTTGCAATCTGCGGTTGCCGGTTGGTTTGACCTTTACGCCAATGGCTTCGCCATTTTTCTTTGCCAGGTCAGTAGCAGCTGGTCTTGAGGGCGGGAACGGTTCGATGCCGGGATCGTGTACGCCAGAGTGATCGAAACCAGGCAGGTGATCGGGAATGTCCTGAAAGTAAACAAGATGGCGCACGGCTGCGTCCGGTGTCATCGCCGCCAATTTTGCGACATCTTCCGGAGTGCCACCGAAACCGGCGCGCTCGAGCATATGGGCTGCCCGCGATGGGCTCCAGTCAGCATCGGAAATCGGCGTCAGGTCCCCAATCCATGCTCGCGGCCCTGCTGCGGGCGAAGCCGCCATTGCCGGTAGGGACGCGGCGCACAACACGATTAGCCATAGTTTCATCGGATTATTGCCACTCAGTTTCATCACACGACTCCTGTGGTATTCCGTATCAATGTTCCGGGACAAACTGCGCCGTGTCACTCTCGTGGACCGGCCTGGCGCAGTATCCGAGGCACGAACAGATATTACCGCCTGGCTAAAGTAAAGCGCGTCAGGATTTTCATGAATTCGAACGGCAGCGCAATCTGCCGTCAGGCGAGAATTCGCTCCAGCGCGGCGCGCATGTCGGCTGGAACGGCAGCTGACTTGCGTGTCTCCCGGTCGACGTAGACGTGTACAAAATGGCCTTTGGCTGAGGCGATATTTTCGTCGTTGCGAAACAGCCCGACACCGTAGCGCACACTACTGTTTCCAAGATTCTCCACGGTCAGGCCGGCATGTACGACATCAGGAAACGTAATGGGTGAAAAGTAATTGCACTTCGTTTCCACGACGAGACCGATGATGCTGCTTGTTTCGAAATCGAGAACGCCTTGCTCGATCAGATACTGGTTCACCGCAGTATCGAAAAATGAGTAGTAAACGACATTGTTTACATGGTGGTAAACGTCGTTATCAATCCAGCGGGTCGGTATAGCCTGAAAGTGCCGGTACTGGTCGCGTGTTGTTGGAGTTGGGCGGGTCATGGCGTTGTTTGGTTGGCGTCGTTTAATTGGCCTTACTTTCGCTGGACTCTTCTGGTGGTCTGCGCATTTGTTTCCAGTTTAATGCAAGCAGGCCGGCAATAACGACGATAGCCATGCCAAGCAATGATCCGCTGTCCGGAAAGTCGCCAAATACCGCGTACCCAAGAGCAGTTGACCATACCAGTTGGGAGTAGCCGAATGGCGCCAGCGATGCCGGGGACGCGTACTCGACGGCACGAATCAACAGGTAGTGTCCGTAGCCGCCAAACACACCCATCGCGAACATGATTGCAGCCTGAATCAGCGACGGATTTTGCCATCCGAACGGCAAAGCGATGGATGCAACAATTCCTCCAATGAACGCCGTATACATTAAAGTGTCGTGTAATTGTGCTCGTGCCCCGACATCTTTCGGGTAACGATCTGGTAGAAGCTGAACAATACAGCGGTCAGGAGCGGAAACACGGCAGCGGGTGTGAATAGACCTCCGCCCGGGCGAATGATGATAAGCACCCCTGTGAAACCCAGCAAAATGGCGATCCACTGACTGTTGCTCGCCCTTTCGTGAAGCAACCAGCCAGCCAGAATTGCAGTCAGTACAGGGCCGACAAAACTGATCGCTGCTGCTTCCGCCAACGGTAGATAGCGTAGCGCCAGATAGAAGCACAACGTGCTGGCAACAAGCAGCAGGCCACGAACAAGCTGCAAACCGGGCCGGGTGGTACGGAACAGGTTGCCGCCCATGCGTGGCCAAAGCAGCGCGAGCATGACTAAAAGATTCACGGCATAGCGTGCCCATATCAGACCAGCGACCGGATAGTCAGCGCTCAACATGAATTTTGCAAGCGCATCCATCGCTGAGAACATGAAAACGGCAGACGTGATCAACGCGATTCCACGCAGGGGATTGCGCTCATAAGTCCAAGCCTGCATATTTCACGAAGACGGTTGCCTATGCGACATGTATAAAAACCGAATCAACTTGATGTTAAGATTTATTGGGACTGCTGCGGCAGCGCAGCTTGTACCTATTCGCTTTCAGGAAAAATCTGGCGTCACAGATTGAACGATCGCCCTTAAGCAATAGTCTGGCTATTGCCCTGCGGCCGATCGTCGCAATCTGTTTAGGCACATTTCGCCTGAGAGGGGAATCCTTCGTGAGGTATGCAGGCTTGTATGGTACGTCCTGCACCTGAGGGTGCCGGGGTGGAGGGACGATGCAGGCTATCTGCCGTAACCGGACAGACCGAACTAGCCATGTCCCCACTCTGTCTTTCTGAGCGTCGATTTGGGAAGCAGCGGCAAGTGTTTGCGCATCTGACCGCCGATAGAAACAAGCTAACGCGGCAAAGACAGCCCCCCTCGGCACGTTTAAGTGTACGGCGATACGGGCGGCTTGAGCACGGCGTTGTCCATGTATGCAGCCGTTGTTGCCATTGGTCGTGGAAGTGGAGCTTACATGTCTGATTCACACAAGAGCATCGAAGTCATCGGCGCGGACATTAGCCAGTGCGAAATCGTTATTGCCTGGGCGCGCTCGCAGCGACCTTGCCAGCGTATTGCCAATAAGCGCGAGGCCATTGTGGTCTGGCTCAAACAACTTCCCGCAGGCTGTGTTATCGGCATGGAGGCCACGGGCCGGTTACATCAGCAGCTGGCTGATCTGGCTGCAGGACATGGACACGTCGTGTACGTCCTTAACCCCAAGTATGTAGCGTCTTGCGCCATGGGCGTGGGCCGGCGCGGCAAGACCGAGGGCACGCGGTCCAACCGCGCCTTGAAGAGCCTGAACACGCTGCTCGCCGAGCTCAACAACGAGCTCAAACGCGTCATTGCACACAACGATGAACTGGAGAACAAACGCAAGCAACTGCAGCGCATTCGCGGCATTGGCTTTATCAACAGCGCGGCGTTGACCCATCGCTTCGATCACACGCCCTTTGCCAATAGCGATGCGGTGGTGGCCGCCTACGGATTGGACCCGCGCCCGAAGGATTCTGGTACTCATCAGGGCAAGCGGCGCCTGACCAAACAGGGCAATGCGGAGGATCGGCGGCTGATCTACCTGGCTGGGCAGGCAGCGGCAAAGACAAAATTGTTCAAACCAATTTATCGCGCACTACTAGCCAGGGGCTTGGCAACCACCGAGGCCATTGTGATCCTGGCCAGAAAGCTACTGCGCATCGCCTTTGCCATCTGGACTTCAGGACAACCGTTCAAGCCTGATATGGTCGGAAAAAAACCTTGCTAAAAACCATAGGAACTAGACATTGATTCCTTGCAATGAAGTCTACCGCTGGGGATTTATGGACGTGTGGCCACGCAATTCGCGTGCTTGACAGCTTCACTGCTTTGCCTGAACGACCGGCTCGCTCGAACTTCAGCAGGCACCGTCAGTCAGTGAGAACGTGTTGTATCAAGGATGCTCGCGCACTTCGCGCCAGGAAAATCAGGCGCCGATCTACGTGTCTTTACTTTCTGACAGCGATTTTCCGGCGGCCCGGTGGATTACTTCTGTCCTTGCACTGCCGAGCGCCCGGCAAAGCGCGCGCGATCAGCCAGTGATTCCTCGATGCGCAGGGCTTCGTTCCACTTGGCCATGCGTTCCGAGCGCGAGAAGGATCCTACTTTGAGTTGGCCGGCGTTCCAGCCGGTCGACAGGTGAACGATTGTCACGTCTTCCGATTCGCCGGAACGGGCGGACACGATGGTTCCGAAATCGGCATGTTTGCCCGCGCGCAGCGCCGCCAACGTTTCACTGATCGTGCCGGCCTGATTAGGTTTGATGAGTACCGCATTGCACGCCTTTGACATGGCAGCGTGTTCGACCCGGCGCGCGTTGGTAACGAGGTAGTCGTCGCCGATGATCTGCACGCGCTCACCTACGGCAGCCGTGAAGCTGCGCATGCCGGCGTGGTCGTCTTCGGCGAGCGGGTCCTCGACTGATGCAATTGCATAGCGGTCAATCCAGTCAATCAGCATTTCGCACAAGCCATCTGTATCAAGATCGCGGCTCTCCAGGCCGAGGACGTAGCGCCCGTTGCTGAAAAACTCCGACGCTGCGATATCAAGGGAAATTCCGACCTGGTCGCCCGGTGTATAGCCTGCTTTCTCGATGGCTTGCGTGAGTTTGGTCAGTGCTTCTTCGTTTGAATCGAATGCCGGCCAGAAACCGCCTTCGTCTGCAACGCCCTGCAGTTTTCCATCGTCTTGCATCAGTTCCCCGGCGGCACGGTACACGTCGGCGGTCATGTTCAAAGCCTCTGCGAAACTCGACGCCGAGAGTGGCATGACCATGAAGTCCTGAATATCGACGCGCTCGCCGGCATGCGCACCGCCCCCAAAAATCTGAATCTCGGGCATGGGCAGCATGACGTCCTCGCCTTGCGCAAGATGACGCCATAGCGGCATGCGCTTCGCACCGGCGGCTGCGTGCAGAACCGCCATTGACACGGCAATCATCGCGTTGCCGCCCAGTCGCTCCTTGTTTTCGGTGCCGTCCAGCTTGATCAAGGCATCGTCAATTTCGGACTGATTGTCTGAATTTCTCCCGGTAAGCAAGCTGGAGATCTCGCCATTGATGTTGGCCACTGCCGACGAGACACCCATTCCTCCGAATGCCGCGCTGCCGTCGCGCAGATCGATCGCTTCGTTAGAGCCGCGCGACGCGCCCGCAGGTGCGATCGCGCGACCGATCGAACCGCCGATCAGTCGGACTTCGGCTTCCACAGTAGGCCGTCCGCGAGAATCCCATATCTGGCGTCCAGTCAGTTTTGAAATGGTTGTGTTCGGCATGGCAGGCGTTTTCCAGCGAGCATTGTCAGGCCAAAGAATACTTTTGCCCCGGCATCAAGCTCACAGTAAGAGGACTTGGTTTGCGGTGGTTGAGATTGTGCGTCAATTACTTTCGCTTTACATATCGCACAAATGCGCAGTTTCGTCTACGTGCGCGATATCGTCAAAAGCTTTTCTTGTTCGCTTCGTAATTTCGAAGAATGCTGTATTTGCTTCAGAGCGCGTTATTTCTACCGAGATTCGTCCGGGCTGATTTCATTCAACCAGTGCTCTGCGACGTCCTTGAGCCGTTTAACAGGATTGAGCAAGAGCAGAACCGCTGTGCGCCGGACATGTTCACGGTCTTCGTCGGCCGTGATGTATTCAACCGGAGACTTCCCATCCACCCGGCCGAGAAAAAGGCCGGGTAGCAGTTGCGCGGCCCGTTGTTCGAGCGCGCACGGATCCTCCCACGCAACAAATTCCAGGTAGGCGTCTAGCAAGGCGTCGTAACACGCCAGGTAATCTTTGGTCCACTGAGGGTGCCATACGCATTTGAGCAAGAGATGGTTCAGGCAAAACGCGAGGTCGAAAGCGGGATCTCCATACCATGCGCATTCTGCATCGATGAAAACCGGGCCGTTCGGGCCGACAAGGATATTCTTCGGACTGACGTCGCCATGCACTAGTGCTTTTTTTGTGGTCGCTGTTGTGTGAGCCAGAGCGTGGAGTTGCCCTGCGCACTCGGGGTGTTTCAGTGCAGTGGCGTTCAAGTAAGGATCGATGCGGATCGGAACGAAAATATGGTCGGTCGAGAAGTTCTTCGCGACGTCCGCCCGCCCGGCAGTCGCATTGTGAATTGCGCCGATTCGGCGCCCGACTTCGGCCGCAGTGGCAGGTTCTATGTTGCCGTCGCGCAATTGATCCTTCCATACGTCATGGTGTTGCGTATCGAGAAACTCCATTGCAAACATTCCCGATTCAGCATCCTCTGCGATGATTCGGGGCACAGCCTGCGGAACGATCGCCGCGGCAGTCTTCAGCCATTCGAGTTCCCAGCGATTGCGCTCGACCGGTGCTTGCCAGTCAGCGTCGACTTTGAGTTTTTCCAATGCGCGTTTGATGCATACTGGCCCTTGTGCGAGATCGGCGCGCACGATGTCGGAAGAGACGCCGCCTGCCAGCGGTTTCATCGGAGGCGTTTCACCGGCGGCAATCAGCCCCATTCGGTCAAGGGCGACAAGGAAAGGTTTGTTGTCCATACGCGATTGTTTTTGTCGAGAGAATCAGGATTGCGCGGTGAAAACTTCGACAGCGCGAATACTCGCCGTCTTTTGTGGCGCGATCAATGGAGAACTAGGCTAGCACAGGTGGCAAACGAGACATGACCGTAATACTTGCTCTAGATCAAGGAACAACCAGTTCGCGCGCGATCGTCATCGACAGTAACGCCAGTATGCTCGGTGTGGCGCAAAAAGAGCTGAAGATGTTCTACCCCAAACCTGGCTGGGTCGAGCAGGATCCACTTGAGATCTGGTCGACGCAACTGGAAATGGCGCGCGAAGCGCTTGCGCTCGCGAAGTCAGACGCCCACAACGTCGCTGCGATCGGTATTACCAATCAACGTGAGACGGTTGTACTGTGGGACCGGGAAACTGGTCGGCCGGTTCACAACGCGATCGGGTGGCAGGATCGTCGCACGGCCGCGATATGCGAACAACTGCGTACACAGGGCGCCGAGCCTCTTGTAACCAGCCGCACGAGTTTGCTGCTCGACCCGTATTTTTCCGGGACCAAGCTGCAATGGCTACTCGATAATGTGTATGGTGCACGGTCACAGGCATAAGCAGGTCGACTGGCGTTCGGGACGATCGACAGCTGGTTGATCTGGAATCTGACCGCAGGGCGGGTGCACGTTACCGACGTGTCCAATGCCTCTCGTACCCTGTTGTTCAATATCCATACGCGCGATTGGGATGACGAATTGTTGCAGCTGCTGCGAATTCCGCGCGCGCTATTGCCTCGCGTAGTTGACTCTGGTGGCGTATGCGGTGAAGCCGAAGAAGCCTTGTTGGGTGCGGCCATTCCTGTTGCGGGAATTGCCGGCGACCAGCAAGCAGCGTTGTTCGGGCAACAATGCGTGAACGCCGGGATGGCCAAAAATACGTATGGAACCGGATGTTTCATGTTGATGAACACCGGAGAACGGCCGGTCAGTTCGAAATCGAGACTGCTCACAACCGTCGCCTGGAAAATCGGCGATCGGTTCGAGTACGCGCTGGAAGGTAGTGTTTTTGTCGCTGGAGCAGTAGTGAGGTGGCTTCGTGATTCAATGGGAATCATTCAATCGTCGGCACAGATCAATGAACTCGCCGCATCAGTAGCGGATAACGGTGGCGTCTACTTTGTCCCGGCATTTGTAGGGCTTGGCGCGCCGCATTGGGATCCGCTGGCGCGCGGCATGGTGATCGGACTGACTGGCGGCAGCGGCGCGGGTCATCTGGCGCGGGCGGCGCTTGAATCGATCGCGTTTCAGACTGCCGACGTCCTTGACGCGATGCACGCAGATTCGGGGATCGAGGTTAAGGAACTGCGCGTCGATGGTGGTGTCTGTCAGAGTGATCTGCTCATGCAGTTTCAGGCGGATATTCTCGACGTGCCCATAGTGCGGCCGAAAAATTTCGAAAGCACAGCGCTTGGGGCGGCATATCTGGCGGGCCTGGCGGTCGGATTCTGGCGCGACGCGACTGAGCTGGAGAAGCAGTGGCAAGTGCAAAAGCGATTCGAGCCGCAGATGTCGGATACACGCGCGAGTCGCTCAAGTCGGCGTGGCAAGAGGCCGTAACCCGATCCGGGAAATGGGCTCAGGCCGCACCTGAAAATGACTGATTGATGTATTAGTGGGCATTGACAACTAACTGATTCTATTTGTACTATTGTCGCTCCGCCTCATTCTACGAGGGGTAGCGGGCGGCCGCGCCAAATGGCCAAAATCGCGATCTTCAATCAGAAGGGTGGCGTCGGAAAAACGACGACATGTCTTAATCTTGCCGCCGCGCTCGCACGGCGTGGGTACAACCCGTTGTCGATCGATCTTGATCCGCAAGCCCACTTGTCCCACGTATGCGGCGCGCATGTCGACAATGCGGACGACTCGGTATTCAGCTTCTATGACCAGATAACACCGCTGACGCGGCTGATTCGCCCCGCCGTTGGCGGCTGGTTGGTCATACCCGCACACTTTGAACTTTCCAAAGTTGATACGAAGTTCGGCAAAGGACCGAATGTACTCAACCGCCTCAATCAGGGAATCGTCCACGAAAATCTCAACACTGGACGCCCGATCCTTATCGACTGCAGCCCGATGCTGGGCGTGTTGAGCCTGTCGGCAATATTTGCTGCTGATCGGGTACTGATCCCGGTTTCGACGGACTATCTTGCGGTTCACGGGGTGATCGCGGTGGAGAAGACACTGAAAGCACTCGAGCACATCCTCAAAAAAAGGGTGAACAGACGTTACGTCGTCACCCGATTCGATGTACGACGTAAAATGTCGCACGAGATTTTCGATTCGCTCAAAGAGCGATACGTCGAGGAGATATGTTCAACCCGGATTTCGGAGAATGTTGCAGTCGCAGAAAGTCCCGCCGTTACCAAGGACGTGTTTGCGCATGCGCCGGATAGTCGCGGCGCTGCAGATTACGAAGCGTTGCTAGACGAACTCGTTGGCAGCGGATTTATCGACAATCGTGAATCCGGATAGTCGACGAGCGACGGTGTGACTGCGCAATGGCGGTGAAGCGGGCGCCTAAAGGTTTTCGTGAATTCACCCGGACATCGTGGTCAGCGTGCTTGGGTTGGTGTCAGACCTTGTCGCTAGGCGTGCGCGAAATCAGGGAAATGATGTTCTCGAGATTCATGTCCTCTTCACGAACCGGCGACTGTATCTCCCTGCACTCGAGGATTTCGCAATGAAGGTACATCTGATTAATACGCCGTTCCGCTTCGTTGCGATCACGTGCCTGGATGACCAGATTGTCCGCCGGCAATCCGCCGCGGGTGCGGATTCTGATCGCAAATTTGATCAATTCGTTCGGGGCCAGAGCCATGACGGGAATTCTAGCCTGCGCGCCGCCACCGGACCAGCCGGATGGCCGAAAGTGCCGAGTGGCGTCAAATATGGCTTCAGATGATCCAGTCGCGTCGTCAGGCATTGCGTTTGAAAGCGGTTCCATGCGACTTTTACTACTACAATGCACTCTGCTGCAGTCCTGTAGCCCGGATTTCAGCGCGGACGTTCTTCCGAGAGAAACAGTTTTGAGAGGTATTGCAATAAAAGAGAGGGTGACGACCATGCCGGTATTGTCTTGTCGCAATCTGAATCTACTCACGGTGCTTGCGGCGGCCAGCATTCTTGCTGCTTGCGCAACGACAAACACCGGCACGGAAGAAGACCTGTCTTCAGAGACAGAGAGCAGCGCTCAGGCGGAATCCGAACCCGCTGCCGTAAGCGAGCCGCAGGCAGATGAGGCTGAAACGCTGCAGATCGAAACCATCTCGGAGATCGAGGCGACGGTAGAGCCATACGACACCGAACTGGCATCAGAAAGTGTCAGTGACGAGATCGCACAGACTCAAGCGGTCGACGAGGCGGTTGTTTTTCCAGAGCAGCAATACGAGCTCGAGGAGCCGCTCGAGCTTGAGATCGAGTCCGACGCCGAGATCGATCGCCTGCGCGAGGAACCCGCTGCCGTAAGCGAGCCGCAGGCAGATGAGGCTGAAACGCTGCAGATCGAAACCATCTCGGAGATCGAGGCGACGGTAGAGCCGTACGACACCGAACTGGCATCAGAAAGTGTCAGTGACGAGATCGCACAGACTCAAGCGGTCGACGAGGCGGTTGTTTTTCCAGAGCAGCAATACGAGCTCGAGGAGCCGCTCGAGCTTGAGATCGAGTCCGACGCCGAGATCGATCGCCTGCGCGAGGAACTCGCTGCC
>CATOSA010000021.1 GCA_951812315.1 uncultured Burkholderiales bacterium
CTACGCAAACTGGTTGGCGAAGGAAACCGGAAAACCATATCGATTACTCAGCGAACAAGAGTGGGAATATGCGGCGCGGGCTGGTAGCACTACGTCCCAGTTCTGGGGAACTGACAAGAAAATGGCGTGCAAATATGCCAATGTAAAGTGGTGCGGAGCCAAAGGAACAACGCAGGTTGGTCAATTCGAGCCCAACTCGTTTGGATTGCATGACATGCTCGGAAACGCGTGGGAATGGGTAGACGATTGCTGGAATGCCTCATGCAGCGAGCATGTGTTGCGCGGCGGTTCCTGGAACAATTTCCCAGCCAACGTTAGCGCAGACGCCCGCAACTGGGATTCGCCAATCAATGTCAACTACATGAAATATCCTGGCTTCCGTGTATCCCGGTCGCTGCCATGAATGCGCTTACGTCAATGATGCGAGTTTTGGTCTTTGGTTGCGATGTATTCTAATTTGAATAGATTGAAACGCGTTAATGCGCTGCGAACCGCGCTGTTCGCGCTCATGCTGATGAATTGCGTTGCATTTGCGCAGGACTTCGAAGCATTGATGCCGGGTGTCGTTAGGATCGAATCGGTAAGCCGGGAGGGCAAGTCGAGGACTGGCACCAGATTCGTCGTCAAACTGGATAAACAAAGCGCATACATCTTAACTGCATGGCACGTTGTCAAGGGTGACAAGCGGCCGAAGGTGTTCTCCTTCAGTCAGCGCCACACGCCGTTGCTTGCAGAAGTACAGGAAAACGACACAAATCTTGACATTTCGCTGCTCATTGTTCGTGGTAACGGCGACTTGCACGAGATCTTGTCAAGTTTGCAGCTTGAGGACGAAAACGTGAAGGTTGGCGACACGTTGGCAACGATCGGATTTCCGGCGGGGCATGGCGACTGGGCCGTGAGCAAGTTAACCATCGGCTCGCGCAGGAGTATATGGCTCAAAATTTCCGGCG
This sequence comes from uncultured Burkholderiales bacterium, assembly GCA_951812315.1. Taxonomy (GTDB): domain Bacteria; phylum Pseudomonadota; class Gammaproteobacteria; order Burkholderiales; family Eutrophovitaceae; genus SG8-40. The sequence continues at coordinate 954 of CATOSA010000021.1, forward strand.
ACATTGATGAAGGAAATTCGGGTGGACCTTTACTTCGTGACGGGAAAGTCGTCGCAATGCTTACTAGCAAGGAGCGCATGACTGGCCAGGCAACGCCATCGTTTATCCTGCGTGAAAGTCTAAGAGGGTGGGGTGTCGATCTGTCCGCAAGCGATGAAACCGCAGCCCCGGTTCGGGCAATGCCTGCGGAGATAGAACTGGCCGGCACTGATGACGGCAACTTTTCTCCGGTCGACCCGCACATGCTCGAACCAGTCAAACTGATGACAGAGGGCGCCTGGGTCGTACCGCTCGCTCAATTCAACATGACAAACAGGAGTCTTGTCGTCGCCTGGCCTGCGCTGACGCCGGACGGGCAAGTAATTGACAACAATGCTTACGACTTCATGATCAAACGCGAAAGCCGAGTCGTCACGGTCGATGGCGTTGACAAGATTTATGGCGAACTTGCGGACTACATCGAAGAAGCGACTGGTGGCGCAGAATACTTTGTTTACGAACGGAATGCGGGAGCGCCCGAAGACGAAATTGGTGACCTTCTTGAAAGCCACATCTCAGCCTTTGTGCGGGCGCACAAGTCAGCAGACTATGAGGCGGCGATCAGAAGCGCTGTTGCATTCTCCCGGTTGTTCTCGCTTGAGATTGTCAACAATCCGATGACAAAAGTTTTGATCAGGGCATCGGATCAAGGCGGTTTCCGATTAATCGGCACCCGGGACGACATGGTGGAGGGTTCGCGTCGTCTCGAGTTCCAGACGAGTGGGGAAGGAAAACGCCGATACATGGAGTTGCAGATATCCAGAATGCAAGAAAGTGAAATGTGGATCGTAACCGCCGTCCACTGGACACACTAGCGAGCGAATTTTCGCGCAGCTCCTCCGCGAAAACCGGCCCGAATTTTGAGGTGAATTCGCGGCTCTTTCTTCGAATTATCTGATTGGTGATTCGTTGTCAGCGCTGGATATCTACGGCGCGCATTGTTCCCATCGAGATGTTGGGCGCGGCGTTTGCTACGGATCTCGTTTCAGTGCCGCTGATAACCCGCGTTGAGTGGCAAGTCCATCACACATGTTGCAGCCGGAGTGACAGCTGATTCCCCGCTAGCCGCTCAGTCATCAAAGCCCAAAAAGCGTGCAGCTTCGTCAACGCCCTTCCGTTCTGAGACAACCGCATTGGCCGGAAAACTCTCATCCGGCCAGCCCAGTGCTACAGCCTTCATAATCACCTGATCGTCTGCGATATGCGCATGCTCGCGCACCACCAGCGACTGCATAATGCCCTGGCTGTTAATCACCGCACCCAGGCCGCGCGACCAAGCCGCGTTTACGAGTGCTGTAGTTACTGCACCACAGTCAAAGGCAGTGTCATCGCTGTCTGCCAGAACGCGGTCATAAGTAATAATCACACAAACCGGAGCATCAAACTGGCGGAAACCGCGCAGTACCCAATCATGGCGACCTTCTTTATCTCCACGCGCGATATCCATGGCAGCGAACAATTGTTTCGCGACGCCGACTTGACGCTCGCGATGTCGCCCCGCGAAAGCCTGTCCGATGCGAAATTCACGCGAATGCGGCACGCTGGCGAGATTACGTTCCGTGTTGCCAGCGCGAATACGGTTCAAAGGTTCGCCGGAGACGACAGTGAAATTCCATGGTTGCGTGTTCATCGACGACGGGGAACGCATTGCCAGTGCTAATACTTCTTTGATCAGTGCTTTCGGCACTGGATCGGATTTGTAACCTCGAATGCTGCGGCGTCCGAGGATGACTTCATCAAACTGCACTTTCAATCTCTCTATGTGGATATAGCGAGAGTTTAAGGCAGTAATTGGAGGTTGGGCAAAATCTCTACCCGATTGATGCAGGCAACACTGCCCATGACGAATGATCCTTTACGAGGTTACAGTGCTGGATCAGTCAGACATTTGTCGTCCACCAGCATCAGATTGGGCTTCACAAAGGCAGCGTTTTTGTTGGAGACGTTTACAGCAAAGTAGCCAAAGCAAACACACATCAAGACCGCTCAAAACCGATATCCCAGGAGAACATCAAGAAATTAGGACGAGCTAATTGGCTACGCGAATTCAACTCATAAGTGCAATTGCTGTGAGTGACCCCTTAGCCTCGCGACCCGGCGCACCAGCTTGCGCCGGTGCATTTTTCGTCAGGCAGTTGACCGGGGATAGATTGAGAACACCGTTTATACTTCTTATGTTCAGCGCCTGTGTTCCTTCATCTCCGCAAGAGGTTCCCCATGACTCGTGCTCTTCTGACTACGGCCCGTCCGGCCCTTAACAACGTCTCTGGCTCCAAGGTGATCAAAGCCCCGCTCGTCGACATCGCTCGCGTCCTCACCGAATGCGCGACGAAGAAGGAGTGGGTCAGTGGTCTCGTCGAAGAGCGAGAGATTGAGCGGGGCGATGCCGTCGCATTCGCTGATTTGCCCGCCGCGTTCACGAGCTACCAGCATTACAAGCTGATGCCGATGCTCTCCGATCGCGACTACGTCATCAGCGGACTTTGGGAGGCGACGCTCGTCGACGACGGAACGACCGTGAAGTCGGCCGCGCTAGACCTGCAGTCGGTGGAACGCGACGACACACCGGAGGTCGAAGGCCGGGTACGCGCAGCGTTGAACCTCCTCGTTTACTCGCTCGAGGCTCTGCCGGGCAACGAGGTCACCCGGGTGCACGTGGAGTGCAACGTCGATCCTCTCGGGATGATGCCCCAGTTCATGGTCAACATCTATGCGGGTACGTGGAGCGAGAAGACCCTCACTTCGCTGGAAGCACAGGTGAAGAAACCGCGCTGAGTTCGAGCGTCGACCGGGGTCAGGTAGATCCTTGGGCGGCACGTGCGCGCTGCCGTGAGTTGACGACGCTCGCCTTAGGGTGAACGGGTAGGGGGCAATGTGTTGCCTGACGACCGTTGCGCATCCAGAGTAGCGAGGGAGCTGACAGTAGTGTCTGCCCCTTCGGTATTGATAGGCGCAGCTGCGGAGGAAAGGGCTTTCAACAGCCGCTTGCGGTCGCCAAGCGGAAGACCAAGATCCTGAAGGTCGCGTTCGGTCAGGTCGGGCAGTATGTCGATGTCAATCCTGTTCTGCGCGAACAGTTCGACGTACTCGTCTAGACCAATTGCCTGAAGCCATTCGGAAATCGATTGCATTCTCTTGCCTGACGTTACAGGGAAATACCGACCCGTTGCGGGCGCGATGATCCTGGTCAATGGACTGCAACGAGGTTAAGGAGGATTGTATCCCCATACGCGAACTTCGCGGCAGATATCCGGTGTGAGGGCGGGCTTGCCGCTCAGCGTCCGCGCCGCTCGACTAGCCGTTGGTGGAATCGCGCAATGCTAGTGGCGCATTGCGGTTACTAGAAATAGCCGTGTGTCTCGAGATCCAGTTGCTTCGTCTCTGAAAGCAGCCTGTTTGAAGCTTTGAAGTATTCGAAGACCTCTTGCCGTTTTCCGGAAGAGATATAGTCGCGCCTGACTTCTTCATACAGGGATTGGTTGCGCTGAACGTTCTCGGTTTTTTGGCTGAGGCGACGCAAGACTTCGCTTTCCAAATTATTCGTTCCAAGAAAGTTGGTTAGCGAATTGACTTCGCCCTCGACATTTTTTCTAAGGTTCTCGCTTACGGTGAAGTGCACGTTTTCTTCGCCGAACAGTGAAGATAATTGGCACATCAGGTTCAGGTAGTTGTAGAACGGAACGTTAATGAATTTGATGCCGGCCTTTTTGCAAGTGCATGTTTCGTTCTTCCAGAAAGATTGCTTGTCTCTCGAGCAAACCGGCCATTGACATTCTGTGACGCCCTCGAAGTCTAGTGCATCGACAATCGAATAATCCGCAAGCGCTCTGTCATGCACGCATCGCGACAGGATGACATCTGCCTGATTCCTTATCGATACGATAAATCGGATCTTTCCAACATGGTTTTCAAGGTCTTTGAGTCGCTGAAGAAGGCGGTAGGTTTTGTAAGGTCTGAGCAAGACTTCATGCGAAATAATGTTGGCCTGGCTTTTGTCGGCAATGCTGTCGTTGATAATGTCAGCGAAGTTTGTCCCGGAGATATCGTCGCTGAATACGAAGTCATAAACCCAGTCAGCCTTTGCGCTACTCGAAAGCCCATCTCCGTAGCGCCTGCCGATGTAGTTCACGCCAGGGAGATTCGGGAAAATCTGCTTTTGAAGAAAGGTGGTAGCCGATTTTGCGTACCCGATGTTTAGAATCAGCATCCTGTGGCTCTTTCTACGAACGTTTCGGCAACGAGAGTCGCGTGAGAATGGTACGGCGATGCCGTTCTTGTAATTTTAGTAACGCAAGAATCATTCACACAGGAATAGGCTGCGAGGTGCGTGCGGTCTTCGAGAAAACCACATAAAGGCAGCCGGAATTTCTCCGATAACGCAGCAAGGGCGGGGGACAGGCGAGCCGGGAGTCAGTGCCAAACCGCGCATTGAGTTGTCGCTTCTCTAGAGGTTCACCCCAAACAGGATCCGGGTTGACGAAGGACATGGATTGAAATGTCCGTACCCCGAAGGCAAATAATAAGCCTCGGTATTCCTGGTCCTCTGCCGAAGGGCGATTTGCCGTAAATGCCGTGGCAGAATAACCTGAAGTGTGCCGTGGGTCTGCGTGCCAGCGGTCAGGGCTGGATTTCCGTGACACGGCGAAGCGTATCGAAAACCGAAGCAAGAGGAGCGTCCCATGAAATACAGCGTACTGAGCTCTGTTCTGCCGGAACTCACGGCTGAAGAGGTAGCCGGGACCATCGCGCGGGCGGGCTATGATGGTGTGGAATGGCGCGTCAACGGTGAATACCATTTTCCGGAGGCGACGATCGACAAGGACGCACCACGCATCAAGGCCCTGTGTGACGCGCATGGGATTGAGGTCGCGGATCTTACAACATACATCGAGTCAGATGATGATGACGCAATTCGTCGCCTTGCCGCTGCTTCAAGGGTGATGGGTTGTCCCCGCTTTCGGTTGTTCAGTGCGCATTACGATCCGAATATCGGTTTCCGGGCGCTTCAAAAACAGACTATAGAGAAGTTAAAGCGTGCCGAGCGCATTCTCGAGGGTACGGGCGTCAAAGGTGTTATCGAGGTCCACTTCGGCACTATCGCCAGCAACCCTTTGCTTGCCTATGAACTGGTGCGCCACTGTGATCCCAAAGTAATCGGCGTTATCTGGGACCCGGCCAACATGGTGATCGAGGGCAGTATGGATTTGAACATGAGCGTCGATATCCTCGGAGATTATGTCGATCACGTGCACGTCAAAAACACGAGTTGGGAACGCGCTTCAGAAGTGGACCCCGAAACTTGGACCCCCGCTTAAGTGAAATCTCCATGGGGTTCAGGCCGCGCTCTTCAACGCCGTTTGTTCGAAGTACACCGCATCGGGGGGTACGCCGGTCAAGCCCAGTGTGAGGACGCCGGGTATTGTAAAAACGAAAGTATTTGTCCAGTCCGGCGCGTAATGCCGCCAGCGTTTCATACGCGCGCAGATACACGTCTTCGTACTTCACACTGCGCCACAACCGTTCGACGAACACGTTGTCGATCCAGCGAGCCTTGCCGTCCATGCTGATCGTCACTTCGTGGTCCTTGAGAACGCGGGTGAACGCATCGGCCGTGAACTGCGTGCCCTGATCGGTGTTGAATATCTCGGGTGTACCGTAGCCACGCAATGCCTCTTCGAGCGCCTCGACGCAAAAGTCGCTGTCCATCGTGTTCGACGCCCGCCACGAAAGCACCTTGCGCGTATGCCAGTGCATAATCGCCACGAGCTACATGAACCCCTTGGCCATCGGTAGATAACACATATCGCTCGCCCACACCTGGTTGGCCCGCGTGATTGTCATGTCCCTGAGCAAGTAAGGATAGATCTTGTGTCCCTTGTCTGGCGTGCTGGTGCGCCGCTTCGGCTACAGCGCCCTGATCTGCATCTGACGCATCAGCCGCTGTACGCGCTTACGATTGACCTGCAGCCCGCGTGTATCGAGTTCGTTGCGAATACGACGGCTTCCGTAGAACGGCAGCTCAAGGTGGATCTCGTCGATCAGGCGCATCAGCTCAAGGTCTTCGGCTGACACCTGTGCGCCGCGATAGTACGCTGTGCAGCGTGCCACTCCGAGTAACTCGCAGCGGCGTGCCCTGGACAGTTCGTGAGCGCTTTGAATCTGTGCTCGGCGCTCGCTCACCGGTCGCGCCCGAGAAACTTTGACAGAAAATCTTTCTCCATCGTCAGTTGCCCGACCTTGGCGTGCAGCTTCTCGATTTCGCGTTCGGTGTGTTGCGCCTCAACTGCGTTGCCACCGAACACGTCCTCGGCACTATCGACCAGACGTTTCTTCCAGTCCTGGATCTGATTCGGGTGAACGTCGAACTGTTCAGCCAGCTCGGCCAGTGTGTGCTCGCCACGCACTGCGCCCAGTGCTACTTTGGCCTTGAAGCTCGCCGTGTGATTTCTTCTCTTTCTACGTGTCATCTTCGGATCCTCTCTGTGTCGTAAAAGAATAATCCATAAGATTTCACTTATCAGCTATATTTTGGTGTCCAGCCGTTGGGGTCCACCTCTCTGACGCTGACGCAATCATGTCAGCACGAGCGCGAAATAGCTATCTAGGTAAGAAAATTGAGAAAGGCCGCGAAGTATCGCGGCCTTTCTCTTCAGGCGCCGGTTGACGGCGTGGAGCGGGAGGCGAACAAGCTTGCAGCGCGGCCGGGAATAGATGCACGAGCCGGACGCGATGCACGCATTTACAGGCTGCCGGTGAGTATCAATCGCGTGGCGAAATAGGCACCTAGAACGAGCCAGCCGTAGATAAGAAGATCGCCAATGTAGTTGATTTTCTCCAGGCGCCGCTCAAAGAACCCTTTCAGCCAGGTTATGCCGAGCACAACGCCGCAGGTTGTGAGCAAGGCGTAGACAGGATCGCGTTTCCAGGCATTCTTCAACAGGCCCAACAGCCAGCCATCGGAGCTGATCGCGCTGTAGGCGACGCCGCCAATTCCAAGAATCAACAACACCAGCAACAGCAACAGCAACTGGAACAGCGTATATACAGCCTCGTGGAAGATACTTCCCAAGCTGCGCACGTTCCGGTTCTGTAGGTTTGCTATGGGATTGAGCATGGCGTTTGGACTGTGTGAATGGTTAAACGAGTACTTGTTCCAAGTGAAAAGCGACATTCATGCCATTTCAAAAAGTGACTGAAAAATCATATTGTTATGGTTATTCTTATGCGCGCTCAGGCTCGCCTGGAGGGTGTTTCGTCGCCGTCTGGAGACGTCTGCCGGAGTATTTGGAATCGTGCTGCGGGCGCGTCTGATTCATGTCAGCCGCATGTGTTGCCGCGCCAGCGATATTCAGGTCTTCAGGCGGATGATTCGGATCACTTCAGGGATTCTGCGCAAGCTGCGCATCACGCGCGCGAGGTGTAATCGATCAATCACCTGCAACGTGAAGTTGATCTCGGCATAGACGGAAGAGTCGCCAGGTTCGAGGCTGACACTTTCGATATTGGACTCGGTTTGCGCGATCTCCGCTGCAATTTTGGCCAGCACGCCGCGCTCGTTCGACGCCAAAAGCTTGATATTCACGGCAAACAATTTTTTCGAGTCAGGTGCCCATTCAACATCCATCCACTTGTCCGGATCGCTACGCGACTTGCGAGCAACCGGGCAATCATGGGTATGGATAATCAGGCCGTGATCCTTGCGCAAAAAGCCGATGATTGGATCGCCGGGTATCGGGTGGCAGCATTTTGCGAACTGCAGGGCCATTCCCTCGGAACCGCGGATAACGAGACTTCCGGGCTGCCGGGTAGCGTCCCCGTCACCGATGGACAGCAGTCTACGCGCGACGACAACCGCGAGCTGTTTTCCCAGCCCGAGGTCGGCAAGCAATTCCTGACGAGACTTTCCACCCGAGCCTTTCAGCAATCGTTCCCATTGCTCTTCCGTAATCTTGTCCGGTCCCGATTGCAATGCAATCAAAGCTTGGCCAAGCAAACGTTCGCCGAGCATCGCGGATTCTTCATATTGCATCGTCTTGAGAAAGTGGCGGATTCGCGAGCGCGCTTTGCCACTTTTCACAAAACTTAGCCAGGCCGGATTCGGTTTGGCGTGTGCGGCCGTTATCACCTCGACCCGGTCGCCGCTTTTCAACTCCGTGCGTAGCGGCACCAGTTCATGATTGACTTTCGATGCAACGCAACGGTTGCCGATGTCGGTATGCACGGCATACGCGAAATCAACGCAGGTTGCCCCGTGAGGCAGCGACATGATGCGTCCCTTGGGCGTGAACACATAAACCTCGTCGGGAAACAGATCCACCTTCAGATGCTCGAGAAATTCGGCAGAGTTACCTGATTCGGACTGCATTTCGAGCAAGCTTTGCAGCCATTGATGGGTCTTGGTCTGCAGATCCGACAGCGAGGTGCCGCTTTCCTTGTACAGCCAGTGTGACGCGACGCCGGCTTCCGCGATCTTGTGCATTTCCTGGGTACGAATCTGCACTTCCATCGGCGTACTTAGAGGGCCAAACAAGCTGGTATGCAAGGACTGATAGCCATTGTCTTTGCGGATCGCGATGTAATCCTTGAATTTCCCCGGAATCGGCTTGTACAACTGATGCAGCGCGCCTAGCGCCAGATAGCAAGCCGGCACATCCTTGACGATGACGCGAAAGCCGTAAATGTCGTAGACCTCGGCAAACGACAGCGCTTTCTCGATCATCTTCTTGTAGATGCTGTATATGGTCTTTTCGCGCCCGGTGACGACAGCTTCGATCTTGCTGGTCTTCAGCTGCTTGCGAATCGCTTTCAGGATCTTGTCGACCATTTCCCGGCGGTTGCCACGCGCGCGCGCCAGAGCCCTGGTCAGCACCTGATAACGATTGGGATACAAATGCTGAAAGGACAGTTCCTGCAGATCCTGATACAGCTTGTTTAATCCAAGCCGGTTTGCAATCGGCGCATAAATCTCCATGGTCTCGCGTGCAATCCGCGTGCGTTTATGCGGCTGCATCACCGTCAGGGTGCGCATGTTATGCAGGCGGTCGGCCAGTTTGATGAGGATGACGCGCACGTCACTTGCCATCGCCAGCAGCATTTTGCGGAAGTTTTCCGCCTGCTCATGCTCCTGCGATTCAAATTCGATCTTGTCGAGCTTCGAGACACCGTCTACGAGTTCAGCGACGACCTTGCCGAACTTGTCCCTGATCTCCTTTTTGGTCACCGCCGTGTCTTCCATCACATCGTGCAGCAGCGCGGCGGTCATTGCCTGGCCATCGAGGCGCCATTGCACGAGCATGTGTGACACAGCAATCGGGTGGGAGATATAAGGGTCGCCAGTCATACGGTACTGGCCGAGGTGTGCGGTCTTGCCGAATTCGTAGGCGCTACGAAGCAGGTTGACGTCTTTCTGCTTCAAATAGCTTGCCGCATCCTTGAACAGGATATCAGCTTCAAGCGTCGCCTGCGCAGAGGCGGCTTCTTGTTCCACCGGCAAGGCATTCATAGCGTCGAGCGGTGCGCTTGGCCCGGTTCCCGTGTCCGGTCGGACGTTAAAGCCCTACGACTTTACTTTAAGGACTTCGGGTCCGACTTTGCCAGAAGCAATCTCTCGCAATGCAGTCACCGTTGGTTTGTCCTTGTTGCCTTCAACCTGCGGTGACGCTCCGGTTGCGAGTTGTCTCGCCCGATAGGTCGCAGCAAGCGTAAGCTCAAACCGGTTGGAAATTGATGTCAGACAATCGTCGACTGTGATTCGTGCCATGCGCCGATCACTTCAGGCTGTTGATAAGAGATTCATTGCGACTCGACTGCACTGCAACACGTAGTCGTGTGCTGCGAACAATACTGATGATATCCTGTACTGCATCATCGAAATCGTCATTGATAATAACATAGTCAAACTCGTGAACATGCGATAGCTCCGACCGGGCAGCAGCCACGCGCCGGTCGATTACTGTCGCGCTGTCCTGTGCGCGATCGGTCAGCCGGGCGCGCAGCACATCTACCGATGGCGGCACCACAAAAATGCCAACTGCGTCGGGCAACAGCTTGCGTACTTGCTGTGCCCCCTGCCAATCAATTTCAAGCACGATGTCACGCCCGGCAGCGCTCTGGCTGCGGGTCCATTCCTTTCCGGTGCCGTACAAGTTGCCATGTACCTCTGCACTTTCGAGAAACTCCCCATTGCCGGACATTTTCTCGAAGGTTTCCCGGTCGACAAAATGATAGTCACGCTTATCTTGCTCACCTGGCCGCGGCGCGCGTGTCGTGTACGAAATGGACTCTGACACGTGCGGATCCCGTGCTATCAATTCCTTTACCAAAGATGTTTTCCCCGCGCCAGAGGGCGCTGCGACGATGAATACACTGCCGCTCATTCTATGTTCTGAATCTGCTCTCGCATCTGCTCGATGAGTACTTTCAAGCTCATCGCGTTCTGAGTCACTGCCACGTCGGCAGATTTCGATCCAATTGTATTGGCCTCGCGATTCAGTTCCTGCATCAGAAAGTCGAGACGTTTGCCGACGGCGCCGCCCTTTTTCAGAATTCGGCGGATCTCCGATACGTGCGTCGTCAGCCGTTGTAATTCCTCGTCCACATCGATCTTTGACGCGAACATTACGATCTCCTGCTTCAAACGATCGTTTTCCGGGTCGAGCATGGCGTCATGCAATTTACTTGCCAGCTTTTCCTGATAAGCCGCCACCAGCTGAGGTATTCGCGGAGCCACTTCCTTTACGATATCGTCGACGCTGGCCGCACGTTCGAGCAGAACTGCTTTGAGTTTTTCACCTTCGCGCCCCCGGGCCGCACTAAGCTCGTCGATTGCGAGGTCGACCATTTGCAGGCACTTTTCGGTGAGAACGTCGACCGGAAGGCTGTCGCTGCCCAGCATGCCCGGCCAGCGCAGTACATCGTTTACGCGAAGCGAATCCGCTGTGGGCAGCGCTGAGCGAACTCGCTCGTCGAGCTTTATCAGTTGCGAGAGCAGTTTTTCGTCCAACTGCATCGGCGCCGACAGGTCCGGGAGACGGGCGAAACTGATACGGCATTCAACCTTGCCGCGTGACACCCCGGCGGCGATACGTTCGCGCAGGACCGACTCGAGCATGCGTAACTCGTCGGGAAGCCTGAACTGAATGTCGAGATATCGGTGGTTGACTGAGCGCAGATCAAGACTGAGTCCGCCAAACGGCAACTCATCAGTGACCGCTGCATAACCGGTCATGCTGAATATCATTACAATCGCGCTTTACTCTGCGAAATGGGCCTCATCAGAATATCTAAGAGATAGCGAGGAAAAAAAGATAACACAAAATCATGTGCCGGCCGCCGTCCTGGTATTGCAGGACGCGCGGAAATTGCAGTCGCCATGACTGCGGCATTCAATCATGGGAGGGTTTGAGATGCGCCAAAGCGGACGCGGCCCGCGCGAGTTGCGCTCGGTCAAGATTCATCGCGGTTACACCCGTCACGCGGAGGGGTCGGTTCTGATCGAGTGCGGCGAAACCAAAGTCATCTGTACGGCAAGCGTCGAAGAGCGCGTGCCGATGTTTCTGAAAGGGAAGGGGCAAGGCTGGCTGACGGCCGAGTATGGCATGCTGCCGCGCTCGACAAACACCCGCATGGGCCGCGAAGCAGCACGCGGCAAGCAGTCGGGACGTACCCAGGAGATTCAGCGCCTGATCGGGCGCAGTCTGCGGGCGGTAACCGAATTGCCGATGCTTGGAGAACGCACTGTTCACATTGACTGTGATGTCATTCAGGCCGATGGTGGCACGCGCACAGCCAGTATAACCGGCGCGTTTGTCGCCTTGCACGACGCAGCCAGTTTCCTTGTTACCAACAATCTCGTCAGCGAATGGCCGATTCGCGACTTCGTGGCGGCTGTTTCGGTTGGCATGTATCAGGGCGAGGCAGTGCTCGATCTGGATTACACTGAAGACTCGGGCTGCGATACTGACATGAACGTCGTCATGACCAGCGCTGGTGGAATGATTGAAGTGCAGGGTACCGCCGAGGGCGAGGTGTTCAGTCGCTCTGAACTGGATACGATGCTGGGTCTTGCGACCGACGGCATCATCCAGTTAACGGACATACAAAAGACCACGCTGGGCGTGTAAGCGGTGAGGGGCGCGTTGCGCAAACTGGTTATCGCATCCGGAAATCCGGGAAAAATTCGCGAGATCGAACGCCTTCTCGCGCCGCTGGAAATTCAAGTCGTTTCGCAGTCCGTGCTGGGCATATCCCCGGCAGAGGAACCATATTCGACGTTTGTGGAAAACGCGCTTGCCAAAGCACGCCACGCCAGTGCCGCCAGCGGACTGCCTGCCATTGCAGATGATTCGGGAATTTGCGTGGACGCGCTTGACGGTGCGCCCGGAGTACATTCGGCGCGTTACGCGGGTGCACCGCTGTCGGACGAGCGTAACAATGCACGCCTTCTCGAACAGATGTCCGGTGTCACGGACCGGCGCGCGCATTATTACTGCGTTATCGTGCTCATGCGCGACGCAAACGACCCTGAACCGCTGATTGCTGAAGGCGCCTGGCACGGAGAAATTGTGCAATCGCCGCGAGGAAAACGCGGCTTCGGTTACGACCCGCTATTTCTCGTTAGTCAAGCTGGCCTGACCGGGGCGGAACTTCCCGCGTCGCGGAAGAATCGTGTCAGTCACCGGGGCAAGGCGATGCGCAAGCTGTTGCGTGGCATGATGCAATTGTCATGGCCGCATCCTCCATGAAATATGCAGGTTAGCGCCTTACGCTCAAGATGGTGAAGCCCTCGCCGATAATTGCACGCTCGGCCGCATTCTTGAAGCCGGCGTTGGCAAATAGTTGCTCCTGTTCTTCACGGGTCGGAATGACGTTACCCCAGGTGAGCTCTTCGAAGCCGGTTTGCAACGGGAATTGAAACTCCGGGCGGCGCGCCTCTTCAAGGGTAGACGGGTAGGTTTCGTCCACAATCAGCAGCCATCCGCCGGGCTTGAGCACATGTGCGCAGCCGTCGATCACATGTTGCCTGATCTGTGGTGCAATTTCGTGTAAAACCTCGATCATGACGACTGCGTCGTAACTTGCTGCAGGCAGCTTGGCGACGTCACTTTCAATGACCTCGACTCTTGCTTCCAGCCCTGCCGTAGCAACCTTGTTGCGCGCAATTTCAATTCCGGTCGGATCGATATCGGCACCGGTACAGTGCGCGCTGGGCCACGCGCCGGTCAATTGCATGAGAAACCGCCCGGTGCCGCAACCAACCTCCAATACCCTTCCGCCGGACTCCAGCGTTTGCCGCATGCCTTCCAGGTCGGGGAGTATCTTGCGCGCGGTGGCGGCGTGAAGACCCCTAATCGCTTCTCCGATCGTGTCGGCAAATGCATGACTACGCCCCTGGAATGGTACCGTTTCGCCGGTGCGAAATGCCTCACGGCAGCGTGCAAAATCCTCCGTCAGAAACGCTGTGCCGAGGCGTACATAGCCGGTCAGGTCGCGTGGATGCCCCGGTGATGCGAGGATCTTGTCCATGTGCGGCGCCAGCCGAAAACGCCGTTCTTCGTCTGCATCAAGCAAACCCAGGCCGAAAGCGGTCATGCACCAGACGTCCACGTAATGAGCATGAAGCTTCAACTGCCTGGCAATTTCTGCCGAGGTCTGGCCAGGCGCCTCGGCAAGCGCTTTGAACAGCCCGAGATCGACGCCGATGTCGATCAGAAAGATCGTGTTGAAGCCGCGCCGCCAGGCGAAAATCTTCGCAACCTGCTCGTCAAGCGATATATCGGAACCAGTCTTCTCCGGTTTGCCCATCTGTCTCTCCTAATTCGCGACCATTTCGCCCACGAGGTTAACAGAACGGGGGCGCACAGTCCGGCAGGCGGCATATGCTGGACGTATTGAAGTGCACTCGATCGATCACGTCAAAGCGGCTGGCACCCACCGTCTTTTGTGCCATTCAAGGACAAGCACTAAACTAACGAACTAACCCGGGTTTCAAGAATGCAATCGTCCCTGTCACAGGTTTTATCTCCGGCGCGCGTGCAGTTTGCGGCGTTGCCGCCGCTGTCGCTGTACGTGCATATTCCGTGGTGCGTTCGCAAGTGCCCGTATTGCGATTTCAATTCGCACCAGGTGCGCGACGAAATACCGGAACAGGCATATGTCGACGCCGTCATAGGAGACCTTGAAACGGCATTGCCCTCGATATGGGGGCGGCAGGTTCGAACGGTGTTTTTTGGCGGCGGAACGCCGTCGTTGTTGTCCGCCGTCGCGATTGAACGATTGCTGTCCGCGGTACGCGCGCGCGTGCCGCTGGATCCGGACTCCGAGATTACGCTGGAAGCGAATCCGGGCACGCTGGAGGCCGGAAAATTTGCAGCGTTTCGCGGTGCCGGAATCAACCGCTTATCCATTGGCGTTCAGAGTTTCAATTCCCGCTACCTGCAGGCACTGGGACGAATCCATGACTCGCAGCAGGCAATTAAAGCGATTGAAGCTGCAGTGTCCTGTTTCGACAATATCAATGTTGATTTGATGTATGCGTTGCCGGACCAGTCCGTTGATGAAGCGATCAGTGATGTACGCAAGGTCCTCGAATTTTCCCCGCAACATGTTTCCGCCTACCACCTCACGATCGAACCGAACACGCTTTTTCACCGTCATCCGCCTGCGTTGCCGGATGACGATTGCGCCGCTGACATGCAGGAGGGAATCGAAGCCTTGCTGGCGACGCACGGCTATGGTCATTACGAAACGTCGGCGTTTGCGCAGCCAGAACACGAATCGCGGCACAATCTCAACTACTGGCGTTTCGGCGACTACCTTGGCATCGGTGCTGGCGCGCATTCAAAAATTTCGTTCCCCGATCGCGTCGTTCGGGAAATGCGCTACAAACAACCGCGCGAATATTTGCGCCAGGCGGCGGCTGGCGAACCGGTGCAGGTATCGAAGACGGTCGATTACGAAGACCTTCCTTTCGAATTCATGATGAATGCATTGCGACTCATCGACGGCGTCGAACGAAACATTTACGCTGAAAGAACCGGTTTGCCGATTTCGGCAATTGCCGCCCGGCTCGAGCGGGCGGTGCACGCCGGGTTGTTGGCCGACGATCCCATGCGATTGCGGCCGACGTTAAAAGGCCAGCGTTTTCTGAACGATCTTCTTGAACTGTTCCTGAAGCCCGGCTGAAATAACACGCGATTTGTCTCCGGCGCACGCGTGCCAACGCGTCATTGCCGGGATTCGCGCACACCGCCGTTGCCTGAAGATTGCCGGTCAGTCGGAGTATTTTCTCAGCGGCGACGGAATACGATGTCCCAGACATCGTGCCCAAGTTTCAGACCGCGCGCTTCGAATTTCGTTTGCCCACGGTACGCGGGACGGACCGCGTAAGCCTCGGCCGTGTTCACGAGCGAGGGCTCTAGGGACAGGACCTGAAGAATATGCTGCGCATATTCCTGCCAGTCCGTCGCGGCGTGCAAATATCCTCCTGGTTCGATGCGTGCCGAGAGTTCGCGGACGAAGCCAGCTTGCAGTAGGCGGCGCTTGTGGTGGCGTTTCTTTGGCCATGGATCGGGGAAAAATACGTGAATGCCATTCAGGCTGGCTGCCGGAATCATCGCCTCGACGACTTCGACGGCGTCGTGCTGGATGATGCGAATGTTCGTCAGACCTTGCTCGTCAATTTGCTTGAGCAAGCTTCCGACGCCAGGCGTATGCACTTCAACAGCGAGGAAATTGAGATCAGGACGCTGCGCCGCGATGTGCGCTGTTGTTTCGCCCATGCCAAAACCGATTTCGAGGATAGTTGGTGCGCTGCGCCCGAACACGGTGTTGAAGTCGAGCAGATCAGTCGAATAGGCGACGCCGAGGGTCGACAACAGCGTGTCTCGCGCACGTTGTTGGGCGCGGGAAATGCGCCCCTGGCGGAGGACGAAGCTGCGAATGGGGCGTTGCGATTGGGTCACGGAACGACGTGAACGTCAACGCGGTGTGTCGCGGCGAGGGCTACCGCAAGGCGATCAGGATTCTTGTCAGGCGGCAACATGATTTCGAAGGGTCTGGCGCAATCCGGTGGCCAGTAGCAGGTGGCGCAACTTGCCGACTAAGTGTGGCTGACGTACGGGTGCAATCGAACTGGGTGCTCAGGCCGCTTTGTCATCGCTGTCGCCCGGTGCGATGATGCCCTCGGCTGGTGAACTGGGTACCGCGCGATATTGTTTTTTCGGCATGCGCCCTGCCAGGTAAGCCTTGCGGCCTGCCTCAACCGCCAGGCGCATCGCCGATGCCATGAGAACCGGGTCGCGCGCTGCTGCGATGGCAGTATTTGTTAACGTCCCGTCACAACCGAGCTCCATTGCAATCGCCGCGTCCGATGCGGTACCGACGCCGGCGTCCACGACGATCGGGACGTTGGCATTGTCGATGATGATTTGAAGGTTCCACGGGTTAAGGATGCCCATTCCGGAACCGATCAGCGACGCGAGCGGCATGACCGCGACGCAGCCAATTTCTTCCAGCTGCTTGGCGACGATGGGGTCGTCCGAGGTGTAGACCATCACCTTGAAGCCCTCTTTCACAAGCGTCTCGGCGGCGGAAATGGTTTCGACGATATTTGGATACAGCGTATCCGGATCGCCCAGTACTTCGAGTTTGACCAGGTCATGCCCATCGAGAAGTTCGCGCGCCAGTCGCAGTGTACGAACAGCCTCGCGCGCGGTGTAACAACTGGCGGTATTCGGCAGCAGCGTGAAGCGCGACGGCTCCACGTAGTCGAGCAGGCTCGGTTCGTCTGCGCTTTGGCCGATATTGGTGCGCCGGATGGCGACGGTGACGATCTGTGCTCCGCTGGCGTCAATCGCTGCGCGCGTCTCATCGAAGTCCTTGTACTTTCCGGTACCGACGATCAGACGCGAGCGAAACGCGCGATCGCCAATCATGAGTTCGTCCGTGGACGTTGATGGACTCAAATCAATCTCCGAAATCATGGTTGGTCAGCGGAAAAAATCTTCCACCAGCCAGAATATTCTGCGTCGCCATTTATCCGCCCCCGACCGCGACGACAATTTCGACGTTGTCACCATCTGCAAGCTCGACGTCAGTAAAGCGGCTGCGCGGCACGATCTCGCCGTTGCGTTCCACGGCAACGCGCTTGCCTTCCAGCCCCAGGTTGCGGATCAAGTCGGCGACCTTCGTCGATGTGTCGAACCGCCTGGGGTCGCCATTTACGCTGAGCGCAATCAAATCAGTGCCTGCGAAACTTGTTTGGGTGTCCAACGCCTGTGTTCAAGAAGCTTCTCTTGCGCGGCGCCTCACCAAACACCAATTTTACAACTGACGGTTGCCAGGCGTCACCATCCGACGCAGCGAAATGCTTTTTGTACTTCTCAACACGCCTGCCTGGGCACGTTCTGATTAACCGTTGCCGGTAAGGACGGTGGAACTGCGTCCGGGACATCCCTTGAGGTGGATATCTGGTTTGAGGCGGTGGCGATGTCTTGACCGGCAGCAATAGCATCGGGGATTGCCTTTTGTGGGCCCATTCGACGCACCAAAGTCGGGGTTCGAGGTGGGTGTAGGCGAAACAAGACAATCAGTAACTGGAAAACTGCGGTTGTCAGTGGGCTGATTTTGGGTAGGATTGAAGTCAGTGTGCCGAATTGATTGAAATTGGATGAAACAATGAACTTTCGTATCGTGGTCGCGCTCGCCGTTCCCTGCGTACTGATCCTGGCTGCGGGCAAAGCGCTGGCTGCAGACGAGGACGAGGGTGCCCCCTTTCTCGACGATCGTTATTCAATATGGCTGGGTGGTTTCTTTCCTACGGTGGACTCGCGTTTTCGGCTCGATTCCTCTGCCGGCGTGCCCGGCGATGAGATTGATTTCGAGGATACGCTCGGTCTCGAGGATGGCAAAAACGTCGGATTCGGCGGCTTTCGCTGGCGGATAACCCCGCGCAATCTGGTTGAATTCGAACTGGTTGAGCTGAATCGTTCTGGCATTGTTGGCGGTATCTCGAATCCCCTGCAGATCGGTGATTACGAGATCCGTGTCGGGGGGCAAATCGAAACGGAGTTTGACGTCGCCATTGGCCGTTTGACGTATGGACACACAGTCATCAATACCGAAAAGAGCGAAGTGGCACTAAAGAGGCTGTGTAAAAACCCGGAGGCCATCTTGTTCGAGGTGGCCTCTTTTTCATTTGTGATTAGATAGCCAGTGGCGCTGCTTGTTCGACTGGGTCTTCTTTGGCAAGTGCTCACCGGCCGGGCACTCGTAGTAATCGCCCTCGCCGCAGTAGGTAAACTCCGATTTGTCGAAGTAGCAGCCATCGCCTTGGTTGTTCGTGGCGCGCTGTACCGGCACATAGGGGGCCTGGCAGCGCTTTAGCAGCTGACCATTGGAATAGCCTGCATCGGCCAGTACCTGCACCCGATCGCGCTGCAGTTGGCGTTGGCTGCGTCGCGCCATGCGATACAACTGCTGCAAATCATTGGCATTTTGTACCACGTCCACATCCACGATCAGGCGGTGCTTGCCATCGACCGTGCTTTGTACGTTGTAGCCAATATGTGCGCGGGGCATCACCCGCGCCTGCTCGTCCGTATCGGGCTGCGCCGAGACTTGCGCATCGTCCATCGCCCGGATGCGTTCGGTTAAGGTCTCGCGCTCGGCCCTGAGTGCGCCAAGAGCGCCTTGGGTGTCGCCGCCGTTGGGCCCTTGGTCATCATTGTCCTCATTGTCTTCGAGCGCATCGAGCCACGCTCCGATCCTGCGATCCAGGCCGCTGACTCGCTGTTGCAGATCTTTCTTGTGTGTGACTCGGCTGCGGCTGTTGTCCGCCCTGAACTTGCTGCCATCAACCGCGATTTGCTCGCCGCCATACAGCGCTTGCGAGCGGCAAAACTGCACGAACGCCCGACACACGCGCGTCAGGGCCACACGGTTGTCCACCCGGAAGTTGGCAATGGTCTTGTGATCTGGCGCCAGCCGGTTCAGCAACCACAGAACCTCGAGGTTCTTCTGGCACTCGCGCTCAAGACACCGTGAGCTGCGTACTCGGTGCATATAGCCGTACAAATACAGCTTTAACACATCACCCGGGTGGTACGGTGGCCGGCCCGTGGCCTGAAGCTGCATGCGGGCAAAACCAAGTGCATTCAAATCTAGCGTATCAACAAACGCGTCGATCACCCGGACTGCATTGTCCTGGCCTATCAGATCATCGAGCCGCTCCGGAAATAGCGTCGCCTGATCCCGGCTTTGTCCCTGAATGTGCATAAAAAAATACCCGCAACAATGTGCGGGTATTTTCTCAAAAACCCCAGACTATTTACACAGTCTCAAATGGCGGGTTTACTTGAACGGGTCAGCTTGACCACCGGTGCTGCTGATTCAGGTTGATTCAGGCACCATCAGCATGCGCATTTTCTTCATGGCCTGGGCTTCTACCTGCCTGACTCTTTCTGCAGAAATACCGAGCTCTGCCGCCAGTTCGTGCAGCGTTGCCTGATTCTCCTCGCGCAGCCAGCGTGCTTCAATGATGCGGCGGCTGCGCGCGTCAAGCGACGACAGTGCGTTTGTAAGTCCTTCTGACTGGTTGCGTGCGCCCTCTTCATGTTCGAGGATGCGACCAGGTTCGTCATCGCTGTCGGTCAGATATGCAATTGGTGCAAAGCTGTCTTCATCAACTTCTGTTAGCGGATCAAGCGCAACATCGTGCCCGCCCATACGTGTTTCCATTTCAACAACATCTTCCGGGCGCACATCAAGCTTTTGCGCCATGTTCTCGATTTCCTCACCGCCGAGCGAGTCGAAGCCCGATTTCATACTTCTCAGGTTGAAGAACAATTTGCGCTGCGCCTTGGTTGTTGCGACTTTAAGGATGCGCCAGTTGCGCAGCACGAATTCGTGGATCTCAGCGCGGATCCAGTGAACTGCATACGAAACCAGCCTGACCCCGCGCGACGGGTCATAGCGCTTGACTGCCTTCATCAGGCCGACATTGCCTTCCTGAATGAGGTCACCATAAGGCAGGCCATAGCCGAGATAGCGACGGGCAATGGCCACTACCAGTCGCAGATGGGAAAGAACCAGCGCGCTGGCCGCTTCCAGGTCTTGCTCGTCCCGAAAACGTGTTGCGTAATCCGTTTCCTCCTCGCGCGACAGTAACGGCACCCGATTTACCGCCTGGATGTAATTATCCAGGCGGGCAATGGGCGGTAATGCCATCGTGGTCGTTAACGCTTGGGACATATATCGATCCTCCATAGGTATTATATTAGCACTCTATGGATGAGAGTGCTAATCGCCCACAAAGTTCCTGAAAACCGACCAGATGCCCCTAATGGGGGTCGATTTGCCATAAGTGACGACTTACTGACATCCATGCACCAAGCCAGCCCAGTAGCGCCGCGATCCCGAGCAATGAGGTCGCCTGTGTTAGCGACATATTGGCTAGTCGCGGGTTGAGCCCAAACAACTCGACGAGATTCGACAACTCCAGGTTAAGGACTTGCACAGCGATGGCAACGATTAGCCAGGCCGCTGCGCCGCCAAGCAAGCCCTGCAGCGAACCGAAATACAGAAAAGGCCTGCGAATAAAGCCGTTCGTTGCGCCGATCAATTTGGACACTTCTATTTCGTCGCGCCTTGTAAGAATTTGCAGTCGAATCGTATTAAAGGTGACAGCCGCTAACGCAATCGCAAGCAATATACCTAGCACACTGACGAGCAGTTTCCCGATTCGCAGTGCCGCGTCCAGTTTGCGGGCCCAGTCCGAGTCGAGCTGCACATGTTCGACTTTGGGCCAATCAATAGTTTCGCTGCGTAGTGCCTCCAGAACGTCGGGCGACGCAGATTTAGCTGTCACGATGAATGCATGTGGAAGTGGATTTGCGTCCAGTTCGGCGAGAATGCCGCTCATTCCGGACGAGCGCTCCAGTTGCCCGAGTGCGTCGTCTCTGTGCACGAAGCGGTAGCGACCGACGGCAGTGTGGCCCTGCAAACGTCCCTTTAAGTGGTCAACGTCGCTAATGCTTGCGTCGACTGCAAGGAACAAACTGATCTGGGGTTCTCCGGTGAGTTGCCGGGAAAATCGCTCGACGTTGTCCAGGCCGATATAAAAGCCACTCGGTAAGGCCAGTGCAATGCCGAACACAATAACATTGAGCAATGTTGCAAATGGCTGCCTTAACAGCCGTCTGACACCATCTCGCAATGCATCGATGTGTCCAAACAACCAGCTCACGATGCCAGCTTCCCATGATCAAGATGAATTGTGCGTTGTTCAGCCCCATGAATCAGGCCGTGATCATGGGTAGAAATCATCACCGTTACGCCAACCTGATTGAACGCCTTGAACATGGCCACAATTTCACCGGCGTAGGCGGCATCGAGATTTCCAGTGGGCTCGTCGGCCAGGAGGATTGCTGGTCGGTTAACAACCGCCCGGGCAATGCACAGGCGTTGCTGCTCGCCGCCCGACAGCGTCACTGGCCTGGCTTTCTCGCGGCCCAGCAAGCCGACCTTATCAAGAGCCGCACGCACCCGGCGCCCGATCTCGCGTCTGGGAAAACCGGAAATAACCAGCGGCAAAGCGGTATTGTCGTACACGCTTCTGTCAAACAGCAGCTTGTGGTCCTGAAAAATGAAGCCGAAATTCCTGCGAAGAAACGGCAGTGAGGCACGGCCCATCTTGGTGATGTTCTGACCGTTGATGACGACGCTGCCACGCGTCGGCCGTTCTATGCCTGCGACCAATTTCAACAGAGTTGTCTTCCCTGCGCCGGAATGCCCGGTCACAAACAGCATTTCTCCGGAATCGACGTTCACTGATACGTCCCTGAGCGCTTCATAGCCGCCCGGGTAACGTTTGGAGATGTGGCTTACCGTGATCATTTCTCGAGCAAGGTGTTCACAGGCCCTGTTAACGAATAGTTGCCAATTACCTGGCGAGCCTACACGAACAACGCTTCAACAAATGCGCGCGCATCGAACGGTCGCAAGTCCTCGATTCCTTCTCCAGTGCCGATATAGCGCAACGGAATGCTGCGATAACGGGCGATCGCTGCTATGGCGCCGCCCTTGGCAGTGCCGTCCAGTTTCGTCAAGGCCAGCCCGGTAACGCCTAACGCCTGGTCGAACGCCTTGAACTGATTGACCGCGTTCTGCCCGGTATTCGCATCAAGCACGAGCAATACTTCATGAGGTGCACCGGGTATCGCTTTCGCGATAACGCGTTTCACTTTTTTCAACTCGTCCATCAAATGCGTCTGCGTTGGCAGGCGCCCGGCGGTATCCGCAAGCACAATGTCAGTGCCTTTCGCCTTGGCGGACTGTATCGCATCGAAGATTACAGCTGCGGAATCGCCACCTTCCTGAGAGACGACCGTGACCTTGTTGCGCTCTCCCCATACCTTGAGTTGTTGCTCTGCAGCGGCACGGAACGTATCGCCGGCGGCAAGCACGACAGAGCGGTCGGCAGCTACAAACTGTTTCGTCAGTTTGCCGATCGACGTTGTCTTGCCTGCCCCGTTGACGCCGGCGAGCAAAATGACGAAGGGTTTTGCCACGGACACATCCAACGGTTGTTCCAGCGGTATCAGTAACGCGAGCAACTCTTCGCGCAACGCCACCTGCAATTCTTCGGCGTTGGTCACGCCGGAACGTCGTGCGCGTTCACGCGTGCCATCAACCAGGAACTGGGTAGCGTCTACGCCTACGTCGCATCCGAGGAGAACGGTCTCAAGCTCTTCGAACAGCTCCTCGTCGATCGCTCGGCCAAGTGTGAACAAGGCGGAGAGTTGCCCGCCGAGACGGGCACGGGTAGCCGAGAGACTCTGTCGGAGCCGTTTGGCGAAGGACTTGCCAGCTGGCTTCGGATCAGTGTCAGCGGCATTGTCTTCGGTTATCTTGTCAGGTTTTGAGAAACTAAACATACTGGTTGCGTGTCACACTGTCCCTCGCAGACGAAGCAAGAGCAGTCACGCTCAAGTTGCCAAATGAAAAACCCATGATTCTATTCTGTTTAAACCTTGTAAACACCCTCAAGGGCAGGCTTTGCAGATCGCTATTTGCAGGATTTGTGATTTCGACTGCCGCATTGGCGGCCGATGCGGCGACGTCTTCGTCGGTACACAGCCGAGCACTCTCTAATGGTCTGGAGATCTTCGTCAAAGTTGATCGCCGCGCACCAGTAGCGGTTTCGATGTTGCTGTACCGCGCTGGAAGTATCGACGAAACGAACGGTACAACCGGCGTTGCCCATGTGCTTGAGCACATGATGTTTCAAGGCACGCACCGCGTCCCGGGCGGGGAATTCTCAACCAAGATTGCCGAAGCCGGCGGGCGATCAAATGCTTTCACCTCGGAAGACTATACCGGTTATCACCAGCAATTACACAATTCCAGTCTGGAACTTTCTTTCGAGCTGGAAGCAGACCGAATGGTGAATCTGGATCTCACGGAAGCCTCATTTGCCAAAGAACTGCGCGTTGTCATGGAAGAGCGGCGGCAACGAGTCGATGACAATCCTCGGGCACTGGTATATGAGCGGCTGCACTCAACGATGTTCATGGCTCACCCTTACCGCACGCCGGTTGTTGGCTGGATGAACGACCTGGAGAATATGCGCTTGAGTGATGCGCGCGACTGGTACGACACCTGGTATGCCCCGAACAACGCGGTCCTGGTTGTTTCGGGCGATGTTCAGCCGGAGCAGGTGTTTGCCCTTGCCGAAAAATACTTTGGTCCGATCCCGGCAAAGCCGTTGCCAATGCGCAAGCCGCAGGCGGAACCGGAACAAAATGACATAAAACGCGTGATCGTAAAAGCTCCGGCGCGTATGCCCACGGTCGCAATGGCTTATCATGCACCGGCACTGCGCGATATCGAGAATGACTGGGAACCTTATGCGCTGTCACTTCTGGCTGGCGTACTGGATGGTCACCCGGCGGCGCGACTGGAGCGTGCAATGGTCAGCGAATCCCGTGTCGCCCACTCTGTCAGCTCGCATTACGACGGAATCAGGCGCGGGCCGGGTGCATTTTATGTCAACGTCACACCAGCTCAGGGAAAAAGCGTCGACGATGTCGAACGGGTGTGGCGAGAGCAGCTTGCGCTTCTGATCGCCGGCGGCGTGAGCGAGGATGAACTGCAACGGGTGAAGGCGCAGGTGATCGCGTCACAGGTTTACAGCCAGGATTCGGTGTTCAGTCAGGCTTCGCAGATTGGCAGGATGCGCTCTCTCGGATTGCCGCACGATGCGGCTTTGACAATGACCGGAAAATTGCGGGAAGTCACGCCAGATCAGGTTCGGGCAGTTGCCCGCAAGTATCTGATTGATGACAGACTGACTATTGCGATACTGGACCCCCAGCCAATGGCGCAGGTCGGCGAGGCTGGATTAACGATGACCGACCAGGCAGGCTCTGGCTCGAAATAATCTCATGAGACTTTGGAAAGTGACTGCCGTGGTATCAAGCCGTAAAGCAAAGATTGCTTCATCGATGATTGTGGCGGGACTGGTTTGCGCGTACACGAGCACAGCGCAAGCAGGGCCTGAAATTGAAAGCTGGCAAGCAGCAAGCGGGGCGCGGGTGCTGTACGCCGCGTCGCGTACCTTGCCGATGCTTGACGTCGCGGTCGATTTTCCCGGCGGTTCGAGTCGTGACGCGCCCGAAAAAATCGGTCTCGCGAGCCTGACACTGCGAATGATGCGTAAAGGCACGAGTTCACTCGACGAAAACCGCATTTCCGAAGAACTGGCGGGCATCGGTGCCAGGCTTTCGCAGCGTTTTGATCTTGATCGCAGTGGTTATGCCCTGCGTTCCTTGTCTGACAAAACCGTTCGTGACAACGCCCTGGAGATCTTGCAAGGTGTTCTTGCGACTCCCAGTTTTCCCGCAGACGTGCTTGAACGCGAAAAGTCCCGGACCATTGCTTTCATCGAGGAACGCAGTATCCGGCCAGGCGTGATCGCGGCACAGACGTTCAATAAACTGTTGTACGGCGACCATCCCTATGGGGCGACCAGGACCGGAACACCGGAAACTGTCGCCGCTCTGAACCGCGACGATCTGGTGTCATTTCACCGCCAACATTATGTGGCGCAGGACGCAGTCGTCACCATAGTCGGCGATGTCTCGAAGCAGGAAGCGCAACGAATCGCCGAGGACGTTACCCGCCGTTTGCCGCGCGCTAGTGAGCCACTGGCGCCGTTGCCGCCGGTACCCGCTATGACCGAAAGCGCTGAAGTTGTCATCCCGCACGCAGCCAGCCAGGCACATATTTACATCGGTATGCCTGGTGTTCGGCGTGGTGATCCCGACTATTTCCCGTTGTGGATCGCAGGTCAGATTCTCGGTGGCGGCGGTATGACTTCGATGCTGAACGAGGAATTGCGCGAAAAACGCGGTTTGACCTACAGCGCCTATAGTTACTTCTCTCCGTATTTACTACCAGGTCCTTTTACGATCACGCTGCAAACACGTAAGGACCAGGCTTGGGAGGCGCTTTCCGTTGCACGGACGACGCTGGAGGATTTTATCGCCGAAGGTCCAACCGAGCAGCAATTGCAAGCGGCCAAACGCTACGTAATTGGGGGGTTCGCACTAAATATCGACAGCAATGCCGAACTCATCGGGTACCTCGCCATGGTCGGCTTCTATCAATTGCCACTGGACTATCTCGACCGTTTTCCGGAACAGATCAGTAAGGTTACGCTGGGCGAAGTGCAAGATGCGCTGCGGCGTCGCCTCGCGCCGGCGAAAACGGCTACGGTCGTGGTCGGACCAACAGAAAGACCGTAATTAAGAGAAGCGCGCCACAATTGACGGCACAGTGTGTTGCTAGCATGAATGACGTGAATTGGTCAGCATATTGAAGTGGTCAAACGAAACCATGTAAGAATCATTGGGGGGCGCTGGCGGCGGCGGCAGATCAAGTTCGCGCCCAGCATTCATTTGCGGCCAACGCCCGACCGGGTACGTGAAACCCTGTTTAACTGGCTGGGCCAGACGCTGGACACAAAATCTTGTCTGGATCTTTTCGCCGGCAGTGGCGCCTTGGGGTTCGAGGCAGCGTCGCGGGGTGCGGCGCATGTCGTGATGGTGGAGAGCAATCGCGGCGCCCATGCATTACTAGAACGCAACGTACAGCTGCTTGATGCCGACAACGTTGAAATTCGCAATGAAGACGGGTTTTCGTTCCTGTCTTCTGACCGGCGCAAATTCGATATCATTTTTCTAGATCCGCCGTTTCAGCAAGAGCAGTGGCCACAGCTCATGGGGATGCTCAAAGCGCGGCTTGCGCCTGCCGGACGTGTCTATGTTGAAGCGGCGCAAATACCCGAGATTCCCCCTGATTGTGTGATCACGCGTCGTTCCAGGGTCGGCCGGGTCAATTTTCTCCTGTTAGAATTCCCGGACCATGACGGCACGATTCAATAGATCAGTTTACCCGGGTACCTTTGACCCGTTTACCCGCGGGCACGAGGATCTGGTGCGCCGCGCTGCGAACCTGTTCGAGGAGGTCATCGTCGCAGTCGCTGACAGTCGCGCAAAACAGCCGCTGTTCTCCCTCGAAGAGCGCATCTCGATCGCGCGCGAAGTGCTTGAACCATACGAGAATGTGACGGTTGAAGGATTTTCCGGCCTGCTGATGGATTTCATCAAGCAGCGCTCAGCGACCGTTGTTCTTCGCGGGCTGCGCGCGGCGTCTGATTTCGAGTACGAGTTCCAGATGGCAGGAATGAATCGGAACCTGCATCCTGAAGTAGAGACCATGTTCCTCACGCCGGCAGAACAGTACATGTTCATTTCGGCAACAATGGTGCGTGAAATCGCGATGCTGGGCGGCGACGTGACGCCGTTTGTCAATCCGTTGGTCCTGGCTCACATCAACAAACGGCTGGCGCGTTGAGGGCGCGCGTGCGATGGCGCTGATCATTACTGACGAGTGTATTAATTGCGACGTTTGCGAGCCGGAATGTCCGAACGAAGCAATTTATCAGGGAGAGGAAATATATGAGATCGACCCTGACAAATGCACCGAATGTGTCGGTCATTTCGAGCAGCCGCAGTGTCAGGAGGTCTGTCCGGTCGACTGTATTCCGGTCAATCCGCAGCGGATCGAATCCAAAGAGCAACTGATGGAAAAGTATCTGGAACTGACGAAAGGTTCCGTAGAGACGACTGATTGACGAGCTAGCGTTGACAGCGGGTGCAATAGAACGTTGAGCGCTGCCCGAGGCGGACCGCGCGAATTGGGGTGCCGCAGATAGTGCACGGCTGCCCCTGTCGTGCGTAGACTGTGTATTGCTGTTGGAAATAGCCTGGCGATCCGTCCGTCCCGAAGAAGTCGCGCAAACTACTACCACCGGCGCTGATTGCGTCAGCGAGCGTCTGCTTGATCGTCGGCACCAACGTTGCGCAACGCTGCAAACTCAAACGGCCGGCTTTGGTGCGCGGATTGATTCGCGCGCCGAACAACGCCTCGTTGGCGTAGATATTTCCAACGCCGGCGACAATATGACTGTTCATTAATGCAACTTTAATGGCGACGCTTCGCCCGCGCGTGTGCTGGTGCAGCCACTTTCCATCGAAGCTGTCTTCCAGGGGCTCCGGCCCGAGGCTGTTAAGAAGTGCATGTTGCAAAGGGTCTTTTTCGGTCCACAAGAGCGCGCCAAATCGCCGCGGATCGGTGAAGCGAACAAGCATCCCGGAGGACATGACGATGTCGACATGATCATGTCCCGAATAAGGCGTTGATTGTGGCACGACGCGCAGCCGTCCGGACATTCCGAGATGGATAAGCATCCAGCCCTGGCCACCGCAGTCGATCAGAAGATATTTCCCGCGACGCGCGACCGTATGGATCGTCAGTCCGCTTGCCAGTTTGTTCAACTCCCTGGGGACTGGCCAGCGCAGTCGCCAGTCGCGTACAACGACGCTGTCAATACGCTGGCCGACCAGATGCGGTTCGAGCCCGCGGCGCGTCGTTTCGACTTCCGGCAGTTCCGGCATGCCTGGCCCGGTTAATTGCTGGCGACTCGGGTCGGATCGAGCAGACGCCCGCCGGCTTCGGCACCGAGCTCATAGCGCATGTTTTCGCCGACACGAAGAAACAGCACATCCGGAGCAGGGGGCTGCACCTGAAAGGTTGCAGAGCGGCCATTGGCGAACCGGATCACGATACGCTCGCCTTGTAACGGACCATCATTCGGTACGGCCGACAGACTGTTCGCAAGTTGCCACTCAGCGACCCACAGGTTCAATGTGTCTCCGGAGAGCTCTTCGGCGCCGTTCGGGGCCGCTTCGCCCCGCACCGACCAGGCACCATTGTCTTCTTTCAGGACTTGCCAGTCGCCAAAATCAAATGCCACCGGTGCCTCGTCATCTCCAAGGAGCCTGCGGCTGACCAGTTTCAATGAGTTTCCGGGAATACTGTAGCCAAAGTATGTTTTAACCAGGTAAACGCGGTCGTCAGTCCCGAGATATTGCTCGTTGGTAATTTCATTGATACTTCCGAACGTGAGCGACTGATCGTTCAGCGTCACTGTCAGCACTGCCGGGTCGAGCCCATAGCTTGACAGGTTCTCGTTCGGAACTTCCTCGGACGCTGTTGCCGTGGAAATATCGAGCAGCCGGTCAATCTGAATTTGTTGAACGCGCGTCTGGTACGGGCGCAGCATATGCCAGGTGGTGCCACGCTTTTCCATTTCAGCGTCCGCGGCATTGTGCCGTTCGATGCGAACCCGGCTGATTTGATCGCGACCAAGCTGCGTAATTCTGACCTCGGGGATGTCTGTCTCCGCCGGACGAAAATATGCGTATAGCGCCAGTCCGACCAAGGCGGCCAGCAGCGCAACGTTGAGCAGCAGGTGCGACTTCACGATTTGCGCCGCCTCCACCAGATCATGCCACCGGCGATCAATAAGCCCAGTGGCAGGGCAATCGGAAATCCAAATCCAATCGCTGTCAGTGCGCCGCGAGAAAATTCCAGCGTAAGATCGTTGCGCAGTTTCGGCTGGATAACGATCAGGCTGTCTTCGCCGGCCAGCCAGTTAATGATGTTGATACCCAGATCCATGTTGCCGAGCATTCCGGAATACTCGTTCGTCAGGCTTCGGCCGCTGCTGACTACAACGACCCGTTGCACATCGTCGCCAACACTGCGTTCGAGCGCGGCGCCCACGGTGACCGGTCCGCGTATGTCGCTGTCGCGATCGAACTCGGCATTCATCAGGCCACTGGTTTCAAGCCAGCCGCCCGCGGCCGCTTCTACCAGCGGAGTGAAATAAAACGAAGAGTCTTCGTACGCGGCAATCCTCCGTGCGAACGGAAACACCGTATTCGAGGCCAGGCGATTGGTAATTGCGTGATCTGCGTAAGCTGAAGCAAGCGAAATCGTCGGCGGTAACTTTTGACTGCCAGCGGCGGGATCGATTACGACGCCGTCAATCAGATCGAGTCCAAGGAAATCTGCGATTGCCTCCATGCCGCGAAGCGAATCGTAGTCAATCAGCCAGAGCAGGTTTCTGCCTTTCTCGAGGTAGCGTTTGATTCGATTAACCTCTCCGGCCAGCAGGTCAACGCGCGGACTTGCGATCACCAGCACTGACGCATTGTCCGGAATGTCTTGCGCGACCGCGAAGTTGACCGAACCGGTACGAATTCCTTGCGCCTCCAGTCTATTGCCCAGGTTGCTCAGGTCGTAGTTTGCCGGCTTGTTGAACCTGCCTTCACCGTGGCCGTCCAGAGCCATGACCAGGCGTTCGGAAGAACGCATCAGGCGCACCAGCAGGTTGGTTAACTCCTGCTCATTCACCGTGCCAAGATTTTCGCTGCGATCGTTGACTTCCACGACCAGTTCGCCATCCAGCCGAACGCCTGCCTTTTTCACCGCCGCTGGATCTTCGCGCGGGTCGACGAACGTCAGGGTTACATTGTCTTTGGCCCGCTGATACGGAGCGATGACATCCTGAAGCCGTTGCCGCAAATTGCCTTCGGCATCGCGCGCCGTTGCATATGCGGTGATCGTAATCGGCCCCGGTATTTGATTCAGAACTTCGACAGACGCCGGCGACAAGGTGTTGCGTTTGCTGTCTGTCAGGTCCCACTGCGTCTTGACATCTTTGGTGAGATACAGAATGGATGCGACGATGGCGATCAACAACACCACGAACAGGCTGTTCTGGACGAGAACTTGAAGGCGGAATCGGGCGTTGATTTTCATGCGCGCAGGCGGTCCGCGTCGAGTCGGCGGATCGAAAGAATGAGAAAAGTAGTAATCAGAAGGCCGAAATAAATCAGGTCGGTAACCGAGATCGAGCCGCTCAGGAATCCCTCATAGTGCTTCAGCAGGGAGGCGAGATTCAGCAGGCTATCCGGCTCAGACACAAAAATATTCATGATCCACAGGCCGAGAAAAACGCCGAGCGAGAGTATCGCCGCGACGACTGGATGCGTGGTCAGGCACGACACAAATAATCCGATTGCCGCGAAACTGGCACCGAGCAGAATCAATCCGACGAGATTGGCGATCAACAAGCCCAAATCGATTGTGCCGCCGGCGAGCAATGACAGGGCCATGAGCACCATCATCAAATTGATCAACATCAGAAACGCTATCAGCGCGAGAAACTTGCCGACGACGATTTCGCTCATTGAAATGGGCGCTGCCATCAACAGTGCCATGGTCTGGTTGCGGCGTTCTTCCGAGATCAACCGCATCGTCAACAACGGTACCGACATCAACAAGACAATTGACGCAACGCCAAACATCGGCACGACGGCGATTTCGGTCAGCCCTGGATAAGTGGGTACGCGTGCGATCTCTGCCTGGTTCAACAAGAAGAAGTTGACACGGGACAGAAAAATCCAGGCAAGGATTGATTGCACAATTGCCAACACCACCCACGCGAGCGGTGATGTAAACATCGAGCGCAATTCCTTGCCGGCAATTGTAAAAATCATGCTGTTTCCTCCGTTGATGCCTCGGAGCCGGGAAGCGCGTCAGGCAGATCCGCGTCCGCATCCGCAACGTCGCGCTGTGTCAGTTGTACAAAAACTTCCTCGACACTTGCCTGCGCCGGTGCCAGCTGAAAAAGGCCCCAGTCGTGCTCGACGCTGGCGCGCACCAACGCATCGGTCGGGTCGTACTCAGCCTTTTCCGGCGTAATACGAAATACGCCGTCGCTGATCTTGTCGACGTCGGCAGGATTCACCAGCGTTTCAATTTCACCTATCGATGGCGGCCAGCGCAGGGATATTTGCACCGAATGGCCGCCGCGAAATTGTCGAAGCCCGCTGATCGCGTCGGCAAAGACGACTTTGCCGTTGTGAAGAATCTGCACGCGGTCACAGACTGCTTCAACCTCGGGCAGGATATGGGTTGACAGAATGACGCTGTGATCATTTCCGAGTTCGCGAATGAGTGAGCGAATTTCGCGAATCTGATTTGGATCGAGGCCTACTGTCGGCTCGTCGAGAACAATCACGTCCGGATCGTGAATGATCGCCTGGGCGATCCCGACTCTTTGCTGATAGCCTTTGGAAAGCGAGCCGATCAGCGTTCGGCCCTTGTCGGACAGACCGCTGCGCCGTTTGGCACGCTCGACCGCCGCTGCAATTGCCGACCGGCGTACATTGTGCAGCCGCCCGGCAAGACGCAGGTATTCGTCTACTCGCAGGTCCTTGTACAGCGGCGAAATCTCCGGAAGATAGCCGAGCTTCGCTTTCGCCGCAGTTGGTTCGTCGATCAGGTCAATCCCGCAAATGCTGACCGATCCGTTGGATGGTGCGAGCGTTCCGGTGATCATTCGCATTGTTGTTGTTTTGCCGGCCCCATTGGGTCCCAGCAAACCGATGATCTCGCCGCGCCGTAATTCCAGTGAAACGCCATCTACCGCCAGTTTGCCGCCGTAACTACGCGACAACCCGACTGCGGACAAAGTTATTGCGGGCTCTGTTGTGTCGCTCATGATTGTCTGAACCCAATCAGTGGGAAGGGATTTCTGAGGAACTTGTCAATGCGTATCGGATCCATACTTATGTTGCAGCTGTAAGGTGCGAGCGGGCACGGTGAAGGCGACATGGTTATGTCACTTGATCGAACTGCTAAACCGAATCTCGCCTGGTTTGGTCCAGCCAGGTTTGATCGAACCAGGTCAGATCGAAACAGGTCAGATCGAACCGATGCTGCTTCGCACCGTTGGATTGCTGCCAAATATGGAACCAGATATTGTCGCTTATTGCCTATTTTAAAAAGCAAAAATGCACTCCTCGCGCCTTCCCCGGGCCAGTTCCCGAAGGCAAGGCATCGACTGAAATTGTATTAACAAGCCCTTGATGAGTGGGACTCTACTTAATTATTGCCCGGGGCCGGACCAAAATGTGCAGGATTGCTTTAATCCCGCCGCCTGGCTCGGGGTCTGAATCAAGGGGTCTCTTGTGATGGCTGCCAAATATACCTAAACTCTCTTCTCAGTTGAAGAACTTCCGGTCTGCAGGCGCAATTTTTTGCGACAAAAAGCTCTTGGTCGCTCCTGACGCCCGGGTCAATCGAGGATCATCGTCCCGATTCCAAGAGAAGAACCTCGCCATATGTCTATGCGCTACTCTTGCCTATTCATCATTACTCTGTCTGCGCTGCTCACAGGTGCGTGTGCCCAGACCGCGACCCAGCATGAAACGACTGCTGGTGCCGGCCAGATTGACGCGCAGCAAACTGCTGCGCAGGCTGGCGCTCAGCCGGATGCCAACAGGCACGCAGTTGAGAACAATACCGAGCACAAAGAAGCTCAACAAGCGGAAGCAAAAAGTCTGGAAGAGCGCATTCAGAGTGTGCTCGGATCAGGAAAAAGCCCTGCCGCGGTCGCCAGCGACCTCGACCCCGATTTCCTGTATCAATTTCTGATCGCCGAAATTGCCGGCCAGCGCGGTGACATCGGACTTGCAAGCGATACTTATCTGAAGCTTGCTCGCAGGTCGCAAGACCCGCGCGTCGCCAGGCGCGCAACCGAGGTGGCGGTGTACGCGAAGCGCAACGATGTTGCGCTCGAGACCGCGAGAATCTGGTATGAGAATGAGCCGACATCCGCGTTGGCCCGCAGGACGCTCGCAGACCTCCTGATCAAGAGTGGCGATCTACAGGCGGCACGCCCATTGTTGGCCGAAATGCTGGCGAAATCGCCTGGTGGTCCGGCGCGCGGCTTGATGCAGCTGTATGCAATTTGCGGAAAACATCCGGACAAAGCCGAAGTGCATGTGCTGGTGCGCGATCTGACCAAACCTTATATCGGCCTGCCGGAAGCGCACTACGTTCTTGCCCAGGCAGCCTATGCGGACAATGAGCCGAAGCAGGCCCTGAATTCTGCCGAAATGGCGCTCAAGTTACGCCCTGATTGGCAACAGGGTGCATTACTCAAATCGCAAATTCTGAGGGAACAGCAGCGAGGCCAAGGTATTGCCTACTTGCGTACATTTCTCAGATCTCATCCGAATGCCCACGAAGTGCGGCTCAATTATGCTCGCGCGCTGGTTGCGGAACGAGAGTATCCGGAAGCGCGGCGCGAATTCCAGATATTGCTGAAAGCCAATCCAAGAAACGCGAAACTGACGTTTACGCTGGCGCTGCTTTCCTCCCAGATGGGTGACCATATCGTTGCCGACGAGTATCTCAGAACGGCGTTATCGCTTGGCTACAACGATCGCGACGCTGTTTACTATCAGCTTGGACAAGTCAATGAAAAACTCAAGCGTAATGATGAAGCCGAGCGCTGGTATCGATCTGTAGAGGGTGGCGGTCAATTCGTTGCCGCGCAGTCACGCTATGCGTCATTGATTGCGCGCCGTGCTGGCGTTGACGCTGCGCGCCGCTATCTTCGTTCGCTCGAAGTGGCGGATGACGCCCAGCGTGTGCAGATTATCCAGGCGGAGGCGCACATGCTGCGCGAAGTGCGCGAGCATGAGCAATGCTACGAGGTATTGAACGAAGCGCTTGAATCGTATCCGGACAATCCATCGTTGCTTTACGACGTTGCGCTCGCCGCGGAGAAGATTGACCGGATTGATATCGTCGAGAGCCGGCTTCTCAGACTGATTGAACTGGAACCGGGCAGCGCTCAGGCATACAACGCCCTCGGCTATACGCTGGCTGATCGCACCGAGCGCTACGAAGATGCGCGCGAATTCATAGCGGAAGCCCTGGCACTGGCGCCCGAGGACCCGTATATCCTGGACAGCATGGGCTGGGTCGAATACCGGCTTGGCAACTACGACGAGGCATTACGTTATCTGCGCCATGCTTATGACATTAGCCCGGACCCGGAAATTGCGGCGCACCTGGGCGAAGTGCTGTGGGTCACGGGAACCCGGCGCGAAGCGCGGCGCATCTGGGACGATTCAGCGGGCAGCTACCCTGACAATGAGTTGCTTCAGAAGGTAATGCGCAGGTTCCTCGGCGGCTGAGTTGTTCCAACTTGTCCGCTTGTCAGCCAGCGGGCTGGTGCTCGCTTTGCTGCTGTCGTGCGCATCCGGGCCGCCGCTTGCGCCCATCGAAACCACGGCATCCATCGACGAGTTCGAACTTACGGGGCGGGTTGCCGTAAAGTACGACGGGCGCGGCTATTCGGCGCGCATGCGTTGGCACCATGAGCCGGCGTCTGACGAAATATGGCTGTACTCACCGGTCGGATCAACGCTCGCTACTCTCGTCGCAAGTGGCAATCAGGCGACGCTGGTCACTGCGAAGAAAGAATCATTCTCGTCGGACAATGTGCAGCAGCTTACCCGTGAGGTCCTCGGCTGGGACCTGCCCTTGAGCGGTCTTCGCCACTGGGTGCTTGGCCGCGCCGAACCGGACGTAGCAGTTATGTTGTTGGAGCAGGACGATCAGTCGCGCATCAAGAAACTATCGCAAAGTGACTGGCACATCGAATATTTTGCCTATTCAGGAGACAGTCTGCTGCCGTCTTCAATGGTGTTGAACTATCGCGATCTTCGTATGCGTTTGATTATCGATGGCTGGAAGTTTCCATCACTCGCGCAATGAACGGCGAATTCTCGTACTTTCCGGCACCTGCAAAACTCAATCTATTCCTTCACGTGACGGGCCGGCGTGCAGATGGATATCACACACTGCAAACGGTATTTCGGTTCGTCGACTT
Source organism: uncultured Burkholderiales bacterium (assembly GCA_951812315.1). GTDB lineage: Bacteria > Pseudomonadota > Gammaproteobacteria > Burkholderiales > Eutrophovitaceae > SG8-40. Next base: position 36,157 of record CATOSA010000021.1, read on the forward strand.
TTGTGACCATGTAGGTTTTCGATTGCGCAGCGACGACGGTATCCACCGACTCAAGCCAATCGCAGGTATTACTGAAGATCAGGACCTGACACTGCGCGCGGCCCGGCTGCTGCAGTCAATATCCGATTGCCGGTTGGGTGTCGATATCGACATCGGCAAGCGGTTGCCGCTCGGTGGGGGTCTGGGTGGCGGCAGCTCCGACGCCGCCACGACGCTGATGGCATTAAACCAGTTGTGGGGCCTGGGCTTGTCTCAAGCCCGGCTTCAAAGAGTTGCGCTGCAACTGGGCGCGGATGTGCCGGTATTTGTATTCGGTCGATCGGCATTTGCCGAAGGTGTCGGCGAGCGCCTTCAGGCAATCGAGCTTGGTCCCGCGTGGTACCTCGTTCTGACACCCCAAGTCACGGTTTCCACAGCGGAAATCTTCGCCGCTTGTGAATTGACACGCAATACCAAAGCCATCAAAATAGCGGCCTTTTCGATCGGCCAGGGTCATAACGATCTGCAGCCAGTGGCGTGCAAACGCTTCCCGGAAATTGCACGCCATCTGAATTGGCTCGGAAAATTCGGCAAGGCGATGATGACGGGTTCCGGCGCTTGCGTTTTCTGTGCTTTCGACACTGAGTCGGATGCGCGGTCGGTTTTGAACCAGTTGCCAGCGGATATGAAGGGTTTCGTGGCACGCGGTCTGGACCGGCATCCAATGTTTGCCGAAGCTGCCTAGCGGCTTGCCGACCTGTCAGGCGGAAACAGTGTTTGCGGCTCTCGCGCGGTTGCCGCCACACTAACCGTGACTCGGGCAGGCTGATCGTGCGCACATTTTTTTGGGGAGTGGCCAAGTTGGTTAAGGCAACGGATTTTGATTCCGTCATGCGTAGGTTCGAATCCTACCTCCCCAGCCATATAAGCGGGGCATGCGTACGCGACATCATCGCACGGGTGTCGCGTTGGACCACGGGCAACACGCCCCGAGATCGGAATATCTTGTTTTTTGGCAACGGGAAAGCATTGTAATGGCCTACGACAGCTTGATGGTGTTTACCGGCAGTGCCAACCCGGGGCTTGCTGCGGACGTTGTCCGCCATCTGAACATTCCACTGGGTCGTGCCACAGTGGCGCGTTTCTGTGATGGCGAAGTGATGGTGGAATTGATGGAGAACGTGCGCGGGCAGGACACATTTGTCCTGCAATCCACTTGCACGCCAACCAACGACAACTTGATGGAAGTTCTGCTGATGGTCGATGCGCTTAAACGCTCATCGGCCGGCAGGATTACGGCGGCAGTGCCTTACTTCGGTTATGCCCGCCAGGATCGCCGGCCGCGATCGGCGAGAGTGGCGATCAGTGCGAAGATCGTCGCCAATATGCTGCAAGCTGCAGGAGTGGACCGTTTGCTTACGATGGATCTGCACTCAGACCAGATTCAGGGCTTTTTTGACATACCTGTTGATAACGTCTACTCAGCGCCGATTCTTCTCGGCGATATCTGGAAGCGGGGTTACGACAATCTGGTTGTCGTTTCTCCGGATGTCGGTGGTGTGGTCCGCGCGCGCGCGCTGGCGAAGCGCCTGGAGTCCGATCTCGCGATTATTGACAAACGCCGGCCAAGACCCAACGTCGCCACAGTGATGAACATTATCGGTGAGGTGCAAGGGCGCACCTGCATCATTATGGACGACATGGTGGATACCGCGAGTACGTTGTGCCAGGCAGCCAACGCGTTGAAGAAAGAAGGCGCCGAGAAAGTACTCGCTTACTGTACTCACCCGGTGCTTTCAGGGAAAGCGATCGAACGGATTGAAGATTCTGCGCTGGATGAAGTCGTCGTCACCAACACCATTCCGCTTCGTGACGATGCGCAGAACAGTTCACGAATTCGGCAACTTTCAATTGCCGAGTTGCTGGCGGAGACGATGCGGCGCATCAGCAACGAGGATTCGGTCTCCTCGTTATTCATGGACTAGGATTTGATGCTGGGTGTCGCGACGCTTAGTCGCGCAAGAGAAGATGCGACGCTTAGTCGCGCAAGAGAAATTGCGACGCTTAGTCGCACAAGAGCAATTCGGCGCTGGGTCGCGCATTTGCTGATATGCGGCGCAACGCCGCGCCGAGAGTTTCGTAGTATGCGTGGTGCACTATAGAAGAGCACCTTTTGTGACACCGAAAGTTGTGACACCGAAAGTTGCTGGTCGCGGCTTCTTTCGGGCTGACTGGAGAACAATGATGGCAACCACTGAAGTAAATGCAATATCCCGGTCTGTGCAAGGTACGGGTGCGAGCCGCCGCCTTCGCAGATCCGGCAAAGTGCCGGGAATTATTTATGGTGCGAATCAAGACGCGCAAGTAATCGAACTCGATCATAAGGCGATCATGCTGCAACTGCGGCACGAAGCGTTTCACGCGTCAATTCTGACAATGAATATTGACGGCAAGAAGCAAAACGTTCTGCTGCGCGATATACAGATGCACCCCTGGAAGCGCGAGGTGCTTCACATCGACTTTCAACGGGTCGATGCAAAGCAAAAGATTCATATGCGAGTGCCTCTGCACTTTATCAACGCCGACCTCGCACCGGGTGTCAAATTCGGTGGCGGCGTCATAAACCACGTCATGTCGGACCTGGAAGTAAGCTGCTTGCCCGCCGATCTGCCCGAGTTTGTTGATGTCGATGTTGCCGATCTCGAACTTGGCCATTCCGTGCACCTGTCTGATCTCAAGCTGCCAAGCGGTGTCGAGTCACTGCAGTTCGCCCGTGGTGACGATGCAGTTGTCGCGACTGTTCAAGTGCCGCGTGCTGTTGTCGAGCCGGAAGAAGAGACAGTCGTGGGTAAAGAAGGCGAAGCAGCCGCCGCGGAAGGTGGCGAAGCTGCTGCCGACGCTGACGCCGCACCTGCCTCGTCTTCAGAAGAAGACAAGTAATCGACCTGTATGCGCCTGCGCAGCAAGCAACACCCGGCGCGTTGCGAAATGCTTTCGCTACCGCCATTTGCACAGCGCTGCGATGCTGCGCCAGGCGTGTCGTCGGGAATGTATGAGACTTGTCGTCGGCCTCGGTAATCCGGGGCACCGCTACGAAGCGACCCGGCACAATGCCGGTTTCTGGTGGATTGACGCGATCTCTGCGGAGATCGGTGCTGATCTGCGTCCCGAATCCCGTTTTCAAGGCGATGTCGGTAGATTCAAGCAAGCCGATGCGGACTGCTGGTTTCTCAAGCCGGCCACGTTTATGAATGAAAGTGGGCGCTCCGTCAGGGCAATGTGTGATTTTTGCAAGATTACGCAGTCAGAGTTCCTGGTTGTTCACGATGAGCTTGATCTCGAGCCGGGCGTGATAAAGCTCAAGAAAGGTGGCGGGGTCGCAGGGCACAATGGATTGCGCGGTATTGCTGCTCACCTGGGTCGCGATTTCTGGCGATTACGTATTGGCATCGGCCATCCCGGAGACCGCGCCCTGGTATCTGGCTACGTTCTCTCGCCGCCACGCGTGGACGAAACCAAGCTTATCTCCACGGCACTGGAACGCAGCCTGACAATATGGCCGCAACTGATTGGCGGCGATTTTGAGGGTGCGATGCATCGTCTGCACACGCGTGAGTGAATCGTCCGTATTTGATCGCGTGTCGATCGTTTGCCTCAAGAATTTCTACTCGTAATAGTCCCAAGTCATGAAATGTGGAATCGTAGGGCTGCCCAACGTCGGCAAGTCCACCCTGTTTAATGCGTTGACCAAGGCCGCGATCGCCGCGGAAAATTATCCGTTCTGCACGATTGAACCCAACGTCGGCATTGTCGAAGTGCCTGACACGCGGCTTGATCGTCTTTCAGCGATGGTCAATCCGCAAAAGACGATACCGGCGAGCGTCGAGTTTGTTGATATCGCTGGATTGGTCGCTGGCGCGTCGAAAGGCGAGGGCCTTGGCAATCAGTTTCTGGCCAATATCCGCGAGACAGACGCGATCGTACATGTCGTGCGCTGTTTCTCCGACGAAGATGTCGTGCATGTCAGCGGCCATGTCGATCCGGTTTCGGATATCGAAGTCATCAACACTGAACTTGCACTTGCCGATATGGCCACCGTCGAGAAACAACTCGCCCGCCACGTCAAGCAGGCGCGCTCAGGCGGCGACAAGGAATCACAGCGCCTGGTTGCGGTCCTGCAGAAAATCGAAGCGGCACTCGATCAGGGCCGGCCGGCGCGCAGTGTGGAACTTGCCAAGGAAGAACAGGTGGTTGTCGAGCCACTGTTTCTGCTCACGATGAAGCCGACCATGTACGTCGCCAACGTCAGTGAGACTGGTTTTTCCGACAATCCCTGGCTGGATGCGATCAACGAATACGCGGCCGCCGAAAACGCACCGGTGGTGGCGATTTGCGCTGCGCTCGAAGCACAGATTTTTGATATGAGCGACGAAGACAAGTCGCTGTTTCTTGCCGACACCGGTCTTGATGAGCCGGGTTTGAATCGCCTGATACGCACTGCATATGGCCTTTTGGGATTGCAGACCTATTTTACCGCGGGTGAGAAGGAAGTGCGTGCCTGGACGATTCACAAGGGCGATACGGCCCCACAGGCGGCGGCCGTCATTCATACCGATTTCGAGAAAGGCTTCATTCGCGCCGAGGTCATCGGTTACGAAGACTACATATCACTCAACGGCGAGAGCGGCGCCAAGGATGCCGGCAAGATGCGCCTCGAAGGAAAGGAATACGTCGTTCGCGACGGTGATGTCGTGCACTTTCGTTTTAACGTCTAACCGTTGTTTTCTCATCGACCCGGAGACGGCAATGTCTGCCTGGCGCCGAGTCCCTATGCTAGGGAACCTTTGATCAATTCTCACGCGCTGAGTACGTGACAATTGATCAAAGGTTCCCTAGACTTTACAAGTCACGTCAGCAGTTTACGTAGCCAGTTCAGGTGCTTCGCAGCGCTTTTCTGGAAATGCGCTGCGTGGCGACTTTCGTAACTGACCGGGATCGGCGCGAGTCGGCGCAATGCAATATGGCAGGGCATAGTAAATGGGCCAACATCAAACACCGCAAGGCAGCCGCCGATGCGAAGCGTGGCAAGATATTCACTCGCTTGATCAAGGAAATTACCGTCGCCGCCCGGCTGGGCGGGCCTGACCCGGGTTCGAATTCCCGCCTGCGCCTGGCGATGGACAAGGCGTTTGACAACAACATGCCCAAGGATACGGTGGAGCGCGCAACCAAGCGCGGATCGGGCGAACTCGATGGCGTTGACTACGAAGAAATTCGTTACGAGGGTTACGGCATCAGTGGCGCCGCGGTCATGGTCGACTGTATGACGGACAATCGAACCCGGACGGTCGCCGATGTTCGTCACGTGTTTAGCAAACATGGCGGCAATCTGGGCACTGATGGGTCGGTGGCGTTCTTGTTCAAGCATTGCGGCCAGCTCGTGTTTTCTCCCGGAACGGACGAGGAGGTCGTCATGGACACTGCCCTGGACGCAGGGGCAGAAGATATCATCAGCAATGACGACGGCTCGGTCGAAGTCATTACCGAACCGCATTCTTTTCCTGACGTAAAGAACGCGCTTGAAAGTGCCGGACTCAAGGCCGAATATGCCGAAGTTACCTATAAACCCGCTACGGAAAATGCGCTTGCCGGCGATCAGGCCGAACGCATGCAGAAATTGCTCGACGCGCTGGAGACACTCGATGACGTCCAGGATGTTTACACGACCGCTGTTTTTGACGCGGATTGAGTGCCTGATACGCAGCGGCGCAGCACGCGCCGAAACCATGAACTGGCGACCGCTTACCCGGTGGCTGACAATCCGGTGTCCAGGTGAGAATTCTCGGTATTGACCCCGGGTTGCGCGTGACCGGATTCGGGGTTGTGGACCAGACAGGTCAGCATCTCGCTTACGTGACGAGTGGCTGTATCCGTACTGCCAATGCGCAATTGCCGGAACGGATCAAGACGATTCTTGACGGCCTTGCCGAGGTCATGGAGCAGGAGCGTCCAGATCACGTTGCGATTGAAAAGGTCTTCGTCAACGTTAACCCGCAGTCGACGCTGTTGCTTGGACAGGCGCGCGGGGCGGCAATCTGTGCCGCTGTCGGCCGCAGTCTCCCGGTTGCGGAGTACACGGCGCTACAGGTTAAACAGGCGGTGGTCGGCAACGGTCACGCCAGGAAAGAACAGATCCAGGAAATGGTGCGACGGTTGCTGACATTGTCACTGGTTCCCGGTAGTGATGCGGCTGATGCACTCGCCTGTGCGATTTGTCACGCGCATGGCGGAAGAGGCCTGGGCGCTCTGGCGACATCCGGATACCGGGTTCGTCGCGGGAGGCTGGTGTGATCGGGCGGCTAACGGGGACATTGCTCGAAAAGCAACCGCCGATGATTGCGCTTGACGTACAGGGTGTGGCATACGAGATCGATGTGCCGATGAGCACCTTCTACCAGCTTCCGGCCGCTGGCACGACAACCACACTGTTTACGCATCTGCTCGTTCGCGATGACGCGCATCTGTTGTACGGATTTGCGACCAACGAGGAGCGGCAACTGTTCCGCCAGTTGCTCAAAGTGAATGGGGTCGGCGCGCGAACAGCGCTTGCCGTTTTGTCGGGACTTTCGGTGGAGGAACTGCATCAGGCAGTCGCGCTTCAGGAGTCCGGGACAATTACGAAGATTCCCGGCATCGGGAAGAAGACCGCAGAGCGGCTCATGCTCGAATTGAAAGACAAGCTGTCGGTCGACAGTGGTGTCGCAGGTGCCGCGCCGACGCCGCGTGACGATGCGCTTCGCGCATTGCTCGCACTTGGCTACAAGGAAAAAGAGGCGGCTGCGACTCTGGCGAAAGTGGCAACGGACCTGTCGGTGTCAGAATCAATCCGTCACGCGCTGAAACTGTTGTCCAAGCCGTCTTGAGACGCCCAGCGGTCTTTATTCATCGCGGCGACATATAGCGCAGCGACGATGATCGCAGAACGGCCAGGAGCGGGCGCGAGGTCGTTCTTTCTATCACAGCTATACCCTTTCACTCATCCTGAATTGCGACCAGCTGGCGTTCGCTCGCAACAAAAAAGATCCAATGGCGGGGAACAACATGTGAATAGAAGTGCACTAATGAATACTCAAGCGGATACGCAACTGAATACTCAACGGTGCGCAATCTTCTAGTACGTGTCGCCGCTTGGCGACACTAATAGATTGGCGACAGTAAAAATCGGCGACAGTAAAAACAGTCGGATGCGTGTTCCGCGATGACATCCGTGAGATATAATTCGCGCAGTTTTGCTAAGCCGCATTTGGTGAGCGCGCGTGGACGAGGAGACAACGGGCAGCATGCGGAAAAGTTCAGGATTGATCTTGGCAGCGACTCTGCCAGAGATGCGCACCCTGCAAGCCCGAGTCGACGGCGTTCAGAGACCGCAGGACGACGCACTGACATTGAATCAATTTATTGTGCCCAATCGATGTACTGCGCCTCAACAACGAATTGCGTCGCATGATCCTGCTATTCTCGCGGCGATCATCAATCGTCACTCTGAAATGGAATCGCCACTGACGCCTCTGCACTGATGGAATCACCAGTCCGTACATGTGAAGCCGAACGCGCAAACATGCAACCGTACTCGCGGGGATGATCGAAACTGACCGCCTGATTGAGCCGGCGCCGCATTCTTCTCAGGAAGAGGCACTGGAACGGGCGCTACGCCCGCGCAAACTCCAGGACTATGTTGGCCAGCAGAAAATTCGTTCACAACTGGGTATCTTTGTCGAAGCGGCGCGCAAACGCGGCGAGGCGCTTGATCATGTCCTTCTGTTCGGCCCGCCCGGCCTTGGAAAGACGACGCTGGCGCATATCATCGGCCGTGAAATGAGCGTCAATGTTCGGCATACCTCCGGTCCGGTACTGGAACGCCCGGGTGATCTTGCGGCGCTGCTGACCAATCTTGAACCGAATGACGTGTTGTTCATCGATGAGATTCACCGTCTGTCACCGGTGGTCGAGGAAATCCTTTACCCGGCGCTTGAGGACTATCAGATTGACATCATGATTGGTGAGGGGCCGGCCGCGCGCTCGGTAAAGCTCGATTTGCCGCCGTTCACACTGGTTGGCGCGACCACGCGCGCCGGAATGCTGACCAATCCGCTGCGTGATCGCTTCGGAATCGTTTCTCGCCTGGAGTTCTACTCAGCGCAGGAGTTGCAGCAAGTCGTCACGCGATCGGCCGGTTTGCTGAAAGTGCAGATCAACAATGACGGCGCAATGGAGATCGCTTCGCGCTCACGGGGCACGCCTCGGGTCGCCAACCGGTTGCTGCGACGAGTGCGCGATTTTGCCGAAGTCAGGGCGCAGGGAATTGTCGACAGGGAAACCGCGGATGCGGCACTTTCGATGCTGGATGTTGACACGCTCGGTCTGGACATTATGGATCGAAAGCTGCTGAGCGCGGTTATGGAAAAGTTCAAGGGTGGTCCGGTTGGTGTCGACAATCTCGCCGCGGCGATCGGCGAGGCGCGCGACACCATCGAAGACGTTCTTGAGCCGTTTCTGATCCAACAAGGGTATCTGCAGCGCACGCCGCGCGGGCGCATTGCCACGCCACAAACGTATCGCCACTTTGGCCTGGCGATCCCCTCTGATGGCGTTAGCGGCGAATTGTGGCGGGAGAACTGAAATCGCGTTCTCGATTGCGGTCCGGGTTTACTTTCAGGACACCGACGCCGGTGAAGTGGTCTATCACGCCGCATACCTTAACTTTCTTGAACGCGCTCGCACCGAATGGTTGCGCCATCTTGGATTCGAACAGCGGGATCTGGAGCAGCGCTATGGCGTGTTGTTTATCGTGCGATCAATCGACATGAAGTTCATGCAGCCTGCGCGTCTCGATGATTTGGTCGATGTCGATGTTTACCGGCTCGGCCGGGCCCAGGTTACGTTGCTACAGGAAGTTCATCGAACGCAAACCAGGCTTGTGCGCGCCAAGGTGAACCTGGCGTGTGTAACGATGGGCGATTTTCGCCCGCGGCCGTTGCCCGAAGCAATTGCGGCTGCATTCTCGCAATCGTCGCTGCGGGCGACATCAGATAAAGGGATGTAACAAGGAATGACTGCCAGCCAGGATCTGTCACTGCTGTTTCTGCTAAGCAATGCGAGTGTGCTCGTTCAGCTTGTCATGGCGCTGTTGCTGGGCATGTCGCTGGTTTCCTGGTGGTTCATCTTTCGCAAGATGTTCATTGTGCGACACGCGCTGCGCCGTGCCGAAGAATTCGAGCGCAGTTTCTGGAGCGGGGCGGACCTGGGCACGCTCTACCAGGCGGCGACATCGAATCGAGCCGATGCCGGCAGCCTGGAACGCATTTTCGAATCTGGCTTCCGCGAATTCGTCAAATTGCGCAAACAGGCCGGCATCGACCTGCCGGTTCTTATGGATGGAACGCGCAGAGCAATGCGTGCAACTTACCAGCGAGAACTGGATTATCTGGAGGCGCACCTGTCGTATCTGGCGACTGTCGGGTCGGTTAGTCCGTATATCGGATTGTTCGGCACGGTCTGGGGGATCATGAATGCGTTCCGTGGTCTGGCAAATGTAGGCCAGGCGACACTCGCGCATGTGGCGCCGGGTATTGCCGAGGCGCTGGTTGCGACCGCGATGGGCTTGTTCGCGGCGATTCCGGCAGTGGTTGCATTCAATCACTACGTGCGCCATATCGAGCGATTGTCGACCCGTTACGACAGCTTCATGGAAGAGTTCTCGAATATTCTGCAGCGTCAGGCGAATGGCTTGCCACAGTCGCAGGTGCAAACACAGAATACTGGGCAGGAGGTCAGCTAAATGGCAGTGCGACGGCAACGCAGCGTGATGAACCAGATCAACGTCGTTCCATACATTGACGTCATGTTGGTGCTGCTAGTCATATTCATGGTTACCGCACCGTTGATGAATCCTGGCGTCATCGACCTTCCAACGATCGGCAAGGTCGGCAAGGCGTCCCTGCCGCCAATACGGCCGCTGGAGGTTGAAATTCGAGCCAACGGAAACTTGTCGTATGTCGACCGCAATGAATCGGGCGCCTCGCGTCCGGTGACACGTGAGGAACTTGTCAGCGCTATTCAGTCGAAGCAGGAAAAGCAACCGGATCAGCCGGTGGTCATTTCAGCGGACAAGGACGTGCGCTACGAGAACGTGATGCAAGTCATGGATCTGCTGCATAGAAACCAGGTAAAGAGAGTTGGCCTGCTGGCCGTACCGAAAGGCTGATGCACGCTGGACCACGCCCAGAACGGACGGTTTCCGGCCTGCTGGCCGTGCTCGTCCACGTGTTGTTTTTCGGATTCCTGTTCTTCGGCGTCAGCTGGCAGAAGCAGAAAGTCGGGCCGGTATTCGTCGAATACTGGGAGGCGTTGCCGCCTGCTCCGGAAACTCCCAAAACGCAAGTCAAACCGAAGCCGGCAGAACCAAAACCGGTAAAGGCCAAACCGAAACCAACCAAAGCTGAGCCGAAACCGGCACAGGTGGAACCGGAACCGATCAAACGCGATCCTGCACCGGCGCAACGCCAGTTGCCTCCACCGGCTCCGGCACCGGCGCCATCGGCAGTCGAGCCGCCCGCGCCATTGCCGCAGCCGCCGATGGTTGAATCACCCAAACCGAGCCGGGCGGAAATTGAACTCAGGGACAAGGAACGCAAAGCCGAAGAAAAACGGCGCGAAGAACTCCGTCTTGCGCAGGAGCAGCGACGCCAGGAAGAGGAACAGGCAAGATTGGCGGCACAAGCCGAAGCCGAGAAACGCCGGTTCGAAGAAGAGCGAGCGAAGGCAGAGGCGCTGGCCGAAAAGCAAAGACTTGACGAGGAGGAGCGTAAACGCCTGGAGGCGCTAAGAATTGAAGAGGAAAAGCGACGCCTGGAGGAAGAACGGCTGATAGCGGAGGCCGAAGCGGAGAAACGCCGGCTCGAAGAAGAGCGAGCGAAGGCAGAGGCGCTGGCCGAACAGCAAAGACTTGACGAGGAGGAGCGTAAACGCCTGGAAGCGCTAAGAATTGAAGAGGAAAAGCGACGCCTGGAGGAAGAACGGCTGATAGCGGAGGCCGAAGCGGAGAAACGCCGGCTCGAAGAGGAGCGAGCGAAGGCAGAGGCGCTGGCCGAACAGCAAAGACTTGACGAGGAGGAGCGTAAACGCCTGGAAGCGCTAAGAATTGAAGAGGAAAAGCGACGCCTGGAGGAAGAACGGCTGATAGCGGAGGCCGAAGCGGAGAAACGCCGGCTCGAAGAGGAAAAGCGCAAACGCCAGAAAGCCATACGTCTGGAAGCGCAGTTACGTGCCGAGGAAGAGGCCGAGCGGCGTCGCGCAGAGCAAGCCCGGCTGGAAGAGGAGCAGCGGCAACGGTTAGCCGAGCAGCAGCGGCTGGCACGAGAGCGCGAACTCGCCGAGAAGAAGCGCCAGGCAGAGCAGGCGCGGCGTGATAAAATCGAGGCCGAACGGCGCGCGAGACAACAGGCAGCCGCCGCAGCGCGTGCGGCCCAGCAGGCACTGGTTGACGATTACAAAGCAAAGATCAGCGGAAAAGTGCGCTCGCGAGTGTTAATGCCGCAAAATATTACCAGTAACCCGGAGGCGTTATACGAAGTCGTATTGCTGCCCGGTGGCGGCGTGTTAGAAGTGAAGTTGAGAAAATCGAGCGGCGTTGACGCTTATGATACGGCGGTTCGCAGGGCCATCATGGCGGCACAGCCACTGCCGGTGCCAAGTGATTCGAATCTTTTCCGGGAACATTTCAGACGATTTAACATGTCGTTCCGTCCTAAAGAATGAACCATCAGAGAGAATATGCAATGCTCAGATTCAAACCGGCAATAATTTTGTTGATCAGCGTGCTCACGCTGTTCGGCGCAGAGCCGTTGCGCGCCCAATTGACAATTGATGTTATTGGGGGCGGCGCCAGTCAGATTCCGATTACGATCCTGCCTTTTGGCGACGAGGATGGATACGATCAGGTGATCAGCAAGATCGTGTCGGCCGATTTGCGCCGCAGCGGACTGTTTCGATTGGGTGCCAAGGGTAACGCGCGGCCATTTCCTACCCAGGCCGGACAAGTCGATTTTGCCTACTGGCGCAACGAAGGCGCGCAGAATCTCGTCATCGGCAAACTGACAGAGCGGGAAAACGGCCGTGTTGAAGTGCGCTTTCGCATGTTTGACGTCGGCACGAAATCGCAGTCGGTTGGTTTTTCGTTTCTGGTCGAAGTCGCGCAGTTGCGAACGACCGCACACAAGATCGCCGACCTGATATACGAAAAGCTCACCGGTGATGCCGGCGCATTCTCGACGATGATTTCCTTCGTCGTGAAGCGGGGGCGCATGTTCGAGCTGCAGATCGCGGATGCCGATGGCTACAATCCGCAGATCGTGCATCGTTACAGGGAGCCGATCATCTCGCCCGAATGGTCACCTGATGGTCAACGCGTCGCGTATGTCTCGTTCGAAAAAAGAAAGCCGATCGTATATATACTCAATGTCTACGACGGGACGCGAAAAGTGCTTGCCGCGTTCGACGGTTCCAATTCTGCGCCGGCCTGGTCTCCCGATGGCAAGCGTCTTGCTATTACGCTGACCAAGGATGGCGCTTCGCAGTTGTACTTGATCAATGCCGATGGCAGCGGCGTAAACCGGCTGACGTACAGCCAGTCCATTGACACCGAGCCCAGCTTTTCGCCGGACGGCCGCTATCTGTTGTTTACATCGGATCGCGCCAGCAGTCCGCAAATTTACCGCATGCGGGTCGACGGAAGTGGTGATCCACAGCGGATGACGTTCGAAGGAAAGTACAACGTCACGCCGCGTTACAGCCCGGACGGGAAGTCGTTCGTGTTTATTCACCAATCACAGGGTCGCTTCAACGTCGCGGTGCAAAACATCGCTACGCGCCAGGTCCAGCTCCTGACTTCGGGAAGGCTTGATCAATCTCCAACGTTCGCGCCAAATGGAAAGATGATCCTGTACGCCTCTGAAATTAAAGGGCGTGGTATATTAGCGACCGTCTCTAGCGACGGTCGGGTAAAGCAAAGAATCACTGCGCAGGCTGGCGATATTCGCGAGCCGGCCTGGGGGCCGCTTCTGAACAATCACCAAAAGGAGTCGCCGCAATGAGGAAGGTAGTTGTTGCCTTTTGTCTGGTTTTTCTGGTGGCGGGTTGCTCAAGCACAGAGCAACGTACTGCCAGTGTCGAGGAACGCAGTGTTCTCGATGAAGAACAAGCACGTCAGCAGGCGGAATTCGACCGCGCTCAGGCCGAGCAAGCCGCGAAAGACGCGCAAATCCGTCGTGAGCAGCAGGAACTCAATCGCCAGCTCGAAGAACAGCGGCAACGGGAACTGGAAGCAGCCCAGATCGACGCCGAGCTCGAAACAGAATTCGAGTATGACGAGCCTGACATCCGTCCGTTGGAAGACAGCAGCCTCGACGAAGGGGATGCGCAAATGGTGGAAGATCCGTGGTTGGCGCTCGACGAGGTCGGTAGCGAACTGGTACAACGCAGCATCTATTACGACTACAACCGCTTCGATATCAAGGACGAGTTTGTGCCATTGATCGAGGCGCACGCGAATTTTCTGTTGCAGCACCCTGAACTGAAAATCACTATTCAGGGCAACTGCGATGACCGCGGCAGCAGGGAATATAACCTCGCACTTGGCCAACGGCGCGCAGAAGGTGTGAAGCGGGCAATGTCATTGCTCGGTGTCAGCGATGACCAGATGGAGGCCGTTAGCCTTGGCGCTGAAAAACCGGTTGCGTTCGGCCAGGATGAAGAAAGCTGGGCGCAGAATCGCCGTAGCGACATCCTCTACGTTGGCGAACCCAAGTAACGCAACTGCCTCTGACAACCGATAGTCAAGCGCACCGAATGCCGCGTGAATCCTCTCCAAGGGAAAAGCGGCGAAGCCTGATGATTAGTCGATTCCACCGATCGGATCGAGGAATAAAGCGATTCGCGTCGGCCAGGCTGTGGTCGTGCACGCTTGTTATGGTTGCATCTGCCGCTGTGTCACTGGCAGCGCCGCAGCCCGCACTGGCGGAGTCCGTTGCCGATAGCGAGGCGGTCGAGAGCCGCCCGATCATCCTGGCGCAAGCGGAATCGGAGACTGAAGCGCGCGCAATGGTCAACCTGATGAACCAGCTCGACGGGTTGAACCGCGACTTGAACAAATTACGCGGCAAGCTCGAGGAGTTGAACAACAGTATTCTGAACGCCGAAAAGCGCCAAAGGGATATGTATCTGGATCTCGACACGCGTCTGCGGCGTATCGAAACATCCAGCGCGGAAACATCAGATATCGCAAAAAAGGCCGGCGAGGCAGTGTCGGCGATGCAAGCACGTATCGATCAACTTGAAACCTCTGCCGCAACCGGAACGCCCTATGTGGCACCGGACGGCGAAAGGGCGGGCGATCCGGCCGGGACGCCGCCTCCGGGAAATTCCGAAAGGATGAATGCGGTGGTCCATGGCACCTATGAAGATGCCATGCTCAAGTATCGGGCGAGGGAATATCAGGATGCCATCAAAGCGTTCCAGGCCATCGTCACGCGCTTTACCCAACACCCGCTCGCTGCAAATGCGCAGTACTGGACTGGCGACTCGTTTTATCAGTTGCGAGCCTACCGTGCAGCAATTGACGCGCAGAAATTGCTGATTGCGACCTATCCTGAAAGCGCGAAAGTACCGGACTCCTTACTCAATATGGGAAGCGCGCAGCTTGGATTGGGTGATGCCGATACGGCACGCCAGTCATGGCAACGGCTGATTGAAGAATATCCTGGGTCGCGAGCTGCGGCTAAGGCCGCAGACCGGCTCAAACGCCTGCCCTGAAACCATTTTCCACCTGTATTTGCCGCGGTGCTTGACGATCCTCAACCTGCGCTGAACAGGCCGTAAACATGGCCGGGAGTATTCTGTTAACACGCAAATGAAACATGCCGTCGTTCTTGTCTCTGGTGGGCTGGATTCAGCGACAACATTGGCGTTGGCACGTCAACAAAGCTTCGAGTGTTTCGCACTTTCTGTCGACTATGGACAGAGGCACCGCGTCGAGCTGGAATGTGCCGCGCGCATTGCCGCTGCGCTGGGCGCTCGTGAACACAAAGTTATCGAAGTCGACCTGACGGCCTTTGGAGGTTCGGCGTTGACCGATCAGTCAATCGCAGTGCCCAACGCGCACCAGACAGACGGCATTCCGTCAACATATGTTCCGGCACGCAATACGATCATGTTGTCGCTCGCGCTTGCCTGGGCCGAAGTGAGCGCTTGTCAGGATATTTTCATTGGTGCGAACGCTGTGGACTATTCGGGTTACCCTGATTGTCGGCCCGAATATTTGCGGGCATATGAAGCGATGGCCAATCTTGCGACGAAGGCCAGCGTCGAGGGTGAGCGGCTTCGTGTTCATGCGCCGCTGCTTCGGCTCAGCAAGGCGAAGATCATCAAGTTGGGATCCGACCTTGGCGTAGACTTTTCGCAAACGGTTTCGTGTTATCAGCCGAACGCGGCTGGCCTCGCCTGTGGTCAATGTGATTCCTGCGCTATTCGGCGAAAAGGTTTCGAAGACGCGGGCATTGGCGGCGATCCGACGGCCTATGTCTGATGGCAGAATGCGCACTGCGCGTATTGGTGTAGCTGGTCGTTTCGCATCGTATATCAGTTCACGGCAGAATTTGTCGTGTACTTGCTTGGTATCGCGTAGCATTGAGCGCAGGGTCTCGAAGACAACATTCGTGCAGTAATTGTGGGTGTCTCGGACAGCTCGGTTGACCGTTAAAGGCACCAACCGCTAAAATGCGCGTCTTTTTTTGGGCGGTTAGCTCAGTTGGTAGAGCAGCGGACTTTTAATCCGTTGGTCCGGAGTTCGAGCCTCCGACCGCCTACCAGATGTGAGAAAGGGTTGGCGACATGCTGACCCTTTCTTTTTGGGAATTATATACTTGACCCCTCGCTTAAAGTGGGCAAAATTGACCCATAATAGAGAGGGCGAAGTCATGCAAGATAACGTAACAATAAGTACCTTCCAGCTTTTCCAAATGATGTTCCCCGATCAGGAGGCTGCCCGCAACTATCTTGAGGGCCGCCGTTGGCCCGAAGGTGCAGTTTGCCCTCACTGTGAAGAGAAAGAGCGCATCACCCCTCGCAAAGGCGGTTACTATCGCTGCAATGCTTGCAAAAAGGATTTTACCGTGCGCACCGGCACGATCTTTGAGCGATCCCATGTGCAACTTCACAAGTGGCTGTACGCTATGTACCTGCTTGTCACTTCGCGTAAGGGCATTTCCTCTCTCCAGTTGGGTAAAGAGATAGGCATCACCCAAAAGTCAGCATGGTTCGTCCTACAGCGACTACGTGAGGCTTGCGGTGATGATTTGGAGGCCCTGCGCGGCACAGTCGAGATTGACGAAACTTACATCGGTGGCAAGGAACGTAACAAGCATGCCAGCAAGAAGCTGAAAAAAGGTCGCGGGACCGTTGGCAAAACTGCTGTAGTAGGACTCCGCGAAAAGAAGGGGCGCACCATAGCGAAGCCGGTCAACAACACTGATACCGCCACCCTTCACGCTATGGTTCACCAACACGTCGAAACAGGCTCTATCCTTCATACCGACGAGCATTCTGGTTATCAAGGGCTGGACGGAATTTTCTATAAACACAAAACAATAAACCATGGCCAAGGCGAGTACGCCCGTGGTAATGTCAGCACCAACGGCCTTGAGAGCGTATGGGCCGTGATAAAACGAGGTCTGCATGGCGTATACCACCACGCAAGTGATAAGCACCTTGACCGATATGTTAATGAGTTCGCCTTTCGTCTGAATGAAGGTAATGTAAAGCGACACACGCTTGAAAGGCTGGATAGTTTTGTCGCTGCGTCAGAAGTGGACCCCGAAACTTGGACCCCCGCTTAAGTGAAATCTCCATGGGGTTCAGGCCGCGCTCTTCAACGCCGTTTGTTCGAAGTACACCGCATCGGGGGTACGCCGGTCAAGCCCAGTGTGACGACGCCGGGTATTGTAAAAACGAAAGTATTTGTCCAGTCCGGCGCGTAATGCCGCTGGCGTTTCATACGCGCGCAGATACACGTCTTCGTACTTCACACTGCGCCACAACCGTTCGACGAACACGTTGTCGATCCAGCGAGCCTTGCCGTCCATGCTGATCGTCACTTCGTGGTCCTTGAGAACGCGGGTGAACGCATCGGCCGTGAACTGCGTGCCCTGATCGGTGTTGAATATCTCGGGTGTACCGTAGCGAGGCAATGCCTCTTCGAGCGCCTCGACGCAAAAGTCGCTGTCCATCGTGTTCGACGCCCGCCACGAAAGCACCTTGCGCGTATGCCAGTGCATAATCGCCACGAGCTACATGAACCCCTTGGCCATCGGTAGATAACACATATCGCTCGCCCACACCTGGTTGGCCCGCGTGATTGTCATGTCCCTGAGCAAGTAAGGATAGATCTTGTGTCCCTTGTCTGGCGTGCTGGTGCGCCGCTTCGGTTACAGCGCCCTGATCTGCATCTGACGCATCAGCCGCTGTACGCGCTTACGATTGACCTGCAGCCCGCGTGTATCGAGTTCGTTGCGAATACGACGGCTTCCGTAGAACGGCAGCTCAAGGTGGATCTCGTCGATCAGGCGCATCAGCTCAAGGTCTTCGGCTGACACCTGTGCGCCGCGATAGTACGCTGTGCAGCGTGCCACTCCGAGTAACTCGCAGCGGCGTGCCCTGGACAGTTCGTGAGCGCTTTGAATCTGTGCTCGGCGCTCGCTCACCGGTCGCGCCCGAGCAACTTTGACAGAAAATCTTTCTCCATCGTCAGTTGCCCGACCTTGGCGTGCAGCTTCTCGATTTCGCGTTCGGTGTGTTGCGCCTCAACTGCGTTGCCACCGAACACGTCCTCGGCACTATCGACCAGACGTTTCTTCCAGTCCTGGATCTGATTCGGGTGAACGTCGAACTGTTCAGCCAGCTCGGCCAGTGTGTGCTCGCCACGCACTGCGCCCAGTGCTACTTTGGCCTTGAAGCTCGCCGTGTGATTTCTTCTCTTTCTACGTGTCATCTTCGGATCCTCTCTGTGTCGTAAAAGAATAATCCATAAGATTTCACTTATCAGCTACATTTTGGTGTCCAGCCGTTGGGGTCCACCTCTATTGAAATATCATTTCGACGACTTTCGAGAGCACGCAAAATATCAATCGGGTTCGAATCGACCCATGCGTTTCAGTCGGAAACTAGCGGCACCGTGCAAACAATTGCACGCCAGATCAATATGAAATGTCGCACCTACATTCTTGCAAGTGGCGTGGGTCAAGCACGACCCTGGTTGGTGCGAATTGACCCATGCAACTGCGCGGGCAGAAAAACCCAAATAGAAACCGTGAACTAATGGTGGGCAGAACCGGTCGAGCGCACCAATCCGCATCGCGCAAAACGAGCGCGACGAACTACGACTTTGGTAGTAGCAATGGAAACTGCCTTAATCGCTGCGCAGGTGCAGGTAGTGTTTCAATGTTCGCGTGGTCAACGCTGGATCATCCAGAATGACTGAACGCGAACCCGACGAGGGAAACCGAACGAGCCGGACGGTGAAGCTCGACCAAGCTAGTTGAAAAAAGATCGGTCGATGCCGTGTTTTCGAATCAGCTTCCCAAGCGCGCGCCGCTCTTTTTGTAGCAATCGCGCCGCGGCGGAAACGTTGCCGTGGCTCGCCGCCAACGCGCGCGACAATATGCTTCTTTCAAAATCGGCAACGACGGCGGCCTTTGCGCGCCGAAATCCTAGGTCGAGTGGAATGTGCGCACCGACTTCCGGATTCGACGAAACCGAATGGGAAGTCTCCTGCAACTCGCACAGATCGATACGCAAATTCGAGTCGTCCATCATCAAGAACTCACGCTGTACCAGGTTCTCAAGTTCGCGCACGTTACCCGGCCAGTTGTGATTGCAAAGAAGATCTTTTGCACGAGAATCCAGAATTGGCTCTGGCTTGTTGTTTTCGCGCGCCAGGCGGCGAATGAAGTGCTGCGCAAGAATCGCCGCGTCTCCGGGACGCTCGCGCAAGGCAGGCATTTGCAGCGACAAGATTGCCAACCGGTACAAGAGGTCTTGTCTGAACGATCCCGCCTTCACCAGTTGTGGAAGATCGGCGTTGCTCGCCGCTATGACACGGACATTGGCCAGAGACTGAACTTTGCCGCCCAGTGGCTTGTATACCCGATCCTGCAGAAATCGAAGCAACACCACCTGCCCCTTTGGCGAAAGCGTTTTAATTTCGTCAAGAAACAAAGTCCCGCCTTCAGCATTTGCGATCAAACCGCTCTGATTGTCACGCGCGTCTGTATATGCCCCTCGGACGTGACCAAAGAATTCGTTCTCGATCAGCGAATCGGGAAGCGCGCCGCAGTTAACCGGAATGAAAGGACGGCTGCGTCTCGCGCCCAGATAATGAATAGCCCGCGCAGCCAACTCCTTGCCGGTTCCGGTTTCACCGCGAACCAGCACAATTGCATCGCACGCAGAAAACTTTTCAATTAGATGAAGTACGCGAAGAAATGACGGCGCCCGCCCAACAAGGTTGAGTTTACTGAAATCGTGCATCTTCCTCTCCCTCCGAACCCGGCTGCGCTGATGCTCCCGAGCGCATCAAATACACTGAAACGCAGCTGGCTCGAACAGAAGTCTCTAGCCGCTATCTATATCTTATATTTGCCTCCATTTATCGTACAAAGTTACAAATAAATCAAATCTCAAATTTGTTACAGGTTGATGCTGCATTAACTTTCTCCGCTAAGCCTCTGTCACTACTTGATTAAGCCATCGGCGGGATCTTCACCATGCAACGGCATAGCAATGAGCATGAGTATTCAGGGAAGTGCAAACGATTCCAATTTAGTTGACCCGGGCCTGCTTCGGTCGCGGCGTGAAGCACAAATCCGGATCAAATTTGATTCAATCGCTGCTGCCAAATTGACTGGCAAGAGCCAAGTGCATCGCCAAGCCCGTAAGTATCGTCCCGGCCAGGATTTTCATGACGCGCTGCGCTCTGCGTGAACGGCTGAACCATACGCCAACAAGACCCGCAAATATGGCGACCGATCCGAACACCAGAATCGTCGCCAATATGAACACGGCACCAAATACAAGAAGTTGAAGCACCACTGAACCGCGCCAGATCTGCAAATTAGGGAAGATGCGCAAGAATGAAGATCGAGACCTGCGGACTCCTAGCATTTGTGATGATGCCACGCAAGTAGCGTTGCCCCGCACTTTCAGAGGAATCATCTAGCAATCATTTTAGTCGGAGACTAGCCGTATTACCTTCCGGTGTTGCAGTTTGCGTTTCGCTTGCGAAGGAAATCCTGCCATATACGGCTCGCACATGTTTTCCTACCATCGAGGAATGCACGACCTTCATCTGCGCGATCGTCTTTCCATTTGACCCACACGGAATCGAAGACTAATCTGATGCGGGAAGTCCTCCGAGGCCCACTCAAGACGCAGCGAACTATCCATGCAGTGCTCGCGATGCCAACACGAGAATCCCGCTAACGCGAAGTGCTGCGAGGAATGTGCGTCATCATTGCTGCGCGCTTGTTCAAACTGCGGAACGCAACTTCGCCCGAATGCAAAATTCTGTCCGCAGTGCGCGCACGCCGTCGACGCGACGCCCGATTCGGGACAAGAAACGCGAGGCTCGCCGACCTCTTACACGCCGAAGTATCTCGCCGACAAGATCCTGACTTCGCGTAATGCCCTTGAAGGCGAACGCAAGCTGGTTACAGTTTTGTTTGCCGATCTCACCGGTTCGATGGAACTCCTCGCCGATCGCGACCCGGAGGAGGCACGAGCCATTCTCGATCCGGTGCTCGGTCACATGATGGATGCAGTGCACGCGTACGAAGGCACGGTCAATCAGGTGATGGGCGACGGCATCATGGCGTTGTTCGGTGCGCCGATTGCGCAGGAAGATCATGCGGTTCGGGCCTGCTACGCGGCAAAACGCATGCAAGAACGTATCTCAAGTTACGGTGACGAGGTGCAGCGCAAATTTGGCGTGCCGATTCAGATTCGCGTCGGACTGCATTCGGGTGAAGTCGTCGTCAGATCAATTGGAAGCGACCTGAAGATGGATTACTCGGCAATTGGACAAACGACTCATCTGGCTGCACGTATGGAGCAAACTGCCAAGCCGGGGACCGTTCTGGCTACCGCCGCCATGGTGGCACTTGCGGAAGGCTTCATCCAGGTCAATCCGCTGGGGCCAGTCGCGGTCAAGGGCATGAGCGAATTGGTCGACGTGTTCGAACTAACCGGTGCATTTGCAAGACGCACACGGTTGCAGGCACGCGCTGCCAGCGGAGGATTGAGCCAATTTGTCGGGCGGAAACATGAATTCGAGGTTTTGGCCAAGGCGACAAATTTTGCAAGGCAAGGCAAGGGACAGGCAGTCGCCGTTGTCGGTGAGCCCGGTGTCGGCAAGTCACGACTGTATTGGGAGTTCGCCCACTCACACCATACCAATGGCTGCCTGGTCGTGGAAGCGAGCTCGGTATCCTATGGCAAAGCGACCTCGTTTCTCCCAGTCATCGACTTACTAAAGAGTTACTTTCAGATCGGCGACAGCGACGATGCGAGAAGGGTCAGGGAAAAGCTCACCGGCAAATTGTTGACATTGGACCGAACGCTCGAATCAGATTTGCCGCCACTCCTTGCTTTGCTGGACCAACCGGTCACAGATGAACAATGGCAGCAATTCGGTCCACCACTTCGACGACGCCGGACCCTGGCTGCGTTGAAACGACTGTGGTTACGCGAAGCGCAAAATCAACCACTGGTTCTAATGTTCGAGGATCTGCACTGGATCGATGGCGAGACACAGGCGTTGCTAAACGAGCTGCTGGACGGAATTCCCGCTGCGCAAATCCTTTTGTTGTTCAACTACCGACCCGAGTACCGAAGTCCCTGGGGCAACAAGACGTTTTTCAACCAATTGCGACTCGATACGCTACCGGTCGAAAGTACGCAAGAACTGCTTACCAGCTTACTCGGGTCAGAGCCTGCTCTCGAACCTCTCAAGCAAATGCTGGTCAAGCGAGGTAACCCTTTCTTCCTCGAAGAATCGGTGCGTACGCTGCTTGAGACCGGTAATCTGGTGGGCGAGCGTGGCGCCTACAAGCTGGCGAGACCAATAGAGGCTTTGCAAATTCCCGCCTCTGTGCAGACCATCCTCACTGCACGCATCGATCGGCTCGACTCGGAAGATAAGCGATTGCTTCAGACTGCCGCTGCGATCGGCAAGGATGTGCCCTTCGAGCTACTCAAGGCTGTTGCGGAGATCGACGAATCAGATATCAACCAGGTGCTCGTTCGTCTGCAATCAGCCGAGTTCGTCTATGAGGCAGGTCTGTATCCGGATGTCGAGTACACATTCAAACATGCACTCACGCATGAAGTGGCTTACGGCGGGCTCACGAAAGAACGCAGGTGCAAACTGCACGCGCGCATTGCCAACGCCATCGAACAAATCTACGGCGAACGAATTGACGAGCACATGGAGCGCCTTGCGCATCATTCGCTAAGGGGTGAGGTATGGGACAAGGCAGTCGATTTCTCAAGACAGGCCGGAGCGCGCGCCTTCGCGCGATCGGCAAACGCCGAAGCGGTCAGATGGTGGGAGCAAGCCCTGGAGGCAACGGAACATCTGCCCGACGGCAAAGACAAGACCGGGAAACAAATTGACATCCGGCTCGAGTTGCGAGGGCCACTGATAACACTTGGAAACACGACCAAATGTCTAGAGTTAGCCAGACAGGCAGAATCGATCGCCGAGGACGCAAACGACCGCTACCGAACTGCATCGGCGCTCGCACATCAGGTTCACCCACAATATCAATCTTGCGAAGTGCGCAGCGCGATCGCAACTAGCAGACGTGCAATGACCATTGCTACGGAAGACGAGTACATCGACGTACAAATAATCGCCAGTACATTCTTGCCACCGGCTCTGCAATTGACTGGTCACTGGGAGGAGGCCGACACGCTGTTTCGTACAAACATCTCACGCCTTTCCGGGCATATCGAACTACAACGATTTGGCAATCCGACTATTCCGGCGGCTTCGACTCGAGCCATGTACGCAATGATGCTTCGTTGGGCGGGTCGCTTCCAGGACGCCCTGGAGTTATTGGAACAAGCCGCCGACATTGCACGCCGCGCTTCCCACCCGTACAGCGATGTGTTTGTGTTTTATGGCGCCTGCGCCGTGCTAGGACTCAAAGGCGATTTCAGTCAAGCAATCGAAAAGGGAGAACGCGCCGTCGAAATCTGCGAAGCTTGCGAAGGCTGGTTGCTTTACCCTTGGGTTTCCGGCGCACTAGGATCAGTCTATGCACAATCCGGCCGCACCCGTGAAGGCATCGATTTAATGACTGACGCGCTTCGGCGCTTCGACGAACAGGGCGGCCTTTTGGGGCGGATAGATCTTCTCCCGCGCCTTCTCGATGCCCATTTTCTAGCCGGCGAGATCGAGATTGCGTTGGCGGGTGCAATCGAGGAACTTAACAGGCTGCGAAAGAGCCAAGTAATTTTCCTCGAACAGCAAGTGCTGGAACTGTTAGGCCGCATTCATTCCCATCCCGAGTGCTACCAACCAGACAAGGCTAGTCAGTACTTTTTGGCGGCTCGTAGATCGGCGGAGAAATTTGGCGGCCGCACAACCATAGCTCACACCTATGCCGGACTCGGCAGGCTGAATATATCGATGGGTAAAACGCCGGACGCCCGAGAAGAACTGACTCGCGCATGCGAAATGTATCGCGACATGGACATGACCTACTATCTACACAAGGCAGAAGAAGATCTAGTCGGACTCGGATGAAGGCATTTCACTGATGCAGTGCCACAACTGTCAACACGACAATCCCGCCGAAATGAAATTCTGTGGTGAATGTGGCGCGCGACTGGTCGCGATATGTACGTCATGCGGCACAGCCAATTCTCCCCAGCAGAAGTTTTGTGGCGAATGCGGTAGCAAGCTCGCTGAGACAACTACGCCAACGCCCGCCCCATCGCCAAACACTTATACACCGAAGTACCTCGCCGACAAGATCCTCACGTCACGCACCGCGCTCGAAGGCGAACGCAAGCAGGTCACGGTGTTGTTTGCCGACCTCACTGGTTCGATGGAACTACTCGCCGATCGCGACCCGGAAGAAGCGCGTGCCATTCTCGATCCTGTCCTCGAACACATGATGGAATCAGTGCATCACTACGAGGGTACCGTCAATCAGGTCATGGGCGACGGCATCATGGCCTTGTTCGGCGCACCGATAGCGCAGGAAGATCATGCGGTTCGTGCGTGCTATGCGGCACTACGGATGCAATCTGCAATTCACGCCTACAGCGATGAAAAACGCACTACAGACGGCGTCACAATTCAGATACGTGTCGGTATCAATTCTGGTGACGTCGTGGTGCGATCGATCGGTAGTGAT
The DNA here is from genome assembly GCA_951812315.1 of uncultured Burkholderiales bacterium. Taxonomy (GTDB): domain Bacteria; phylum Pseudomonadota; class Gammaproteobacteria; order Burkholderiales; family Eutrophovitaceae; genus SG8-40. The sequence goes on from CATOSA010000021.1 coordinate 60,669, forward strand.
CTGAGAATGGATTACTCCGCGATCGGGCAGACGACGCATCTGGCCGCGCGCATGGAGCAACTAGCAGAACGCGGGACATGCCTGATCACGCTGGAGACGCTTCGACTGGTCGAGGGCTATGTGCAGGTGCGCTCGCTCGGTCGAGTGCCGGTCAAGGGAATGAACAAGCCAGTCGAGACGTTTGAGCTTACCGGCGCATTGACACGTCGCTCTCGATTGCAGGCACACTCCACGCGCGGACTAAGCGAATTCGTAGGGCGGCAACGAGAGTTCGAAGTGCTGGCAGAAGCCGCGCAAAATGCTCGGGAAGGTAAAGGCCAGGCTGTGGCAATTGTCGGCGAGCCGGGCGTGGGCAAATCGCGGCTGTATTGGGAATTTACGCGATCACACCATACGCAGGGCTGTGTCATTGTCGAAGCCGGGTCTGTTTCCTACGGTAAGGCAACATCCTTCCTGCCGCTCATCGACTTGCTCAAGAGTTACTTCGATATCGGTGAACGCGACGATGCGCGAAGCATTCAGGAGAAGGTTACCGGCAAGCTGTTAACACTGGACCGAAGACTTTAACCGTTACTTCCGCCGCTGCTCGCGCTGCTTGATCAGCCGGTTGAAGACGAACGGTGGCAACAGTTTGACCCTCAACAACGGCGCCGCAAAACGCTCGACGCACTCAAGCAATTGTGGCTGCGCGAAGCGAAGAACCAGCCGCTGGTCTTGGTATTCGAGGATTTGCACTGGATTGATTCCGAGACACAGGAATTTCTGAACGAGTTCCTGGAGAAAGTTCCGGCATCGCAAATTCTCATGCTATTTAACTACCGGCCAGAGTATCGACACCCATGGGGCAGCAAGACGTTTTTCGATCAGTTGCGCCTGGACGCGCTTCCGGCAGAGAGCGCAGAAGAACTGCTAACTGGCCTGTTGGGAAGGGATGCCGATCTCGCACCACTGAAACAGATGCTGGTCAGGCGCGGCAATCCGTTCTTTCTCGAAGAGACGGTACGCACGTTGATAGAGACTGGCACATTGATCGGCGATCGCGGCGACTTCCGCCTCGTCAAACCCATTGAGACGCTGCAGATACCACCTACGGTGCAGAGCATGCTGGCAGCACGCATCGACAGGCTGGAAGCAGACGACAAGCGACTGCTTCAAACGGCCGCGGTAATCGGCAAAGACGTCGCCTTCGTCCTGCTAAAGGCAATCTCCGATCTTGACGAGGAGCAACTCACGTTCGCGCTCGCACGCCTTCAAGCTTCAGAGTTTGTTTATGAAGCGGGCCTGTTTCCCGATCTCGAATACACGTTCAAACACGCGCTCACACATGAAGTCGCTTACGCCGGACTGACCCAGGAGCGAAAACGACATCTGCACGCACGTATTGTCGATGCGATCGAGCACACATACGCCAGCCGTATTGACGAGCACATTGAACGACTTGCGCACCACGCACTACGCGGCGAGGTCTGGGAAACATCAGTCAACTACCTCAGACGAGCAGGCCAGCGCGCGTTCGCGCGCTCTGCCTACGCCGAGGCCGTCAACTGGTGGGAACAAGCGCTGAAAGCAACGAAAAACTTACCCGACGGCCAAAGCATAACCAATCAGGAAATTGATATTCGCCTGGAGTTAAGAGGCCCTCTATTCGCACTGGGTAAACTGGAAAAGACCATGGAGCATATATCGGTCGCCCAGCAATTGGCAGAACGCGAAGGTGATCATTACCGAACGGCACTTGCGCTGGCATACCAAGTGCAAGCTCGACTGTTCACGTGCGATGTAAGTAAAGCGCTATCCGTCGGCCAACGCGCCCTGCTAATCGCAGAGGAGCAAAACTACACCGACGTTCGGGTAATTGCGGGATTGTATTTGCCTCACATGCTTCAGGCCCAAGGAGCACCTCGCGAGGCGGAAGCACAGCAGCGCGCGAATATCGAATCACTTTCGGCTGTCCCGGAGAACGAACGCTTTAACATGCCAGCGCTCCCGGTCACATATGAGTACGGCATGTATGCGCAGATGGCAGCTGACTTTGGCAATTTTTCTCAGGCAGAGGAACTGTTACAACGCGCAAGCGATTCTGCGCAACGCGTATCGCTTCCATATGGCCAAGCCTACGTGTACTTTAGCACTTGCATGGTTCAATGGATAAAGGGTGAATTTGGCGAGGCAATAGCGGCAGGAGAAGAAGGCATGAGAATCTGCGACGCGAACGGTATCAATATGTTTCGCGTCTGGGTCGCGATGAATCTGGCTATGTCTTATGCGAAAGCGGATCGCGCATCAGAGGCTGTCAAGCTGTTTGATGACACATTGCCCCAATTCGACGAGATGGGAATCGTATATGGACGATTGATCGCGTTGCCACTGCTTGCCAACGCTTACCTTGCAGATGGAGAACTTCCTGCGTCACTCAAGGCTGCAGACGATGCGATCAGGATTCAAGCAAAAAACAGCACGAACCTCCAGCGCCCGATGACGCTTGAAGTACTTGGTCGAATTCATTCGCACCCAAGCTACTTCAAACCGGAACAGGCAGAAACGTATTTTCGCCAAGCAAGGGAATCTGCGGAGCTGCAGGGGAGCCGCGTCAATATTGCCCATAGCCATGCCGGGGTGGGCAGATTGCACGCCAGACTGAACAACCGCGCAGTGGCAAGGGAGGAACTCACCCGTGCAAGCAATATGTACCGTGAGATGGAAATGAACGTCTATCTAGGACAAACACAAGAGGACCTTGCCGATCTGGGCTAATTTGCGATCCATCAACCTGGCGATACCGCCGCGCCGGAAACTAACGCTCGTCGGTCTTTCCGCCCGGGTTTGAACTGCCCGACGCGTCCGCTTTACTGTCGGGCGGATGCAACCAGTCAGCAATTTCCTGCATTTCTTCAAGCGCTGCGACTATGTTCTCCAGCGGCAGTTTCGCCCAACGTTTGATCTGCTCGCGGCGTGCACCCTCCCAGGTGGTAAGGCTCCAGTCGATTTCCTCGATACCAGCTCTACTCATTCGTGTCTTGGCCGTCCAGTTTGCTGAGTTGCGCTACGTCGCTAAGGTCTTCCGGTCGCCCGACATTGCGCTTCATTTCAATTAGTGTCGCAAGTGAGACAAAGCGTACAGATACCGTCGCGTACAGAGGCTTCACGAGAGCACGCTCATATCCTTCTTCGAAAGAAAACGGCTCATCAACGAACATGTCAATTGGTGTTTCCCGATGCGCATCGCTCCAGAACTGCAAAACCTGCATACCTTTTTCTTGCAACCACTCTTGCCGTTGTGCGGGATCAGCAAACTGCGTTGCAGTCACCGGCACGGACGGCCGGTAACCGAGGCTATCCAGGGCGGTAAACGCTCGTGAGATATTATCTGGAACGAGTTGAACGACGATGTCGATATCCTTGGTAAAACGCAGAATGCCATGCGCGTTAACCGCAAGACCGCCCGCCACAAGGTATCGCACACCACTCGAATCGAGGGCTTTCGCTATCATCTCAAAACTGGCGAGCCGCATGCCTACATAGTACCCGGATGCGGCAAGGACGCGAAGACCGGGGTATTACTTCATGGAGCAGAAGTGTTGCTGCATTCTTGTGGCATCCGGCGTAATACCGGTAAACAGCCGAAACGCCTCGGCCGCCTGATACACCGCCATACCGGACCTGTCCAGCGTTCGGCATCCGAGCGCCTTTGCTTACCGCAGCAGTTCAGTTTCGAGCGGAAAGTAGACGATCTCTGCGACCCATAACTCCGGACGGAGCAAACTTGCTGGCAAAGGCAATCCGGGATGGTTCCCCATTTCCGTCGGCGTCGCGTGGATCAAGCCGTCCGCTTCGAAAATTTCGGTTCCGATATCAACCACCGCCACCGCTTTGCTTTCTCCGAAACGTTCTACCAGCTCGGAAGTAAGCCTTCGGGCGCGTTCCACGTCGACATCGAAAAGAACAAACCGCTCGACACCGATGGTTAGCGCAGTATAGGCAACGGCCGCGCCGGCGCCGAGTTGCAACACCCGGTGCAACGCGACTTCCGGAAGGCCGTGGCGGAAAATCCTGGCCGCCGCACAACCATAGCTCACGCGCACGCCGGCCTCGGCAGACTAAATGGATCGATGGGCAAGACTACAGAGGCTCAAGAAAGACTGGCCCGGGCCTGTGACATATATCGCGATATGGACATGACTTACTATCTACGATCTCGATTAGTGGCGACCGCGATACTCGCTACAAGAGAAAGTCCACGTAGCGCTGGCTGAAGTTGACGATGTTAGGCAAGACGGCGGGCATGCTCGAATCCGATACGCCCAACCAACGCGCAAACGTCGCCGCGTACTGATCAACAGACGTTGACGGCAACAGATTTCCCTGCCGAACGTCTTCGGGGGGTATTGAAGGCAACTTGAGGAAATGTGCCATAGATATCGCCACCTCGTACCGCGTCTCCCACCGCGAAGTGATGCGCCCCCAACCATGATCGGATCCGTCGCCGTTGCTGGTCAGCGTGCGCCCGAAATCCGACGCTGTAAACAAGGTGACATTGCTCTCCATGCTCATTTCTCCCAGCCAGGCGTAGAATGCAGCGACTGCCTGATCCAGCGTCTGCATCAAATTGCCGTGCCGGTCGAGCAAAAAGTCATGATTGTCAAAACCGCCCAGGCTCACAAAAAACACCTGCCGGTTGGTGCCCAGTGATCCGCGCGCGAAAATCATCCGCGCAACGATATTCAATTGCGATGCCAGTCGGTTGCCGCTCGGAATCGGCGTCATGAACTGCGACGCCGGTGGCAACGAAGATGACAGCAGCGCGTTCGAGTCAATCGATCGCGCTGTGACATTGCCTAATTCGTCTTCAAACAAATGGGGGCTATTGCGTCTGATCAGTTGCTGGTAGCGACTGCTTGCGCTCGACGATCCATACAGGCTGCCTGAAATGCCGCGGATGCTGATCGCGCCGCTGGTACTCATCTGGTATTGCAGCACGTTCTCGCCTGACAGAAACACAGTGTTGCCGGCCGCCGAGACTGCCGTGAAGATCGGCAGTCCATTCTGCGAGGCAAGCATGTCTCCCATGCGTCCGCCCCAGCCCCGGCGCGCGCCCTCGCCGACTGCCGTGTTGGCTTGCCAGACCGACTGCTGGTCATTATGGGAAAACAGTTTTGGCGGCAGCGGGACCGAGCGGTTCTGGTACTGCGCCATGGTCGTTGGCTGTATCAGCGGCCCGACATTCGCCATGACGGCAAGATTGCCGTTGTCATACAAGGCATTTAACGAGGTCAGCGCCGGATGAAACGCAAACGACTGGCCACCTTGGGACGCCACCGGCGCCGTTGCTGTGGCCGACAAGGCGTTGCGCATGAGCGCAATATCCGGCCGCGAATTGAAGTACTCGTCATACTCCGTCTGGTCGTACGGAACAATGGTATTGGTATGGTCATTGCCGCCAAATAGAAACAGACACACTACCGCTCGATAACCGCCGGCCATCTGTGCCGATGCGGCACCAATGCTGGCAAGGTTCAGCGCAAAAGGCGCAGCCGTGCCGGTAAATGACAGCGCTGACGCGCGCTTGAGAAACTCGCGGCGGGAAATTCTGGATGCAGTCATGTCTGACTCTCTATTTCTGAACGATGAAATCTGGCGATGACAATGTGAAGAACACAGCAAGGTGGACGCGGTTGCTGCGCCCGCTTGTCGGCTTGAGCGGATTGATGGAAACCGATTCGACCGCTTCGCGAACCAGGTCCTTCGTCTCGTCACTCATCGTTCCGTACGTCAATAGCAAGTCAACCCGGTCGATGAGTGCATCTGCATCATCGGCAAGCGCCAATTCTTTCGAGTAATTCGGCTGAATGTCACGGGGGGAATTGCTGCCCACTCCTGACGGCACGATGCTGCGCATGAAATTCGAGTACCCCACAACCGAGGTCTCATGCAGAATCTGGAACTCCGGTGCGACCAGGTTCGCGGACGCAATACGGGTATTTGGCGGCACATATCCCGGCCGATAGAAGTTGAACACAGACGGCGACCGCAGCGGCGATTGCCCCAAAGACGAAGTCGAACTGTCGGTATTCCCCAGCAGATAGTTGCGAGAGGCAGAACTCGCGTTATAAGCGCGCATCCATGCAGCCAGACGAAGCACCGGTTCGCGGACTTTTCCGAAACCCGTTTGTGCCACCATGGAAATATCGCGGGCTTCCTGGTCCAGTAGCACGGCTGCGATCGTGGCACGCATATCACCGCGTGCACCAGCGCCGGTACGCCAGCTTCCGTATCGTATATGCTCGAGTTAAACGCCTGCGCGACGCGCGCCACATATCCTGGACTGGGATTGCTGGTTACAAGCCGCTGTATCAGTTGGCGAGCGAAGAAAGGGGCTACGTTGGAATGATTGAAAATTGTGTCGAGCGCGGTGCGCAAACTGTTTTCAGGGTCAGGCGTGCCCTGTGCTGGAATCACCGTACCCAGAAAACGTTTCTCTTCGGTAGAGTGAAACTGGGGATAAGATTGCATCGGCAACACATCGCGGTTCGGGTCGCGAGGCGGATTTGAAGACGAACCGTAAAATCGGCCGTTTTGTTTGTCGGGCCAGCCCAGCTAAAGCCCGTGTACACGTGAGACAAACCAATGATGTCTTCATTGTCATAAGTCTCGACTGGCTGGCCACCTACAGTGATCGGCGTACCATCCTGATTGAGTTCGTATAGCCCGATCGAGAAAAGTTGCATCACCTCACGCGCGTAGTTCTGGTCCGGCACCCGATTTCCGGATGCTTTCTGGTTGCGTAAATAAGAAAGATAAATTCCCATCATCGGATGCAACGTGACCTGTTCCAGGATGTGACGATAGTTACTGAACGCTTCACGCCCAAGCATGTCGAGATACGACGCGACACCGCGCTCGTAATTGCCGACTTCACTGTCGCGCATCGGTATTACGAAGATCTGCGATAGCGCAAATGCCACTTTCTGTCGCAGTTGATCCGGGGCCGTTGCGGCTTCCTTCCAGAACGTATGCTGGATGTGCGATTGGTTTGGATTGGTTCCGGACGCAGACACGCTATTGATGTACGCCGCGTGGGCGTTGCGTGGACGCATCGCAAACTGTCGTTGCAGCCACCCCGCGTAGTCGTAGCGCTGCACGTCCTCAATGGAATCGTCATCGGCTCCGTAACTTGCTTGCGCAAGAAAGCGCGACGCTTCAGGTTCCGTATTTTGCGCAACAAACGGCCCCTCACCCTCTACGGAAGCACGAGACTCTTCTTCGTTGGCGCCACCACCGCAGGCAGCCAGCACCAAAGCAGAAAAGGACGCAGCAAAAATGCCGCGCCATCGGACAGGTAAGCGCTCCCCGGACAGCGATCCCTCCGATGAGTTCGATTGCTTCGACAAAGTCTCAGCTTGCATTTGCTACATCTCCGTGACGTATCAAACAACTGAATCCGCTTACAGCAGTGAATGATTTTCATCCGGCGCGTTCGTCGAGTCGCCAGTTCATGAGTCAAACGCTGTTTGCGACAACGCCAAAAAAGTATAGCCACGAAACGAGCGAATTTATCGTCGCGATAAAAATATTTAAATGCGAAAAAACATTCACTTCATGCCAGTGTCGTCGATTGACGTCGCAAATAATGGGAACAGTTCAGCGGTAATTGTGTGCGCTGCTTCGTGAAACGGGAAGTTTCTCCCGCAACGCGCTCATCTGGCTGACGCCTCGAAATTCGAAGTTGTGCAGGCACGCGCTTCGTCGAAGTTGTACATCCCGAAGTTCCTCGCAGACACAATCCTCACCTTCCGAATCGCAATTGAGGATGAGCGCAAACAAGTGACAGCTGAATCCTTAACTATTCGATTCGAAGTGTTGCCGCATTCGCATAACATCCGGTGATATACCAGTGAACAACCGAAACGCCTCGGCAGCCTGAAACACCGCCATCCCCGACCCGTCCAGCGTTCGGCACCCGCGCGCCTTGGCTTCCCGAAGTAATTCAGTTTCCAGTGGAAAATAGACGATCTCGGCCACCCATAACTCCGGTCGCAGCAAACTCGCCGGCAAAGGCAATCCAGGATGGTTCGCCATGCCAGTCGGCGTCGCGTGGATAAAGCCGTCTGACTCGACAATTTCGGATTCAATTTCAGCGGCGACAACTGCTCTACTTTCTCCGAAACGTTCAACCAGTTTCGAAGCAAGCGCGCGTGCGCGTTCTGCTTTGACATCGAATATGGCAAGCCGCTCGACGCTCAGTTTCAGTGCCGCATACGCAACGGCGGCACCGGCGCCACCAGCACCGAGCTGTAACACCCGGTGCAAAGCAACATCCGGGAGACCCCTCCGGAAACTTTCGGCAAACCCGGACCAGTCAGTGTTGTGACCGACTCGCCAGCCGTCTTTCAGCAAGACTGTGTTGACCGCCCCGATGGCCTTTGCATCGTCTGACAGATCAGTCACTAACGGAACTACTGTTTGCTTGCACGGATGCGTAATATTCAGTCCATTGAATCCCATGCGCTCGGCCTCTGCAATCAGCTCTGGCAAGCCTTGTGCATTGAGACCGGGACTTTCCAGGGCAATCAACCTGTAGACGTAGTTCAGACCTTGCGCGGCCCCTTCGCGTTCATGCATTGCCGGCGCGCGTGACGCCTGAATGCCTGCGCCAATCAGGCCGATCAGAAAAGCGGTTCGGCGAGAACTCATGAGGGATACTCACGGAAGCGGGCAGGTATGCTCTGTCTGCCGCGATCCCGGCATTATAGGCAAGGCGCCCTGAGGAGTTTTAGCGAGACCAGTGTCACCTCGCACGGCGAAATCCGTTGTACCCAAATTCTCGAAGGGAACTGAATGACACTGCATGTGTCTTCAAAATGTGTCTTTCAGTTTCCGCTATCCATTTAGCCCATTTCACAGGAGATCGACGTGAATCGCACCAAATTACTTCGTAGCTTGCTGGTCGCGAGCATAGCCGCTGCTCCGGCTTTCGTCATTGCCGCCCACCACGGCACTCATGAGCGTCCGATGTCAGGCAACACTGGCCAACACAATCGAATGGACCCGGTAGAGCGCGCCCGCAAGCATCTCGATCAGCTCGAACAGAAACTGCAGTTGACCGCCGATCAGCAAGCCACCTGGAATACCTATTCGGAAACTGCACTTGCGCGCGCCGCTGAGCGGGCCAAACATATGGAAGAACATCGCGCTCATCGCGGCGACCACCACGCTGATATGGATACTGCGAGCCGGCTGGAACACATGTCACAGCGGATGCGCGAGCGTGCGGACAAGCTACAACAAATGGCACAAGATACGCGCACCTTCCAGCAAGCGCTCACGCCCGAGCAGCAGACAACCTTCGACACGGACTGGAAGTCACAATTTGGCCGGTGGAAGAAGCGCGGCCGCAACCAGCAATAGTCGCCACAGTATAGGACCGCCGGCGGCAAAATTAGCCAGCCGCTGTTCGCTACCCACGGTAAGAAGCGGGCAGCCGTTTGTGCCTAACCAATTGTGCCAAGCCAGTGTGACGCCAGCCTGGATAATCCGCGCAACATTACGGGTGACTTGTACCAGCGTCCGTTCGGCTCAAAGGCGTTTACTGCATTTGCCCCCGAAACAACGCACGCATCAACAATCCAGTCTGAACCATACGGTCTAGTCTTTCGTTCGCGTCGCGCCCATCGCGCGCAATCCATCCGAGCGCAATCAGCGCGTCGTATGCAGTCTCGACGAACGCAGGCGTACCGTGTACCGGATCGGAAGCCTGCATAGTGCGCCGCGATGGTACGACTTTCTCGACACTGAACGCAGGATCAGCATCCCAGCCGGTCATCGCGATGTGGAACAGCCGCACCGCCGCCTGACGCCCCCACATGCGCCGCACCGAACCATCGACCCAGGCAACGAGCTGATCACGGGTAACGAGTTGTGTGCTCCACTGTTGCAACGCCGCGCGTTCCGCCTGCGCGACATCCAACGCCTTGCGTACGCTTGAACAGATATTGTCGAGCTGCGTCGGCAGGCGATGTACGAGACGTGATGCAAGATGGGTGACGCCACACAGGAACGCGCTCGCCGAATCCTGCAGTTGCCAGACGACCAGGAGTCTGAGCCCCCCGCCGTTCACACTGTTGTGAACAAGAACACGCAACCCCAACGGCACATTGTCGGCAAGTTCAAAGTTGAAACGTGACGGCAGGTCAACCAAAAGTGACATGCGTGCACCAAAATCAGTGAGATCGAGTTGCGTTTGCGCATGAAGCGGATCGGCCTCAGCGGCTTCCAGCGCCTTCTCGAGGTTCTGAATGACGCGGGCATGCGGCAACAGTTGATGTCGTCGCGTAACGACGCCGACCGGCATCTCCAGCAGACCAACGCCGGGGCCTGCCCGCCGAAGTACGACATCCAGATGCGAGCTATCGTCTCGAACTCCAGCGCCTTGAACTCCAGCGGCTCGTCCGATGCTGGAGTCCTTCTGCGCCAGCGATCTGCGGTCGAACTCCGGAACGAGGGCCGCTATTTCACGCAGGTTGCCGGTGTAGTTTCGAAGATCGTTACGTGCTGACCAAGCGTCCGCTTTTGCACGCAGCTCGGGCATGCCCGAACCCAACTGTTTGTGGACACCAACCAGACCCGGATTGACGATTTCGCCCATGACTGCCTCCTTTCAGTGAGTGAAGGCAGTGTGCACCGGCTTGTGGCTCACTAGGTGAGCCACCTCCTAGTTGATTTTTTCGCGAAAGTAATCATGGTCTTGCCGCGGTTACCTGAACGCGTCACTGCGGCGACACCGGCTATCTGAGACAAGCGTTCGAGATATCGGCACAGCTCATAATTAGCACGATCATGCTAGTAGTTGGCATATTAGGAATGCTCGATTCTCGGGATGTAGGCATTTGTCGCGCAGACGACGCCTGATCGACACGACTGGAAGGGCTAAGCGCCTGACTGAAAGCCCGTCCGTAACGACGAGCCGGGTAGCTATACCATTTCATTTTCCAGGCACGCGGCCATCAGGTTGCGCTGCCACTCTTGGCGTGACGGCCCTCGATCGGTGTTGCGCGCTTGCCAGTTCAACATGGCGTCGTAACCGAAAAAGGTAGAATTCTCGAGAAAATCGCGCTCGTCTTGAGTGTATTCTTCACTCGCCAGGATATAGATTTTGTCTGTGGCGAGACCACCGGAATGCGTCAGCATCTCGAACAGAACGCCTTTGGAAATGTACTGCACCTCGCGAGACGCACCGCGCATGGCTTGGGTCGCACCATGCATTGCGTTGGTTACCCAGGAATTGCATCGCTCGGCTTTGTTCATCTCAGCCAGTTTCTCTCCAAACGCGGCTGTCGAAATCATTAGTCCTAATACCATCACAAGCATTTTCATTTGCAGTGCCCTCGTTTTCCATGCAGACATGACAGGCATGCCGAAACGTCCCAATCGGACGGAGTAAGGGGAAGATGTTTCAATAATCGACGCGTGACGCTAATAGAGCGAAGCGTTCTCGTCGGCCGCTGACTTGTAACTTGCCCAGCCAAGTTTCCAGCGATCCAGTTGACAATTTTTCGCGTGATCGTTGAACGCCAGGATGAAAGCCTGCGTCATTGGTCATCGAAATAAAGGCGGCGCGCTGCACGCCGGATAGATGCGCCGTGAGGAAACGAACGGCAAATGCTTCGAAGTCGTCTGCTTCCTGGCGGGTTGCCCACCCGCAGGCGTTGGCAGTTTCGGCAAGCCAGAACAACTGCGCAATCTCGCGCGCAGCGTCGACGTACTTGTAGTTCACGTGGCTTTGGCCGGCGTAGCCAACCGATGACAACAGGCAAGCCACAATGCCAGCCACAGTGTTGCGAAAAGAACGTTGGTAATGCATATGCCACCTCCATTCAAACAACCCGCACTCACAAAAGTCCGAGTCGGGAATCAGAGGCTGGCAATTCTCAGGAAGGCGACCGAACGGTCCCACTGCGCTGTCGCGTGCTCGCTTACTCCTCGTTTAATTATTGATGTATGTCGTCACGTGCTGCGCGGCTCCGTGCTCATGGAACGCTGCCTGACTTCCTACAGCAATCTGCCAGATCATAATTGTGCGATCTCGGCGTATGTGCCAATAAACGCAAGTTTCGTGCACAAGCACTGAACAAAAAGTACCTGTAAAACAACGCCAAATTTCAGTTACACCGAAAATACTGACGCTCAGCGGCCATATCGTTCGGACGCAGCGGCCAGTTGCGCAGCAACGCACTCGCGCAGTTCAGGCGGTTCCAGAACCTCTACGTCAGGGCCATGTTTGAGGATATCCATCATCAGTTCCGGGTCCTGGCTGTAAGGAACTTCGAGCACATAGCGTCCGGCTTCATCAAAACTGGCGCGTTGCTGCGGGTGCCATTCTTCCGCTGCCACCCAACGTGCGCGTTGTTCAGTGAAGCGCAATCGGGCCCATTGCACCTTGTCGCCAGAGAAGATGCCATAGCCGGCACCCAGTAAGCGGTTGAGGTCTTCCGCCGCAACGTCGCTGGCATTGTCCTCCAGCACGTCCGCTCGCTCTACCGCGTCCAGGGCGAAGCTGCGCACTCCGTCGGCGACATGACACCACGCATCGAGATACCAGTTGTCGCGATAGTGAACCAGCCGCTGGGGAGAAACGTCACGGTGAGTCAGTTCGCTGCGCGCGCGAACGAAGTAATCGAGGTGCAGCCGGCGCCGGTTCATCAACGCAAAAGCCACTTGCTCGAAGTGACGAATCTTGCGGCTGCGCGAGCCCATGCGTAATACGCGAATACGCTCGCGTACTTCGTCCGCTGAGTGTTCGGTCGACTCGATCAGCGCCGACAGTCTTGCCTTCAATGGTTCCAGGCGCGCGCCGAGCAATCCGGGCTCGATTTCTTCAAGGAGGCTTTCCATTGAAAGCAGCGCAAGAATCTCGGATTCGTTCAGCCACAACCCGGGCAGTTCATAGCCCGGGGAGCCCTCCAGTTGATCACCGAATCGATATCCGCCAGCGTCACGATCCCATTCGATCGGCGCATTGAGACGATCGCGCATGTATTCGAGATCGCGCTTGAACGTCGCTCGCGAAACCGACAATTCGTCGAGAAACCGGTCAATAGTGACAGCCCTGCTCTCGCGCAGCAGGCGGTCGATTCGGTAGAAACGCTCAGTCCGGTCCACGGATTAATCCGCAATAACGAATTCAGCTTCCCTTCTTGCCGAAAAGCCGGCCAAGCGCATTCTTGACAACAGCCCACAGCAAGCCCAGCGCATTCAATGATTCGCCGGCAGCGGCGCCGCCCTCTTCGCCAGGCTGTTGTACTGCGTCTTCAGTTGCGCCTGTTGATTCACTCTCGGCTTCGGCGACTCTTTTCGCGAAAATCCCGGCAAACTGTTTGAGAATCTGGTCCGCAACCGGAACCATCATGCGGCCACCGAACGTGGCTGCCTTGCCACTCATCGTCACCGTACTGTTACCGACAAGATTCGATTTCCCGTCGTCTGACGGTTCGATACGGGCGGTGAGATCCATGCTCGCGCCGGAAGAACCGCTGCGATCCGTTCCTTTGCCAAGCATGCGCAATGTCATTGTCGCCGGATCAACTTCGAGCACCTCGATTGTGCCGGTGAAGGAAAGTGTGGCCGGCCCGACGCGGGCGGTTACTTCGCCTTTGTAATGGGTGTCGTCGATGCTCTCGGTGATCTTCGCACCAGGCATGCAGCCAGCAACCGACTCGATGTTTTGAAGGAAGCGCCAGGCAGCGGCAGGCGGCACCGGCATCGGGAAGGTTTTTTCAAGATTTACTTTCATTTAACTATTTGCTCTGTGGTTTGCCGTTCGGCGCATGGATCTGATGTGCCCGGCAGCACCGGGCCTGATTGCGTCATTAAAACCGTGATGTGTGCGGACTATAACAACTTAGCAGCCGGAACACCGCGACAAATCGAGCCTTGCCGAATATATCGCTGCTGGCTGACGAGCACCCAACCCATTGGCAGACAATGCGATAATTCCGATTACACACCGGGAAAGTCAAATGAATATCGCAACACCAGTTACCGCGCTCTGGCCGCTCGTCAACGTGCGCAAGCCTGCCCCACCGATGACGTTGTTGTGAACGATCTGAGGACCTCAGTCAAGCCGGATGCGTGGGTCGGGCAACCGCTTGAGCGGCGCGAAGACGCTGCGCTGCTGACCGGTAACGGGCGCTACGCAGATGACCTCGGCACACGGCCGGGCACACTGTACGCTGCGTTCGTACGTTCGCCGCACGCGCACGCCCGCATCAAGTCGATTGACATGACGCGCGCGCTGGCAATGGCCGGCGTTCGAACGGTACTGGTAGGCAGCGATGTTCGCGACTGGTCCAGACCCTTTGTCGTTGGCGTAAAACAGCCTATGGAACACTGGTGCCTTGCGGTAGACAAGGTACGCTATGTCGGTGAACCGGTCGCGCTGGTCGTCGCGCAAGACCGTTACATCGCGGAAGACGCCCTTGACCTGATTGAGGTCGAATACGACCAGATTACCGCCACGGTCGATGTTGAAGCCGCCATCGGCGAGAGCGCACCACTTTTGCACGAAGCGGTGGGGTCAAACGTCGTCAGCGACCGGCAGTTTGCTTACGGCAAACCGGATGCAGGATTCGCGTCTGCGGCGCACAGGGTAAGTCTCAAGGTGCTCTATCCACGAAATTCGTGTACGCCGATAGAAACCTATGTCGCAGTCGCGGAATTTGGCAGTGACGGCGACTATGACGTCCTGTCCAATTTCATGGGACCGTTTTCGCTGCACGCGGTCATGTCGCTCGCACTCAAGGTGCCGGCCTCCGGGCTGCGCTTGCGCATGCCGCGCGACGGCGGTGGCAGCTTTGGCGTAAAGCAGGGCGTGTTTCCCTACATCGTCGCGCTGTGCCTTGCTTCCCGAAAAGCCGGCGCGCCGGTGAAATGGGTCGAAGACCGGCTCGAGCACTTGCTGGCAGCCACATCGTCAACCGGAAGAGTGAGCGACATTGAAGCGGCCGTCGATGATGACGGACGCATCGTTGCATTGTCATACGATCAGCTGGATGACTGCGGCGCCTACCTGCGCGCTCCGGAACCGGCAACGTTCTACCGCATGCATGGTTGCCTGACAGGTGCCTACCGCATACCTAATCTGAAAGTGCGCAATCGCGTCGTGTTGACGAACAAGACGCCGGCAGGACTGGTCCGCGGATTCGGCGGGCCGCAGGTGTACTTTGCGCTCGAGCGGCTGATGCAACGTATTGCGGTGGAACTGAATCTTGATCCTCTGGATGTCTACCGGCGCAACTTCATAAACTCATCGGACTTCCCGTATCAGGCAGCCGCGGGCGCACTCATCGATTCGGGCGACTATCATGCGGCGCTCGATCTCGCCGCCAAGCAAGGCAATCTCGAGCAGCTGCTGCGCAGGCGCGACGCCGCCCGCGCCGACGGCAGGCTTTACGGAATCGGCTTCGCCGCGATTGTCGAGCCATCGATATCGAACATGGGTTACATCACAACAGTGATGACGCGTGAAGCGCGTGCCAAAGCAGGGCCGAAAAACGGCGCGATCACCAGCGCAACTGTCAGCATTGATCTGCTCGGCGCGGTGACGGTTAACGTTGCCTCCGTGCCGCACGGTCAGGGGCATATTACTGCACTCTCACAAGTCGTAGCAGATGTGTTCGGCCTGCGGCCAAACGACATCACAGTGGATGTTGAACTCGATACACGCAAGGACGCATGGTCGGTGGCGGAAGGCAATTACTCGAGTCGATTTGCCGGCGCTGTCGCCGGCACCGCTCATCTCGCCGCTTGCAAGTTGCGCGACAAGTTGGCAGTCATTGCTGCCGCCCAACTCGAATGCGACGCCAAAGACGTCGTATTCTCGAACGGCAACGTATTCCTGGGCCAGGCTCCGGAACAAGGGCTCAAATTCACCCGGCTTGCCAGCGGGCCGCATTGGGCACCGGCCGTATTACCCGAAGGCATGAGCCCCGGTCTGCGCGAAACGGCAATCTGGACACCACCACAACTGGAAGCTCCCGACGAAGACGACAGGATCAATACCTCCGCGGCCTACGGTTTCGCTTTCGATATTTGCGGACTTGAAATTGACAAGGACACCGGTCAGGTGCGAATCGACCGTTACGTCACAGCCCACGATGCGGGCACACTTCTCAATCCGGCGTTGGCCGACGGGCAGATACGCGGCGGCTTCGCGCAAGGTGTCGGAGCGGCATTGATGGAAGAGTTCGCATACCGTCCGGATGGTTCATTTGCATCGGGCACGTTTGCAGACTACCTGGTGCCAACGGCAGTCGAAATTCCCGAGCCAATCATTGCCCATCTGGAAACGCCGTCGCCGTTTACGCCACTGGGCGCAAAAGGCATCGGCGAAGGAAACAACATGAGTACGCCGGTGTGTATCGCCAACGCGATCGCTGACGCACTGGGACCTGACGTCGATCCTGAAAAAATCGTCTTGCCGATGACGCCGACGAGAATGATCGAACTCATCGCACCTGCCGAAACTCCTCCGGCGGATTTCAAACCAACGATGGCCGGCGATGGCGAACGTTTTTCCACGTCAGGGAGCATTGACATCGCCGCGCCACTGGAAGCGGTAAACCGTGTTCTGCACGATGCACGTGCGTTGGCGCGGGTCATTCCCGGATGCCGCCAACTCGAAGCGCTGGGAGATGATCGTTATGTTGGCGACGTGTCGTTATCGGTGGGACTGGTAAAAATCAGTTTCCATGTCGAGATGTCGATCGTCGACGAAGAACCGATGCAGCGAATCCGCCTGTCGGGCAAAGGTGTGGGCACGCTCGGAACCGCCGAAGGTGACGGCCGCGTCTTGCTGAGCCGAACAGACACCGGAACCCGGCTCGAATATACGTACGCGTTCACACTCACCGGGAAGATCGTCGCAGTAGGCGCACGCATGATTGAAAGCGCAACAGGTATCGTGCTGCAACAGTTGTTTCAGCGACTCGGTCGAGTTGCCAGCGGTCGGGCGCCGGCAGCCGGACTGTGGCGTTGGTTGACGCGGCTGTTTGGAAGAAAAACATGAAGCCGGCTGCGTTTGACTATATTCGTGCTGACTCGAGCGAAGAGGTTGTGCAGTTTCTGGATCAATACGGCGACGATGCACGCATTCTTGCTGGCGGACAATCTCTGATGGCGGCGCTGAACATGCGGCTGACCCAGCCACGCGTTCTTATTGATATTTCCCGCGCCAAAGATCTGTCGAAGATGCGAGTAAGCGGGGGCGTATTGACAGTCGGCGCAGCGGTTACACAGGCTGCCGTGGCAATGATTGTAAAGAACCAAAGCGACATCCCGATGTTGTCGCAGGCGCTTCCGCATCTCGGTCATTTTCAGACGCGCAATCGGGGCACTGTCTGTGGATCCATCGCTCATGCAGATCCCAGTGCGGAATTACCGCTTTGTCTGGCAACACTTGGTGGCAGCGTCAATCTTCGTTCGAAGCGCCGTCGCCGCAGCCTGCCGGCAAAAGATTTTTTTCAGGGTGTGTTGACGACCGCGAGAGCGGCTGACGAATTCATCGAGTCCGTTCAGTTTCCGCTCGCCAAAAAACAAACGCGTTACGGTTTCTGGGAAGTCAGCATGCGACATGGCGATTTTGCGATGGCCGCACTCGCTGCGGCTGTATCACCCGAGGGTGTGCGTCTGGGCGTAGGTGGCGTAGCCGACCGGCCGTGGGTTGAAGAATTTTCCGGAGAAGTCAGAAACGATCTGGATGGCGCGCTCGAAGACCTTGTCTGGAAACTGGGCGCTCGCGACGACCAGCACGCGAGCGCGCGGTATCGTCGTCACCTGGTGCGCAACCTGGGACGCAAACTCGTTGCGGGGCTGAATAATTGAACATGAGTAATTGAAAAATGGCGCAGCCAGAGATATCCCGGCAAATAGTGAACTGCAATAGGCACAAGCGATGAAGAAACTGGCGCATGCGCCGCATACGATTGCACTACGCCTGAACGGTGTCGAGCGCTCAGGCGAGTGTGAACCGCGCACGCTGCTATCGGATTTCCTGCGTTACCGGCTCGGCGCGACCGGTGTTCATGTCGGTTGCGAACACGGTGTGTGCGGTGCATGTACGGTCACTATAGACGGTGCCGCACAACGTTCCTGTCTCACACTTGCAGTCGCTGCCGAAGGCCGCGACGTCACGACCGCCGAAGGCCTCGCGCCCGTCGGTGAGCAACTTTCCGTACTGCAAGCGGCATTCAGGCGCCACCACGCACTGCAGTGCGGGTATTGCACGCCCGGCATTCTCATGTCGTGCACGGATTTTTTGAAGCGTGAAGCTAACCCCAGCGAAAGCCAGGTTCGCGAAATGCTGTCCGGGCATCTGTGCAGGTGTACCGGTTATACCAACATCGTCAACGCCATTCTCGAAGCCGCTGCAACGATCAATGCGGCAACTGCTGGCAAAGATCCAGCTGGCCCGGAAGTGGATAGCCAGCGCTCCGATGCGGGGTCTGATGTTTGATCTCGGGCGTTCTTTTCTCGGCAGCGTAGAAAGGTCGCCTGACGCGACCGCAATCGTAGATGGCGATGTCCGCCTGAGCTATACACAGTGGTTGTCGCGTATCGCGTCGCTTGCCGGTGGGTTGCATTCGATCGGACTTCGCCATGGCGACCACTTGCTTGTGGTCATGCAAAACCGCTGGCAGATGGCAACGCTGCACTGGGCCTGTCAGTTTCTGGGTGTCATCGTGACGCCACTGAACTGGCGCGCGAAAGCCGATGAAATTGAATACTGTGCTGTGGACGCTGAGGCTCGTGCAGTCGCATACGACACCTCGAGCGCGCAGGCGATTGCGGAATGTGCCGCTTGCAGCCAAATCACCAGAGTTTGTTCCGGCGATACCGAAATGGCTGCCGCCGGCGACATAGCATTTGACGAGCTCCTCGCTGCAGATGCACCAGCCAATTTGTTGAATGCGAAAGCCGATGACTGTTCCATCCTGCTCTACACATCCGGCACAACTGGTAGACCGAAGGGGGTGCCGCGCAGCCACCGCGCTGAGAGAGCTGCCGCCATCGCACATGTCGCACAGAACCTGTATTCGAACGGTGAGCGCACCCTCGGCGTAATGCCGCTCTACCATACGATGGGTGTACGCTCGCTGCTGTCCATGTCACCGGTCAACGGTAGCTTTGCCTGCATGCAGCGTTTCGATGCCGGCGAAGCACTCAGGACGATCGGCCGCGAGAGAATCACGCATTTGTACCTGGTGCCCACGCTCTACCATGACCTGCTTGCCCACGCCGATTTCCACAAAACAGATATCGGTTCGGTCAGACGACTGGGTTTTGCCGGCGCCCCCATGTCCGAAGACTTGCTAAAACGGCTCGACGGCGCATTCAGACCTGACGTGTTTGTGAACCACTACGGATCATCAGAGATATATACGTTCACAGTCGACCAGGCCGCCACCGAAAAACCCGGCAGCGCCGGCCGTGCCGGTCTGAACGCACGAATAAGGGTTGTAAATCTCGGAGCCGAAAAGCCTGACGATCTGGCTGCTCCGGAAGAGGAAGGCGAAATCATTGCCGACCTGGCGGGTGACGAAGCTTTTCAGGGTTACTGGAAACGAGCCGACGCCGATGCAAAGGCACTTCGCCACGGATGGTATTTCACCGGCGACACCGGCTACTTCGACAACGACGGCGATCTGTTTGTCACCGGTCGCGTCGACGACATGGTGATCTCCGGCGGGGAGAACATATCCCCCGTCGAAATTGAATCAATACTGTCGCTACATCCCGCAGTCGATGAAGTCGCCGTCGCGGGACTTGCCGACGAGCGCTGGGGACAAAAAGTAGTCGCCTTCGTCAAACGCAATTCCGCAGTGGACGCAGCCGCTCTGGATGCGCACTGCAAGTCATCCAGCCTGGTTGACTTCAAGCGACCTCGCGACTACGTATTCGTACGCGAAATTCCGAAATCTCCAGTCGGTAAAGTGTTGCGCCGCAAATTGATCGCGGGCGAGTATGAACGCGCAGACTGAGGCGGCAATAGGCTCACCAAAGAAACGCAGCGGCAGGCGATAACGATTTGTTTCAGTTTTTACTCTGTATTTCAGGGATTCAGTATTTTTGCATGAAGGAACACAAATGACAGAACTCACCCACCCCGCCCAAACACTGCTCGATAATCCTGATGGATTCCGCGTTGAAATTGACGCGCAGCGACAGCGCGCGGACATCATCCTCGAGCGCCCTCCGCTGAACGTAGTCTCGATGCCGCAACGCGATCAACTGCGCTGCACGTTCGAAGCACTCGATGCGCATGATGACGTGCGCATCATCGTGTTGCGTGCGACGGGCGAACATTTTTCCAGCGGTGGCAACATCAAGGGCTTTCTGGAAGCGAGCCCGGAAACGGTAGCGAAGCTCGCCTGGAATATCGCCGCACCGACGCGTTGTGAAAAACCGGTGATCGCTGCCAATCGCGGATATTGTTTTGGTGTCGGCTTCGAGATATCGCTTGCCTGCGATTTTCGAATTGCATCCGAGACAGCGCGCTACGCACTGCCGGAGCAAAGACTGGGACAGATTCCGGGTTCCGGTGGATCGGCACGGTTGCAGAAAATGGTCGGCATCATCCGCACCAAGGACCTTGTCATGCGTTCGCGCCGAATTACCGCGCAGCAGGCATTTGACTGGGGGATCGTCACAGAATGTGTCGCAGATGGCGAACTGGAAAGTGCCACCGACAAACTCGTCGACGAACTCATACAGTTTGCGCCACTCGCGCAACGCACTGCCAAGAAGTTGCTAAACGACACCGAAGACGCAATGCTGTCAACCGCGATCGAACTCGAAGGTCACGCGTACAGCCGCCTTCGCAACTCTGATGATTTTCGGGAGGGCATTACTGCGTTTCATGCCAAGAGGAAGCCGGATTTCAAGGGTTCGTGAATCTGCAGTTGCCAAGCGTGTCGATCCGAAATACGAGCTGATTTCCGTTCTCCAGGCGACGCATTGAGTCTGCAGCCAGGAATTCGCCTCAGGCGATAGACGTCGATGAGCTGGTCACGAACGCGGGTCGACCCTCTGAAGCCATGCGAAGTCTGTATTTCATCGCCAGCCACTCGTATACGGCCATCAGGCTGAAGTAGACCACTCCGGTGGCCAGTGCATTCTCGGGATGGTCAATCCACCCACCGGTTGCATCGATCGGGTTCAGTGATAAAACGCGGTCGGTAATCCCTAGCCTGGAGACCGGAACGATTGCGACGATCAGAATGGTAATCACCAGGTTGAAGATCGATACGCCTGAGCGAATCATGGATTCGTTAAAGTTATCCTCGCCCCTCAGCATTGATTGCCAGCGCGCCAGCATGATGGCCGAATAGACAATCATGAAATACCAGCTCTTGAACGAAATGGTAATTGCCAGAACGAACAGCGAATAGACTAGCAACAAGCCGCCATAAAGCCACCAACGGCCTTTCATGTTCACTCGTGCGAGCGCGCTCAGCATGATGCCTGAGTGAATCATGATGAACTCCAGCGCCAGAATACCGACGATCAGTCTGACCCAGCTACCGTTCTCGACGCTCATCGGAGTGATCCACACGGTCATCAGGATCGCGGCAAGAACAAGTGGCGACGCGGTAGAAAACACCCCCTCGAACCAGATCCCGATCTTGTTGACTGAGCCAGCGATTTTGATCCCGGGCGAAGATGCATTCGGCGCCACGCGCGGTTGATCAGCTGCTGTTCGCGGCAATTCGTCCTTGTAGCCCTCTATCGCCGATAGCAGAAAATAGCCGCCTGCTTCAAACGCGTAAACCGCCACATTCGACGGTGAATCCGGCTGTTCGAACGAGATCGAGAGTTTGAACTTCTCGTAGCCAACAGAATTCTCTGACGGAACGACCTCGACGATGCCAAGGGCTTGCTTGTGTTCGAAGCCCAGTACCCGCCACTCGATGCCGACGTCGTCAGGAAAGGCTTCTTCGGCCAATTCGCCGATGTGACTGCGCACGTACTGCTCACGACTCTCGTACATGGACCTGGGCTGCCCAAATCTGAAGTGACCACTTGCTGGTAGCAATAGAGGTGGACCCTAACGGCTGGACACCAAAATGTAGCTGATAAGTGAAATCTTATGGATTATTCTTTTACGACACAGAGAGGATCCGAAGATGACACGTAGAAAGAGAAGAAATCACACGGCGAGCTTCAAGGCCAAAGTAGCACTGGGCGCAGTGCGTGGCGAGCACACACTGGCCGAGCTGGCTGAACAGTTCGACGTTCACCCGAATCAGATCCAGGACTGGAAGAAACGTCTGGTCGATAGTGCCGAGGACGTGTTCGGTGGCAACGCAGTTGAGGCGCAACACACCGAACGCGAAATCGAGAAGCTGCACGCCAAGGTCGGGCAACTGACGATGGAGAAAGATTTTCTGTCAAAGTTTCTCGGGCGCGACCGGTGAGCGAGCGCCGAGCACAGATTCAAAGCGCTCACGAACTGTCCAGGGCACGCCGCTGCGAGTTACTCGGAGTGGCACGCTGCACAGCGTACTATCGCGGCGCACAGGTGTCAGCCGAAGACCTTGAGCTGATGCGCCTGATCGACGAGATCCACCTTGAGCTGCCGTTCTACGGAAGCCGTCGTATTCGCAACGAACTCGATACACGCGGGCTGCAGGTCAATCGTAAGCGCGTACAGCGGCTGATGCGTCAGATGCAGATCAGGGCGCTGTAGCCGAAGCGGCGCACCAGCACGCCAGACAAGGGACACAAGATCTATCCTTACTTGCTCAGGGACATGACAATCACGCGGGCCAACCAGGTGTGGGCGAGCGATATCTGTTATCTACCGATGGCCAAGGGGTTCATGTAGCTCGTGGCGATTATGCACTGGCATACGCGCAAGGTGCTTTCGTGGCGGGCGTCGAACACGATGGACAGCGACTTTTGCGTCGAGGCGCTCGAAGAGGCATTGCCTCGCTACGGTACACCCGAGATATTCAACACCGATCAGGGCACGCAGTTCACGGCCGATGCGTTCACCCGCGTTCTCAAGGACCACGAAGTGACGATCAGCATGGACGGCAAGGCTCGCTGGATCGACAACGTGTTCGTCGAACGGTTGTGGCGCAGTGTGAAGTACGAAGACGTGTATCTGCGCGCCTATGAAACGCCGGCGGCATTACGCGCCGGACTGGACAAATACTTTCGTTTTTACAATACCCGGCGTCGTCACACTGGGCTTGACCGGCGTACCCCCGATGCGGTGTACTTCGAACAAACGGCGTTGAAGAGCGCGGCCTGAAACCCATGGAGATTTCACTTAAGCGGGGGTCCAAGTTTCGGGGTCCACTTCTAATAATCGGGCGAATCGAAGCAGTTTTTACCGTCTCATCCGCACCTCAAGTCATGCCGCGCGTACGGCCAGGGAGCGGCAGACAATGTTGACCCCGTTGCGCGCGTACAGGAACGCGCCGCTCTGTGACGAGCTGCTCAGTGACGTGCGGTGCCGCTTTCTTTGGCCCTCACGAAGAAAAAACTCAGCGGCAATCGAGACACACACAGAAAGCGCCCGCACCTGAAATAACGATCAAGGTAACGGGCACGACTGGTGCAATCGCATGCGAAATGGGTACTCCCCGCATGCAGGGAAATCGGCATGCCGGTGAACATCGCCTGGCTGACCATTCACGTGGGGTAAAGCCGGCAATCGATGGTCATCAAACTGTCGCAAAGGACGGAGCGCGAAGCCGATTAAGCGTCGCGCGGCATTCGACGCGAGCTTTAGGCCGGAGACTCTCCGATTTTGTCTATTGCGACGAGGAACAAGGTCACAACAATGCTGCCGACAGAGACTGCGGCAACCAACGCGCTGATAATGGTAATTGCTTGCATCATGATGCACTTCTCCAGATTGGGAACAAGTGCATAAGAGCTTAGTGATGCGCGGCACTGCGGGTGTTGATCCAAGTCAAACTCTACGCGGTCGTCGGGGAGAATGAGGTTAGACGCGGCGGTCCGCGCTAATCAGGGAACGGTACGCCAAAACCTGTGTCGCCCCCCGCTCCAGATTTTCTCTGTATATCAAACTCTTAGCAGAGCATCTCGGGCGCGACGATTATTAATGAGAATCATGTGGCTTTGGGATGACTACACCGTGCGCGGCGCTGTCTGTCACACGATTGCGCCGCGTTCGATGCGGTATTCCCGGTCAGGGGCGACGCCGGCGTGACTGAGATCGGAATGCGCGATGAAAATCGATCGACCATGTTCGCGCAGGTTGGCAATCACTTCAATCAGGCGTTGCGCGAGTGCGGGCGCGACGCCTTCAAACGGCTCGTCGAGCAGCAGCAGCTCGGTGCCGGCAACCAGGGCACGCCCGAGCGCGACCATTTTCTGCTGTCCGCCGCTCAGCAATAACGCCTTGCGCCGTTGCATCTCGCGAAGTTCGGGCATCAGATCATAAACGAAGGCCAGCCCCGCTGCTCCATCCAGCGCCTTGTTCTCCCACGCTGGCAACATCATGTTCTCTTCCACGGTGAGTTGGGGAATCAGACGCCGGTCCTCGGGCAAATATCCGAGGCCGAGGCGCGCGCGCCGGAACGGCTCGAAGCCGGAAATGTCGCTGCCTTTGAGCATTACCTGCCCGCCGCCGAGCCGCGCCAGGCCCATTATCGCGCGCAAAGTCGTCGACTTGCCCGCGCCGTTGTTGCCGACCAGCCCTACCATTTCACCCTGGTCGAGATGTAGTGAAACACCGCGCAGAATCTGCACTGCGTCGATGGCAACATCAATGCTGTCGAGTTTCAGCATCAGATCAGCGTGCCGGTCACGTAGCGCTGCACGTCCGGATCGGAAAGCACTTCGTCGGGTGCATCGTCAGCAATGATGCGTCCGTCATAGAATGCAAGGATGCGCTGCGCATAACGTGTCACGACGGACATGTCGTGTTCAACGAACAGGATCGTTACCGCATTCTTGGTGAGCGCCTCGATGACCCGGTCCATGATCGGAAACTTCTCGTCCGCGGCTACACCGCTGGTCGGCTCATCGAGCAGAATCACCTTGGGCTGACCGGCTATGGCCATCGCGATATCGAGCAGCTTGCGCGCGCCATTGGACAACTCCGGTATCAGCCGGTCGCGCTGCCCGGCAATGCCGAACTGCTCGAGGATTTCCAGTGCACGCTCGCGCTCCGCGGACACTACCGCCCGACGCCAGAATGACGCCCCGCCGGCTGAGTTGATGGATAGCGCAACCTGCAGATTTTCAAGCGTACTCAGTCCAACGCAAAGCTGGGGAATCTGGAACGATCGGCAGATTCCCATTCGCGCAATCGCTTGCGGTTTGAGCGCAGTAACATCGCGCCCGACACACTCAATCGTTCCGGAGTCGGGTTTGATATAACCGGTCACCATGTTGACGAATGTGGTCTTGCCGGCACCGTTTGACCCGATCAGGCCATAAATCGCGCCGTCCGGCACTCCGACATTCAGATCCTGTGCAGCGGCAACAGCCCCGAATCGTTTATTCAGTCCCCGTACCTGCAGCGCCAGGTCGCTCATGTCTGTGTCCGCGCACGTGCGGCCCGCAAACGTCCGGGAATCGAGCCGAGGCCACCCGGAAGTACAAAGATGATGAACAAGAAGAAAACGCCGAGTGCCAGCTGCCAGGTGTTGGGAAAGTACAAATTGGAGAACGATCGCACGAGTTCAACCAGAACCGAGCCGACGAAAACTGCCGGGATCGATAGTTGACCGGCGAGAATAGCCACGAACACGAACTCGCCACTAGTCGTCCAGTAGCTGAATTCCGGATCGACGTGGCCAATCGCCATACCGGCGATGGAGCCGCCCAGCCCGGCCAGCGCCGCAGCAATGACATAGTTAATCGACATCGCGCGGCGTACCGACGCGCCGAGATACTCGACCCGCAGTTCGTTGTCCTTGATTGCCAGACTGATGAGGCCGCGCTGGGAGCTGAAATAGGTTCGCATCAGGGCGTCAGCGCCGACGCTCGCCACCACCGTCAATACGTACAGCGCAAACTGCAGGTTGCGCCCTTCGGGCGCCCAACCCAGAAATGTCGGTGCAGCAATGGTCAGCCCGTCGGTTCCGCCGAGCGCGGTCATTTTGGTCAGCGCTCCGTACAGGATCATCGACAACGACAGGGACAGCATCGCGAAGAAAATGCCGCGATATGTGGCCAGCACCGGCCCGAACAACGATCCCAGCACTACTGAAGCGAGTACCGCCATGAAGACGAGTACGAAAATGTCTGTGACGCCGGCATAGTTGGCCATCAATCCGGCAACGTAGGCGCCAACGCAGTAGTACAGGCCCTGACCGAACGCAACCAGGCCGCCACGCATCAGACCAACGAGTCCAAGTGCTACCAGCGCTTTGGCGAAAGCCATCGTGAGGAGAAATGTAGCCCAATCAGGCAGAACCCAGCCGAGCGCAATCAGTCCGACGAGTGCGGCAATTGCCAGCATGGGAACACCGCCACGAGCCATCATATCTTGCGCGCCTGCACTTGCTGGAACAGGCCTTCAGTCCGAAACAACAGCACCGCCGCCATGACCAGATAGATGATGAACAACTCTGCCTCGGGCAGCAGGTGCACCGAGGCGGCGCGAGCGATGCCAACAATCAATGCACCGATCGCAGCGCCTTCGACAGAGCCGAGACCGCCAATAATGACGACTGCGAACGCAATGATAATGACACTGACCCCCATTCCCGTTGAAACAGAGGTGGTCGGCGCAGTCACGGCGCCACCAAGCGCTGCCAGAAACACACCCACAGTAAATGCCGCAAGGTAAACCTTGTTGACGTTGACCCCGAGCGCCTGACTGGTTTCGCGATCATGGATCACTGCCAGCACAACCTTGCCAGTGCGGGTCCGGTTCAGGGTCAGCCATACGGCGAGACCTGTCAGGGCCGCAACGGCAATGACGACAAAGTCGTACGTGACGTAGAACAGCGGTCCAAGTTCGATGGTGCCGAGCAAATCATACGGCTCGAACACGAAATATGGATCGGTGCCCCAGATCAGCTTCGTCACATCTTCAAGCACCAGAAAGAGACCGTAGGTCACGAGTACGATCAACACTTCGTCGCGCCCGTAGAAAAAACGCAACAGCCCACGCTCGAGCAACGGGCCGAGGATGAGCGCGACTACAACAGCAGCAAATATCATCACCACGTAACTGCCCATTGGAAACGCCTCGCCGCCAAGAACGAAATAGGCGCCGACGGCACTCGCGCAGGTGTAGGCACCGATTGCGTAAAGGCTTCCGTGGGCGATGTTCAGAATGTTCAGCACGCCGAACACGAGCGTAAGACCGAGCGATACGATGAACAGCCAGGCGCCGTAAATCAGCCCGTCAATGATGATGGTCGCGACAAGTTCCATGGTGACTATCTCAGCGCCGCGTGCGCGAATGAATCGGTGACCATACCCGCTTCAGACGCCGACCGGCTTCAATCGCATTTGGCGCCCTTGAAGCCACTCTTGAGCCAGTCCGCCGATTTCACGCCATCGGGCGGATTGACGCAGGTTGCCGAGTAGTACTCAATGTCGACCAAGGTCATTTCGCCCTTGGCACTATCCCACTTGGTAGTGCCAATTGCGTTGGGCTGGATCGCCTGGTGGCCGTTGCCAAGTTTCATCTGGATGCGTCCCGACGGGGCATCCCATTCGAGCCCGGTCATTGCCGCAGCCAGTTCTTCGGCAGTCGGCTTGCGCCCGCCGTTCGCCGCCATCGCTTTCTCAACGGCAGTCTTCAGGCCGAGTAACGCTTGCCACATGCGAAATGGCGCTTGCACCGGAAATACGTCGTATTCTTTCTCGTATGCGCGCCAGAGCACCTTGGTGAGTTCGGAACCGCGCGCAAGCGCAGCCAGACCGTTGACGCCGCGGGCGCCGAGGATAATGCCATCGGGCATTTTCTTGCCGAGTTGAGGAATGACGTGATCGCCGGCAGAAAGCGCGACGCGCATTCTCTTGTGCAGACCGCGCGCGCTTGATTGCAGAATGAACGCCTGCAGGTCGCCGCCCCACAATGATGAATGCATAACATCGGGTCTGGCCCGCATCAGCGCCGAGATCTCGGTGCCGTACTGGCCAGCGAAAATATTCGGAAACAAAGCCGTCTTGATTTTTGCGCCAGGCTGCAAGTAGCCGATGGATGCGGCGAAATCCGCCCAGGAGTCCTGCCCCCACGCGTAGTTCTGATTTATTCCCGCATACGATCGAACTTTGATGCCGCGCGAGTCGATGTAACGCGCGAGCGACAAATTGTCCATTGCCGCGTGCGCCGCGGTACGGAACACGTACTTGAATGACTTTTCCTCGAAAACCCGGGGCGTACCGCAGTCATACAGAATTGTGAACGCCTTCAACTCGTCGGCGACCGATGGCACTGCGAGACAATCGCTTGAACTGACGTAGCCTACAACTGCGTCGACTTTCTCGCGCTGGACCAGATTGCGAAACTCCTGCACCTGCTTGGTCGCGCCGCCCGATTCGTCAATGACCACCGGCACGATGCGCATTCCACCGAAACCTTTTTGATCGCCGTAAGGTGCCGGCAGCCTGCCGCCTTCGTTGAGCATTTCGATGAGCAGCTTGCCACCATCCCAGGCCGGCACACCGAAACTCTCCGCTGCGCCACCTGACAGGAAGGTCACAACGCCAATCTTGAATGTGTCGTCGGCCGCGTGTACGAGACCGCTGGAGACTGCGAACGCCAGGGCGCCGAGCGCAAGTTTGTGAATTCCGCGCCGCAAGCACGATATTGAATTGTTCATACTCTCTCCCCCTGCCCTGCCACGACTTGTTCGGGCGTTTGCGAAGGGCCAACGCCGCTTTTTTATTCCGCCGGAGCGATTATCAACTCTCGCTCTCGAAGAAAGCGAGGATATTAGCATGCGGTACTGCACTACCGAGCGGATGCGATTGCAAGCGCTCCCTCATAGCGCGTTGTTGACGCACGTTTAACCGGGTCACATTGAACTTAACCGGCTATTTCGCGCAAGCCACGCTCATGCCGTAGCAGTTGTTCACCTGGCTCGCTATACCTTCCAACGTTGATGGCAGTCATCAGGATCAATGCGGATTCCGAGGATGGTGCAAAAGATTAGCAAAAAGTTGCCAAAGTTTGCATTTGTAAGTCATTTGTAAGGTCGCAAAGTCAATACTTGCACCTGGATTCTCCGCAGTATCGCGCGCATGGCGAGGGAGAACATATCTCCATCGGCACACGCAATGGTTTGAGCGCAAAACGAGCCGTAAGTGAAATCGAGCTTTGAGCAATGGAACTTGACCGCTTCAGGACCGGGCAGAGTGACCGATATCATGAACGATGAACCAGACAAACCGGATTTCAATAGCATATCCCGTTCTTTGGCTCTTGTATTTTCTGGCATTTTCACCATAGCCGGCTGCGGGGGTGGGGGTGGTGGAAGCGGCGGCGGGGTCAACGCGCCCGTCATATCCAATCTCCGGTTGTTACCGGACGCGTCGTATCTCAACAATGGTGGTGGAACCGTGTTCGTGAATGCTTCGGTCGATTTCTCCGACGCAGACGGCGATCTTTCCAGCTTCTCACTGGACATCTACGATTCCAGTAATGTCCGGATTGATTCACTACGCGGACCCACTACGGGTGCAGGCGGCGTCACGAGCGGTACGGTGTTCGCCTCCGTAGCTGTCAGTACGACGGTCGCCGATAATTACTCATTCACCCTGACAATGAGCGATGCACGCGGCAACCAATCAAACCAGCTTATTGGCATTTTTCCGATCGAGGGGCCAATTCAGACGATATCCCAGCTACCCGATACCGGCGTCAACAGATGCTACAACCAGAGCGCAGCGATCGATTGTCCCGTTGCAGGCAATGCATTCTACGGGCAGGACTTTCAATATACGTCCAACAGTATGAGTTTCAACGACAATGGTGACGGTACGGTTACTGACAACGTTACGTCACTGATGTGGCAACAAGCCGGCCCGCCGTGGCATACAACTGGTTTCAGGCAAGCGGCACATTTGATGCCACAAACAATCCCGGACCGCTAGATGTATGTGGCGCTTTGTCTTTTGCAACGCATACTGACTGGCGACTTCCGTCACGATCTGAACTGCAAAGTTTTGCTGATTATGGCAGGGTGGTACCCGTCGCAATTGACACGACATTCTTCCCCGGCGGAAATGCCGAGTACTGGTCCGGGACCGAAGATGCACCGTCTGTGGCCAACGCAAGATTCGCAGACTTTACCGACGGGTCCATGGGAGTGGCGAGCAAAGCCACTTTGAGGTTTGTGCGCTGCGTAAGGGGTGCGGCGTGGGGCAACAGTAACTATGTCAATAACGGCGATGGCACGGTTACCGATACGCCACTGGGCCTTACGTGGCAAAGCGCGAGTCAGGGCAGTCTGGATTGGGATGAAATGTTGGCATTCTGCGAGGGACTTTCGTTGGCGGGGCAAACAGACTGGCGCTTGCCCGACGTAAAGGAGCTTGCGACCCTGGTAGGAGCAGTGGCCTCCCTGCCTATCAATCCCGGTCTCTACTGCTCATCGAGTACCGTCGTTAATGATCAGGATAGCGCGTGGCTCGTGGATTTCGGTCCCGTAGGCAACTATGGCGACGTATTTAATCATTTTGCAGGCACGAGCAAGCGATTCTGCTCCAGCTTCTTCTTTCGCTGCGTACGTTGAGAACTCGCAGATCCAGGCGACTTTAGTTCAACTGACTTTTTGCATCTCGGAAATTCCTTGCCATATCCGCCGCGGACTTGTCATCGAATCTCATTTCAACGCTGACCTCACCGACATGCTTGCCAGCGCGAAACGCCCTGCTCTGTCGTTCAGTTTCAACAGCGCCTGCGGAACGACGCTCTCATTGAGCATCGCTACAAACTGGCCTAGTAAGGCGACCGTTGCGGCATGATCTGGATTTCGATCGGGCATGCGGAGTCAGGATACGTTGCGACAAATTCCACCGCTTTTGCAACGTCGTCGGGCTGAATCATCCTGTCTTCAGCTAACCCCATGCCCGAAACCATGTC
The DNA here is from genome assembly GCA_951812315.1 of uncultured Burkholderiales bacterium. Classification (GTDB taxonomy): domain Bacteria; phylum Pseudomonadota; class Gammaproteobacteria; order Burkholderiales; family Eutrophovitaceae; genus SG8-40. Next base: position 91,750 of record CATOSA010000021.1, read on the forward strand.
GGTTGCGACAAATCCCGGGCAGATAACGCTAACCTTGATATTCTTTTCGCGAACATCCTCGAACAACGCGTGGGTAAAGCCGACCACGCCATGCTTGGTCGCGCAGTAGGCACTGGCTCCGCCGAATGGCCGCCTTCCTGCCATCGAGGCGACATTGATGGCGGCGCCACGGCTCGCTTTCTCTATTTCAGGCAAGGCATGGCGCGTCAAGTGCATCAAGCTTCGCAGGTTAATGTCAATGGCCAGATCCCAGGCCTTGAGATTGCCGGTGTCGGCAGCACCTGACGCGTTCACGCCCGCGTTATTGACCAGAATATTTAGTCCGCCGAGCCCGGTTGTCACTTCTCCGACCAACCGCTCAATTGATCCGGTATTTTCAAGATCGCAAGCGAGCACCAATGCCGGATTTCCGAATTCCTTGCAGGCTTGTGCCGTCTCCTCCAGTGCTTTGGCGTTTCGCGAAACCAGGGCAACGCCAGCGCCTGCTTTGGCAAGCGATATAGCGACTGCCTTTCCAATACCCCGGCTGGCGCCAGTAACCAGCGCGACCTGATTTTTCAATGTGATTGACATACATGCTCCTCTGTTTTTCCTGCGCGAGTCGGTACCGACGCCGTTTCCAACCTAACGACCGGAAAACACGCCCTGACAGGAACTGCCAGTTTCCAGCGAATAGTCATGTTCAACGTTGAACCGAAAGAATTAGAAATGCCGTCTGATTATTGAGCCATGTTCAGGCACTTTAATTAATGTTTCGGCACGTTGATCAATGAATCAGCACTAGGGCCGCGGCAGCGAACTACGGATGCCCTGCTCGTCGCAGATCGTAGCGAACCATTCCAGCACTTCGGGATGGTAGGGTATGCCGTTCTTAAGGCGATCCAGCTCGACTTCATGCGCGTTGAGGCCCGGATACATGACACGGTCATGGCCAGGCGCCGGCGTCGCGTTTCGAAGCGCCGCCAGATAAGTGTCCATATCCGACTTGAAGCCATCCAGGCCCGTGAATGCATCAATGTCGTAGGCGATAAATTGCTGTGACTGGAAGACGCGCCAGTCAGGGCCTGCGGCGGCACCGGATAAAACGCTGCCCAACACTTCGACCATCATGGCCAGGCCGTATCCCTTGTGCGAACCGATTTCTCGAGTACCGCCAAGTGGTAAATGCATAAAGCCTTCTGGAATCGGGGCTTCATCCATGATCGGCGTACCGTCAGCCTGTGCAATCCAGGCGGGCAAGGTTCCGCGCCCGAGCCGGTTGGCTATGCGGATCTTGTTACCGGCGACGCCGCTCATCGATGCATCGAATACGAACGGTGCTTCCTTATTCGCCGGTGCGGCGATCGCGATCGGATTGAGGCCGACCAGCTTGCCAGCGCCAAAGGTCGGCGTCATCTCCAGACCGCCCACAGTCATGGATATGCCGATCATGTCGTGTTCCAGCGCCATCGCCGCGGTATAAGCGGCGGCGCCGTAATGCCCGCCGTTGTATACATTCACAACCCCGACGCCGCAATCACGCGCCTTGGCGATGGCCATGCGCATTGCCTCGGGACAAATCACGCCTCCATGCGCCATATCAGAGTCGATGGTCGCAGTCGCTTTGCGTTCGCGCACCACTTTCCAGTTGGGCGTTGGATTGATTTTGTCCTGTCCGAAGAAATCGACATAGACGCGCAACATGTTCGATACGCCATGCGTGTCGTAACCGCGCAAGTCCGCATATAGCAATACATCGGCCGATTGTTTGGCGTGTTCGGCCGGCATGCCGAAGTGTCTGAAGACGGCTTCGACCGTGGCGCGCATATCCGCTTCCGGAACACGGACTTCGACGCTGGCCGGTATCTGAAATTGCTCGAGCATTGCAGGAGTCTCCGAAAACTATTGAGTAGTCGGAGTATAACTACCCTTTTCCGCGTGTCACGAATACAGTCCCTGGCGAATAGCGCGAGGGTGAGCCCCTTCAATGGCTTGCCATGGCACCGGACCCAAGAGAATGCAGAAGCGCAGTGGGGATCAGCACGCGCGTTTCAGCAAACTACGTTGCTGGAAGTCCGGGACGGCGCAACTGGAAGCCGCCCACTCAATATCGATAGTCGCGCACAAATTCGCCTCGCAACGACCTACGCGATCAACCAATGTACAGAAGTCGTACAAGCGGCGTACCGTCTGGCGGGCTCGACTGCAGCTCTGGAAACACAACCTTTCGAACGCCAATTCCGCGACATGCATGCAGTGTCACAGCAAACGCAAGCTAGCCGCTTTCACCTCGAAACAGTTGGTAGATTTCCGTTTCGACACGAGACCGACATATTGTAAGTACGGGTATCAATCACCGTATTTCATCAAAGTACATTATCAAGTTGTTGGCATGCGTTTGATCGCGTGAGTCAAAGCCAGGAAGTGGCGGTTCGACTGCGGCCACGCCAGGCCACCAATACGCCCGGTGCGGCAACCACGAGGGCGATCAGGATGAGTTGCATATGGCCGATGCCAAGCATGCCGCCGCATGGTGCGGCCAGCGTCAGGCCGCCGGTGACTAACGACAAGCGCCCGACCCAACCCGCGGGACCCTGGCCAAGGCTGCCGATACCGATCAGCCAGCCCTGCAAACCGGCTGCAACCAGCGCGATGCCGGCGAGTGCGGTAGAGATCACGATAACAATCTCGCCCAACTCACCCTGCAGCAGCAATGCCGGGTTGAAGACAAAGAAAAACGGAATGAAGTAGATCACCGTGCCGATGCGCATGGCCTCGATGCCGGTCTGCATCGGCTCACACTTGGCGACGGACGCTGCGGCGAATGCGGCCAGCGCCACAGGCGGGGTAATAAAACTGAGCATGCCCCAGTAGAGCAAAAACATGTGCACACTCATCGGATCCAGGCCGACCTTGATCAATGCCGGTGCAAGGATAATCGCAAGGAAGATATAGGCGGCCGTCACGGTCATGCCGATGCCAAGTATAAAGCTGGTGAGCGCCCCCATAATCAGCAAGACCAGCGGCTCACCGCCGGCAAGAAACGCCAGGTCATTGGTCAACGTACCGGTCATGCCCGTCGCCTGCAATGCCCCGACAATCAGCCCGACAGCGGCAAGTAAGCCGGCCAGTTCGGCCAGCAGTCCGCCGGTGGCGAAAATGTATTTCTTGAACTGCGCCAGGCTGAGCCGGTGGTTCTTGTTGAACTGGTTGATCGCCAGCAGCAAAGCAGTGGCATAGAACGGCGCGTGCGCCTCGCGCTTCAGAAACACCAGCATGAAAACCAACAGTGCGAATACGCCAATGCAGTACCAGCCGTCCTTGATCACGCCCCATAGCGATGGCAGTTCCGACCGCTCCAGCCCCTTCAAGCCATTCTGTGCCGAATAGGCGTCGATCTGCATGAACAAACCGAGGTAGTAAAGCAGCGACGGCACGATCGCAGCGATCGCGACAGTCACGTAGGAGACTTCAAGAAAATCCGCCATGATGAAAGCGGTGGCGCCCATGATTGGCGGCATCATGGTGCCGCCGGTCGAGGCGCAAGCCTCGATTGCACCGGCAGTCTTGGCGCGCACGCCGATGCGTTTCATCGCCGGAATTGTCAATGCACCGGTGGTCAAGACGTTGGTGATTGGTCCGCCTGACATCGAGCCGAACAATCCCGATGAAAAGATCGCCACCTTTGCCGGACCGCCGCGAACGTGGCCCAACAGCGCAAAGGCCAGATTGATGAAGAACTGGCCGCCACCGGTGTAGACAAGCGCGTTGCCGAACAGCAGGAAGCCGAAGAACAGCATTGCGAAGGCCTGCATGGGTATGCCAAGCAGGCTCTCTTCGGAATAGATGTGGTATGCCGCAGTGTCCAGAAATGTCTGACTGACGCCGGAAATCACTTCCGGCATGAACTGCACGTAAGTCGGATAGAAAGAGATCACGACAACGATAGTGAATACCGCCGGCGCGCCGGCCGGCCTCCATGATCACCGCCCACAGCACCACGGCCACGTACTTTGCCTCCTCCGGCGCGTTGTACTCCCAGCTCTCCTCGAGGATTGGCAATCCGTAATACGTGAAATAGATTGCCAGACCAAGGGTCAGCGAGAAAAGAACAGCGTCATACCAGGGTACGTGCGTACGCGGCGCCTTTTTGTAGGCCGGCATCAACAGAAAAATCATCGACACCATGACGCCGATGATCAGGTACATGTACTGGTTCTGCACCAGCTTGAAACCGAGGACGAGCTTGAAGAAGCTGAGCTGGAACATCTCGTTCACCGCCAGGGCGGTAGCCAGTATGGTCAGCACGAAAATCACCGCGGTCCAGAACTGGCCCGGTCGGCGATAACGCGTAACCTCGACGTCGTCGCGCTGCTCGGCTTTTGCTGGTGCGCTGATGATTTCCGTCCTCGTGCTTATGGGCTATTTATTGTGTTGCTGAATTCGCGGCGAGCGGCACTCTCCAGAATCCGGCGCTGAGAGAATGCCCGCTTGCGTCACCAGCTCTCGAAGACAACCGGCATGTTGGCTTTGGTCAACGCACTGGAACGCGCCTGCATCCAGCCTTTGTCAAAATCATCAGCCGGATTCGCCTTGTAGGCGTCCCACGCCTGTTTCAACACGTCCTGACGCCTGAGCATACTCTCCTGATTGGCCTGGGCCTTGTCGCTCCATCGTCCTACCTCTTTGAGATAGGCAATTGCGCCTGGATGATAGGGCAGGAAGAAGTCGTCCATCTGCTTTTCCAACGCCCAACCCTCGGCACCCGGTGCACCATCCTTGTAGTCTTCGAAGCCCTCGACCAAAGCCTTGGTCATAGCGTAGGCAACGCCGTCGCTGGTGTCAGTAGTGGAGATCAGGATCGGGTAGATACTGGCGATGCCCTCGGAACGGCCGTCGGGAATACCGGGGCCGTCAGTGCAAATACCCTGGACGTACCAGGGCACCAGCTTCTGCGTGCGCGCCCAACCGGACTTGTCGGCAAATGGCATCGGCGGATGGTATACGCCGCGCGGACTCGCCTCCATCTTCAGCATAAAGGTCGACTGCGACGCGGTAACCGCCGCGTCAATATCATCGTTAATGATGCCGTTAACGGAAGCGACCCAGCCGCCGACCTCGACTTTCTCGATTTCCGACAAACCAACATTGCCATAGGCCAGCATTGCTTCCGTCGCCTTTTGCAGCGATGGCGCACCGCGCACCCAGGCCACTCGCTTGCCCTTGAGGTCGGCCATGGTCTTGACGCCGATGTCGTTGGCCACCGCGAATGTAGTACACCCGGAGGACAGGTTCAGCAACAGCAGCCGGACCGGCATTGGCCCCCAGGACTTCTTGCCGAATGTATAAACCGCTTCCTGCGCGAAGACACTGTCGGAGCCGGTCGCGGTGAACTGCGCCTTGCCCCTCTTGACCAGAGACAGTCGAGAAACATCGTTCTTGCCCGGTAGAACCCGAAGATTCACCTGGTATCGGTTCTTCAGCATGGATCCGATGGCGACCATCTGGCTGTAGCCCGAGGTCCCGGTGTTGTAGGCCGTAGTGACCAACGTCTTCGGCAACTTGGCGTCCATGGCCAATGCGGTACCGGCGAGCCCGATTGCTCCGGTCAGCGCAAACGCAATTAAGCCCAGTATTGTTTTCAGCATCGCATTACCTCCCCTGCTTATGCATTTCGGAAATATCACCCTGTGCCATTTATTGGACAAAGTCTCTCACAGGCCGCACCCGGGGAACAACTGCGTCACGTGAACAGTGCGTTGCGATTGACCGGGGTGCTAGCCAGTGAACCGGTACAACCTGGCGGCGTTGTCACAGATTACCTTCTTGCGTAATTCATCCGACAACGCCCCGGTCTCGCGGGCGATGAATTCCTGACTGTCGGGCCAGACGCCATCCGGGTGGGGAAAGTCCGAGTCCCACATGACATTGTCCTTGCCCAGCACATCCAGCAGTCGCAGGCCGACTGGATCGCTCTGGTAGGTGGCGAAACACTGACGGCGCCAGCATTCGGATGGCTTCATCGTGAGCGTCAGGTCACGGAACTGATCCTCCCATTCCAGATCCATATGCTCCAGAAAATACGGAATCCAGCCGATGCCACTTTCGCCGATGACTACCTGAAGCTTCGGATACGCTTCAAGAATGCCGCCGTAAAGGATCTCCATCAGTTTGTCAGCCATCTTCAGCTGGAAACCGGTGATGAACACGGCGAAACTCTGGCGCCGCGGTAGCGGCGGCATTGATTCGAAATCGGGCTTCTTGCCTCCAATCGTGTGAAAATGAATCGGTAAGCCGCACTCTTGAGCCGCCCGCCAGACTGGCTGCCACATTTCATCGAACAGCGGTTTCATCTCGGTGCGAAGCGGAATTTCAACACCACGCAGAACACCACCCTTGGCAACCCGGTAGATCTCGCGCACGGCCTCGTCAAGGTCATGATCGGAAATCGACGCGATCCCGGCGAAGCGATCCGGATGGGCAGCGCAAAAGCTCGTCAACCAGTCGTTATATATGCGCGTCATCTGCGCGGCCGCGGGTGGATCCTGCAGGCGTTCGGTGGCGCCGAGAATGCCGTACAACACCTCTGCCTGAATACCGTCCAGATCCTGGTCCTTGACCCTGAGGTCCGGATCCGTGAGCCTGCGGATGCCTTTCTTGCCGTCTTCGTACAGGCCTTGTTCGGCCATCCGGTCCGAGCGATGAATCTCACCCGGTACATATTCGCGGCCGGCTGATCCCATCCCATTTTGCAATCCGAAGTTTGCGCCATTCTTCGACACCCACAGCGGCCCTCTGGAACTGCCGGTGACATAGGGCATACGCGCTTCCATATCGGAAGTCGCATTGCTCGTGAAGAGATCGGGCGGCAGCCAGATCAGGTCAATATGGCAGTCGGCGGATATGACTTTGTACTGCACGGCAACTTCCTCCTGCTTAAACGGTTTCTGCGAGCCGCTGTAGAACAGCGTCGCCCATCTCGCGCGTGGAAACGGTTGGATGGCTGGCAGCGATATCCGGCGTACGCACGCCGGCGCCTACTGTGCTGCGCACGGCAAGTTCAACCTCTGCTGCCAGGTCGGCGCGCTCGAGGCTGTGCCGCAGCAACATGGCAACGCAAAGAATCGCAGCCAGCGGATTGGCGATACCCTGGCCGGTGATGTCTGGCGCTGATCCATGCACTGGCTCGTACAGCGCTTTGCGGCGACCATCTTCGCCGACAGCAGACAGCGAGGCCGATGGCAGCATGCCGAGCGAACCGGCGACCGCACCGCCAATGTCAGAAAGGATATCGCCAAAGGTGTTCTCGGTAACGATGGTGTCGAACTGGCCAGGGCGCCCGGCCAGTTGCATGGCGCAGTTGTCAACAAACATGTGATCGAGCGCAATGCCGGGATATTCCTCTGCGCCTATCCTCGTTACCACTTCACGCCACAAACGGCTGGTCTCAAGCACGTTGGCCTTGTCCACTGACATCAGCCGTTTGTCGCGCGCACCTGCGAGTTCGAAAGCGAACCGCGCGACGCGCTCGATCTCCAGCTCGCTGTAGACCATGGTGTTGCGGCCAAAACGCACACCGTCATCGGTGTCGGAGATTCCACGCGGCTGACCAAAATACAGCCCGCCGTTGAGTTCGCGCAACAGCAGCACGTTCACGCTGTCCAGACGCTCAGGCTTCAGCGACGAGGCGTCGGCGAGTTCACGAAAGCCGACGATAGGCCGCAGATTGGCAAACAGCTGCATTTGCTTGCGCAACTGCAACAGCCCGCCTTCACGACGCGCTTCGGGCGGCAACGCGTCGTATGCGTCGCCACCGATTGCGCCGAACAAAATTGCGTCGGCCGCAAACGTGTCCGACAATGCTTCGTCGCTGATGATGCGCTTGTATTCCGGATAAGCGGCAGCACCGTAGAGCGCCTGCGTAATTTCGACATCAAGACTGGCGCGCTCGACAACCAGTTCAAGCACGCGGCGTGCTTGCGTTATTACCTCCGGTCCAATGCCATCACCCGGCAAGATCATGATGCGATGGCTCACGCTTTCCTCCCTTTTCCGCTGCGGTGTTCTTTGACGCCGTTACCAAATAGTTCAGGTGGTCACAGTCTTGGTCCTCATCATTCGCCAATCTGCTCGGGCACAGTGACCGCGACTTCCGAACCGATCAATACCGGTTCACAATCGCAATCGGTCAATTTGTAGTGCCGCTTCATCCGGTCGCAACCCTGAGTGGCGATACGGATCGCCATTTCATCCTCGGCCACCGAATAGGGGAATCCGAACGCTTCGAAAACTGCATTGTCGAGATATGCGGTGTCCAGCCGCGCCCACGGAATGCAGGCAACACCTGCTTTTTGATCCGGCAAGCTGGCGTAATCATATTTCCAATGCGTCATCGAACGGTAGAACGCCATACTCAGTCGCTGCGCTAGCGCGCTGCCGTTTGCGTAATCATCAGCGGCCGCGGCCGGCCGCGCAAGTGACAGCGCAACAATTGTCACGGCCAGAGCGATACACCCGTACGCGGCGCATTTTGACGAAAATCTCAACATGGATTTCTCCTGTACAGGCAGCGTAGCCTTATTCGGCAGACAGTATCAGCGAATTGAACTCACTGACAGTTACTTTCCATTCTTGCCTGGTTGACAACAAACCAACGTTCTCACCTAGCGCGAAACATCTACCGAAAGTATAAACACACTGTTCGTCCCGTCGTTAGCGCTCGGACCTGCGAACAAACCGTCGCTTCCCGATTCCTCGTGCGGGAAATGACGGTCTCGCCGTTCCTCTACCACGGCATGATCGTAACGGCTGTTGTCATGATCACCATCCCGGCCCTGGTCTTTTTCGCACTGATCCAGCGCCGGGCGAGACATCGACTGACCGCGCATATGCTCCAGCGCACTCGCCCTGTGCGCATCCTCGATTACAGGATTGCCGTAGAATTCCGCTCGAACCCGGACTAAACGCAGTGCCGAATAGAAGAGGAATTAGCGATGAGCATAGACCCGCAGGTACAGGAAATTCTCAACAAGATGGCGGAACTCAATCTACCGCAAATGCAAACACTGTCAGTGGAAGCAGGTCGGGCACAGTTTCTTGCGATGGCGAAAGCGCGCGCCGTCGATCCGGTACCGGTAGACGCAGTAGAAGATATTCAGATTCCGGGACCAGGCGGCGACTTCCAGGCACTGGTATACACCCCCGAGAACGCCAGCGGTCCATTGCCGCTGCTGGTCTATTACCACGGTGGTGGTCACGTCATTGGAAGTCCCGAAACACACGATCCTACAGCGCGCAACCTGTGCGCCGGCGCCCACTGCAAAGTCGTATCAGTGAATTATCGCAAAGGCCCGGAACACAAATTTCCGGCGGCCGTCGACGACGCGTTTGCGGCTCTACAGTGGTGCGCGGCGAACGCTTCAAGTCTTGGCGTCGATGCGTCGCGAATCGCCGTTGGCGGCGATAGTGCGGGCGGCAATCTGGCCGCAGTTACCGCACTGATGGCACGCGACGCCCGCGGACCCGCGCTGAGTTTCCAGTTACTGATCTATCCAGTGTCCGACTATCGTTGCAAATCAGACTCCTACGAGCGATACAGCAAAGGTTACGGACTTCTCGAAGCGGAGACAATGTCCTGGTTCCAGAACCACTATCTGAATTCGCCGGAAGATGCGGACGACTGGCGCGCATCGCCGCTACTCGCTCAGGATCTGTCCGGACTCCCGCCCGCAAAGGTCATGACGGCCCAATACGATGTATTGCACGACGATGGCGTTGCACTCGCCGAAGCGCTGGATGCCGCGGGAAACACGGTTAGCCACGAAGATTACCCCGGAATGATCCATGGCTTTTTTGGCTTTATCCCTATCGTCGACAGCGCGGTGAGCGCCCAAAACAGCGCAATTGCTGCGCTCAAGAACGCCTTTGGAACGGGTTGAATTTCTTGCGTATGTGTCCGGTCGCTGTCACGCAAGCGTGAAGCGACAAGAACATTTTGCGGTTAGACTATTAACCACACGTGCAGCCAGACGTTATTGTGCATCGCAGTATCGCTTTCTTGCATTTGTATAAAACCATAAACAGGTGGAGGATGAAATGAATCAACTCAAACGAATTGCTATCACGGCTTCAACCGGGTTAGCGCTGGTTATTGGCGCAACAACCGTACAAGCTGAGTGTAGCGACAAGAACTGGAAAGATTGCGCAGGCAAGCCCTGGGTAGACGGGAACAACATGGAAACCCCGCTGGGGTCCAAATGGTGGCCGAATCCGTTGTGGGGCGCCGGTGACGAGGCAGGCTCGACCAACTGGTACACCAAACCAGAGGTCGTCATGCGTGCTACCAGTGTCATCAAGAGCGGCAAGGTGTACAAGCTCGGGCATCCCTACACCGCGACCATGCCGCTGTTCGGTTCACGCAAGTTCAGCCTGCGAATTCCCGGTACGCCAACGGGTGGCGCCTTCGGGGCCAACAAAGTCATGTGGAATGACGAGTTCCTGGCTACCGAGGTCGGGCAAGTGGGAACGCAGTTTGACGGTCTCGGTCACATCGGCGTGCAGGTCGGAGCCGACGGCGACAAGAAAGAAATGCGCTGGTACAACGGATTCTCCGCTGCGGATATGGGCAACCCATACGGCTTGAACAAGCTGGGTACCGAGAAACTGCATCCCATCTTCGCCAGAGGCATTCTGCTGGACATCGCCGGAGCACGTGGCGTTGAATCCATGAAAGCAGGTGAAGTGATCACAATGGCAGACGTCAAGAACGCCCTGCGTCGTCAGCGCATGTCCTCATTCGAATTCAAGGAAGGCGACGCCATCATATTTCGCACTGGATGGGAAAAACATTGGGGCGATGCTGCAACCTATAACAATGGCTGCCCAGGCATTGGCATGGAAGTAGCGCGTTGGATCGCAGAAGACGTAAAAGCGGGTGTCACCGGTGGTGATACCTGGCCGGTAGACGCGGTACCAAACCCGGATCTGGCGTGTGCCTTCTGCGTACACACGTTCCTGCAAACGCGTCATGGCATCGTCAATCAGGAGAACATGAAACTCTCCGAACTGGCGAAGGATGGCGTTTACGTATTTGCGTACATGTACAGCCCGGCCCCTGTCGCGGGTGCGACTGGTTCGATGGGCGCACCAGTCGCCATTCGCTAACGGCTAACGCTTAGCGCGCGGTCCCACCAACAATCTGCATTTGTAGGGGCGCGTTCACGCGCCACCCATGACCGCTTAGCTCACGATTTCGCTGCTACCGATTTCACTGCCACGGCGACTATCGCCGGTGCCGGCACTTCGTAAGCATCACCACTCTTGTAACCGGCAACGGTGTTTCGCACTGCCTGCTTGATTGCTTCTCTCGCAGACGGGCTTTGTGCGCGAAGCGTCGCGCGGGCTCGCACGCTTCCTTCTGCGATCACATTGAAAACCTCGTCAGGATCGGATACCCGCCAGACCTGCTTCACCTGACGAAAAGACGGCGAGTCAAAGCCGGCACGCTCCAGTGCCCTGGCACTGACTTCGGGATCACTGAACAGAAAGAAGTTCGGCCCTGCCGGAAGACCAACGTCCATGGATCCATGGGCGCTAACAGCTTCGTATATGACCCCGAAAGCGACCGCGCGTTCGGGTACGTCCCACACGCTAAATGCGAGCCGGCCACCGGGCTTGAGCACCCGGCACGCCTCGCGAAGTGCAGCATCCGGGTCAGGGAGATGGCACATGCCAAATCCGTTCACCACAAAGTCAAACGTATCCGGTTCAAACGGCAGCGACTCCGCGTCCGCCTGCTCGAAACGCACCGAAGGATATTTTTCGCGTGCCGCTCGAACCTGCGCAGCGGAAAAATCAATCCCTATCGCATCAGCACCTCGCTCAGCGGCAGCACCAGCGATATAGCCCGGGCCCGTCGCGACGTCCAGACAACGCGAACCGGCACGCAATTGCACGGCATCGAGCAACGAATCAATCGATTGCACGGTCATGCGGGCGAGATGATCCTGATACGTCGTGACCACGCGCGACTCTTCCCAACCGGCTAGCTCGAACTCCCGGAATGTTTGATCACTGTTTGCCAATGAATCCTCCCTGGCTCAGATTTCGCAGCGATGATCGCGTCTGTGAACGATCATCTGGAAACAGCGCTATCGGAAACGATGTCTGCACGCAATCAGACTCAGGTGCCGGTCGGAACTTCGTTGAATGGAATGCCTTTATCCATCCGCGGTTCCTGAGGTAATCCAAGTACACGCTCGGCAAGTATGTTCATCATGATCTCGTCCGTGCCCCCGGCGATGCGATGGCCCGGCGCACTCATATATGTCATTTGAATAAGGCCATCCATTTCCGCCAGCTCGGGATCCGATATTGCGCCGGCCATCTCCAGCAAATCGACGCAAAACGATGCCATGTCCTGCGTCTTGGCAGCGCCAACAGCCTTCCCTATGGAGTGTTCGGGACCGGGGATCTCGCCGCGCGATAGCGCGGTAAGCGTACGGTAGCCGGTGAACTTCAACCCCGATTCCTGCACGTACCAGTTAGCTAGCTTCGCGCGAACCGCCGGATCTTCGATCGCCGGCTTGCCGTCGATGCGGATGCGCCGTGCAAGTTTGCAGGCGACATCGAAATTCACGTTTGCATAACCCGCACCGATGGTTGCGCGCTCATTCATCAGCGTCGTCAACGCAACCTGCCAGCCCTGACCAACCTCGCCGAGTCGTTGCGCGCCGGGAATGCGCACGTCGCTGAAGTAGACTTCGTTGAAGTTCGAGTCTCCCGAGATCTGCTTGATTGGTCTGACCTCGACGCCGGGTGATTTCATGTCCAGAAAGAAATAGGTCAATCCCTTGTGCTTGGCAACTGTCGGGTCAGAACGCGTAACCAGAATTCCATAGTCGCTGTAATGCGCACCGGAGGTCCAGATTTTCTGGCCATTGATAACCCAGTCGTCCCCGCCGCGTTCAGACCGGGTGCGCAGCGATGCAAGGTCCGAACCGCTGGAGGGTTCGCTGAACAACTGACACCAGATCTGTTCGCCGCTGGCCATCGGCGGTAGCAATCGCGCTTTCGCTTCGTCGCTCGCGTAGGTCATCAATGTCGGCGCCGCCATGCCCTGGCCAATCGTGAAAATATTCATCGGCGTATCGAACCTGGCTTCTTCCTGGTGAAGGATCACCTGTTCGATAGCTGATGCGCCACGACCGCCATACTCCTTCGGCCAGCGGATACATGCCCATCCGCCATCGAACTTGCGCTTTTGCCAGAATTTGGCACTGGTAACGTAGTCCATGCCGGCCAGTTCCTGTTCACTAGGCACGTTGTCAGACAGCCAGGCGCGCGCTTCTTCGCGAAATGTTGCTTCGGCCGCGGTATCGTTAAAGTCCATATTCGTCTCCCAATTCGTTGTGCGCTCAGGCTGCGTCGCGCCGTTCAACGGCGTGCATCAACCGGTCCTGCCAGAATGCCTCGCTGCCAATGTTTACCGACAACAATTTTGCGCGCCGGTAGTAGAACTGGCAGTCAAACTCCCAGGTGAAACCCATGCCACCGTGGGTCTGGATGTTTTCCTTTGCCGCAAAGTTACAGGCCTGAATCGCTGCGACCCTTGCGGTGGCTGCAGCGAGCGGAAGCTCCTCTGAATCAGCATTCAGTGCCCAGGCACCGTAGTAACAATTGGAGCGGGCCAGCGTGTTCTTGATGTAGGCATTTGCGAGCTTGTGTTTGATCGCCTGATAGGAGGCGATCGCCCGTCCAAACGCGTAGCGGCCGAGAGCGTACTCCTTAGCCATCTCGAGCGCCGCATCCGCACCGCCCACTTGCTCCCAGGCGAAAAGAACCGCTGCGCGATCGAGCAGGCGCTCGGTCAACCTCCAACCTTCACCCGCATTTCCGAGGCGTTGCGCGGCCGCACCCTTGAACTCGATCTGTGCGTGCGAACGGGTCGGATCAAAGGTCTCGATCGGCTTGCGCGCAACACCTGGTTGATCGAGTTCCACCAGATACCAGTTGGCGCCGTCGCCCGGCGCGCTGGCGTCCGATGCCGCGACCACAACGGCGAAATCGGCCACGTCGCCGTCGGCGACCGCTATCTTGCTGCCTGTTAGCGCAGTTTCGGCAGAGTTATCGGAGGCACACGTCTTGAGGTAATCGACGCTCGGGCGGCCAGCCGTTTCAGCGAGCGCAAACGCGCCAATCGCTTCACCACTTGCCAGTTTCGGCAACCAGGACTCCTTTTGATCCTTGCTACCCGCCATGAGCAACGCTTCGGTCGCAAGGTAGACCGAAGAAGAAAACGGTATTGGTGCAGCCACGCGACCGAGTTCTTCAGCAATGACGCACAATTCGACGTAGGACAGGCCAAGACCACCAAATTCCTCCGGAATACACGCCGCCGTCCAACCCATCTCTCCGACGCCGGTCCAAAGCTTGGCGTCATAAGCCGCATCGCCCTCCAGAATTGTACGCACCGCGGCTGGCGGGCAATTGTCAGCGAGATACCTCGACGCCTGCTCACGCAACAGTTTCTGATCGTCTGAAAATTCAAAGTTCATGCGCTTCCTCCCTATCCAGGCCCGGAAATCCAGACGACGGGCCAGACATTATTCACACCTGCAGTATAACGAACCGCGACCAACTACTCGTCAACTGAATGAGCCTGCGATTTTTACTGGCTTTGCAATTGAATGGCGTCACACGTACACGCAGTAAAGGCGATTGGCGCACATCCACCCGCTCGGCGCCGCTAATCAGCGGATGCGCAAACGATGTAGCGTGATTTCCGGCGGGCAGTTGAACCGCGCGTCCACCAACGAAACGCCCGAACCGGCGGAGGTGTATCCATAGAGGCCATGATACTTCCAGGATCCTTTGCAATAGCGCCGGGGACATGATGCGTTCAGCACCAGGGGAACGCCTCCAGGCAGACAGATCTGCCCACCGTGCGTGTGACTGCAGAGCATGACAGCAAAACCGGCGTGCGCAGCATGTCTGTAGATTTCAGGAGAGTGAGCGAGTAACACTGACACGGCGTCGGGCGGGATGCCTTCTACCGCCTTCTCCATGTTGTCGGTGCGAAAGTAGTGCGGGTCATCGATACCAGCCAGATGGATAGTGTCGCCACCACGATCGAGTACGACAGACTCGTTGAGAAGTACCCGCACACCAGCGGCCTCCAATCCAGGAACCATGCGTAAACTGTCGTGATTGCCCAGAACTGCATACACCGGTTTGTTCAGGTTCGGCAGCACAGATTGAAGAGCATTGATGGCCGGCTCGAACCGGCCGCGGGTCTTTGCCCGGAAATCTCCCGTGATAACCACAATGTCATAATCGACATTACGCAGCCGGTCGATCAACGCACGCGGGAAATCCTCGTGTGCATCGAGATGCAAATCACTAAGATGCAGCAGCGTGTAGCCGCCGGAAGCCCGGCGATTGTGATGACATTCTCGCGCAATGCAATATTGAGTGCATTACGCCGACCACGACCCCACAGACCGACAACCTTCAGAACCGTTCGAATGATGCTATCCGCGAACGGCAGGTTTTCAATGTGGAAAAAGTTTCGCCCCTGCCCGAAAACCTGGCTTTCAGCGGCATCCTCTATACCAAGGCGCTGGCGCAGATAAAAACGGTTCACCCGAGTTGCCAGGGCCTCGTCTTCCTGTCTCGTTCGGACTGCGTCGGTCACGCTGAAAGGAGTATTGAAGCTGATGGTTGGTGGCAGGAAGTGGGCATCATTATAGTGGCTACCATTGGAACTCTGCGAAGAAAACAAAGACCGATGTCAGTCCAACCCCGTTGCAACGGACGAACTCTGGCACTCCCGTGTTATGCGATTGATTGATAAAACGATTCACGATCAGGTGGTATGGTCTTGCAATCGTTGTCAATGCCCAAATCCTTCTACTCGAAGCGGGCTCTACACTCACGCATTCAGGAGAAAACATGATCCGCCGGATTCCGATCTCGAAAACTATATGTGCCGGACTATTCCTCCTCTTGTCATCCGTCCACTCTTTGTCCTGGAGCGGGAAAGACGGCCCGAGTGACCACTATTTTCCAAATACCGAGACGCTCGGTAGTGAAGAAATGCGCATCGTCGCCCTCGGCACGGGCACACCGAATTTTCGCCACTCCCAGGCGTCGGCCTCCTGGCTGGTCGAACTGGGCAACGGAGAAAAGTTCATTTTCGACATTGGCACGGGTTCACTCGCAAACCTTGCGGCGCTCGAAATTCCCTATACCTATCTGGACAAAATATTTATCAGCCACCTGCATGTCGATCATATTGGAGATCTTGACACGATGTTTATTGGTGGTTGGGTTTCCAATCGCACGGTGCCGCTTCGGGTCTGGGGGCCCAGCGGTCTGACGCCGGAGCTTGGTACACGACACGCAGTCGATCGCATGCGGGAAATGTTTGCATGGGACGTGACAGGACGAAGGGGCAACATGCCATCGGCCGGTGGTCACATTGAAGTGACGGAGTTTGATTACGCCAGGACACAAGTTGTCTATGAACGAAACGGCGTAACAATCAAGGCGTGGCCGGCTGTTCACGGCATCGATGGTTCGGTCAGTTACAGCATGGAATGGAAGGGCAGGAAGTTCGTCTACTCGGGCGATACAACACCAAACAAGTGGTTTTTCGCAGAGGCGGGAGATGCGGACTTGTTGATTCACGAATGCTATCTTTCGGTACAGCAGTTTATTGAATTGAAGGACTATGATCCCGAGCGAGCCCGCATCGTTGCGACGGTGATGCACACGCCGCCGTCGTCATGCGGGAAAATATTCTCCAGGCTCAAGCCGCGTATGGCGGTGGCATACCACACGTTTAACGACTTCAACACTGCCCCCGACATTATTGCTGGCATCAGGGAAACCTACGCAGGCCCGTTAACCCTTGCCAATGACCTGATCGTCTGGAATATCACCGCCAACAATACTCGCGTTCGAGAGGTCATCGCCACCGATTCGCCTTTGCCGGCCGCACCACCGACCCCCGCAGGCCCGCCTGACCCGAGCGAAAGAACCGAATTGTCAGATTGGCTCAAAGCGGGGCGAATCGATCTTATTGATTGATACGGTTGGCGCGTCCTTGCCAGACGGGAAAGTTTCGATTCAGACAGTACGTAGATACTGATATTGATTTCAAGCCTTGCGATGATCGTGTAGATACCGTCTCGAACGGCCGGGTGTTCCACCTGTCGCCGATTGCGTTATTACGTTCGCATCTTATCGAGTGCCTGACGGCGAAGCGAAGCGCGGCTGCATACCATTTAGGCTACTCTCACCCTGACAAGACAGCATTACCGGAGACAACAGATGGCGACAGCGCAGATCAACAACACTGAGATTTTTTACGAGCGAACGGGAGATGGAACGCCGATCGTCTTCCTGCACGAATTTGCCGGCGACTACCGTAGCTGGGAAGCGCAAGTGCGGTTCTTTGCGCGGCGCTACGCAGTTGTAACCTACAACGCCCGCGGCTACCCGCCATCAGGCGTGCCGGAAGATCCGTCCGACTACTCCCAGGACATTGCTGTCGAGGACTTGCGCGGCCTGCTGGATCATTTGCAATTTGACCGCGCGCACATCGTCGGTTTTTCGATGGGCGGGTCGGCAGCGCTCAGCTTCGGCCTTAAGTATCCAAAGCGCGTCCGTTCACTGACCATCGTCGGAACCGGCTCGGGTTCGTCACGCGGCGGTGACAACGCCGCGTTCCTGCGCGACATGGAGTATGTCATCCAGCGCTTCGAGAAAGAGGGAATGGACGCAGTTTCCGGGTTCTACACCTCGGGACCCAACCGGGTTCAGTTCCAGGGCAAGGATCGGCGCGGTTGGCAGGAGTTCAATGCGCAATTCAAGGAGGGTTCTGCGCGCGGCCATGCCAACACCATGCGCGGTGTACAAAGCAAGCGGCCGTCGGTGTACGAACTGGAACATGAACTCAAGACAATGACCGTGCCGCTCATGATCATGACCAGCGACGAAGATCGGCCGTGCCTCGAACCCGGCCTGTTTCTGGAGGATACTATGCCATCCGCGGCACTGACAGTCTTCCCGAAGACCGGGCATAACATCAATCAGGAAGAACCGGACCTGTTCAACCGCTCGCTGCTTGACTACATCACCCAGGTCAACGCTGGCCGCTGGACATTGCGCAACCCGGCAAGCCTGTCCGAGTCCGCAGTACTCAACCCGGCAGAAATGGGAAAGGCAGACGATCGATAACGCAGCGCATCACGCTGGACCAGCGATAAATGCGAATCGGCCGAATGGACAGCGAGCTTGTCTACAGATAATCAAGTGGCAGCGCGGTCGTGTACTTTATGGTCTCCATACTGAAGTTGGAGCTGACGTCAAATAAATCGACTTTGGCGATCATCTCCTTGTACATCTCGTCATAACTTCGCATGTTGGGGACGACAGCACGAACCAGATAGTCGACGTCGCCGCTCAGCCGGTGTACCTCCATAACATTTGGCATGGTCATCACCATCGCATGAAACCTGTCAAACCATTGCTGCGTATGTTCGTGTGTCCGGATTCGCGTATAGAAAGTGAGGTCCAGGCCGAGCTTTTCCTGGTTGAGCAAAGTAACGCGTGCGCCGATAACGCCAGCATCTTCGAGGGCCTGTATACGACGCCAACAGGCTGATTTCGAAAGGCCGATGTGATCCGCAATTTCGCCCACCGTCATCATCGCGTCTTTTTGCAAGGCATCGAGAATCGCTTTGTCTTTTCTGCCCATAATCTGAGTCTCCGTAAACATCTGCGCTGCAGAATATGGTCGTCTATTATCGAAATGAACGCAACATCGTTCGAATAATCACGAATAATTAAGAACAACGACTCGAATTATTGCAATTCTAGAGAATATATGCGGACCCTGTTTCGTGTCGATTCAGGTACTGTCTCGCCTGAGTTCAGTTGTCCAGGCAGCAACCCAAAAGAGGGGTGCAGACATTAGCAACCGCACTTTTTTCATTGCACTTTGCGCGGCGTTTATACCGTACTCGGCCTATGTCTATACGCAAGGCACGGAGGCCTCGCACATCAGCCCGATGACCAAAGAAGCGCGACAAGGTTTGAAGCTGTTCCAGGCACACAACTGCGTTGCCTGCCATCAGTTCTATGGTCTTGGTGGCTACATGGGCCCGGACCTTACGAACGTTATATCGACCAAAGGGGCTGGCTATGCCCGGGCTTTTCTGATGAGCGGCACGCAAAGAATGCCGAATTTCAATCTTAAAGAGTCCGAGCTGGATGCGATGGTCGCGTTTCTTGAATTCGTTGATGCGTCAGGCGAATACCCGATTGCGGAATACGAGGTCGATTGGTACGGGACGGTAGTACAGAAAGTGGTTCAGAAAGATGAATAGCAAACAAGACATGATTGGCTTGCAGTTCATGCGGCTAGGCATGCTTTCTCTTATGGCTGGCATATTGTTCGGCGTTATTACCGGACTCCAGTTTGTGTTTCCTGGGTTTCTCCCGGAACTGCAATTTGCAAAATCACGGCCATTACACGTGTCACCGGTTATTGCCTGGATATTTCTGGCGGCCATTGGCGGCATCTATTACTACATGGCCAATCACTGCAAGCTCAAACTTTTCTCACCCCGTGCGGCGACCTGGCATTTCTGGATTTTTCTGGCTACCGGCCTGGTGATACTTGCCGGTTACGTTGCCGGAAAGTTCGGCGGCCGGGAGTACTTCGAATTCCCGCCCGTCCTTAGCATCCCGATTTTTCTGTCCTGGATGTTGTTTGGCGTAAATTATTTCAAGACAGTGTTCAAGAGTACAGAACCGTGGCCCGTGTACTACTGGATGTGGGGTACCGGCATCGTCTTCTTCTTTGTTACGTTTCTGGAATCCTACCTGTGGCTGATTCCATACTTCAGGGATTCCATGATTCGGGAAATCATGGTCCAGTGGAAATCCTATGGCGCACTGACCGGCTCCTGGAACATGCTGGTGTACGGCACAGCGATTTTTGTTGCAAGCCAAATCAGCGAGGACCAGAAAACAGCTCGCTCGAAAATGGCATACGGCCTGTTTTTTCTCGGACTATTCAATCTAATGTTCGGCTGGGCGCACCACACGTACTTCGTGCCTTCGGCACCATGGCTGCGAACCTTTGCCTATGCTGTCAGCATGACGGAGCTCTTTGTTTTCGGCAAGATTCTCTGAGACTGGCGCTCGTTATTTCCGTACCTGCCTGGAATCTCGTCACGCACGGGACGCACATAACGGTCGCGCATGCGATGGGCAGCACGATCGGCATCAACACGATGATCCTTCTGGCGTCAGTTTTCTACGTCATTCGCGCGGAATTGCCGCTCGAAGTGCACGCCGGTCCTTCAAAACAGGTAACGGCAGGATACTGGCTGGCGAACATTTCGCTGGCGGTATTTTTTGTCTCCCTGATACTGGCAGGCTTGGGTAAGGGCCTCTACGATGGCGGCTCTTTCCAGGAAATGATGCAGAGTATCCGGCCATTCCTGCTGACATTCGTCGCGTCCAGCGTGACCTTGATGCTCGGTCTTGCGATCGTACTGATTCACGCGATTCGCCTGATCAGCCTGCGCCTGTCAATGGAAAGATTGCCCCCGCATTTAAGTTATCCAGAGACATCCGGATAAGGATACGGCTGACAGACTGCTAGCGACACTGCTTTCAAGCCGAACAAACCTGCTTCCTGACTCTCATTCCTCTTCGACCAGTCCGCGCATGTAGTCCAGTTCGAATTTCAAGCGGCTGTCGATATCGCGAACCGCGTCGTCCGATCCCATGGTCAGATCCTCGCCGACATGGCCGCGATGCCGCACCGGCACTTGATACAGGTTTTCGAAAGACAGATAGTCATCATAGCCAGCAGTCTTAAGCGCTCTGATGGCCTGCCGCCAATCGAGCGTTCCGTCAGTTAATTCGTTAAAGCGCCAACGCCAACTGCCGTCTGCCAGAGGTGGACCCCAACGGCTGGACACCAAAATGTAGCTGATAAGTGAAATCTTATGGATTATTCTTTTACGACACAGAGAGGATCCGAAGATGACACGTAGAAAGAGAAGAAATCACACGGCGAGCTTCAAGGCCAAAGTAGCACTGGGCGCAGTGCGTGGCGAGCACACACTGGCCGAGCTGGGTGAACAGTTCGACGTTCACCCGAATCAGATCCAGGACTGGAAGAAACGTCTGGTCGATAGTGCCGAGGACGTGTTCGGTGGCAACGCAGTTGAGGCGCAACACACCGAACGCGAAATCGAGAAGCTGCACGCCAAGGTCGGGCAACTGACGATGGAGAAAGATTTTCTGTCAAAGTTTCTCGGGCGCGACCGGTGAGCGAGCGCCGAGCACAGATTCAAAGCGCTCACGAACTGTCCAGGGCACGCCGCTGCGAGTTACTCGGAGTGGCACGCTGCACAGCGTACTATCGCGGCGCACAGGTGTCAGCCGAAGACCTTGAGCTGATGCGCCTGATCGACGAGATCCACCTTGAGCTGCCGTTCTACGGAAGCCGTCGTATTCGCAACGAACTCGATACACGCGGGCTGCAGGTCAATCGTAAGCGCGTACAGCGGCTGATGCGTCAGATGCAGATCAGGGCGCTGTAGCCGAAGCGGCGCACCAGCACGCCAGACAAGGGACACAAGATCTATCCTTACTTGCTCAGGGACATGACAATCACGCGGGCCAACCAGGTGTGGGCGAGCGATATCTGTTATCTACCGATGGCCAAGGGGTTCATGTAGCTCGTGGCGATTATGCACTGGCATACGCGCAAGGTGCTTTCGTGGCGGGCGTCGAACACGATGGACAGCGACTTTTGCGTCGAGGCGCTCGAAGAGGCATTGCGTGGCTACGGTACACCCGAGATATTCAACACCGATCAGGGCACGCAGTTCACGGCCGATGCGTTCACCCGCGTTCTCAAGGACCACGAAGTGACGATCAGCATGGACGGCAAGGCTCGCTGGATCGACAACGTGTTCGTCGAACGGTTGTGGCGCAGTGTGAAGTACGAAGACGTGTATCTGCGCGCGTATGAAACGCCGGCGGCATTACGCGCCGGACTGGACAAATACTTTCGTTTTTACAATACCCGGCGTCGTCACACTGGGCTTGACCGGCGTACCCCCGATGCGGTGTACTTCGAACAAACGGCGTTGAAGAGCGCGGCCTGAAACCCATGGAGATTTCACTTAAGCGGGGGTCCAAGTTTCGGGGTCCACTTCTGATCGTCCCGGACTGGGACGTGCAGGCCATTACCGAGGCCGTACAGCACGAGCCCCGCACGCCGGCCCGGCGGGCACTTTCCTGCGCCAGTTTTTGAGCCGCTTGCCAACGCAGGTTGAGTATGCCGAGCGCAGTGCGGGCGAGATCACCGCGCCGGGCGCTGCGCACAGCATTGCCCCGGCAGGCTACGCCGTCGACCCGGCGCAGCTTGACCTGCACCACAAGGCCGTCGCGCTGAGTGAGGCGCAGAACATCGACTATGACCAGGCGCTGACCCGCCTGGCTAGCCAGGCAGGAGGTGCTCGATGAGCGATCTCGATAACGCCACCCAGCGCACCACCATTAAGCTCGCGGCCACCGTCGGCGAGCATATTTACATTGAGGCTGATGGCACTTTGCCGAGCGCCAACGGGCGCGCCCTGGGTGTCGTTCACACCGCCGGCAAATCCGGCGACCACGTGGCCGTGGCCGGCATCGTGCCGGTGACCGCGGGCGCCGCGGTGGCTGTCGGCGCCGCGTTGAAAGTCACCGCGGCGGGCAAAGTCATCACACACACCTCTGGCACCGAGCGCGTTGCCCACGCACTCGAAGCCGCAACGAAAGACGGCGATCTGATTCGCTGTCTGCTCATCGCCAACTAACACACAAGGACAAACCATGCCCGCATCGCTCTCGGACACCCGGGTCATTGACCCGATCCTCTCCACCGTCGCCCGCGGCTATCGCAACGCCACGCTCGCCTCGGAGGTGTTGTTCCCGATTGTCAACGTGCCCCAGCGTGCCGGCAAGATCATCCAGTTCGGCGCCGAGGCGTTTGCCGCCCAGGCGCTGGAGCGTGCACCCGGCGCTGAGCGCCAGCGCCTGAGCACCGCGTACGCCTCGGGCGAGTACGCGCTGACGCAGCGCGCGCTTGACGGGGAGGTGAGCCGTGAGCGTTTGGAGGAGGGTCGCGCCGTACCCGGCATTGATCTGGCGCAACAGGCCGCTCGCGCCGCGATGCGACTCATCTTGCTACAGATCGAGCTGGCCGCGGCGGCACTGGCCACCACGGCGGCAAAATACGCCAGCGGCAACAAGGCGACACTCAGTGGCGCCTCGCAGTGGTCACACAAGGACTCGACGCCGGCAGCGGCCGTCGAGGCGGCCAAGCAGGCGGTTGCCAATGCGGTGGGTGTTGATCCGAACACGCTGGTGATCGGCCCGCAGGTATTTAGCGCGCTTATCAACAACCCTGACGTTGTGGATCGGATCAAGTACACAGCTGGCCCGGGCCGTGGCGCCACCGTCACGTCGCAGACGCTGGCGGCCTACTTTAATGTCGAGCAGGTGGTCGTGGCCCGCGCGCGCAAAGGCAAGCCCGGCGCCTTCGCGCCCATCTGGGGCAAGCATGCGATCCTCGCCTACACCCGCACCAGCAACCTGCCGCAGGCGGTCATGGATGCCGGCGAGCCAAGTTATGGGTACACCTACCGGCTCAACAACTACCCCATCGTCGAGCCGGGCTGGTTTGACAAGTCGTGCGACACGTGGCGCTATCCGGTCACCAGCGAAGACACACCCGTGATCGCCGGTGCGAATGCCGGTTACCTGTTCAGCGCGGTGGTTGCATAAGATGTACGCACCCCGAGAGAGTTGCTCAGTTGTACATCTGCCGAAGATCTCGCTGAAGCCGCCGCCCCCGATGCGCCGACAGTCGGGGCGGAGGAGCTTCGGCTGGCTATTTTCGGTCGCGCCGAGGATATTGCCGATGAGCAGACACGTGCGCTGGCACAGCGCGCAGTCAAGCGGCTGAACGAAACCCTCGCTGACGCGAGCGCCATCGTCAATTCCCACCTGGGCACCTACCGACCCGCCGATGATGCGCACGCACGCATCCTCAAAGTGCGCACCTGCGATATTGCACTGTATCGCCTCTATCGCCCGGAAGAGGACAAGGATCGCGTCTCGGCGATCACGACAAACTACAAAACCACGATGACCTGGCTGCGCGATGTGGGTGCTGGAAATCTCCTGCTCGACCCCAACCCGCACCCCAACACGTCACTGATCGATGCGCCGAAGCGGTGTTTCACGCGCGACACATTGCGGGCATTCCTGGGACGCAAGTGATGTCTGCACAGATGTCGATCAGCCGGTGGATCAATCGCATTGATAAGCACCAACGCACGTTTGAGGAGCCTGTGTTTCGCCGCGTCAAGGGCGCAGCTGATCTGGCGACAGCGGACACGCGTAACCGCAATGACACGGTCTACGTGATGCTCGTTGACGAAACAGCCGAACCAGGTGTGCCCGATGGCGAGCACAGACAGATTGCACTCACCGGGGTGGCCACGGTGCTCGCGATTCGCAACTACCGTGATGCGCGTGGCGAGGGTGCGCTTGACGAGCTTGAGCGTGGCCGTGCGCAGGTACGCGGCGCGCTACTGGGCTGGCAGCCCGTCGGTGCCGTGGCACCGGTGACGTTTCGTCGCGGGCAGTTAGTGAGTTACGAGGCCAGGACCTTGATCTGGCAAGACGAGTACGTCGTGCCGACGCTGATTCACGCACCCGATCTGCCCGCCGAATTGGAGTTACACATCAGGGAAATCCGGGCCTCAGCCGCACCGGACATTGGCCCGGAGCACATTAACGACTACGAAATGGTCGGTGGTACGGCGTGAGCGTGCAGATCAGCAGCGACTATGAACAAGCCGAGCACGACCGGTTGATTGCTAATGTGATCAGCGTGGGCGTGATTGAAGCCGTCGATCACGCGCAACAACGCCTGCGCGTGCGCAGCAAGACGTTAAGCGCCTGGCTGCCCTGGCCGCGCAGATCGGCGCAACTACAAGCGCTGGCGCCCGCTACGGATCGGCACGCAGGTCATACTGGGCAGCCCGTCGGGGCGACCTGGCACAGGCCGTCATCATCGGCATGTTGTACACCGAATCACTGGACGCACCTGCTGATGATCCTGATCTTGATCTGATCCGCTTCGACAACGGTGCGTTGTTGAGCCACGACATTGCGACAGGCGCAATGCATATCACCTGCAAGGGTGACCTCACGCTGGATGTGGCAGGCACCCTGACCCAAAAAGCCTCGGCACATATTGTTGAAGGGCCTGTGACACAGACCGGTGGCGACATGACCTCAGACGGTATTTCAGCCCAGCAACATACCCATCATGGCATCATCCCGGGGCCGGCCAGCACAGGAGTCCCTCAGTAATGCCAGGCATGAACGCACACACAGGCAAAGCACTCGGCGGGGTGGGGCACCTGCGCCAGTCGATTGCCGACATCCTGGCCACGCCTGTCGGCTCTCGCGTGATGCGCCGCGAGTACGGCTCGCGCCTGTTCGATCTTATCGATGAGCCGCTCACGTCGGCGACACTCGTCGATCTGTACGCCGCCACCGCCGAAGCGTTGGCGCGCTGGGAGCCGCGCTTTCAGTTGACGCGCGTGACGCTCGCCTCGCGCGCGAGCAAGGACGGAGAACTCTCGCTCAATCTCCAGGGCCAATACCTCATCGATGGGCGCACTGTGCGTCTTGAGGGGATCGTGATCGCATGAGCGCGTTCGACGCGATTGATCTCAGTCAGCTACCCGCGCCGGATGTGGTTGATCCGTTATCGTTTGATGATGTCCTGGGTGCCATGAAGGCCGATCTGATCGGCCGTGACGCCAGTCTGGAGGCGACCCTGCAACTGGAATCAGAGCCACTCGCGAAGCTGCTGCAAGTGTGCGCCTGGCGTGAGCTGATCCTGCGCCAGCGCGTCAACGATGCCGCCCGTGCGGTGATGCTCGGCTCTGCCTGGGCGCCGATCTGGACAATCTGGCGGCGCTGTTTGGCGTCAGTCGGCAGGTGGTTGACCCTGGCGAGCCGCAAGCCCGGCCACCGGGCACACCAGAGGAAGCCGCCGTGGCTCATGTCCTCGATCA
>CATOSA010000022.1 GCA_951812315.1 uncultured Burkholderiales bacterium
TCGGCGTGCTCCCGCTGCTGGTCGCTTCCGGTGCCGGTGCTGAAGCGCGCAAAGTCATGGGCATGACAGTGTTCTCAGGCATGGTCGCGGCGACAGTCATTGGAGTGATCCTCGTGCCGGCGCTGTTCGTGTTCGTTGAAAAAGTGAGCGGCCGGGGTAAAGCCGGAAACAATCAGGAGAAGGCTGTCTAGATGAAAGCGCGACTTGCCGTCATCTCGACTGCGATGTTGCTTGCGGGCTGTTTGCTCGGACCGGATTACGAGCGGCCGGAAATCGAAACGCCGGACGAATTTCGCGAACGCATTTCGACCGGTGCCGCGATCTCGAATACCCCTTGGTGGGAACTGTTCGAAGATCCGGAACTTGAGCGTTTGATCTACATCGCGCTGGAAGAAAGCAAGGATCTCGCGATTGCTACTGCACGTCTCGAAGAAACCCGTGCCAGGCTTGGATTTGTGCGCGCGGACCAGTTTCCGCGTCTCGATGCAGCGGTCGGCGCCACTCGTGGAAACCTGATCGAACAGATCGTGCCGGGTGCTGGTATTCAGGACAATTTTGTGCTGAAGGCGGAGTTGAGTTTTCAGGTCGATCTGTTCGGCCAATACCGTCGTTCAACCGAAGCCGCGCGCGCAGAGCTTTTTGCCAGCGAGGAAGCGCGCTACACGGTATTGATCTCGCTCATTGCAGACGTTGCCAGTACCTACTTCCTGATGCGTGATCTGGACCAGCGTTATGAAATTGCGAAGCGCACTCTCAAGACGCGCCGTGATTCGACAGATCTGGTTCTCGCGCGATTCAAGAAAGGCACGGTGCCGAGACTGGACGTCAACCAGGCGCAGATCCAGGAAGCGCAGGCAGCGATTGAACTGGCCGCATTTGAACGGCAAGTGATACAGACCGAAAATCTTCTCAACGTCCTGCTTGGCCGAAATCCGGGACCGATTTCGCGCGGCCAGCCGCTTGACGACCAATACCTGCCGCCCGAAGTGCCGTCCGGCTTGCCGTCGGAGTTGTTGGAGCGGCGCCCGGACATACGTGCTGCCGAGCAGTTACTGGCCGCGCAAACTGCGCGCATCGGTGTTGCCGAGGCATTGCGCTATCCGTCGCTTAGCCTGACGGCCAGCGGGGGTTATGCGAGTACACAGCTATCATCGCTTACCGATGGCAGCGCGGCAATCTGGAATATTGGAGCGAACTTCTTCGCGCCGCTGTTCAATGCCGGGCAGAACAAGCAGCGCGTTGAAATTGAGATTGCGCGCACCGAACAGTTGTTGCAACAATATGAACTGACGATATTGCAGGCATTCAGGGAAGTCGAAGATGCGCTCGTCGCGCAGCGTTTCTTTCCAAGGCGCGCTACTTTTGCGGCGTAACGAGCTATCTCGAAGTGCTTGAGACCGAACGCGCGTTGTTTGACACCGAGCTCGCTTCCTCTGCGGTGCGCCGCGCCCAGTTGGTTGCAATTGCCGATTTATACAAAGCGCTTGGCGGAGGCTGGACACCAAACCCGGAGCCGGCCGCAGAAACAACAGTTGAGTAGAATTGTTGTTCGAACCGAGCGAGGCCGTGCCGTAATTTCCGTTGCGGATCGTGGAAATTGAAAAGACGGACCGGTTTGCAGAACAAGACCAGAAATAGTGGAAGAGGAACCCGATGATTGATCGTGAAGTAGACATTCAGACTAAAGACGGCGCAATGAATACCTTCATTACCCATCCTGAAGAAGGTGGGCCGCATCCGGTTGTTTTGTTCCTGATGGATGCGCCGGGAAAGCGCGAAGAATTACACGACATGGCGCGCCGGCTCGGCAGCGCAGGCTATTACGTGATGCTGCCGAATCTGTATTACCGGCAGATACGCGAATTCAGGATGACAGCGGACAATCGAGACGAGATGTTCGGGTACATGCGCGCACTCAGTAACGCCATGGTGTGTGAAGACGTCGGCGCATTATTCGACGTTGCTGCAAAGGATCCGGCTGCCCGTGACGGAGCAAGTGGATGCGTCGGTTATTGTATGAGCGGGCCGTTTGCGTTCGCTGCGGCCGCGGCGTTTCCAGATCGAATCAAGGCGTCCGCGTCGTTTCATGGTGTAAGACTGTTTTCCGACGCGAAAGACTCTCCCCATCTGGACGCGCACAAGATCAAGGGCGAGATGTATTTTGGCTGCGCCGAAACCGATGAATATGCGCCAAAGGAAATGATCGATAGCCTTGGTGAGTATCTGGAAGGCACCGGTATTGACTACCGTATCGAGTGGTATCCGGGTACGGAGCACGGATTCGTCTTTCCGTTAAGAGCAGGGAAGTACCATAAGGCGGCCGCGGAACGTCATTGGGAACGGTTGCTGGCGATGTATGAGCGGACGTTATAGGGCTGCTCGTCCATTGCGGTTCGGGCGCATGCTGTTCGGGTATTTACGGCAGGAGATCTGCTGACATGGACTGGGAGCGATTCAAGGACCAGGTCAATGCCGATCCGGTACTTGCGGCCCAGGGCGCCGGCTCGAGCTTCCGATTACTGCTGGGCTGGGGCAATGACCAGTATCAGGTCACAGTCCATGACGCAATTGTTACATCCGTCAAAACCGGCCCGTTCGTGATGCCGCAATGTGACTTTGCACTGACCGGACGTGCAGACGCATGGGCTCGTTTTTCGCTGGCTCGTCCGGCGCCGCGCGAACAGGATATTTTCGCGTTTTTTCGCAGCGGGGAAATTCTGCTAACCGGCGACACGCGCAAGTTCTACGCGCACCTGATGTGCCTGAAACTGATACTCGGGCATTTGCGTACGCTGTCATGAGTGTTGCGCTCGAACCGGTCACTGGTCGATACGTTCGATTCGATATCTACGGGCGCAAGCATCGCGTCTATTTCGAAGAGGCGGGGCAGGGTATTCCGTTACTTTGTCTGCATACCGCTGGCGCGGATAGCCGCCAGTTTCGCGGATTGTTGAACGATGAGCGCATTACCGACAGGTTCAGAGTCATTGCATTCGACTTGCCATGGCATGGCAAAAGTTCGCCGCCGGAAAACTGGCAGCGGGAAACCTACCGGCTTACTAGCGCGACGTACTGCGAATTGATTCTCTCGTTCATGGCTGCACTCGAGCTCGAACGCCCGGTCGTCATGGGATGTTCTATCGGCGGGCGCGTTTGCCTTAACCTGGCGCTGGATCACGCGGTGAAGTTTCGCGCCATTGTCGGTCTGCAGGCGGCAGCAAGCACACCGCGTTACTACGATCCGTCGTGGCTTTCGCATCCCGAAGTCAACGGGCCGGTGGCTGGCGCGGCAACGGTGATGGGCTTGATGTGTCCTGAAAGTCCCGAACCCGAGCGCTGGGAAACACTATGGCATTACATGCAAGGCGGTCCCGGAATTTTCGCTGGTGATCTCTTCTTCTACCAGATAGAAGGTGATTTTCGTGAGCGCGTGAAGAACATCGACACGAGTGTTACACCGCTTTATCTGTTGACCGGTGAATACGATTATTCGTGCTCTGAGCAGGACACTCTGGATACGGCGGCCCAGATTGATGGTGCCAACGTGCGTATTATGCCGGGCCTCGGCCACTTTCCGATGAGTGAGAACCCGCAGGCGTTCATTGAGCAGTTGCTGCCCGTACTGGAAGTCATTGTCGGCAATGACGGCAAGTAGTATTGTCTGCAATCAGGGCATGGCGAGCGCACGCAGGGAATCACTACTGGTCGTGCCGGATGCCAGTCTGTTACAGACAGCGCATTCGCCTGCATGCGAATGGCGCTAGATAATGATGCGATTGGGTTCTTGTCAGCTCGTGTTGCACAGCCAACGTTTCGGAGGGGAAAAATGAAAAGTCGTCAGAATGCGAAGTTTCATGTCGGCGTATCACGCAGACAGTTTTTGCAACGTAGCGCTTCCACTGTTGGCGCGGCAGTCGTGGGTGGCCTGCCTGCGCTTGCGGCCGCGAAAGAGTGCAAGCTCACACAGCAGGAAATATTGGGCCCGATGTACAACTACGGGGCGTCGATGTTTCAGGTCAAACTCGCTGCTGACGATGAACCGGGTCAGAAGCTGATGTTGCGAGGGTCGGTACTTAGTGAAGATTGTTGCACGCCGTTACCGGGGACATTGATCGAAATATGGCAAGCAGATGACGCGGGTCATTACGACAAGAAACGCCCGGGTGATTTTCTCGAAGAGTCGCCACCATTTCACTTCCGTGGAATGCTCAGGGCTGACGCCAATGGCCGATACGAGATTCAGACGGTCGTGCCCGGTGCGTATCCGATTCCACCCGGTGTTCCGGGACTGGAACAATACGGCGGCTTGACCCGCGCCCGTCACATTCATATCAAGGTGTTGCCGTTTCTGAACGTTGCGCTGACGACGCAACTTTACTTCAACGGGGATGAGCATTTGCGGACAGACCCGTGGGGCGCTCACAAGCCTTCACTGGCACTCGATCTGAAGCAGAGCAGCGAATTCATGGTTGGTGAATTTGATTTCGTGCTGGGAACCGGACTGAAGAGCTGATTTTTCCGGGAGAGAAGGCAATTCAGAGCGCAGACCTTCGACCTCTAACGAACTGCCACGTTATCCAAACGAAAAAAAGCCGGCGCATTGCGCCGGCTTTTGAATTTCCGATGATCGGAAATATTACGTCGGAAAAATCAGGCTGATTGCGACGTCTTCGGTACGTACCCGTAAGTCGCGTTGCTGCGCTCTCCGCCCATGGCCAGGTAATCGGCCTTGATTTGAGCGATCTGATCGTGCCTGAACGGCTTTTCCTGACTGATCTTGATGTCCAGGTTGTACAGATGTGCAGAATTGAGACCGAAGATCTTCTGCTTGACTTCGCTGTTCGCGCCGCCGAGCGGAATCTTCCAGCCAAACTTGCGTGCGATGTCTTTCGGGATTTCGAGACGACGCATGGCTTCGATCTGCCATTGCGGGCTGCCATACCATACTGAGTCCGAACCCCAGACAACGCGCTCAGGCCCCATCATGTTGACCAATTGGCCGAGGAAAGCGGCACAGAAACGCGGGTTGGTGACTGCGGTGCTGGCGAACGTCGTACCGAGTTCGGCGTAAACGTTATTGACACCATACTTTTCCGGGATACGTGCGAGGTCGGTCGACCACGGCATATAACCGGACTTCATGAACTCAGCCATCGTATCGGACGGATCTTCAGCGAGCCACGGGCGCAGCGCTGAGTGATAGATGACGAAGTTCATGCCTGGCCAGTCTTTGGCGGCCTGTCCGACGTCGTTCACTGTTGCGTGATCCCAGGTGCCGGCAAACGCTTTTTCGTAGTCACGCGGCATCAAGCCCTTGTGAATGCAAATTGTGTTGATGCCGGATTTGATCGCCTTCTCGTAGAACGGGTACATCAGCTTCTCGTCGTCCAGCTTCCATGCAAACTTGGACGGGCCGAACGGGTCGCCAATGGTGTAGGACTTCCACGAAACCGGATGCAGTTCTTCGATGCCGCGATCGACTTCGTCCATCCAGTTCGGATACTTCGGCGTGATAACGGTATGGCCGAGCATGCGGGTGCTGCCTGCCATCTTGTTCACCGAGCGGCAAGCATTCTGGATTGCGTCGTTGGAGAGCAGCCACCAGGACGGATCATCGAAGGGTGCGCCTGACAGCAGCGAAATCTTGGTGTCACTGTCGAGGAAAATTTCCTTCAGGTAGTTTTCCATCTTGTAACGTGACAGCGTCATCGGCGCGTCATTGATGTTCGGATTGACTTTGGCGCCTACGGCCCACTTGGTCAGACCGAGCAGACCTTCTTGCTTGAAGTCGTCACGGATGAAGTGTGTCTGGTCATCAAAGATGAACTGGTTGGAAAGCTGCGCGGCCCGATAGTCGGACATTTCCATGTCGCCGGCTTCTGCTTCGGAAACGTCAAAAACGGGTCCGAATACCTTGTTCATTGCAAGGAATGCGGTTGCCATACCGGCACTGGTTGCGAGGAAGCTACGACGATCCATGCCGTGACGCTTGGCCTGGTAGTCGCCCATTTCCTTGATCAGGCTTTCGACTTTTGCCTGCTCGCCAGTCTGCGGCAGCGGGTTGTACTCGCCGTTTGAAACGATCTGTGTTGGTACTGGCGAACGGAAAGCGACTTCGTCAGCAGCATCAACCTGCTTGAACTCCTCGTCGCTCATATGAACGCCAATGTGTCTCTGAATTGCCATGTACTCCCCCTAACGTTAGGTTCTTCTGTTGATACAAATCGCGCAATTGCTCCACGATCGTTGACACTGGTACTTACATCCGTGATTCCCAATACCTGTGTATCCGCAGAGTTTTGCGATCGTCCGAAGTTGTCTGACCGCTCGACTCAGTGATTGCATCTCCGCGACTACCCGGAAAATCTCCCGGGCTGGATCCATACGCCGAACTATTGCGAATGATTCTCGCAACCGAAAGATGAACAATCACGGTAACAAGAGTACCAGATTCTGAGCCATCTGCGACACGATTCCGAATGCGCCTCCGGCCTTAACACCGTAATTGACTATCATCTCCGCGCCTCATGTTGCATTGCGGGAAACAGTTGCGATCCGCATTGGAATTGAAAGCGCACGGTTACAGCGCGTCCGGGCAACAATCGAGTTTCACTCGTCGAACTTGTATTCCTCGTCCGGCATGGCAACACCTTCGCAGGCTGCCTTGACATTGTTCTTGGCGTTGTTGCAAGCAGTACCGATTGCCACCATGCTGTCATTTGCGGAATTGCTGTCGTCGCAGAAATATTCCATTTGGCTCTTCGCGTCACGGCAATTGCCGGCACGTTCCAGGAATTCCTTGCTCTTGTGATGATCGGCAATCGCCATACCCGGTACCAGGACTATTGCCGCCAGGACAGCAAGCATCCAGATTCTCATAATTTTTCCTCCTCGCAAGATCTGTAATTGGAATTTGTTGCTTCATCACGAACATACGCATGTCCGATCGATGCAATTGTATTGTGTTTATAGCGGATGAACGAATTTTGAAAAAGCACAATTTTGGTAGGGTTATATATGGGGTAGCAGGTTTTTGCCGCAATCGCAGCGCGCACGCTACTTCCACCTTGCTTGGGAATCCGTTTACCACAGGGCCTGTCAGTTGCGTTGGCTCCTGAGTTTTCGGTTGCCGAAAATGTGGAAATCGCAGTTGTCAGGCGTGGACGCTGTTTCCCTTGTCCTGAGCGAAGGGCGCTCTGGGCAGTTTGAAATGTTGCGACGCACTATCGTGACGCAACCAGGAAACTGAATTGTTCACCTTTTTTAGAGCGGGTTGAGCGCGAGCGGAAATTGCATGTTGCGCGCCGTGCGCGTTGCAACGCCGCGACGCACGTTACAAGTACACGGCGTGCAATCTTCTTCACGCGACACTCGCCAAAGTTTCAGTGCTGCTATTGCGCTGCCGCCGGTGCTGCCACTTGGTCTACACTTGCATCCCATATTTGATCCTGTTCGGGTATTGAGCATGCGCGCCGTATCGCTAATTGCTGTCTCATTTTGTCTGGCCGCCGTCGCTGTCGGCGCGATCGCGGCGCAACCGGAAAAAGCGAATGTCACAATTGCCGTCGGCGGCAAAGCGGCTCTGTACTATCTTCCGCTGACGCTGGCCGAGCAACTGGGTTACTTCGAGGACGCCGGACTCAACGTCGAGATTCTTGATTTTCCGGGCGGATCAAAAGCACTGCAGGCGATGATGGGGAGCAGCGCAGACGTTGTTTCCGGTGGGTTCGACCACACCATTGTCATGCAGGCACGTGGCCAGAAGCTCAGCGCCTTTGTTCTTCAGGGTGCTACGCTGGCGATTTCTCTGGTCGTGTCGAAAGAACAATCAGCGACGTGGTCCGGCCCGGCGGATCTCAAGGGATTGAAAATCGGTGTTACGTCACCGGGTTCGAGTACCAATATGTTCGTGAAGGCGTTACTGGCGCGTGGTGGCCTGACGCTCGACGATGCGTCGATTATCGGCGTTGGCTCAGGTCAGAGTGCGGTGGCTGCCATACTCGGCGGTCATCTTGACGCACTGGCGAATATCGAACCGGCGATCACGATGCTGGTACGCAGTGGCAAGGTCGTGGAGGTGATCGAAACGATCAGCGAGCAGGGTTCAAGGGATTTATGCGGCGCCGCGTTGCCCTCCGGCAGCTTGTATACCAAGCGCGACTTTATTGCGAAAAATCCGAACACAGTGCAGGCATTGGCGAGTGCGATGGTGCGTGCATTGCGATGGCTGGCAGAAGCATCTGACGAGTTGGTCGCGGACACGGTGCCGCGGCACTATTTGCTCGGCGACCGGTCGCTCTACCTTGCGGCGCTCAAGAGACAACGCTTGAGCTACTCGAAGGACGGCCGCATTCTTCCTGGCGCGGTGAAAGCCATGTTTGATGCGCTGGCGGGATTTCACGAGCCAATTTCAAACCGTAAAATCAGGCTCGAACAGACCTACACCAATCAGTTTGTAGACAGAGCGCTGAGTCAGTAGGCAACTCGCATGCGCATGTCATGCAGCTGGCAGGTTCATCCGTTCCATCAGATAGCACAGGCAGTCCTGGCGGATGATCTGTTCATCCAGGGTCAGCATTGACGGCATTGTGCGGCGGGTGATGCGCAATTCACCATCGCAAACTTCAAAATACTGGCTGGTCACGTCTTTGCCCTGTTCGTCTCGCGCGACCAGCGGCATGCTTGTGCCGGGGGCTACGCGTCCGAACCCGGTGCCTGCTTCGATTTCCCGGAAATTCATGTGACCGATCGCCGCATCGAGTTGCAGATCCGCGTGTCCATCGCCAACGTGAAAGGTCGTCGTGTCCGGAATCTTGACGACGGCAACGGTGTGAAACAGGTTGATGTCCTGCGTAGCTATTGATTTGGATGGGAAGTGGTCCAGATGAAGTGCGGCGTCGACGAAGCCGTCGGCGTGCGCCACGGCAGCTGCGTCGCCCGGTTTGCCGCATTCGACTGTCGTTGAGGGGCAAATTTTCGCGAATGCAGCGGATTGCACGCCGCGTGGCCGCAAAAAATATACGACAGTGTGAGAAAACAGCGTCGCCAGATGAAGGAACTCGGGCTGCAGGGCATTGACACAGCCGTAGTGTGGATTGAGGCCGGTGTTGTTGTGAATGTCGATGCTGGCGAACACCTGGCGCACACGCATTTCCTCGACCACCTGCGCCATCATCACGTATTCGGGCGTCGAGGCCAGCGCGCTTGCCGGGTCGGCGCCTGGCCACACGCGATTGTAATCCGGTTGCCCGTTCATATGCCGTTGACCCAGTGCGGCAGCTTACACGTTGCCGATAAAAACAGACAACGAACGGGACAGCTCGGATTTGGTATACCGATCGAGGATTCTCTGGATCGCGGTTAGTCCAGTGAATTCGTTACCATGCAACAGCACCGAAACGAACAACGGTTCGGGTTTTCGCCCGCGCAAATGGATGAGCGTTGGCCCCGGCAGGACCTTGTGCAGGTTTTCGGCAGACGCGTCAATAAGACCGTCCGGGACGTAATCGATGGCTGTGAGCATGCGTTGATTCGATTATTGTTTCTTGTTCGTCAATATATCAGTCAGGCGCTGGTGACCGATGGGTGCAACGTGCCGGGCAAGTTGCGCCGGGTTGTTTTGCGCCCAGCGAGCTGCTTTCTTTTAGTCTTGCGTTTCTTACAGTGGCCACTCATGTACCGGTGCGGCGCTGCGCTGCCCGGCAAGATAGTTGGCGGTTAAACGAAACAAGTCGCCGCCGCACAACTTCGCGTGGGCGCGTTGCCAGGCTGCACCATTCTGGCCGCTTGTGGTCCGGGCTTCTGCAACACCCAGGTAGCGCTCGATGTCATCGCCGTCAACACCGAGCAGTATCAGGCCTTCGCGTGCCATGTGAATGAGTTCGTCGTTCAACAGCGTTCGCACACTGACCTCCCGGCCATCGAGCCAGATCAGCTTCGCGTCCAGGCCATCGCGTGCGGCGCGGTAAAAGTTATCCTGGGCCACGGAAAATGGCAGGTCTGCTTCCGGTGGCGTGCGCAAGCCCGCCAGAAAACGCACCGCGCCGAAATACACTGCAGCGTTGGCAATCATGTCTACGATGGTTGGCCCCGCTGGAATGGGCCGGTGTTCGATGCGTAGATGTGGGACTTTGGCGTCATCAAAGCCGACCAGCAGGCGATTCCAGATCCAGATTGTGCCGTTGTGCAGGCGCAGGTGTGGAAGCTCCTCATTATTCTCAAACAGTGTCGGCAACAAGGTCGGATAGCGTTCAATATTCTCGCTGAACAACTCGACCGGATTCTCCGGCAGGTAGGCATTTCCGAACGTCACTCGCGATCGTTCCGGGTGACCGGCATCGCCCGTTTCCACTGCTTGCTCGAACAGTGGTATGCGTGTCTCCGCCCAAAGGGATTTTCCAAACAGGAACGGCGAATTCGCAGACAGCGCGACAATAGGTGCCGATACGATCATCGAGGCGTTCATGTAGCGAGACACCTCGCTTGCTGGTGACTGCAAATGCACCTAAAATGACGTCGCCGCGGCTTCCAGCATGACGTCATCATGCGTCAGGGACAGATGCTCTTGTCCCTGAATGTCCAGCTGTAGCGGTTTTCCGCCTCGCAACGCCAGTACCTGTTGATTCAAGGCCTCGTAGCGGTTGCGGTCAGAGATGTTCTCCAGGCACAGGTCTTTTTCGCGAACCGTCGGCAGAATGCCGATCATGATCATTGTCGCCTCGAGCTCGTTGGCGACGGCTACGCAATGGCGCCAGGTTTCGTCAAGTTCCTCTTCCAGTCGTCGCAGCGCACGCCCTGCCAGCGACTGCGGCGTTCCGTTGAGTTCAACGTTGAATCGGGACAGTTCCGGTACTACGAGCGGGCAGTGCAGTCGCGTCAGATACTCGACGTTGCGGGGTAGGGGAAAGTAGTTGTGATCCAGCAGCCACGCTTCCAGCTCGAATCCTCCGACGTGACCCGATTCGGCGAGTCGCCCGGATTCGCGCCAGGAATTGAGCGTGCGCGCTTCTTCGGCAACGTTCGCCATATAGCGTTTTGCCAGTTCGTTGCTGAAATTCGACCGGCCAATTTCTGTACCCACGTGCTTTCTCCACGGATTATTCGCGACAGTTTGTATGTCTACCGCGATTTCGCTTTGACGTTGATCAAGGCTTTACATTGTGCATGTGGCACGATGCGACGAAACAACCGGGGGTTTTCGTTGATGACGCAATCTGGTTCAGCGATTTTCGCCGCTATAAAGGCCCTGTGCAGCG
This sequence comes from uncultured Burkholderiales bacterium, assembly GCA_951812315.1. GTDB lineage: Bacteria > Pseudomonadota > Gammaproteobacteria > Burkholderiales > Eutrophovitaceae > SG8-40. Next base: position 11,256 of record CATOSA010000022.1, read on the forward strand.
GTTGGTGATGCTTTGATCGCGTTGCGTTTCCGTTCCCCCGTTGTTAAGAAGACGATTCTATGCAATTCGATGTTTCGTTAAACTAGCGCTGAAGGGCTTCTGGCCGCCCATTGATCACAATCGCGTTAACAGACTCTGGTAATCAAATGAACACAATACTTGTAGCAATCGACGGATCCGATAATGCCATGCGCGCACTCGACGAGGCGCTCAAAGTGTTTTCCAAGGACTCGCTTCACATCCATCTCCTGACGGTCGCGGAAGAAATCCATATGAATGAAGTGCTGTTCAAGGACACGCCCAGTGGTATGAACCAGGTTCAGGAAGAGCATAAGGCGGCCTGCCTCAAACTTCTCGAACCCGCAAAGCGCAAACTCGAGCAAGCCAGCGTTTCGCACGATACCCATATCGAAATTGGTCAGCCGGCGCAGACCATTGCCGAGTTCGCGACAACTTATCACTGCTCAATGATCGTGGTTGGCACAAGCGGTGCCGGTGCCATCCGCTCCATCGTCGTCGGCTCGGTTGCCAATAAGGTCGTCCATCTTTCAAAGGTGCCGGTGCTGTTGGTCAAATAGCTGCGCTGGTCAAATGGCTACGCCAGGTCAAATGGCTGCGCCCGGCAAGTCGTCGCCAGCACGCCCGTGTCTGGCGCGACCTAGCAGTCTGTCGGACTCAGGATGATTCGGCTGCAACCGTGGGAGAGCGGCCCATATTTCACCGATTTCTCCTTACGTATTCCCGATATGCGCAGCTTCATCGAAGTGCGTGAAATCGTTAAAATCTGTGCTCGCTCTCCCCTGGTTTAAATAGAACCGCTGTTTCGCTTTCGAACCCCTAAGTCCGACAGACTGCTAGCGGCAATTGATCTGTCGGACTGATCACGAAGTAGAATTGCGCACTGCATGGTCCAGTGTGTGCCGCATTGCGGCTTCGTTTGGCGCGACTTCGTTTTTCGTTTCTTGCGGCGCCCTCTGATGCGTGTAGCGCCTCGTTAACCTGTCGTTCAAGACTCGCCGTATCTATTCTCCCATGAAGCACTACACAAGATGCCTCTGATCTCTTTGGCCCGTGGACATCTGGCGTATGGCGACGTTGCCTTGCTCGAAAACGTCGAAATGTTGCTCGATGCAAAGGAACGGGTCGCACTGATCGGTCGCAATGGCAGTGGCAAGTCATCGCTTCTTGCGGCGCTCGCCGGCGCACGACAACTGGACGACGGTGAAATATGGCGAGCGCCCGGGGTACGAATCGGCCACGTGCCGCAAGAGCCGGAGCTTGTTGAAACACAAACCGTATTCGAGTCAATCGTCGGTGGAATGGGGGACGTTTCGACCCTGGTGGGCGATTACCACAAGGTATCCCACCAGCTGGGTGACGCCGATGCAGATACTGATGCATTGCTTGCGCGCTTGCACGATTTACAGGCCTCACTCGAAGCCATTGATGCATGGTCATACGTATCTCAGGCCGAGCGAACCATTCAGCAGTTTGCACTCGATGCCGAGGCGAGCGTCGGCACTTTGTCCGGCGGACAGAAAAAACGGCTCGCCCTGGCCAGCTCGCCGGACGTGTTGCTGCTCGATGAACCGACCAACCATCTTGACATCGACGCTATCGCCTGGCTCGAGGAACTGCTGCTAGGCTCGGCGGTGACGCTGATGTTCATCACTCACGATCGGCGTTTGCTCGATCGGCTGGCGACTCGTGTTATTGAACTGGATCGCGGCAAGTTGAGTGATTTTCCAGGCTCGTTTGCACAGTACCAGGCCCGCAAGGAGCGGTCCCTCGCAGAAGAAGCCCTGGCGAATCGCAAGGCCGACAAGCTATTGCGCGAAGAGGAGGTGTGGATACGCAAAGGAATCGAGGCCCGTCGTACACGTTCTGCGTCACGTATCGTGCGCTTGGAACATCTTCGCGAAGCAAGGGCGCAATGGCGCGAACGCATCGGGCGTGTCAAGCTTCAAGTGGCACGCGGCGAGTCCAGCGGTGAACTTGTTGCCGAGATGGAGCATGTCAGCAAGTCGTTCGGCGATCACGAAATCGTGCGGGATTTTTCCTGCCGGATCATGCGTGGCGACAAGATTGGTGTCGTCGGCCCCAACGGAGCAGGGAAAACCACCTTGCTCAAACTGATACTGGGCGAACTCGAGGCCGATGCCGGCAGGATCCGGCGGGGGACTCGCGTGCAGGTCGCGTATTTCGATCAGTTTCGTGAAGTTCTGGATCCGCAAGCTGCGCTCGTCGATGTCATATCTCCGGGATCGGACTACGTCGAAATCGGCAGTCAGCGCAAACACGTCATCGGCTATCTGGGCGAGTTCCTGTTTTCGCCACAGCGCGCACGCTCGCCGGTGAAAAGTCTGTCCGGCGGGGAACGTAACCGCTTGTTGCTTGCCCGCCTGTTTTCCCGGCCGGCAAATGTGCTCGTTCTGGACGAACCGACCAACGATCTTGATATCGAAACGCTCGAACTGCTCGAAGAACTGCTTCAGGGTTACAGCGGCACGTTGTTTCTGGTCAGCCATGACCGGGCCTTTCTGGACAACGTCGTGACCCATGTCATCGCATCGACGGGTGACGGAAACTGGCTGGAAAATGCCGGTGGTTACGACGACTGGGTCGCCTACAACGGCTCCAAACCACGCGATGAGTCGGCGCGGCCACTAAAAAGGCGCGATGAGCCTGCACTGTCGCGACAAAAGCGCGATGCAAATACGGGTGCTCGTGCCGTCAGTGAGGATTCTTCCGGCTCAAAGCGCCCAACCGGGCGCAAACGGCCGGTAAAACTGGGATTTCGCGAGCAATGCGAACTTGAGGCTTTCCCCGCGAAAATAGCCGGCCTTGAGGCCGAGCAGACTGAGCTAACGCAACGCATTGAAGATCCAAAGCTTTATACCAACGACACAGCCGAAGCCCAGCGCATCGCGTCGCGTTTGGCGGCCATTGAGGACGAGTTGACCCAGTTGCTCGAACGGTGGGAAGAACTGGAATCGCGAAAGGGCTGAGCGGGTCAAAATTTCAGTTTGTCCCGGCGCTGCCCACTGAGTAGAATCGCGGACAATCTTTTTGCCGCGTTAGACATGCAGCGCCCGCCCGCGCATGTATTTTCCTGAATGAAAGCATATTCCCTTCTTGTCGTTCTATTGTTGTGTGCAGCCGTCTCTGGCTGTGGTTCGCGCGTTATCAAGACTGAAGACGGCGCGCCGCCGGTCTATCGAATGGATGATGGAAGCCCGTGCGAGGCACCGGCGGGCTATCCGGACATTCTCGAATCATCGGGCACGCAGCAGGCAAGAGAATTATTTCTCGCATCGACACTTCCGGTAGTCACGTCCGAGGGCGTCAAGGACCTTCCGTCCCTCGAGGAAATTGATGCCGCGCTCTATATTTCCTGCGGCGAATACGCGGCGCGTGAAATTTCAAAGGACATTTTGCGCCACCACCGGGATATCTATCAGCAATTGCGTCTGCGATATCTTGCGCTTGGCGTCCAGAGCTGGCTCGACGCTCCTGACGGGTACGAAACGTCCGGAAAAGTTTGTTCGTTTATCTTCAATGGCGACAGGCCGGATGCGCGCAACAGAACCCGGCTGGTGCCGCAAGAAACCACTGCTGATGACTGTGCAGTGCACGTTAATTCCAATGGTGGCACCCACGTGCTTCTTGGGTGTAGCGCCGGCCGTTGGAAAATACACTGGGCACCGCAGCGCATTCTGGCCGGCCCCAATGGATGGACGAATCGCCGCGATTCTCTGGCCGGCACCCGCTACGTTCCGAACCCGGACTGCAGTTGGGGTTAGACCCGATGGGACTGGGAGTCGAATCGGGAGGTTTGCAGCTTAGCTCAACCTGACCAGCGTGCTTGTCCGCGGACGGAAGTGACGGCGACTGTTATGGCGACGCCACTTCCACCACTGCTTCCACGATTGCGAGAGTGTCAAATAACACCGAACTGACTGAAAACGCTTCTATCAGTGTCGCGAAGTTGCTCGGTTACGCAACCCAGCGCAAGAGCATCTCGAAGAGATCTTCGTCGCTAGCCATGTCGGAAAGTGCCTGCGATACTGCGTCGTTGACCAGCTGATTGCTTTGTTGTTCGCGCGGAGGCGCGGCCGATGTTTTGCGTGTCACCACGAAATACTCGCGATCATATGTCGCATCGACATTGTCTGCTGTGACAAACACGTTGGCTTTCAGGTTGGTCTCAAAGTCGAGCGGTCTCTTGACTGAGCTCAGTTCCAGATCGCTGATCGCTACGGTTAGCGACCGCTTCGTGGCACCGCCTTCCGGTACAACGTCGAAGCCGCGACTCTCCAGCACTTCCTTCATGGCTTCGCGCACCTGTGCGGTGAAATCTTCATCAAGCACGACGTCAAACATTCCCTTGTTCGGATCGCCGACCTCGCCAAGTTTTTTCGACGGACGGTTGTCGACTACTTGCAATCCGATGCTTTTGTCAGAAGTAATCGGCTCGTTTGCTGCGTCGATAGACGGATCCAGATGCAAACTCTGGGGTTTTGGCATACATCCCTGAAACAGCAGCGCCAACAGCAACAAGCCAGGCAGTGCGATCTGATACTTCTTTGTTCATCTCGATTCTCCTCTTTCCCTCATAACACTTGAAAATTTCAGTACTAAACTGGCTAACTCAGTCAGCCTTGCGAAACCCGGACAACCAACTTCCCAATGTATTGCCCCAAAACGTGAAACGGTTGATCATCGGGTCGCAGGACATTCCCGAAATTGCCCCACATATAGTCCGGTGAAGTGGCAACAACAGGCGAACTCAGTAGGTCATTCGAATCCAGCGCAGTCGTACAATGCTTTGGACAACAAACATTACTACGCATTGAGCACAATCTCGCAAACGGCTACCTTCCGTATGAAAGCCGACGCCTGGACTATTGCAATACCAAATCGATCTGTTCGGTCGATTTCGAGTTATCGCAGCCTGTGGTGAAACGTAGCATCGCGACTTCGTGCTTCGCCTACCTCTTCACCCGTGGCCCCTGCTAACCGTATACTCGACAACAACTGATCCGAATCACCTGCCGGAGGACTGCCCGTGCTGATATTCAGACAACTGTTCGACCCGCAATCGTGGACATACACCTACCTGCTCGGCGACGACAAGACAAATGAAGCGATTCTTGTCGATCCCGTCTTTGAACAGGTGCGCCGCGATGCGGCGCTCATCAACGAGCTTGGCCTGAAGCTGGTGGCGACGGCAGAAACTCACGTTCACGCTGATCATGTCACCGGCGGCTGGATGCTCAAGCGCCAGTTCGGGAGCGACATCGTGATATCCGAGGCAAGTAATGCCGAGGGTGCCGATCGTTACGTCGTTGACGGGGACATGATTTCGTTCGGAAAGCGTTACATCCAGGTGCGGGCGACGCCGGGTCATACTGATGGTTGCCTGACTTATGTGCTTGACTACGAAAGCATGGCTTTTACCGGCGATTGCCTGCTGATTCGCGGTAGCGGCCGGACTGATTTCCAGCAAGGCGAAGCGCGTGATATGTACCGCTCGGTCCATACAAAGATATTCACTTTGCCTGAGCAGTGCCTTTTGTATCCGGGGCACGACTATCGCGGACTTACCGTGACCAGCGTCAGCGAAGAGCGCAAGTTCAATCCCCGGCTTGGCGGGCAGATTGGCGAGCAGGATTTTGCCGGCTACATGGAAAACCTCAACCTTCCTCACCCGAAGCAAATCGACGTGGCTGTTCCGGCCAATATGCGCTGCGGGCAGCCGGAAGGCGAGGTGGATGCACTCGATGCACAGACATGGGCGGCGCTGAAGTACACATTCGCCGGAATCTGGGAAATCGAACCGCAAGCATTTGAAGAAGCGGCGGACAGGGCACAGTTAATCGACGTGCGTGAACCGGTTGAATATGACGGTCCGCTCGGCCACATCCACGATTCCACACTCATACCGCTTGGCGAGCTGGCCAAGCATACGGACGAACTCGATCGCGAGCGGCCGATCGTCGCCGTCTGCCGCTCGGGCGCACGTTCGGCGCAGGCGGTGGTATTGCTGCAAAAAGCAGGTTTTTCCCGGGTCGCGAACCTTGCCGGCGGCATGTTGCGCTGGCGCGCCGCCGGTTACGCGGTTGAAAATGGCGGAGACTGAGCCATTGAAAATCGCCCGTTCCGATTCCAGGTCGAGGTAGCTGGTTTTGCGTTATCGCCCGTTTGGCCGCACCGGTCTCGAAGTCTCGGAACTCGTTTTTGGCGGCGGCTGGGTCGGTGGCGTGCTGATTCATCAGGATGACGACGCAAAACTGAAAGTACTGCGTCACGCGATCGAGTCCGGTATTAACTGGATAGACACGGCATCGTCGTACGGTAGTGGTCAATCCGAGCAGGCGCTCGGCTGGTTGTTGCCCGAACTCGATACAAAGCCGTATATCTCGACCAAGGTCGTACTGGACACGGCGGCGCTTGATGATATTGCCGGTCAGGTCGAGCGCAGTCTGGGTGACAGTCTTGAGCGCATGCGACTCGATTCGGTTGAGTTAATCCAGCTTCACAACCCGATCATGCCTGATACCACAGGCAAGGCACTCGGCGTGGCGCGTGTACTCGCGGACAGTGGCGTAGCCGATGCCCTTGATCGCGTGCGCGAGCAAGGTTTGGCGAAGTATATTGGATTCACAGCGCTCGGTGATGGGGCCAGCTGCCGGCAGGTTATTGACAGCGGCCGCTTCGACAGCGCCCAGATTTACTACAACATGCTCAATCCGAGTGCCGCACGAGAGATGCCTGAGCGCTGGTGCGGCCAGAATCTCGGCAATTTCATTGCCGCGTGCAAACGACAGGACATGGCAACGATGATCATTCGAGTGTTTGCCGGCGGCGCGCTGGCAAGCGAGGAGCGTCACGGGCGCGAAGTGGTTATTACGCGTGATGCAGATATCGACACTGAATTCGAACGTGCCAGCGCCGTGTATGCAGCTCTGGGCGATCAGTATGGCACTCGTGCGCAAACGGCGCTGCGCTTTGTGCTGTCCAATCCCGATGTATCGTGTGCGGTATTCGGGCTTGCCGAATATGCGCACCTCGAGCAGGCGCTTGCCGCGCAAGCGATGGGCACCTTGCCAGCCGCGGCAGTGGACAAGCTGGAACGTTTGTATACAACGAATTTCGGTCTCGACAACTGATCACATTGCCAGCCGGTTCCCGGCAAACGATGGCATCAGCATTTTCCTTTTTTTCGCATTGGCATTTTTTTCGCACTGATTTGCGTTGCGGCGCGAAATCTCGCGCGCATGAATGGTGTGATGCGTTACGATATAGCTAAGGGAGGATTGTCCGGTTCCTAAATAAATAAAAGCAAAAAGCATAAATAAGTAAGAGACCTGTGAATCTGCAATCCCAACGCTTGCTTGCGCTGCTCGAGTATGCGCAGGAGTCGATGCGGACTCGTGCCCGGGTAGCGTCAAACGTAACTGCGCATGGAAGCTTTCTGCTGTTTGACCATCAGGTAGAAAATTTCGAAGGCGCGCGAATCGAAACCGGTCCGATGGACGGCGACGGTGAGATCTGGCTGTCGGTTCCGTATCCGCCTGGCCCGGAAGTGCCGCTGGTGCCTGATAGTCCCTGGCTGGAACCCTGGCTAAGCGTCGGGACCGCGGTTAAATCCTTGCCCAGCCTTGCCGATGCGATCGACAGCACGGCGTTGATCGCCATCGGAACGCACCGCGATTCAACCCGGCTGGCGGCTGATTTGTCGGCCGCAGCCAATCCGGAAGTGGAACCGGGCGCGCGGATTCGGCTTGCCGACTATGCTTTTCGTGCCGAGGTCGAAAAGCGCTATGCACATTATCTCAATTCTGAATGGAAACCGTGGGTAGAACGTGAGCAGCGTCGCAGAAGACAGTCACATCTCTACGCCAGCCTGTTTACGCTGCATCAGCAGTTGTCCGGTGAGCTCACCGAAAATCAGCTTGAGCTGGTATGGGGCATGGGCATCGCAACGCGCAGAAAGATGGGCGGGCGCCGCCGAGGTGGCACTGGAGGCGAAACTGATGGCGGAACTGCAAAACATGAAAACGTAACAAAGGAATCAGTTCAGTCGTATCCGCTCGTGACCCGACTGGTTGATATTGGTTTTAATGCGCACACGCGCGCGGCCGAAATTCGGCCGCGCAACATTGATGCGCGGCTCGAACTTGACGTTTTTGTATCGCCGCAGAATTCCGCCGTTGCCGAAGCAGAGAAAGCCGCTTCACGCGTTGTGCTGGACGCTGATGATCCTGTCACACCCCATGATCCTGAAAGTTATGTGCCTCTGATCGACATTGCGCGGCGCGTCATCGATGATGAAGCGCATGCGAATGTGGAAGTTACCGAAAACTGGGTCCTGTTTGCACGGCCGCGCGGTAGCGGCGTCGCGGCGCATGATCTCGAGCGCATGCGCAACACCGTCATTGAGCATGGCGACGCGCCGCTTCCCGGTGCAGTTTCCTGTTTGCTTACCGATCCCGGCGATGATGTCGACAAAGCCGAGCTACCCACTTTCCGTGGCTACAGCGCGACATACCGCGAAAGCATGACCAGTGTTGCGGCCGAAGATCTATTCTTCCCAAAGCCATTCAATGATGAACAGGCGCGCGTCGCGCAGCAACTTGAAGTCTCGGACGGAGTGGTCGTACAAGGCCCGCCGGGCACTGGCAAGAGTCACACGATTGCCAACATTATTTGTCACTGGCTTGCCAATGGCCGGCGGGTCTTGGTCACATCGATGCGTGATCCGGCGCTTGCCGTGTTGCGCGATCAGCTCCCGGAAGCGATTCGCCCATTGGTCATTTCGCTGCTCGCATCGGAGCAGGAAGGCATGCAGCAACTTGAACGCTCGGTTGAGAAAATCGCAACCGAGGTGCAAGGTCTCAATCGCGACGTGCTTCAGCAGGAAATCGTACGGCTCGAGAATGGCATCGATGCGTTGCAAGGCAAACTGGCGCGCCTGGACCGCGATCTCACGCGCTGGGCAAAGCTCAATCTTTCTCGTATCGATCTGCAGGGACAGAGTATCGATCCGCAGGATGCCACGCGCGAAGTCTTGAGCAACGTCGGAAATTTCGAATGGATTCCGGATTCGCTCGGCGTCGGCCCGCAGTACGCGCCACAGTTTAGCGAACAGGACATTGCACGGTTGCGCCAGGCGCGCATTCAACTCGGCATTGACATTGAGTACGTTGGCTGCAATTTGCCTTCGCCGGACGCGTTGCCCGACGCGATCCAGCTTGTCAAAGCCCACGACGAATTGCAGCATTTTGTCAGGCTGAACGAGCAGTCGAGCAGCAGCTCGTTGCCGTGGCCGGCAGACGCCGGCGCCGAAACGTCCATTGCTGTGCGCCAACTTGCCGACAAGATTGACAAGATCAGATCACGCCAGCGCGAAATAGTGGCCGCTAAAATTCCATGGCCGGAAGATACCATTGCGCGAATCCGTCGCCGCAACCCCAAAGGAATTTTCGATGCGCTCGATGCTCTGGCCGAAGACATCGAACGTACCGCGCAACTGCGCACTCGATTCCTGTCTCGACCGGTGTACGTCCCTGAGGTCGCGTTTACCAATAACGATTTCCTTCAGGCTGTCGAAAACCTGGTGCAGGGCAGGCGTGCTTTTGCACTGACTGCGTTTGGCAAGGCCGACGCGCGAAAACAGGTGCAAGCAGTACAAGTCAACGGTTTGCCACCTGCGAACGCAGAAGACTGGCAACATGTTGCCGACTATGTGGCAATGCAACGCAAGCGCCGTGAGCTCACGGCGCGCTGGAATGCGCTTGCTCCTGAAGTTGGGTTCAAGCCGGTGCTTGGTGCTGATGCCGGCGGCCAGCTTTCCGTTGACTCTCAATTCAGACACTACGACAGCATTCGCCGGCTTGCGCTCGAGCAGCACGCGCTTGTTGATCAGGTGTCACATCTGTTTCCCGGATGGTCGCGCGCAATTGAAGTCGGTGACGATCCTCAGGCTCTTGACGAACTCGCCGAAGCGCTTGAACACCACCTCGTGCGTAGCAATCTTGGTCAGGTATCCACCGTCATCGAAGACATTCAAAAGAAGCTGGAAGGCGCGAGTGGCAGGCTCATCGACGCAATGCGGGCTTTTCTCACCCAGCGGCTTGGCAAAGTGACGCTTGACGAAGCCGAACTGATCTCCGGCTGGGGCGAACTCAAGGATGAGCTCGAGCGTTTGCACAGGCTCGCCGAGCCGCTAAAAACAGTTGAGGAAGTGACCCGCAGAATCTTCAACTCCGGAGGGGTAAAGCTTGCTACGTTGTTGACAAGACTGGTCGATGCCGATGGCGTCGATCTGCTGCCCGATACATTCATGCGCGACTGGCGCTTGCGCAGACTTGGTACTCATCTCGCAATCATCGATTCGCAGGCGGAGTCGACAAAGCTCAACGAGATTCGAACCAGTATCGAACACGACCTTGCCCGTTTGTATGGGGAACTCGTGGTGCGGCGTACCTGGTTCAAACTTGCAGAGAACGTGACCCCGAGCGTGCGCGCAGCACTACAAAGCTATCTCAATGCTATTCAACGAATCGGAAAAGGGGCGGGCAAGCGTGCGCACAGGTACCGGCAGGACGCACGCTACGCTGCCGCCGAAGCGCACAAGGCGGTTCCGTGCTGGATCATGCCGCACCATCGTGTGTCGGAAACACTGCCGGCACAAATAGGAAGTTTCGATCTGGTCGTTATTGACGAATCGTCGCAGTCGGATCTGTCGGCGCTTTCCATCTTGCTGCGTGCCAAGAAAATTCTTGTCGTCGGCGATGATCGCCAGGTTTCACCGCAGGCGATCGGCATGGAAGAAGATCGCGTGCGCGCCTTGATGCAGCGGCATTTGTCCGAACAGGTGCCGCTGTACCGTGCGCAGCTAGCGCCCGACCGATCCTTTTACGACCTCGCCCGAGTGGTCTTTGCCAAATCCAGCGTCATGCTGCGCGAGCATTTTCGCTGCGTTGCGCCGATCATTGAGTATGCGCGGCGCGAGTTTTACAACAACGAAATCTATCCACTACGCTTGCCACGCAACTCCGAGCGCATCGACCCTCCGCTGCAGGACGTTTACATCACCAACGGCCACCGCGATGACGGGATCAACGTGCAGGAAGCGGACTTTATTGTCACCGACATCGTTCGCCGCTCGCAGGACCCGAAGCTGCACGATCGCTCCATTGGCGTCGTTTCCCTTCTCGGCGAGAACCAGGCGTTGCATATCTGGGACCGCCTGCTCGAAGAGCTCGGCTCCGACGTTATCCGTCGTCACGACATTACCTGCGGCGATGCGCGTATGTTCCAGGGACGCGAGCGCGATATCATGTACCTGACCATGGTCGCAGCGCCCAACGAGGTGGGGGCACCGCTAGGCCGCGATACTTTTGCGCAACGTTTTAACGTTGCCGCGTCGCGCGCACGCGATCAGATGATCCTGGTGCGCTCGGTTGATCTTCATGATTTGTCTGAGGCGGACCGGTTACGTCGCGGACTGATACAGCACTTCGCCCAGCCGTTCGGCGAGCAACCGGTCACCGTAGCCATGACAAGCGAACTGTGTGAATCGCAAGTTGAGCGTGAAATCTATGACTGGCTCAACAGCAATGGTTACCGCGTAATGCCTCAGGTCAGGGTGGGCGCATACAAGGTTGATCTGGTGGTCGAAGGCGAAAACGACACACGGCTCGCCGTTGAATGTGACGGCGACAAGTACGAAGGCGCGGAACACTGGATGCAGGCCATTCGCCGTCAGCGCGCTCTCGAGCGAACCGGCTGGGTGTTCTGGCGCTGCTTCGCGACGAGCTTCCTGCGTCGCAGGGATGAAGTGCTCGAAGACCTGCGCAAAGCGCTCGATGCACAGGACATTCAACCAACACGCTCAGGCGGCTGGGCGCGACGAAGAATTACCGAGACCCGTCGAGTGCTTTCGTCGTCGCCAGCGAAAGCTGCCTAGCCTGGTAGGTGTCGGACATTCGCGTCTGGCTGTATTCACAATCTCAAGACTCGCTGAAACTAGTGGCGGTTCTGCTTGTCTGAAGCGAAGATAGTCACTCTCTTGTTTGTTCGAAGCCGTTATTTCTGATCCGGCACATCACCTGCGTACAGTCTTCCAACGTGCCGGGAAATGGATTGCGATCGAACGGAGATGCTCCGCTTCGCGCACGCAGGGCGTGACTGGTCCAATCAATTGAGGGGAATTGGGCGCAGCGTCGTGTAACATCCGCAAAGCCTGACGGCGCGTACTCTACTCAATATGCTCGATTCGTTGGATTTTCATGAGTTCGTTGGTTCATCGACGATCCAAATCCAGACTTGAAAGCCGGTCTTGCGAAAGCGCTCTTTGTTGCAGAAGTCTTTTTTTGTGAAATGTTTGGTCGCTACGGTTGCACTTGCGATACTGACCGTGCTCCTGCCTTTACCCACCGCAACCGGTCAATCCGTGTACACCGGGCCGTATTTTCCCTATACGGCGTTTTCCGGTATGCCCAAGACGCGTATTGCGCTGAAACAGGGCGTGCTGGAAGTCGCGTTCGCTCCCGGCCAGACCCGGTTGTCACGAAACCAGATTATTTCCTGGACAAGAGTGTCAGCAGAGGCTGTGTAGTTGCTTACTACGGCCGTTTGCCGACACCTACCGCCAGGCTGCTGTATGTGCCCGTGTCCGGCCGGCGTGTAAATGGCACGACGTACGGCTTTCGCGGTCCGGCGAGCCGTATATTACTTGGCCGTGACTCGACGCTCTCGACACCGATTGGGTTCTCGTTCACGAACTGGTGCATCATGGCTTCCCGTCAATCGTTGGCAGGCGCAACTGGACGCATGAGGGTGTGGCAACTTACGTCGAACCAATTGCGCGTGCGCAGATGGGGTTGATTCCAGTGGAAGAGGTGTGGCGCCAGCTGGTCGTCGGGCTTCCGCATGGCCAGCCGCAAAGCGGCGATAACGGCCTGGACGGAACACCGACCTGGGGGCGTACCTACTGGGGTGGTGCGATGTTTTTCCTGATTGCTGATGTTGAGATTCGTCGACGAACCAATAACCAGCGTGGCTTGCAGGACGTACTGCAATATACCGTCGCCGCGGGTGGAAACATCTCCGAAGAATGGACGTTCGACTACTTCAACGATATGGCTGCGCGAGCAACCGGAACGGACGTACTGGCACAACTTTACGACTGTCTAAAGGACACGCCCCGCACCATTGACCTGACCGGTTTGTGGAAGGATCTAGGCGTATCCATGTCTGGTCGTCAAGTTCGTTTCAACGACGATGCGTTGCTCGCTGACATTCGAAAAGAGATCACCCGGCCTCATCTGGCGCCACCTGATGTTTTGAAATCGGCCACAAGTGTAAAAATGCAGCGTAGCTCAAACGTGCCGTCTTGCAGCACGTTCCCGTGGATTCACAGGCGCTAAGTTATCTGGACGCAGTTTGCGTCTGGTATCTGTAGGTTACGCGCGTGTCTTGTGTATCGCGTGACGTGTGCGCTTTGCCATCGCTGTCTTCGATAACGACGATGGTCTCCTCAGTCGAGAGAGACCGGTGCGGAATCAGCGTATCCGGTTCGGCGATAATTTCCCTCTTTCTTACGACCGAAACGTGTTGGACATTGACAGGCTTGCCAACGGTTCTCTCCAGAAATCGGGCCATTGCCATCCGCATATCTTCGCCAGACACGGTTGCTATGTAAATGAGCTTGACGCAATGTGCCTGGTTATTGGTACACGGAGCGTAACCGGCAATTTGTCTGGACACGTCCATTGCAAAAGGCACGTCTGCAAGTGAAGGTGCGTAGTATTCTTCCTTGAAGTGATAGGTCTTGCCCATCGCGTATGAGCTGCTTACCCAGCTTCCTACCGTCTTGTTCCACTCGTCAGTGACAGCGGCCGCCAGGAACTGCTCCGACAAACTAGGCCGGACTATTTCAAGTATTTCGGCCTCACGGCCTTTGGCGTGCACCGGAAGATCCGATACGACAGCCGTTTCGATGCGTTGTTGATACGCCGACAGATTGTCTACGCGCACGAATTCGCCTTCGTTACTAATAACGTAATCAGGTATTTCCGTGGTGATCTGTTTGAGCAGGTTGCTCAGATAGTCGCCTTTGGCGGTGCCGCTTTCAATAACGTCCTGCTTGACGACGCGGGTGCTGATAATGAGCTCGTCCTGATCACCAGGGCGCACCGTAGACAGGTAATGCGCTTTGACTTCGCTTGCCTTGCCACGCTTGACTGACTTGCGATGAAAGGCGGCAACGGACTGAAGTTGATGCGGCCACGCGAAGCTCAGGGTAACGCGTTGCCGGGCAGGTCGCGTGTATGCGGACTCGCGAAAGCTGCTGGTGATTTGATTCAATATGTGTTGCTCACCGGAATAGTTCTCGGCGGCGACCCATCCGATCAGATGGTGCATGGCGCGCGTGCCGCCGGCGACCGTTGTGACATAAGTGATCCGGTCGCTGCCTATATTGCCGGTAACAATGTAGCGAAAGGCCTCCATGCCGTCGATGGTCATCGATTTCGGACCGATGACTTCGGCATTTGGCAGATTCGTCGCGAGATTGAAGGCCCATGTCTCGGCGAAATCGGTTGGCGCAACCGGTTCGATGTCGCCTGGGAAATAGCTGTTGACGAGAAGGTAGGCCTCGCCAGTTTCATGCGCGACCCGTATTGCTGCATCGGGTCCAAAGTCCGGCCTGGTTGTCCACCCGTTGGGCGTCGACAATTCTGATGCGCCGTCGTCGGAATAGACTGTTTGAAGGAGGTTTGAGGTTGCTGATGGCTGATTCGAAGTGGTTGCGCAGCCGCTGAAAAGCAAAGTGCTCGCAATGACGACGCTGCCCAATTGAAGCGCGGTGATCAAGCGGCTCGAATGCATGTATGCAATCCTGAAAGAGTAGTGGGAAATGGCGCCGGTTGCGCGCCGTGTAGACTATGAAAAAGCAACCTGTGTGCCCGTGAAACGGTCACAGGAATTCATAGCCTTTGTCTTCAAGTTATCGCAAATACCAGCCTTTCAAGACGTACTTCGTATGCGTGGAAAGAGGCGTCACACAGCATTGACGGCATTGGTCACTGCTCGGCAGCGGTGACAACGATCGACGTCCGTAGAGCGAGTGACTCTGAAAGTATGACCGATTCGTCCATAATCATATCAGTCGCATCGCCAGTTTAGAATGTGCTGCCAGGGCGCGCCGCGTGCGGCCGCATTTATTGCACCACCCTAAAACGCTTCGCTGACCAGTAAGCCGGTGCGACATGGTGTCTGGCCAGGTATGAAAGCAGCGGTTCAAGAATTGTCACCATCGTCAACCATCCCTGTGCACCTCAATTAATCCTGATGGAGCAAGTTCTCAAAATGGAGCCCGAACCAGATGGCCGACGACGGCGCTAGTCAATGCGAATGCGATAGCGTCACTTGCCGGTGCCCATGTCGGCCGCCTGGCCGGTTTTGAATGCATCGCGCGCTGACATTCGCTGCCAGTAGCTCTCTGCGTTGTCCGGCAATGATTCGTCCATCAGCAATCCGTATAGGCGAAGCGAATAACCGAGCATAATGTCTGCCGCACTGAACTGGTCGCCCAGAATCCATTGTTTGCCGGCGACGCCATCGCTAACCGCCTGCGCACACTGCCGGGCACGGTCTTTCATTTCGTCGATGACCGCCTGTGATGCGTTTTCCGCAAACATGCGCTTGTGGTTGACCATTTCCCCGAGTGGCCGGGCGAACGTTGACTCGGCGAACCAGCTCCACTGCAAATAGATGGCTTGTTCGGCTGTGCCGCGTGCCGGTTGAAGCCGGTTGTCCCCGTAAGTGTCGAGAACATGCTGAACCATCGCCCCGGACTCGTACATTGTGAGTGCCCCGTCAGTCATTACCGGCACTTTGCCCACTGGATTCATTTTTCGCCATTCAGGTGTTGCGCGATAAGTGGGTGAAAAGTCCACCGGTACGATCTCATAAGGGATATCCAGTTCTTCGCATAGCCAGATAACGCGAAAGCCGCGGGTTCGGGGTGCGTGATAGATCTTCAGCATGATTTGTCTTCCATTTATTTCTTAGGTTGATGACGTCGGTGATCGCGCGCCAATATCGAGCTTGGCGACGTGGGTGGTTTCCGATCAGTGTCAAGCTTGTATGGTACATCCTGCACCAAAGGTGTCCCGGTGAAGCGGCGATGCCGCCCGTCTGCCTAATCTCGACGATTCAATCTGGCCATAAACTCAATTGTTTTTTCTGGCGTCGATTCTGCAAGCAGTGGCAGATGCTTGAAGAATCAATGGAATGGACTCAGTTTCAGAGCTTGGTGCGGGGTCGGTTCATTCGCATGAAGTGACCCTCATCCGGAAGTTTGCCGCGCGTGACTTGATTCCTACGTGAACGTCGCCATCTAGGGTTCAACATGGAGAACTCTGAATGACTGCTCAAGACTTGTCGCGACTGATGTTCGGCGACGCGCTTTCACTGCTGGACCGGGCCGATCGGCTCCATCGGCAATTTTTTCGACCCGCTGCGTCGCGTGTGCCGACATGGGAGCCACCGATGGATGTCGTGGAGACCGCTGATTCCGTGCGCGTAACGGTGGCGTTACCCGGCGTTGCTCCGGAAACTGTAAAGCTGGGTATCGAGCCAGACGCAATCACTGTTTCGGCGCGCAGGACTTTTCCGATCAATTCAAACGAAAGCGGGTCCGCCGCGCGCATTCACTCGCTGGAAATTCCGCATGGGCGATTCGAACGCCGAATCGGACTACCAATGCAAGCTCTGTCATTGGTGGAACAACGACTGCAGGACGGATGCCTAACACTTATTTTTGGCAGGAAGGAATCAGCATGAAATTCTGGCCCACATTGAAACAATCGCTGATCAGTGACAACGGCGGCGGTTCCTCGTCCGCATCCGAATCCAGCGGAAAGGGTACGCAGCTCAAGCCGCTTCCGGACGACGCAATGATCATCATTCCATTGCGTAACGCGGTATTGTTTCCCGAGGTTATGTCGCCCATTTCGATCGGCCGTGCGTCATCTGTGGCCGCCGCACAGGAAGCGGCGCGCACAGAGAAGCCGGTGGTTTTCCTGCTTCAGCGCGATCCCGAGAAGAATGACATCCGGCCCGACGACGTTCACTGGATTGGCACGGCCGGTCAGGTGGTGCGTTATGTAACAGCCCCCGACGGCGCCCATCATTTAATCGTGCAGGGTCAGTCGCGTGTTCGCATACTCGAGTTCCTGGATGGGTGGCCGTTCTTGGTGGCGAGAGTCGCAAATGTCGAGACCAGCGACCAAATGACGCCGGAAATCGAAGCACGTTTTCTGCAGCTCAAGGAGCGCGCGGTAGAAGCACTTCAGTTGCTACCCAACGTGAACGAAGAGCTGTCAGGTGTCGTGCAACAGATCAAGGCACCGGCGCAGCTTGCTGACATGGTCGCCAACTTGATGGACGTATCGACGGCGGACAAGCAGGCAGTACTCGAAATCTTTGACCTGAAGCTGCGCATGGACAAGGTGCTGGAAATGCTCGGGGAGCGCGTCGAAGTGTTGCGCTTGTCGCGCGAAATCAGTGACAAGACGCGCAAGGAATTCGACGAGCGCCAGCGCGAGCATGTGCTGCGCGAGCAGATGCGTCAGATTCAAAAAGAACTGGGAGATGACGAAAGCAGCGCCGCCGACATCGCCGATCTGAAAAAGGCCGTCGACGAGTCGGGTATGCCCGAAGATACGCTCAAGCACGCCAGGAAAGAATTAAAACGTCTCGAGCGCATGAGCGACAGCGGCGGCGAACATTCGATGCTACGCACCTATCTCGAATGGCTGACCGAATTGCCGTGGAAAGTGGAGCCGCAAAAGGCGATTGATCTGGCCGAGGCGCGGCGCATACTCGACGAGGACCACTGCGGCCTCGACAAGATCAAGCGCCGTATCCTCGAATATCTCGCCGTCAGAAAACTCAATCCGGAAGGAAAGAGTCCGATTCTGTGCTTTGTTGGCCCGCCGGGAGTGGGCAAGACCTCGCTCGGTCAGTCGATTGCGCGCGCCACGGATCGCAAGTTTCAAAGGGTGGCGCTCAGCGGTACGCACGACGAGGCGGAGATTCGTGGTCACCAGCGCACTTACATTGGCGCATTGCCGGGTAACATTATTCAGGCGGTCCGCCGTGGTGGTTCGCGTGCGGGTGTACTGATGCTCGACGAAATCGACAAACTCGGCGCGGGCGGTTTTCATGGAGATCCGTCCAGTGCGTTGCTCGAAGTACTCGATCCGGAACAGAACGCCAAGTTCCATGACAATTATCTTGGGGTCGACTTTGATTTGTCGAAGATGATGTTCATCGCGGCGGCAAACGTGCTCGATACGATTCCTGGTCCGTTGCGCGACCGTATGGAAGTCATCTCTTTGCAAGGATATACCGAGGAAGAAAAAGTCGAGATCGCAAAACGTTATCTGGTCAAACGCCAGCTCGATGCCAACGGCCTCAAGGAGGAGCAGGCGTCGCTGTCCGATGCGGCAATTCGTGCCATCGTCACCGATTACACACGCGAGGCCGGAGTGCGTAATCTGGAACGTGAAATCGGTTCAGTACTGCGTTCGGTTGCAATGAAGATCGCAGAAGCACAGGCAGAATCAGTGGCCGTAGACGCTGAAGATTTGCACGCCATTCTCGGGGCGCGAAAGTTCGAGAATGAACTGGCGCAACGTACGTCGATGCCCGGTGTTGCAACCGGTCTTGCATGGACGCCGGTGGGTGGTGACATTTTGTTTATCGAGGCTTCCAAGGTGCCGGGTTCGGGGAAGCTGACTCTCACCGGACAGCTCGGTGATGTCATGAAGGAATCCGCTCAGGCAGCCTTGACCCTGTCAAAGAATTACTTTGGTGATGCTCTCAGCGATGTGGATCTGCACGTTCACGTGCCGGCAGGGGCAACGCCGAAAGACGGGCCGAGTGCCGGCGTGGCGATGTTCCTAGCACTCGTTTCGTTGCTGGCCGGAAAACCGGTACGCGCGGATGTTGCAATGACCGGTGAAATTTCGCTTCGTGGCCTGGTACTGCCAATCGGCGGTGTGAAGGAGAAAGTTCTTGCGGCATTGCACGCCGGTATCAAGACTGTCATGTTACCCAAGCGTAATGAAAAGGACCTTGAGGACGTGCCGGAGTCTGTGCGTGAGCAGTTGGAATTCGTCTGGCTGGAAAACGTCGAAGATGCCCTGCGTTGCGCAATGGATATAGACGCGAAGGATCTGGTAGAGCAGCGAGACGCGCAGGCGGCGTGACGCTGGTGGCGGTAGTGCAAACCGTCACCCAAGGCTGACTGGCTGTGCAGTAGCAGCAGCAAAAAAACGGCGCACCAAAGGCGCCGTTTTTCTGTTGCTCAGACTTGCGACGAACGATCAGTGCATACCCTCGCGCATCATCATGTGGTTATGCTGCATCATTTGTTCCATCATCATTTGCATCATGTCCATGCGGTCCTGCATATACATGTCGCGCAGTTCCGGGTCCATCATCTGCTTGTCGCCGTGCATTTGATCGTGGTGCCGGCCGTGCATGCGACCCATCATGCCACCCGACATTTCTTCCATCATACGCATGCCCGCCATCTGCTCGTCCATCGTCTTCCAGTGCTCTTCCAGTAATTGCTTGCGCTTCTCTGGATCCGTCGTCTGATGAATCTTGTCCATTTGTTCGTGCATCGTGTTCATGCGTTCCTGCCACTGCTCGGTGTATTTGTTCCATTTTTCCTGTGATTCGCCCTGTTCATGCGAATCTGCGCGTACGTGGCTCAACGCAACTGTGAACAACACGGCGGCAAGCATTGTCATCAATGGCTTCTTCATGATGTTCTCCCTCGCATCGGGTCTGAAAAATCGACGCGAACTATGCATTCGGTCGAACATTTTCGATTCGACGTCAGTATGCGACGGCAAGTCGATTCCGTATTGATTCAGGTCAAACGTGATGCGTAGTCGTTGACCGCAATCGTCTGAAGAGGCGCACCTTCGGTGCCTGATTGCGGGTATTGGAGCCGGCCGCGATATTTCGCACATGAATCAACTATTGAATCCGCGGACGCGAACAATTGAATTGCGCGACGCGTAGCTCGTCGCATCCGATCTTCAGCTTGGGTCGTAAATACTCATTGGTTGAGCGCCGAAAATGGTGCGGATGTCGGGGAGTGATGACTAGCTTCCGTCGCGTCGCGCTGCACTTCAGTCGAAATCGCACGGGTGCAGGAGGAAAGTGATGCCCGTTACAGAGCAAATGTTCGCAGTAGCCCTACTAACGCAGAGAGCGAAGAAGCGAAGCCGCAGCCATGCGCGCCTGCGCCTCGCGCTGCAGCGTTCCACCGACCCCATCATTGTCATTGATCCGGGTCACGATCTGATCGTTGAGGCTAACACCAGGGTATGCCGCCTGTTGGGATATCCACGAAGCGAGATCGTCACATGCGAGTTGCGTGCAATTCTTCCACTCGATATGGCTGCGCTACGCGAATTCATGAGGTCGGTAATTACACATGGGTGCGGCTGGACAGACAAGTTGAGATGTACGAGCAAGGCGAGGTGATCCCGGCCGAGATTTCGGCATCAGCCTTTAAAGTGCACGACAAGACGCACGTTGTTGCGATCGTGCGCAGCATTTTCGAACGCAAAGCACGTGAAGAGTTTCCGCGGCGTTCGGTGCGGATGCTTGAAGAATTGCAGTTCCGTATCTCGGAATTGTCCGCGGCAAAGTTGCGCCTTGAAGAGGAGGTGAGCCAACGTCGGCTGGTAGAGCAGAAGTTGCGTAATCTGCTACATCGCCATCGGTTGATTCTGGACTCTGTCGGTGAGGGCATTCTGCGAACCGATGTTAATGGCAAGGCGACGTTTGTCAGTTCCGATGCGGCAGCGTTACTTGGCCGGACCCCGGAGCATATGACAGGCGTCGATGTGCGTACGCTGTTCAAGCAACCAGTCACTGAACCCAATGATAAGGAACACGGTATAAACCCGTTGGAAGACGCGTTGAAGAACGGCAATGTACGCCGTGATGAAGAGGCCGTCATGTCGCGCCGCGACGGTCGGCAACTGCGTTCCAATCATCCTTATAGGCGTTCTGACCCTTTGAGTGAGATCGATGCGTTTCCGGCCGGATGCAAACAGACCGAATCAACTCAGACCGATTCGATTCAAGCCATCGCAGATCAGGCCATGTTTCGTGAATTGGAGCCGGTCGAGCACGAACTGCAGCGGCGCGAGCGTGACAAGCGCAATATCGAGAACGCACTTCGCCATACTAGAGGAAAGATTGCAGGTGCAGGCGGTGCTGCCGAGTTGCTTGGCGTAAAGCCGTCAACCCTGCGATCGCGTATCAAGGTTTACGGCATTTCGCCTTGACTCCTGGCTTTTGCATCGCCTCAAGAGGCATTGAATCCACGTAGCCTGGGACGGGCGCCTTAATTCCTTGCGGGACCGATCGGGTTGGCGGTTGCCGGCACGCTCGCACGTGCCGTATTATTGGCTCAGTCAGCATATAATCCGCGATCGTTGACATTACGATCAATTCACAAGAAGAAGCCATGGCTGTGGTGGCCGCAGAGGCGGTGCTCCGGCGCTGATAGAACAGTCAGGCCATGGTGAAGCACTGCACCAGTCACCCGAGGAAGATATTCAACAATGACATTGGAATCCAAAGGCGTATTTCCCGCGCCTCCTACCACGGTTACCGAGGATCATCAGATTAACGAGAAAGCGCTCAGGGCGCTTCTTGAGGACAACATATCGCATGGTTGCGGTGGTTTCTGGATTGCCGGCAGTACTGGCGAAGGGCCAATTCTTACCGAGGACCAGCGCGACGCAGCGGCGCGCATATCTGCTGATGTGTGCAAGGACCGTGCGTTGGTGATCATGCATGTCGGTTCGATGAGCACGGCCAGCGCTGTGAAAGCGGCGAAGACCGCTCGCGAAGCCGGGTGCGCTGCGGTTTGCTGCCTGCCGACGTGTGCAAGACGGTACTGTCAGCGAGGCTGGGTGTCGACTGCGGCCATTCCATACCACCGGGCGTAAGACTGAGCGATGACGAGCGCAAGGACGTGCTGCGAGTTGCCGAGTCGATTGGAGTAACCCGGTCCCACATGTAAAGCACGGCCTTGTAATGCAGGGCCTTGCAAAGTAGGGCCCTATGTTTCACGCGTTTCTCATTGCCTGTCGGGAATGTGTAATGAGACACAGGCGATATACGGGCCTGTGTGCCAGTCTTGCAGCCGAGTCGCGTTAATCCGGACAGACTGCCGGTATGCGGGTTTAATGAGCCGGGTCGCTAACTGCGATACCATCGCACCTTTTTACGCGAAGGATCTCCCATGAATTATGTACCGGTTAGGTGTCTCCTGGTCGGCCTGCTGGCATTGACCGTATTCGGTTGTTCAAAGACTCAGTCGCTGGCTGCTGATCTTGAGACTGACGAACAGAAGACGCTCTACGCAATCGGCGTTGCGCTCAGCCAACAGCTTGAAGCCTTTGCATTGACCGAAGACGAGTTGGAAACCGTCAAAGCGGGAATCGGCGATGGCGTGATGAATCGCCCTCACAGGATGGACATGCAGACGTTCGGTCCGAAAATAGGCGAGCTTGCGCAATCGCGTATGTCAGCTGTCCGCGAGCGCCAGTTGGAGACCGGCAAGGCTTTCGAAGAAGAGGCTGCTGCCGAGGCTGGCGCGATCAAGACCGAATCCGGCGCGATCGTGATACCGATCAGCGAAGGAAGCGGGCCGATGCCGACCGCAGCCGATACGGTGAAAGTGCTACCACGGTACCCTCATTGACGGCTCCGTGTTTGACAGTTCGGTGGACCGGGATATTCCGGCAACGTTTCCGCTCAATGGCGTGATCAAGTGCTGGACCGAAGGCTTACAGAAAATCAAGGTGGGCGGAAAAGCCCGTCTGGTGTGTCCGGCCGATGTCGCCTACGGGGACCGCGGTTCCCCGCCGAGAATAAAGCCGGGTTCGACCCTGGTATTCGAGGTCGAGTTGCTCGAGATCGTGAAAAAATAGGAACTGCACGTTTCAGTAATTGGCACCAGGTCTGGATGCTTCCCGAACAAGGGGTAGATTAGAAAATTGCGTATCAGGAGGATCAAATGCTTGTAGATATTCGTACCTACCGTTGCCGGCCAGGCACAATCAAGAAACATCTTGCGCTATACGAGCGCATGGGTAAGGGTCCCCAAACGAAGCACCTCGGCCAGCCTATGGCTTACATGACCGGTGAATCGGGTAATCCGAACGAATACATACACATCTGGGTTTACGAGAATGCCGGCGACCGCGAGCAGCGCCGTGCGGCAATGCAGGCGGACCCTGGCTGGATCGCGTTTACGCAGGAAAGTGCGAAGCTGGGTGCATTGGAGAGCCAGGAGAACAAGCTGATGAACCCGGTCGGTTTCTTTCCGGAACCAAAACGCGTCGCCTGAAATCCTCTAAGGGACGCAGGTCGGAATAGCCTGGCTTCAGAGCAGGGCCCGGCCTGCGGCACTGAAGTAACGCCTGCCTCTGTGCGTTACTTAGCGAGAATGTATGCCTTCAGGGCGCATTCAACTGTTAGCCCGCGCGCGATCCTGGTCGATCAATACCCTGCGGAGAATTTTTCCGGAAGCTGATTTGGGAATCTGGTCGACGAATTCAACGAGCCGAATGCGTTTATGTGGCGCCACCTGCGTGGCAACAAAATCCATCAAGCTGTCGGCGTCGAGTCGTTGGTCCGCGCGTAGCACGACGTAAGCCTTCGGCAGTTCACCGGCTTCGAGATCGGGAACCGGAATTACAGCCGCATCCGCGATTGCAGGATGGGTGAGAAGTAAGGCCTCGAGTTCGGCCGGCGCGACCTGCATACCTTTGAACTTGATCAATTCCTTGAGGCGGTCAACGGCGAAGAAATAACCGTCCTCATCCACGTAGCCGATGTCTCCCGTGCGGTACCAACCTTCGGCATCGATGCTCTCTGCGGTGGCATCCGCCCGGCCCATGTAGCCTTTCATGATTTGCGGGCCGCGGATCCATATTTCCCCGGATTCACCCTGTTCGACGGGCCCGCCGGACTCGGTGTCAACAATGGTCACCTCGGTGTTCGGTACGGGCATGCCTAGCGAGCCGACTTTGTAGTTCGGGAATGTGGTCGGACTGAGATGCGTGACTGGACTGGCCTCGGTCATTCCATAACCTTGCGCCAGCCGGCAGCCGATTCGTTCTCCGGCTTCCTGCGCCAGAGAATCACTCAGCGGTGCGGCCCCGGACAAGACAAAGCGCAGACTCGACAAGTCGTAATTGTCGACCACAGGGTGCTTGGCTAGACCGAGTACGATCGGCGGAACCAGCGGTGCAATCGTGATCTTGTATTTCTGCACGGCGCCGAGAAACTCTTCCATATCGAAGCGCGGCATGGTGATCAGTGTCGCACCCCTGGCCAATGTCAGTTGCAACACAACAACCATTCCGTAAATATGAAAGAAGGGAAGTACGCCTAGAACGGTGTCATGCTCTTCGACGCCCTCAAAACTTTCCATTCCTTCGCATTGGCACAGATTGGTAACAATATTACGGTGTGTGAGCATGACGCCTTTTGGAAAACCGGTCGTGCCGCTGGAATACGGAAGCACGGCCAGGTCTTCAGCCGGGCTGATGGCCACCAAGGGTGGCGTGCCATCGTTCTGCATCAGGGCCGAAAACGGCGTCGCACCGTCGTCATCACCTATTACAAACACTTCTTCCACTTCGGAGTCGGATACTGCGTCGTTAGCCTTGTCGAGAAACGGACCGACCGTAAACAGGAAGCGCGCCTTCGAATCCGACAACTGCCGGGCGAGCTCGCCGGGCGTGTACAGCGGGTTGGCAGTTGTGCAAATGCCACCCAGCATTCCAGCGGCGAGCAGGATGACGGCGTACTCCGGCACATTCGGGCTGTAGATCGCCAGTACGTCGCCTTTGACGAAACCGCGCGCCGTCAGCCCGGCCGCCAGCGTGCGGGCGGAACGATCGAGCTCACCATATGTGAGGGTTCGGCCGGTTGCGGCTTCGATGATGGCCGGCTTGTCCGCCAGGCGCCGGGAATGACGCAGCACAAACTCGGGAACGCTGACGTCGGGAATTGTCACATCTGGATGTGGACTTTTGAATATCATGATGAGCCTTCTGTTTACGATGGGTTGCCGATCTGACGATCGAACGCCTTGCGATATATTACCGGCGTCACGGTGCGTGCCGGCAGTGGTTAAATTTGAGGCAGCGGCGCATTGGCATACCGGGCTGATATGACCGGGCTGCATAGATTTTCCCGGGAAGCACGATTTCCAAATGGTGTTGATGTATCGATCGTAAGGTAATTTGACTGTGGCCGACGAGTCTACTATAACTGATTGATTATTAGTGATAAGTCAAGCCTGTCTCGGTCGTTGGAGAATTCGGCAATCCCTGCGCCACCACTCAGGATAGTTACAAGAATGCGTGATCGATGTCCCTCCCGGTCGTATTGCGGCTTTGCACAGGGTTGGGAACTTGTTGATTGGAAAGGGGCTCAACATGAGCGTTGAAGTCTATGGAATTGCACACATTCAGCTCACCGTGACCAAACCGGAGTGTCTGGATTTTTGGGAGCGTCTATGTCATTTTCTGGAGATGAAGACCCTGATCAAGGGAGACGATGTTCGCTACTGCATTGGCAGCCGAACCGGTCTGCTGGCGCGTCTCGCTCCGCCCGACAAGCGCGACCGTGCTTTTGATCAGCACAGTCCCGGATTGCACCACTTTTGTTTTCGCGCGCGGCGCAAGGAAGACGTCGATTCCATTCATGAGTTTGTAAAGACCAGACTCGAGGCACATGTCGTGCATCCCCCGGAAGAAGGCGGGCACTTTGCACCGGGGTACTACTCGGTGCTGTTCGAGGATCCGGACGGTATAAGGGTGGAGGTGAACTTCGTACCCGGCAAGGGACATTTTGGCGAGGATGGCCGGTTGGGAAAAAATGGCACCGGTCCAGCCAGTCGCTACGGAGATGACGGGCTGACAGATGGTTAGCTCCTGCCGGTTCGATGCCGAATTGATATTTAACTGACCATGGTGCCTGACAGCAACGGGGCTTATCATGCGATTCGGTAATTTGTGGTCAGCCTGGCAATTTCTTACTTTCGCAATTACGTGAATGCGGAAGTCGCTTTGCGTTCATGGAGACGATGAAAATTGACTGAATTAAATAGGGTGTTCTTGCGCTTGCCCAATTTGCCGGAAGTATCAGCTTTCAAAGCGAGTGCGTTAGCGCTTGTAGCGTTTTTTGCCGCTACTTGCCTCGCTGAAGCGGGCGCAGCGGAAAACGATTCAGCGATGTTGCTGCACGCGAGATACAGTATCTTGCAAGAGGCACTGAGTGATACCGAATTTCGTCGTCCGATCCGTCTCGAGTCCAGCGACATCGATGGCAGTGTGAGCGGCGATGTATTCGCCGTACTCGATTCTCCGTTTGGATTCGCCAATGAGGCGCTCAGCCAGGCTGCAAACTGGTGCGACGTTCTGCTACTTCACTTTAGCGTCAAGTTCTGTCAGCCGAACCGGACTGGCGAGGCGACCGCGCTCGACGTGGCAATTGGCCGAAAATACGACCAGCCGCTGAGCAAAGCGTACCGTGTCAACTTTGTATACAACGTCGAAACTCAGACGTCGGACTATCTTCACGTGCGATTGAATTCAAGCACTGGCCCGTTGCGCACGAGCAATTATCGCATTGTGCTCGAAGCCGTACCGCTCGGCCGTGACCAGACGTTTCTCCATTTTTCATACGCGTACGATTACGGTACCGTCGGCAAATTGGCAATGAAGGCGTACCTCGGCACGCTCGGACGCAACAAGGTTGGATTCTCGGAAGTTGGATACGATACGGATGGGCAAGTGCGCTACATTCGTGGCATGCGCGGCGCCGTCGAGCGCAATGCAATGCGCTATTTTCTCGCGATCGAAGCTTTTCTCGATACATTGTCCTTTCCGCAGGACGAGCGCTGGGAGCCACGTTTGCACCACTGGTTCGACGCGGTCGAACGTTATCCGCGCCAATTGCATGAAATGAGCCGCGAACAGTATCTGGAGATGAAGCGCAGCGAGATTTTGCGTCAGGAGTCAGCGAAAGTAGTATCTGCATACGGCACTGCGCTCTGAGACAATGATGCGCGGGTAAAATGCGCACAACAATAAAATCTATCGAACGGCGGAGAACATGGGGAAATTGACGCTGGAGACCGCAAACAAGTGCCTGGAGAGCGCGCTTGCCAAAGCGCAGGCTGATTTCAAGCGGCCTATTTGCGTATCGGTCTGTGATGCCAACGGGTTTCTGGTGGCATTTTCAAGAATGGAGGGTGCGCCGATTCGCAGCATCCAGATAGCCCAGTGCAAGGCCTATACGGCAACGCGCATGGGGATCTCGACCGATGAGTTTCTCGGGCGTCTGCGCAGCGACAATGTAGACATCGGTTATTACTGCGATCCACTGATGACGGCACTGCCGGGCGGAAATCTTTTAAAAGATAACGAGGCGGCGGTGCTTGGCGCGATTGGCGTAAGTGGATTAAAGCCTGCGGAAGACCAGGTGGTCACCGAGCACGTCGCGCAGAACTTTGCCGGGTTACTTGCGTAACACCGTTTCTTTCTGGTGAGGCAGGACACGCCACCAGCGTCGTTGAGACAGTTCGCAAGACCGCAAATACCACAACAACTTCTATTCAACGCGTCAACTTCGCATGACTGACAGCACACTCCACTATTTGCCGGCAACCGAACTGTCGGCACGCATTCGTGACAAGTCACTGTCTCCGGTTACGTTGATGGAGGCGACGATCGCGCGCGCCGAGGCGCTGAATCCGCAGCTGAATGCAATATGCACATCGACCTTTGAAACGGCGATGAATGCTGCTCGAGAGGCGGAATCAGCAGTGACGCGCGGCGCTGATCTTCCGCTATTACACGGCATACCGACATCGATCAAGGATCTGGCGCTAACGCGCGGCGTACGGACCATGGCGGGTTCTCGGATATTTGCTGACCGTATTCCCGACATCAGTCACGCGCACGTGGATCGCATGGCTGCGGCGGGGATGATTTCGATCGGCAAAACCACGACCTCCGAGTTTGGCTGGTCCGGTGTTAGCAACTGCCCCCAGACCGGCATTACGCATAATCCCTGGAAGCGTGGAATGAATGCCGGTGCATCCAGTGCCGGCGCGGCAGTCTGTGCCGCGGCGGGAATAGGGCCGGTTCATCAGGGTTCTGACGGTGCCGGCTCGATTCGTATGCCATCGGCGTTCTGCGGTGTCTACGGACTCAAACCTTCGCACGGGCGCATCGCGTATCATCCGATGCCGCAGAACGGTTTGATATCGCACGTCGGCCCGATCACGCGCACGGTCGCGGACGCAGCTCTAATGCTGCAGGCATTGGCGGGGCCGGATGACCGCGACATGACCAGTATCGAGTTGCCTCCCGACGATTATCTCGCCCGAATTGACGACGGCATTTCCGGACTCAAGGTTGCGTACAGCCCCGACCTGGGTTACCTGAAAGTAGACGACGATGTGGCCGCTCTGGTACGCAGCGGGGTGCAGGCATTTACCGATGTCGGCTGCAATGTCGAGGAAGTCGACCCTGGCTGGGGCAATCCAATCGAAATGGAACATTGCCTGTTTTCCGTGACCATCGCGATGATGTATGGCGAATTTGTTGAGCAGTGGGGCGACAAGATGGATCCGGGCCTCGTGGCGATTATCAGGCACGGTCAGACCTACAGTGCAATGGAGTACGCGCGCGCAGCGGGTGAGCGTCTTGTGTATTACGACAAGGTGCGAAAACTGTTCGAGCGCTACGAAATCCTGGTGACACCGTCGCTGTCCGTTGCCGCGTTTCCGGCGGAGCGCTTGATTCCGGAACATTGGGAGCAGCATGAGTGGGACTGGCTGCGCTGGGCGGGATTCAGCTACCCGTTCAATCTTACCTGGCTACCCGCGGCGACCTGTCCGTGCGGATTCACGGCCGACCAATTGCCCGTAGGTCTGCAGATTGTGGCTGGTCACAATCGTGACCTGTTGGTGTTGCAGGCATCGCGCGCGTTTGAACAGGCACGCCCGTGGGCGCAGCATCGTCCAATCGACTGACAAATGGCGGCTTCGCTATTGCGAAGCGCGTTGCCGCGCGGATAATGGACCGAATCCACATTTTCTAGCTGTCACAAATGTCCACTAGTGCATCAAAAGTACTCGCCGAGCTGCGTTCCGATCATCGCAATCTGACGGTACTCATCGACATGCTGGATGCAGAAGCCGACCGCCTCAAAGCGCTCGAGGATCCGAATTACGAGTTGCTGAGAGACATCATGCTGTATATGACCGGCTATCCGGACGTGGTACACCACCGCAAGGAGGATTGGGTGTACGCGAAAATGGTTGGGTTGCGCCCGGCAATGCAACGCGATTTAACCCGCATTGAGCGCGACCACGCGGAGATTGCGAAACTGGGCACAAAATTGTTGAACGATATCGAAGCAATCGAATCCGGAACGGTGATGCGGCGCTTTGATGTCGTTGAAGATGCACGCGCGTACGTGAACCGGCAACGCGATCACATGCGCTGGGAGGACGAAAAACTGTTTCCCTTAATCGACAGCCTGAAGGCAGAACTGGATCTGAGCGAGGCATCGTCGAATGTTCCGAAAACGCCGGACCCGGTATTCGGACCCAAAGTAGACAGTGGTTTTAGAAACCTCCTCGATGCGATCCGGAAAGATCAGCAGTCCGGTTGATCATTCTCCCCACACTTTCATGAATTACTTGCCAATCAGCAAGCCGCTAATCAACAAACACTGGAAGGTTCGAACATGACGGCACTGATTCTGGGTTTGATCATTTTTGTAGGAATGCACTCGGTGCGCATCGTCTCTGACGACTTCCGAACGCGCCAGATCGCAAAAGTCGGTGCAAACACCTGGAAAGCGATGCATGGGGCGGTGTCGCTTGTCGGCTTCTTGCTGATCATCGTTGGCTTCGGTATTGCGCGGGGAGACCCGGTCCTGGTGTGGATTCCGCCTCTTTGGGCATATACCGTCACCACCTTGTTGACGATTCCTGCTTTTATTCTGTTTGCCGCATCCTTTGTGCCGGGGACTCGCATTCGTGCCAAAGTGGGGCATCCTCTGCTTGCCGGTTTGAAGACGTGGGCATTTGCCCACCTGATCGCTAACGGAATGCTTGCCGACATTCTGCTATTCGGTGCGTTCTTGCTGTGGTCAATCGTGGCCTATGCCGCTGCCCGGCGCCGTGACCGCAGGGTGGGTACGGTGTATACCATCGGCCCGGTCAGTCGTGATGTGACTGCCGTGGTTGCAGGTCTTCTCGTATGGGTCGCATTCGTGCTCTGGGTGCACGTATGGCTGATCGGTGTGTCGCCCATTCCGATTGCGATTGCGGCCGGGTAAGCGAAGCGGCGATAGAGTCCGGTCTTTCTGATTTCGTCCGGGCCTCGCATATGGTCGCAAGTTCTTTGAAATCATTGAAGGCGCGCCCTCAGTTGGAAATGATTCAGGTAGCGGGTCGAATTTTATCTGCATGTATCCAGCTGGGACAACGCAGACGCAGTTCGAAAAGCTCGTCAGTCATTCTCGGGAGAGAGTCATGATGTTTCGAGGCGGCTGTCTTTGCGGCAGTGTTCGATATGAAGTGCGCGCTTCACTGAGTCAGCTGACACATTGCCATTGCTCAATGTGCCGCAAGGCCCACGGGGCCGCCTTTGCAACTTTCGGCCGCTTGGAACGTGGTGAATTCGTACTGATATCAGGTGCGGATGATCTGGCGTCGTATCAGTCATCTGAACAGGCTACTCGCGCCTTCTGCAGACGGTGTGGCTCGATGGTTCACTTTATCTATACGGATCGACCTGCAAGCCTGTGGCTGGTGCTTGGTACGCTCGATGATGACCCTGGCGTGCAGCCTGCTGAGCATATTTTTGTCGGTTCAAAAGCTCCCTGGTTTGAAATTACGGATGATCTGCCCCGACATGTTGGTTTTCTCGTTTCTGGGTAACATTGGAACGACGAACAAACCGTACTCAAATGTTTGAAAGAGGATAAATGGCGTGCTTGATGTAGAACTTGACAGGGTCTCCGGCGTTGCCGTGGTTCGGCCGGCAGGTGCTTTATCTCAGAGTGATTTTGAAACGATTGGAAACGTGATCGATCCGTACATGGAGGAGCATGGGGAGCTCACGGGATTGATCATCGATACCAAAGATTTTCCGGGCTGGAAGTCATTTGGTGCGATGTTGAAGCACTTCAAGTTTGTGAAGGAACATCATCGCAAAATATCGCGTGTAGCGCTGGTCACAGATTCCAAAGTTGGTGATGCTGCGGAGATGATTGCGAATCACTTTTCCTCGGCGAGTATCAGACATTTTCCTCTGGATTCGTTCATCGATGCGAGGAACTGGATACTGGTTACGAATCCGGGACCGGACTCCGGGAATTAACGGCCGGGGTGGTGCAAAATTGAATAATCCGGTCGGCTCGCTGAGCATTGTCCGCCAACAGAGTGCGGTTCGATGAGCACTTTCGTGCTGATTCACGGTGCGTCGCACGGCGCGTGGTGCTGGAACAAGGTTGTACCGTTGCTGACGCAGCACGGGCACACTGTCGTGGCGCCGGATCTTCCCGGTCATGGCGAAGACAGAACACCGATTGCGGACATCACCCTGGAGTCCTATACCGATCGCGTTTGCCAGGTTCTCGATGACCACGACGACAGTGTCATACTCGTGGGGCACAGTATGGGCGGCGTTGTAATCACGCAGGCCGCGGAGTATCGGCCGGAGAAAATCCGCAAGCTCGTCTATCTCACTGCAGTCATTCCGGTTAATGGTCAGTCCTTGCGGCAGGCCACAGAGGAAATACGCAACCCGAACTTCATAGAGGCTGCTGACGACGAAAGCTATTATTCCTACAAAGACGAATGGATCGTGGATATCTTCTACGGAGATTGCACTGAGGAAGACATTGCCTTCGCAAAGTCCATGCTCGTTCCCCAGGCAACCAGTCCGGTTTTGGAACCCGTCCGGATCAGCGAACGCTACTACGGCAGCGTACCGCGCGCCTACATCGAGTGCCTGCAGGATCGAATTCTGGTTCCTGAATTTCAGAAGAAGATGTATACCGCCGTTCCGTGCGAACCGGTCCTTTCATTAAACGCCAGTCATTCTCCGTTCTTGTCGTTACCGGGAATGCTTGCGAAGCACCTTCTTTCCCTCTCGTGAGTGTATGCGGACATTAGCGGCGACAATCTGTACGCGCACATCACGCGATCCATCAACGTCCCGTCATGGAAGAAACAGCAATGAATAAATTGTTCAATGGTGAAGTCGCACTCGTAACAGGTGGAAGTTCCGGCATCGGCAGGGCAACAGCAATGGCGTTTGCAGCAGAAGGTGCAAAAGTAGTCGTTGCCAGCCGGCGCAGCGAAGAATCGGAAGAGACGGTCAGATTGATAGAGGCTGACGGCGGTGAAGCGATGTTCGTCAAAACTGACGTCTCGAAGACTTCTGAAGTCCAGGCGATGATTGCGGAGACGCTCAAGCGCTTCGGTGCGTTGAACTTCGCATTCAACAATGCCGGAATCGAAGGCGATCCGTTCGTGCCGGTTGAAGAATACTCGGAGACGACCTGGGATCAGGTTATTGAGATCAACCTCAAAGGCGTCTTCCTTTGCATGAAGTACGAGCTTGCGCACATCGTCAAAGCGAAAGGCGCAATCGTAAATATGGCGTCGGTCGCGGGTTTGGTCGGTGGTCGTGTGGGCTCGGCATATTATGCCAGCAAGCACGGCGTGGTCGGACTGACAAAAGCTGCAGCGCTCGAATATGCCGACAAGGGCATACGGATCAATGCCGTAGCCCCTGCTGTAATCAAATCGGCGATGACGGATCGAACGTTTTTCCATGATGAGGAACGAACAGCCGCAGTGATCGCACGGCATCCGGTGGGGCGCGGGTAGGTGTGCCGGAAGAAGTTGCGAATGCGGTTGTGTGGCTATGCTCCGACCGTGCGTCCTTCACGACCGGACACACGTTGCCTGTAGACGGCGGTTTCCTGGTTCCGTGACCTGACGCGCTTGTCTTGTCTGGGCGCTCGCTCCGATTGTCCTTGGCGCCAGGCGTTGTGAAACTGCTCGTGGTATTGATGACGTACGTAGCGTTGCTGTTTGCGCCTGCCTGTGTCGCCAGCGTTGAAAGCGAAACGATGAACAGGGAGTCAACCATCTGCGGCGCGCTCAAGGAGCGCTTCGTATTCTGGATGTGGAGCACAATGGCACCGGGTCCGGATGCTTCGCGGATCGGGCACAACTCCAACATTCAGACAGCCAGTTTCGCCACTTCTGACGACCGGACATTGAAGGGATACAAGTATTCCGCCCACGATGACAGTGGCAAGCCGGTTCCTGCGAAGGGCTATATCCTGATGGCGCTGGGCAACGCGATGATCGCGGATCAGATGATCGGCGAACTGGCCGACTATGCGCGCAGTGGCTACGACGCATACATTTTTGATTATCGCGGTTATGGTAATTCACAGGGAAAGCGCAGAATCAATGCGATCATTGAGGATTATCGCGAGATTATTGCCTGGCTGAATACGCAATATGAGCGAAGCATCCTGTATGGAGTGTCATTGGGCGGTCTGGTGATTATGAATGCGATTGGCTCGGGGGCGAGGTTTGACGCGGCTGTGATCGACTCGAGCCCCAGCAAGCTGTCCGATAGAGGTTGCCCGGAGACAATCGACCCGGTCAATCACGTATCCGCCGCCATAGCGCCGAAGCTGCTGGTAGTCACCGGCAAACGCGATCAGGTCTTGCCGCCGGCGCAAACGCGTGAACTGCGACAAAAAGCTGCCGCAATGGGAGCGCGAACGATCGATGGGGATAATTTTGCACACCCGTATATGGACCGGTCATATGACGTTCATCAGCGCCGTACTAAACTGATTCGTGACTATTTTTTGCGTGAGGATTAGGGCGATCCCCTGCCATTATTGGTGCCGCAAATAGCCAGGCACTGCAATAGTCACCAAATTCGACCGCGAGACATGCGCCGGCGAACATCGGATGCGTCCGCACGACGCGCCGTGTTCTTGTGTGCAGGGAAAGTTGGTCTGCGCGTTCAATCGCCAGTCGTATGCCAATGTCAGCGAGTTCTGGAAAGAACTTGTCAGTAACTGTGCTGACAGACCGCTAACACGTGTAATACACCGCTGCCTTCGTGAAATATGCGGGTTAGCCGTTTTCGGAGAACTTCGGGTCGAAAGGCAGCGTTTCGATCTTGATGTCTTCCGAAAACCGTTCGAGTGTCGTGACGACATCGGCCAACGGCACAGTGCTTCCATTTGTTTCGTTGACAATAACCCTGTCAACCTGAATGCCACGGTGACGCAGCACCAACAGTGCCGTTAGCGTATGGCTGAGGGTGCCAAGATAGCTGCCGCAGACGAGTATGGCCGGAATCTTCAGGGCGTCGATCAAATCGAGAATGGTGCGTGTTTCATCAAGCGGCACCATGACGCCGCCGATGCCTTCAATCAACAGCGTTGCATTCTTGCTGTCGGATCGCGCGATCGCGCGTTTGCAATAGGCAACGACATCGCTGTACGGGACTCTTTGATTTTCCCGCTCCGCCGCCATGTCCGGAGAAAGCGGCGCGGCATAGCGCCACGGCGACATCGTGTCGATTTCGGGGAGCGTGAGTGCCTTTCCGGTTGCCTTTAGCAAATGGCCGGTATCGCTGTCTTCCGGGTGCCGCGGATCGAATCCGCTGATGACCGGTTTTAGCGCCCGGACATCGCGCCCATCCTGCAGCCAACTGCCAATGAGCTTCTCCGTGACATACGTTTTGCCGATTTCCGTGCCGGTCGCGGTGACGAAGAATGCGCTCATGTTGCTCCCCTGATTTTTGGAACAATCCCCAGTTTCCGGATCGTGTCTGCAAGTCGATCGACTTGTTCCTTCGTATGTTCTGCCGAAAACGTGACCCTCAGCCGCGATGTACCCACAGATACGGTCGGAGGGCGAATGGCGGTGACCAGAAAACCCGCTTCTGCCAGCTTCGCAGATGTCTCGAGTGTCGCACTTTCTGCGCCGATAATGATCGGAACGATCGGGCTTTGCGCGTCTGGCAGGCCGGCCCTTGCGCAAAATGCGCGGGCGTGTTCCAGCGGCTTCGCCGTTAACTTGTTGTCCGTTTCGATGAGTTCGACCGCCGCAGTTGCCGCCGCGATGACTGAGGGCGGCAGTCCGGTCGTATAAACGAGGCTGCGCGCGCGGTTCTTGATAAGCTCGATAACCGGTTTGCTGGCGCACAGGAAAGCGCCGTAGGCACCAGCCGCTTTTGATAGCGTACCCATGTGCAGTTCAATCGGCGGTACCGGATCGAACTCGAACGCACTGCCACGGCCATCTCCCAGCACGCCAAATCCGTGCGCATCGTCGACCATCAGCCACGCGCTGTGCTTGCGCGTGGCTGCCGCAATTTTGTCCAGCGGGGCGCGATCGCCGTCCATGCTGAATACGCCTTCGGTGACCACAAGGCGGCGCCCGTACAGATTGTTTGTGGTTTCGAGTAGCCTCGACAAATCTTCCGCGTCATTGTGGCGAAACATTGCGATTTCGGCCCGACTGGCACGTGCGCCCATATGCATGGACGCGTGCCCGAGTTCGTCCAGAATGACCATGTCTCCCGGCCCGGCGAGTGCCGGAATAATGCCCGAATTGGCCATGTAGCCGCTGCCGAATACGCATGCGGCTTCCGTCCCCTTGAATGACGCCAGTTGTTCTTCCAGTCTTGTGTACCAGGGGTGGTTGCCGGTTATCAACCGCGACGCACCTGACCCGGCACCGAATTCATCTATGGCCGCCTTGGCAGCGTTTTTCAGGGCCGGGTGGTGGGTCAGGCCCAGATAGTCGTTGCAGCAAAACGATACGTACTCGCGGCCGTCGCGAACAAGATGGACGGCGTCCGTCCTGTGCGACTCGAGTATGGTTCGGCGGAGATCACGAGCGGCAAGCCCGTCGAGTTTCCCCTGTGCAAACTGGTCAAGAGACTCCGAGTTCATGGTAAATATTGATACTGTGCGATGGTCCTGGTGAGTTGATCCACCTTTCGCGCGACCCGTGGATGGTTGTGCCGCGTGAAGTGAATTGGTACTCCAAAATGATATTGTTGCACGATGATACCGACACTTTACTCAAACGGTTTGCAGATTTCCGGATGATCCCGTGACCAATATCCCAACACCACACATATGGCTTCCATATACGCAGATGCGCAACGCGTTACCGCCACTGCGCGCGAGAAAGACGACGGGTTCACGCATCGTTCTGGACGATGGCCGTGAACTGATCGATGCCGTTTCATCGTGGTGGACCGCTTGCCATGGCTACAATCATCCTCACATAGTGGCCGCGATGGAGCGGCAACTGCGCGACATGCCGCACGTCATGTTTGGCGGTCTGATACATGAGCCGGCTGAACAACTCGCTGCGCGCCTTGCAAATGTATTGCCCAAGGGTCTGGAGCACGTGTTTTTCTCTGATTCGGGTTCGGTCGCTGTCGAAGTGGCGATGAAAATGGCGGTTCAGTTCTGGACCAACCAGGGCGATCGTGACCGCACGAAATTTGTCAGCTTTCAAGGTGGTTACCACGGCGACACATTGGCAGCGATGTCGGTATGCGACCCGGAAGAAGGCATGCATGCTCTGTTCAAGGGCTATTTGCCGGAGCAGTTTGTTCTTGATTTGCCGCGCGACGCCGAAAGTGCAGACAAGTTCCGTGAAGTGTTGCGTAGCAATCGCGATCAGATTGCCGGTATCGTCATTGAACCACTGGTGCAATGTGCCGGCGGCATGAAAATACACACGCCTGAGACATTGCGCCTTGTTGCGTCTGCCGCGGCCGACGCCAACGTGTTGTTGATCTGCGACGAGGTCGCGGTCAACTTCTGCCGGGCAGGTACGATGTTCGCCATCGAGCAAGCCGGCATAGTTCCGGATATTGCCTGCCTCGGAAAGGCGTTGACGGGTGGTGCCATAGGGCTTGCGGCAACGGTAGCAACGGCAGACGTGTTCAATGCATTCTTGTCTGACGATGCGCAAGCGGCATTAATGCACGGCCCGACATTCATGGGTAACCCGTTGGCGTGTGCGGCGGCCAATGCGTCCATGGATTTGTTCGAGACTGAGCCGCGTCTTGCGCAAGTCGCAGTAATCGAATCGCAATTGCGACGAGAGCTTGAACCGCTCAGCGGCGTCGCCGGCGTCACGGACATTCGTGTCAAGGGTGCGATTGGTGCGATAGAAGTCGACGAGTTACACAGTCTTGACTGGCTGAAAACCGAGTTCGTCAATGCAGGTGTCTGGTTGCGCCCGTTTGGAAATGTGATCTATACCATGCCGCCTTTCGTAATAACCGAGGGCGAACTGTCGATCATTACGTCTGCAATCGCAGAAATTCTGCCGCGTTGGTCGGTGCGCGCTCGGCGTTAGAGAAAGTCCGGCTGTCGCTGTGCAGGTTTCAATGACCGCGTCTACAACCTGACAGAGCTGAAACTACGCACGCTAATCGTACAAATGACAGGCAACACTATGGCCGTTATGTTCAGTCAGTGCCGGCGCGCGAGTCGCGCAATCCGGCATTGCTGACGGGCAGCGGGGATGAAACGGACAGCCCGACGGCGGGTTGATCGGGCTGGGCACTTCGCCTTCGAGCAGTTCGTGATCGCGATTGGCTTCGACATCCGGGCTGGGCACCGGAATGGCTGAGAGCAGTGCTTTTGTGTATGGATGCATCGGCCGCTCGTAAAGATCTTCGCGGTTGGCGATCTCGACAATCTTGCCAAGATACATCACCAGAATTCGGTCGGAAATATGCCGCACGACCGCGAGGTCGTGTGCAATAAACAGATAAGTCAGATTTAGGGATTTTTGCAAATCCTGAAGCAGGTTGATGATTTGCGCCTGGATCGACACGTCTAGCGCGGAAACGGGTTCGTCACATACGATCAGACTGGGATTTAGGGCCAGCGCGCGCGCAATGCCGATACGCTGTCTCTGGCCGCCGGAAAACTCGTGCGGGTAGCGTTCCGCCATTGACGGAAGCAAACCAACCATGTCGAGAAGTCCCGCCACCTGTTTGCGCAGTTCTTCACCCCTGCTGACAATGCCGTGCGCAAGCAACGGCTCTGCGACGATATTGCGCACCCGCATGCGCGGGTCAAGCGCGCCGTAGGGATCCTGAAATATCATCTGCATGCCGCGCCGGATCGGTCGCATTTGCTGCCGGTTTGCATGCGTGATATCGGCGCCTGCAAATTCAATCTGCCCGCCGGTTACGTCGACCATGCGAAGCACTGCAAGCCCGGTTGTTGATTTGCCGCAACCGGATTCACCAACAATGCCAAGCGTCTCGCCGGCATTGACCTCGAAGCTGACGCCATCAACCGCCTTGACAACGCCGCCAGTGTCACGTGAGAGCAGCCGGCCCGGTAGCGGGAAATGCACTTTCAGATCGGTCAGCCGCAACAGTGGGCTACTGTTTTGCATCGACGTCTACCCAGCAGGCTTTCCAGTGCCCGTCATTGACTTTGCTCAGAGGCGGCAGCTTCTCTCGGCAGCGATCCGTGACATTGGGACAGCGCGGATGAAAAGGACACCCCGAGGGCGGGTTCGACATGTCCGGCGGTTGCCCGCCAATCGGCACCAACCGGCTGCCGGCATTGTCATCCAGACGTGGAATCGATTGCATCAAGCCGATCGTGTACGGATGTTTGGGCGAATTGTAGATTTCGCGTGCGGGTCCGTGTTCCACTATGCGACCGGCATACATCACGTTGACCCGGTCGGCGTATCGTGCGACCACGCCAAGGTCATGGGTAATCAGTATCAGCGAGGAAGTTGATTGTCGCGTCACTTCCTTCAGCAATTCGAGGATCTGCGCCTGCACGGTGACATCGAGCGCCGTGGTCGGTTCGTCGGCAATGATCAGCCGCGGTTCGCAGGCCAGGCCCATGGCGATCATCGCCCGCTGACGCATGCCACCGGAAAACTGGTGCGGGTAGGCGTGCAGGCGTTTTTCCGGATCGGGAATGCGAACCTTGCGTAGCAATTCAATGCAATGTTCGAGTATTCCCTTTCTGTCCAGTGATTGATGTATTTCGATTGGTTCGCCGACCTGGCGCCCGATGGTCAATACCGGGTTAAGCGATGTCATCGGTTCCTGGAAAATCATCGCGATACGGTTACCCCTGATATCGCGCATTTCGGATTCCTGAACGTGGAGCAGGTCTTCACCGTCGAAGAGGACCTCACCACCAACGATCTGCCCGGGCGGGTTTGGAATCAGGCGCAGAACGGACATTGCCGTTACGCTCTTGCCGGAACCACTTTCACCGACGATGGCGACCGTCTCGCCTTCACGCACGTCAAAGCTGACGCCATCAACCGCCTTGACAACACCATTGCCGGTGTTGGAATGGGTTTGCAGGTTTCGTACTTCCAGCAGTGGGGTCAACAGGGGTTCCAGACAGAAATATTGTTATTTGGTGATTCGGCGTCCGCGGCTTGCATGCCGGTTCGATTACCGTGCGATCGTACGTCCGGGACGTCTTGTGTTTTTGGGCGGCGTACTAGAACCCCATTTCCTTCTTCAGTTTCTGGTCGATCCAGATTCGCGCATAAATTGGCGACGGCCGCACTGCGCCGGCGCGCAACTCGCCCGCGTAGTTCTTGACCCATGGCCACCAGGCGCGCTAGACGGTTTGCGTCGGTAGCCAGATATGCGGCACACGCTCTTCGATAATGTAACGGTTTGCGGCAATCAGCATTTCGTTTTGTTTGGCTTGATCGGTTTCGGCCAGTGCGGCTTTCCACATCGCATCAAATTTGTCATCGGAATGAAATGCCGGATTCCAGGTCTGGCCGGTGACGAAGCTCTTGCGCAAGACCGAGAACGGATTTCCTTCCCCGTTGTTCATCAGATATCCGGCCGACTGACTGTCTTTGCGCATGTGTGATCGAAATGCCGCGTACTCCAGCGTCTTGGCATTCATCTTGATGCCGACGCGTTGGAAATACGCGACCAGGATCGGAAGCAGATCCATGTGGTAGGGGCTGGCAGTGGTGACCATGACGTCAAACTCGAAGCCGTCTGGATAACCCGCCTCGGCCAGCAGTTCTTTGGCTTTCTCTGGATCATATTCGAACAACTCTCTGCCGGCAGGTGTCAATTGCTCGATCGGCGTATACAGGCCTGACCAGCGTCTCGAGAAAGGATAGTTGAGCAACTCGCCTTCGCCACTGAGCAGCGCCGCGCGAATTTCTTCTTGATTGACCGCCAGGTTCATTGCGCGGCGCACGCGCACATCATCAAACGGCTTTCTGTCATTGCGTAGCGCTATGTACGTACCGGTTGTCGCCAGGTACGGTTCTATCCTGAGTTTGGGCGCGGTGCGTTTGAGTTGATCGACGAACTGCCAGCGAATCGCTTCCATGATATCTGCCTTGCCGGTACGGATCGATGCGACGGCAGCGGATTCATCTTTGACGATATGTGTGACGACTTTTTTGTTCAACGGAAGTTTGTATTCTTTTCCATTGATGGTCTCGGTGTCCCAATAATCCGGATTGGCAACGTACTCATGCCGGCTACCTTTCACGACCTTGCTGACCAGATAGGGTCCGGAGTCGGTCGCATTCTTCCAGTCGGCTCGCTGCTTCTCATCGAGTTTGTGATACTCGGGCGGCAATATCGCGTCGAAGTAGCCCCAGCCAATGCGATAGCCCCAATTGCCGTTGTACTCGTTCAGGTAAGCGACGGCCGTGTACTTGTCTTCGGCTTTCCACTCTTTTACAAAGTCCCAATAGGTGGGAATACGCCGGTCGCTGGTCCACATGTGCGTGAAGTGATAGGCGACGACTTCGCGCTTTTCCATCACCCCCCCGGTTTCGGCGCCCAGTACACGCCTTTGCGCAATTTGAACTCCAGGCGCAGTGGATCTTTTTTCAGGGACCAGCTTTTAGCCAGTTCACCGCGATAGTGCTCCGGGGGAATGTAGGCTTGCGCGACGAACAGGTTTTCCTTGGTGCCACGCGGTCCTTTGGACAGATCCGTGGCAATCAGCTGCTCCAGCTGCATGCCGTCGTGGTTTTCTTTCCACGTCCACTTGTAGTAGTCCCAGGTCGTCGCATTAAGCGTCCTGTACATGGTGATGACATCGAGCTCACCATCCAACTGTGGTTCTTCGGCGATCACCGTAGTGCTGATCACGGTAAACAACGTGGCTACTGCTAATCGCTTGGTTGTCGCAAAGTGTTTCATTCCGTTCTCCTCCGTACCACACTGGTTCCGGGACTTGCTTTCTGACATGCGGATGTTCGACCAACCGCGCGGCGTCAGGTTGGCGACGTGCGCTCCGCATGCGCAGGTCAGGAATTGCTGGTATCGATCCGCAGAGCATGTTGACGACGCAGGTCGCTACGGTTCGCTTAACACTAGAACCCCATTTCCTTCTTCAGTTTCTGGTCGATCCAGATGCGCGCATAGATCGGCCCCGGGCGAACAGCGCCCACGCGCAACTCGCCAGCGTAATTCTTGACCCATGGCCACCAGGCACGATAGGCAGTTTGCATGGGCAGCCAGACGTGCGGTACGCGCTCTTCGATAATGTAGCGGTTCGCCGCAATGAGTATTTCTTCCTGTTTGGCCTGATCGGTTTCTGACAGTGCTGTTTTGTACATTGCGTCAAACTTCTCATCCGCATGCATTGCCGGATTCCATGTCTGTCCGGTGACGAAGCTCTTGCGCAAGACGGAGAACGGATTTCCTTCACCGTTGGCCATGAGATACCCGGCCGACTGGCTGTCTTTTCGCATGTGCGAGCGAAACGCGGCATATTCCAGCGTCTTGGCATTCATCTTGATGCCGACCCGCTGATAGTAAGCCTGCAAGATCGGTAGCAGTTCCATTGAGTAGGGGTTGGCCGACGATGCCATGACATCGAACTCGAAACCGCTCGGGTATCCCGCTTCTGCCAGCAGCTTTTTTGCTTTCTCGGGGTTGTAGTCGAACAATTCCTGGCCGGCGGGTGACAGTTTTTCGATCGGTGTGTACAGGCCGGTCCAGCGTTTTGAGAACGGGTAGTTGAGCAGCGCTCCATTGC
Source organism: uncultured Burkholderiales bacterium (assembly GCA_951812315.1). Classification (GTDB taxonomy): domain Bacteria; phylum Pseudomonadota; class Gammaproteobacteria; order Burkholderiales; family Eutrophovitaceae; genus SG8-40. The sequence continues at coordinate 53,526 of CATOSA010000022.1, forward strand.
CATTGAGCAATGCCTGCTGTATTTCCTTCTGATTGACTGCAAGGTTCATCGCGCGGCGTACGCGCACGTCATTGAAGGGTTTTTGATCATTGCGCAGCGCAATGAACATCCCGCCGGTGCCCAGATACGGTTCTATTCTCAGCTTGGGCGCTGTGCGCTTGAGCTCGTCTACGAATTGCCAGCGAATGGCTTCCATGATGTCGACCTTGCCAGTGCGTATCGCTGCAACGGCAGCCGACTCGTCCTTGATGATGTGCGTGACGACCTTGGCATTCAGCGGTAACTTGTACTCCTTGCCATCAATCGTTTCCCGGTCCCAGTAATCAGGATTGGGGAGATACTCATGCCGGCTGCCCTTGACAACCTTGCTGACCAGGTAGGGCCCGGTTCCGACCGCATTCTTCCAGTCGGAGCGTTGTTTTTCGCTGAGCTTGTGATACTCGGGAGGCGCTATCCAGTCGTGATAATCCCAGGCGATGCGATAACCCCAGTTGGCGTTGTACTCGTTCAGGTAGGCGACCGCAGTGTATTTGTCCGCCGCTTTCCACTCCTTGATGAAGTCCCAGTATGTGGGAATGCGCCGGTCACTGGTCCATACGTGGGTGAAGCTATAGACGATGTCATCAGCAACGACTTCGCGCCTTTTCATGACGCCGGGTTTGTCCGGCCAGTACACGCCTTTGCGCAGTTTGAACCCCAGGCGTAGCGGGTTCTTCTTCAGCGACCAACTTTCCGCAAGCTCGCCGCGATAGTGTTCCGGTGGAATATAGGCCTGAGCCACGAAAAGGTTTTCCTTGGATCCGCGCGGGCCCTTGGACAAGTCCCCCGCGATCAGGTGATCGAGGTGCATGCCGTCGTGGTTCGCCTTCCACGTCCATTTGTAATAGTCCCAGGTCGTCGGGTTCAGCGTCCTGAAGACGGTGACGACATTTACCGTTCCTCCCAACTGCGGTTCCTCCGCGACGGAAGTGCCGTTGATGGTCATTGCCGAAGCAACGAGTGCAATCCGGGAAATTGTTGCGACGATTTTCATATCAGTTTCCTTCGTACGTCATGGACTTTCGGGCTACGTGCCAGAGCAGAGCTAGCTTGTAATTCGAACCGCAGCGGCACCGCCGAACCGGCCGCCAGTGCCGCGCATGCGCGGGTCAAGCAAGTCACGCATCGCGTCGCCAAACATATTGATGCCGAACACCGCGATCGTCAGCGCCAGTCCGGGCGCGATCGCCAGCCACGGAGCGAGAAACATGTAACTGCGCCCGTCGAGGCTGAGCATGCCACCCCAGCTTGGTGCTGGCGGCGGGATGCCGAGCCCAGAAAACTGAGACCGGATTCGACCAGAATGACTGCCGCCAGACGCGTCGTAAACAATACGATGATTGGCGCCATGATGTTGGGCAGAATATGGCGCAACAATATGCTCATTGTTGACGAGCCGATTGATTGGGACGCCTGAACGTAGATATTCTCCTTTGCGCTGACAACGGCGCCGCGAATAATTCTCGAACCGGCTATGCCGTACAGCAGGCCGAGCACCAAAATGATTTGCCAGGTCCCCGGACCCAGAATGGCGACCGCGACGATCAGAATGATCAGATCAGGGAAACTCATCCACGCGTCCACCATGCGCTGGACAATCATGTCAAAGCGCCCGCCGAGATAGCCGGTGCTTAGTCCAATGACTATAGAAATCAGAATCGAGAAACTGGTGGCGGAGAACGCAATGATCAATGACAGTTGCGAGCCGTGCACGATCCGGTCAAACATTTCGCGGCCGAGGTGGTCAGTGCCAAACCAGTGTTCCCAGGATGGCGGCTTGAGTCGTTCGATCGGGTTGATCGAGTTGTAGCCGTCCGGTGCGATGACGCCAGCGAAAATGCCGGTGAGCAACATCACCAGAAAAATGAATGCGCCTACTGCGCCGGCCGGTTTCTCGCGTACCAGCCGGACAAAGAACTCCGCCACCGGCCCGGTCTGCCGTTTCGGTTTTTTTGTTGTATCAGCTGCAATTGACGCGGAATTCATCTGTCGCCTATCTCACTCATAGCTCTCACTCATAGCGTACTTTCGGATCGAGATAGCCTTAGCACAGATCGACGATCAAATTGACCAGAATGACCATACCCCCCACGATCAGAAACACGCCGGTAATAATCGGATAATCCCGCTGCGTTACCGCGTCAAACAACAATTGTCCGATGCCCGGCAGCTGAAAAATCTGTTCGATGATGACTGTGCCGCCAAACAGGAACGGCACCAGCAAGCCGATTAACGTCACAACCGGAATCATCGCGTTCTTCACTGCATGCCGAAGAACAACCGTTCGTTCGCGCAAGCCCTTGGCCCAGGCGGTGCGCACATAGTCCTGGCGCAGCACTTCCAGCATCATCGATCGCGTCATGCGCATTGTCACGGCAGACAAGGATGCACCGAGTACCAGCGCAGGCGTGATGAACGTTTTGAGATTAGTCCACGGTTCCTCGAAAAAAGGCACGATGTCATTCGGCGGTGTCCAACCCCACCACATGGCCGGCAGAATGACGACCATGGTGCCCAGCCAGAAACTTGGTACCGCAAGCGCGAGAATCGAAAAACTGCGACCGATGTAATCGATTGGGGTTTCCTGGCGAATTGCAGAATAAACGCCGATTGGAATTGCGATAAGTAGCGCGACCAGCAGTGACAGGATGCTCAGCTCAATCGTAACCGGTAGTCGCGCAAGAATATCCTCCAGCACCGGCGTGTCCTGCCACAGCGAGTTACCGAGGTCGCCGCGAAACACGATGTTGCCCAGCCAATACCAGTATTGAATGTAAATCGGCTGGTCCAGGCCGAGTGCCTGCTCGATCTGGTTTCGTGTTTCAAGGTCGGTCGAGGAGAAATCATTTTCGCTGAGCATCAGGTCGATGACATCGCCTGGCACCATGCGTACAACTGCAAAAACGATGATGCTGGCAAACAGCAACGTCGGAATGAGCGCCAGCAACCGTTTGATCAGATAGTTGAGCGTGGCGTTCCCAGAGGACGGAGCCGCATGCGGCTTCGCTTAACACATTGATTCAAGGCGCTCTCTCCCGTTCCGGGCTGCCCGGATCTTCAGTATTTTATTTTCGGTTCATGCAGCCCAACACTGATCTTGAATTGTGCAATTCAGGTGTGTCAAGCGTTTCCGGAAGCTGTCAAACCCGTTGTGGACGTTGAAGTGGCCAGGCCAGTGCTGCTTCCTGTCTTGTCATGACACGGCGAATCGGGAACGCCGTGGTTGATTTTCGGCGCCTAAGGCGTGCTTCCGGTCGCCTTGTCTGCTCGGTCTTCGGCAACCAGTCCAATGACGGCTTCGCCGTATCGTTCCAGCTTCATCGCACCAATGCCGCCGATCGCAGCGAGTGCTTCGACGTCGAGCGGCCTGGCGCGGGCGATTTCGGTGAGACTGCTGTTATGCAGAATGACGTAGGCGGGTACGCCCTGCGAACTTGCCTCGTTCCTGCGCCATTCCTTGAGACGCTCGAGCAGATCGGTATCAGCCGGAGACAAATCGACTTCATCAGGCGTGCGTGACGCGGTTTTTGGCTTTCGGCCGCTCTTGACGACCGGGCGCATTTGCACTTGTTGTTCGCCTTTGAGAACAGGCCGGCTGGACTCAGTGAGCCGGAGCGCGCCGTGAGATCCATGGTCGACCTGGACGAAACCGAGCGCAATCAGTTGGCGGAATACGTTTCGCCATGCCTGCTCAGCAAGTTCGGCTCCGGCGCCGAATACGTTGAGTTTGTGGTGGCCCCAACGCGCAATTCTTTCGCCGGTTTTGCCGCGCAATACGTCAATGACGTGCATTGAACCAAATCGCTGGCCGGTTCGATAGATGGCTGACAGCGCTTTACGTGATGCATCGGTCGCGTCCCAGGTTTGCGGCGGTTCGAGGCAGGTATCGCAATTGCCGCAAGGTTCGCTGTGCTCGCCAAAGTAAGACAGCAGGCGCACGCGCCGGCAGGCGGCCGTCTCGCACAACCCCAGCAACGCGTCGAGCTTGGCGGTGGATACACGCTTGAACTCGTCGCTGGCATCTGACTGGTCGATGAAGCGCCGTTGTTGCACGACGTCACTTAGTCCGTACGTCATCCATGCATCTGCCGGCGAACCGTCGCGCCCGGCCCGGCCGGTTTCCTGATAATAGGCTTCGATGGACTTGGGAAGGTCGAGATGGGCGACGAAGCGCACGTCCGGCTTGTCGATACCCATACCAAAAGCGATGGTAGCGACCACGACAATGCCGTCTTCTCGCTGGAAGCGTGCCTGGTGTTCGGCGCGTGTCGCCGCGTCCATGCCGGCGTGGTACCAAAGCGCTTCAATTCCCTGGCTTTGCAGCCACCAGGCTGTTTCTTCTGTCTTGCGTCGCGACAGGCAATAGACAATACCGGCGTCGCCGGCATGTTCTTCTTTGAGAAACCGCAGTAACTGCGCGCGCGCGTCGATCTTGTCAACTATCGTGTAGCGAATGTTCGGGCGATCGAAGCTCGAAACAAATACCTGTGCCTCTTCGAGCGCGAGCCTCGGGATGATCTCTGCACGGGTTTGCGGATCGGCGGTCGCGGTTAGCGCAATACGCGGCACATCAGCAAACCGTTCGTGCAACAAGGACAGTTCCAGATATTCCGGCCGAAAGTCATGCCCCCATTGCGAGACGCAGTGCGCCTCGTCTATTGCGAACAGCGCAATTTGTGCGCGCTCGAGCAGATCGAGGCAGCGGGCCATTGTCAGCCGCTCCGGAGCGACATACAGAAGATCGAGTTCTCCGTCGACCAACGCGCGCTCGACCTTGGCTGCCTCCTGGGCATCCAGTGTTGAATTCAGAAATGCTGCGCGCACGCCGAGTTGCTGCATTGCCGCCACCTGATCCTGCATCAGTGCGATCAATGGTGAAACGACGACGCCGGTACCATCGCGCAGCAGAGCCGGCACCTGGTAACAAAGCGACTTGCCGCCGCCAGTTGGCATCAGCACCAACGCGTCGCCGCCCGTGGCAACATGCGCTACGATCTGAGCCTGCGCATCGCGAAAATCGGCATGGCCGAATACGTCACGCAGAAGCTGCAGTGCGCGTGAATCTTCGGACGTTTGTTCGGATGATTGCGAAGGCATGGTCGTGTATAGGGTGGCAGGGTCGGCGCTGCGGCGCAACCGGACGACCGCGTTGTATCAGTTTCCCAGGCCCGGATTCAATGACCGCGAATGCAAAGAAGAATAGACGCGCCCGGGCAGAACCGTTAGTTTTACACTCGACAAACATCGAAAACGCAGAAATTGATAACTAGAAAAACGAAATCCGGGAGGTTTACCCCATGAACTTTGATGACTTTCCCGTCAGCGCGCTGATGGAGATTACGACCAGACCGCCAGTGGTATTTGTGCGCGGCGAGGGATCCTGGCTTTGGGATCATGCGGACAAGCGTTATCTTGACTTTGTACAAGGCTGGGCTGTGAATTGCATGGGCCACAGTCCGGAGGCGATTACCTCGGCCTTGATCGAACAGTCGCGCAAACTGATCACGCCCAGTCCGGCGTTCTTCAACGAGCCATCCATGCGGCTGGCACAGCGCATTGTCGAGCATAGTTGCCTGCAACGGGTGTTCTTCACCAACAGCGGTGCCGAGGCCAATGAAGGCGCGATCAAGCTTGCGCGCAAGTGGGGTGCTCTGAACAAGAACGGCGCCTATGAAATTATCACTTTTGATGATTCATTTCACGGACGTACGCTTGCCACCATGTCAGCGTCAGGAAAGCCGCAATTTCAGGCCTTGTTCGAACCCAAGGTAAAGGGTTTTCCGAAGGCAAAGCTCAACGATCTCGCGTCGGTCGAACGGCTGATTTCCGATCAGACGGTTGGCGTCATGCTCGAGCCGATTCTGGGCGAGTCGGGCGTCGTGCTCGCGACGGACAAATTCATGCAGGATTTGCGTGCGCTCACGCAGCAACGCGGCTTGTTGCTCATCGCCGATGAAATCCAGACCGGGGTTGGCCGTACCGGCAAGCTCTGGGGATACGAACATTCCGCCGTCGAACCCGACATCATGACGCTCGGTAAAGGCCTCGGCGGCGGTGTGCCGCTCGCCGCACTCGTTGCGAAAGAAAACGTGTCGTGCTTCGTACCGGGCGACCAGGGTGGCACGTTCAATGGCAACCCGTTAATGGCCGCTGTGGGCTGCGCCGTGATGGATGCGGTCCTCGCACCCGGTTTCCTTGAAGAAGTGCAAGCGCGCGGTGACTATCTAGTTAAAGGTCTGTCAGCACTTTCAGGGAAATACGAACTCGGCGAAGTGCGCGGCCGGGGGCTGCTGATCGCGATGGAACTGAAAAGAGACATTGCATCAAAGGTTGTGGAACTTGCTCTCGACAACGGACTGTTGCTTAACCCGCCACGGCCGGACTTGCTGCGCTTCATGCCTGCGCTGAATGTGTCAACCGAAGAAATCGATACGATGCTGGAAATCCTGGACGACAATTTGAGCCGTGCCATCGGTTCCTGATCGTACAGATACCGGCTGGTTTTCGGGTTCATGCATTCAGCTGCGGGCATATGCAAACATTGGCTCTTGTAGCAAACTGCCAAATTGATCGACACCTGCACGAGGTCGACGTGCGTCTGCCGGACGGCGCAGAGAGTTCGTTCGCAAAGTTGATTCCGTACGCGCAGTTGGCGTGCCGACTAGGGGATATATATGTTCTTGAACGATGAGCAGAAGCGGCTGGTGCTGGATATTGGGACACGGCTTGGCGAGCGCGGCGAGTCGGTCGCGGTTGCCGAATCAACCGCTGGCGGACTGATCTCGGCCGCACTGCTTTCGGTTGCGGGCGCTTCGCGCTATTACGCCGGGGGCGGGGTCTTGTACACGCTCGCCTCGCGAACCGCGCTTGCCGGCGTGTCTGCCGAACAGTACAAGAACTACCGGGGTACAACGCCGGAGATGCTGGCGACACTCGCGGAGTCGATGCGCCAACGGCTCGGTGCCACATGGTGTATAGCGGAATCGGGACTCGCCGGACCAACCGGAAGTCGCCACGGCGCGCCGGCAGGGCAGGTCACTGTAAGCGTCGCCGGGCCGGTAGTGCGCACGGAAGTCAAAGAGACAGGCTTGCCTGACCGGGAGGCGAATATGGTGGAGTTTGCGACTCTGGGTCTGCAGTTGCTCAGTCAGGCAATTCAGGAGGCTGATTCCTGACTGTTCGGCGTAATCATCAGTCAAATCTGTAGCTGCGCGTAGAGTTGCAGACCTGCGCGAACGGGAGCAGCGCGCGAAGGGATCTCCGGAAAAGGTACGCAAGACATGAACGGCGAAAAAGAAAACGATAATC